>CAVAJR010000005.1:0-104145 GCA_963589005.1 Bacteroidaceae bacterium | reverse complement strand
GGCAACGGACTCTGACTCCGT
The DNA here is from genome assembly GCA_963589005.1 of Bacteroidaceae bacterium. GTDB lineage: Bacteria > Bacillota > Clostridia > Lachnospirales > Lachnospiraceae > RGIG5612. Next base: position 104,124 of record CAVAJR010000005.1, on the reverse strand, counting down.
CATTTCCAGGTTCGAATCCTGGTATCCCTGTCAAAAGACCTCTTGAATAGTCAAGAGGTCTTTTTTTATCATAAAATTATTCGTATTCGGCAAAATAATATGGCTTCAAAACATCAATGTATGTTTGTCTAAAGCTTGCGATCATCTGAAAGTCCTGTTTGTCAAGAAGCCGTGCAAAACGTTCCTTATCAGTTGCCATCAAAAACTCCAGCACACAATTACAAAAATTACAACGAATTTTTGGGGATTGATTACATTTTTTACGCTGAAAAAGGAAGTTAGGCGGCAGTATCTTCGCCGATTGATTTTTCACATAAATTCAATCGATATTCAAGCAAACGCCAAAAATCGCTTGCAATTTATCGAAGCAGCTCTTTTTCTCTATCTTTGAGATATGACAAGCTGCCTTCCAGTTCCATCCTACCAGAACTTTTATCATAAAATTATTCGTATTCGGCAAAATAATATGGCTTCAAAACATCATAGAAGAACCTCTAACTACTCCCTTCTCCCCCCAGCATAGCTGGGGGGATTAGAGTTTTCATTTATTTAAGAGTAATTACGATATCACCTTCATACTGCTGTCCCGCAGCTATCTCGGTTTCAACTCCATCAACTGTCATTACAAGTTCTCCGTCTGCTGCTGCAACCGATGCATCCGCACCTATTACTAATTCATCAAGAACACACTCTCCTGTAACCGTCCAGATTGCATTATCATCAAGAACTACTGATACAGGGTTATAACCATTTGCATACTGAGTATTTTCAACATGTCCCAGATAATTAGCATTTGCCCAATCAGGTGTCGTATCATTTGCCTCGGCATATGCATTGCCAACCAGCGCCTCATAGTATCCGCCTGCATCAATGCTGCTGTCTTCTACATATAATTCCTCATTGTTCTGAAGTGTATGCCTATATGCTCCTGAAGAAATAATACCTGTAAGCTCCGCATTCTCGCCCAAATTAACATTCAGGCTGGTTCCGCCATTTCCGGTTACATAGCCTGATGAGTTCCATACATCGCCGTCAATTACCGTATTGGACAGATTAAGTCTTACAACCCATCCGGAATCTCCTGTTGTATTAAGAGACGCTGCTGTAACTGCCATATCCGCTTCCGTCCATTCATAAGACCAGCCTGCAGGCTCAACCAGATGCTCAGAAAATGTCGGGAAAATACAAGGATTGCCTGCCATCTTGTCTTCAATATTAGTACTTCCGATAACTCTGCCTATTTCTGCATCGTCCAGACCCCATGTAAGGCTCATATCTGGTCCTACATAATCGTCATCATTATCTATGATCTGCAGAAGTACGCCGTCGTTGCTTACTACCGTTGCATCATCGACAGTAATATCTGCATTTATTTTCTTAACAAGGAATGTGGCATTCTCAGAATATACTTCTGTTCCATCCAGAATATTTACAACATTCCATCCGTTTGCGAAGTTATTGTGGAACATAAATGCAAATGCATCTGACTTGATAACGGACGGAACAAATGTTCCCTCCTCAACCTGATCGCTAACTACAGTTGCAATTACATCGCCGCTGTCAGCCACCGGCACTCCGCCTGCCTCTGCATAATCATCATCTTCAAATATATAACGACTGTCCTTTTCAGTTTCTTCGTTATACTGGATTATATCTATTTCCTGACCGCCTGTATAACTCTTAAATGTTGCTTCGCCACCGGTCATAATAACAACATATGTTGCTGCCGAAAAGTCTACGCCGTAGAACTCAGCCATATCATCCGACTGTACATAAGCAATATATCCTGAATTTTCCACATTCGATGAGGTGTTTATCGCTATCAGATGCTGGTGCAGACTGCTGCTCTGTCCGGCATCAGCATCTGTTGACAGCGAGCCCCAGCCTGCAGAATTAACCTGGCAGTCTACAAATGTATGTGTTGTGAATGCGCCCATCATGCTCGTTGTACGTACATTAGCAACTGTATCATCAAGTCCTAATACCCATGGCGGTGCAACCATCATGTTCTGGCTGGCATTGGAATAATATCCATCATACAGTGTGCCGCCCGCTGATGTCAGGATACAATTCTTCATTATTGTATTAGCGCCGTTATCTGAAAATACAGCTGTTTTAGCTACGCCTGTGGTATTGATTGTTGTATTTTCAATATAAAGCGTTCCGCCATTTGTATTCAATATCGCTGATCCAAATCCACAGAAATCATTTACCCTGGTTCCATCCGAGGTCGAATCAAGATCAATAACAGAATCTGTGATCGTATAATCCGAATTGTTCAATATTATCGCAGAAAATTCATCCTCTGATGACTGTATTTTAGCTCCAGTCATCGCTGCCGCATCATACTCGCCCTCCTCTATTGCCGATACCGCATCAGTATCAAGATCTGACAATTCCCCGTTTTCTACATAAACTGCAGGATCGTATGGCATTCCATCAAATCCTGTAAAGCTGGATAATCCATAATAAACATTGCTGCCAACTGGCTGTATATCTACTGCCGGCGCCGCTGCCTGCGCATATCCGGCCGTTGTTAAAACAACCGCCGACGTTACCAATAATGCTGTAATTTTTCTTCTTTTCATACTACTCTCCTTGTAAAGCATCGTTAAATGTTTCCTGCAATCCATATATTTCTTATGGTGCAGGTCATGAAACAGCATGAAATGCTCTATGCTGCTATTTCATTTGGCATCACGTCTAATCTCGAGTTTAGCATTTTGTCCTGCTTATAATATCAGTCGCAGCAATATTTTCATTCTATCCGGGATACAATTTTCGCATTAAATTTGTCATACGTATTGTATCCATGATACAATCAGGTAAATAAATTCATGCAGAGGTAATTCCCTTGATATTTACGCTAAATATGCTATTTGAGAAATTAAATGAATATAATTTTGTAATTAATGATAACGCTGTGTTGTCACAAGAATACAATTCGTTTCATTTGCTTCCGGAATGTGACTCCTTCTACCGCTCAGATTTGGTTTATCTTACTGATTCATATGATATGCCCAGATTTTATACCTTCAAGAAGGCTCAGGAACGCGATGGTAATTACTGTCTTATTTACGTCTATGAGAAAGACGAAGAATATGCTGACGGCGCCTCAATTTATATAAAGACCAAGGATGAACTTGCTATTGTTCTGAACCGTATGCAGGAATTTATTATCGACCTTATAATGCTTGAACATGATCTGAACGATGCCATAATCAAAAACGGCTCTGTGCAGGGGATTTTAGACGGCATTCACACAATGATCCAAAATCCTCTCATTCTGATAGATCCCAGCATGAAATTGATCGCTCATTCCGAGAATGATATTCCCGTTGATCCTATCTACCAGAAATTGATAGCTGATGGCTACATTTCCGGCAATTTTTCCTTTACATCGCCGGATAAAAAATATGTCGTTTACAGCAAGGACTGTGCATACTCAATAAGCAGAAGCAGCTGCGATCATTACGAAATCCACTACCTGATAAAGGTAACGAATTCCATATCTGCATTATTGTATTGTGTGGTACTAAATGAGCATTATACCGGAAGCATTCTGTCTATGCTTCACTTGCTGGTACCGTATCTCAGGCAATCTCTGTCTCAGGATAGGAAGATTGCTGCAAGCAGTATATACGAAAGCCTTATCACTGATATACTTTCTGATGAAATATCAGATATCGAAGTCAAGGCTCGCTGCCAGGCATTGAATATCAGCTATGCCGGAAACTTTGTCATTTTAAGCCTGGATTTTTCAGAGGCTTCCTCCTCTTCCGATATCATCTGCGGCAATATTCATATGACATTTGCTGATTCAATGCCGTTAATATACGACCATCATATCATTGTTATCATCAGCTGTCCGTCAAACAGCATCTCAGAACTTTTTGACGATATTCTGAATATGTGCCGCAATATGAATCTTGTCTGCGGCATCAGCCGCATATTTCATAAAATATCCGAGGCTGCAGCTGCATATACGCAGGCCGAAGCCGCCATTAATGTAGGTCAGCTCATTTCTAACAGCAGATTCGCAAAGCATTTTAATATACCTTCTGCGCTTGCACCTGTTCCTATATACTTATATACCGACATCGCTGAATTTCATGCATACTACATTGCATCCTCACAGCTGGATTATAAGAATTTCTGTCTGCCGGAAATATTGGATCTGGTGGAGCAATCTGCTGAAAATCGTGCAAATATAATCGCAATCCTCTACACTTATATAATAACAGGCTGCTCCTATGTGGAAACAGCCAGATTATTGTTCATGCACCGTAATAATGTTGTATATCATATAAACCGTCTCAAAGAAACGCTTCATATGCCGGTAACAGATGCCCACTTCATGCAGCAGGTTATTGCAACATATCATATGCTTATATTGAGATGGTGAAATCGAGAAACGGTACTGCTTATGAGTTCCACTGATTGATAAAACTCTCTGCAGCAAGATGTGTGACCTGATCATATTCTGTCATGTCCCGACAGAAATATTTCAGAATTATCTTCTTGAAGCATCTTCCTTAAACTGTTAAATGCTTCACCGATTGGAGCAACACGACCGCACCTCGACTATCCGTACAATAATAGAAGTAATTTACGAAATCACCTTTCGTATATCTTTTTCATGTTGTTTTGTAAAATCCGTAAGTTCATAAGAGCGAACACGTTGGTTTGCCAGATTAGGTCTCACAAATCCAGTTTTTACGAGAACAGCCAGCCGGTTAATAATGGTCTTGTTGGTTACTTTGAATTCCTTGCTTACTTCAATAGGGGTAAACTCTCTTCTATAGTGCTCCACAAGAAACAAAAGCAGTTCTTTTTCTTTATCTTTGAGATATGACAAGCTGCCTTCCAGTTCCATCCTGCCAGAACTTTTAGACAATTCGCACACTTTATTAGAATACAACAATACCATTCGCAGGAAGTAGCAGATCCAAATTTCCGGATGGGGCGGATTATCTCTTCCTGAATAATATAACGCAGGCAAATCCATCTGAATAGAATTATAGTATTCTCCGATATCATAAGAAAAATATTCTTCCAGTGAACCGATTCCATTAAATCCAAATCCATTCGTATCCAAAATATATCCCGAAAGAAGCCTGGCCGTCCGACCATTTCCATCCTCAAAAGGATGAATCGTTACCAGCTGGTAGTGAACCACAGCCGCCACTATAAGAGGATGGTCATCTGTATTATTCACATAATCCACCAATTCATCCAGCAACTCTGGTATATCAATATATTCCGGGGGTATGTAATCCGCATTCCCACTTTGAGAGTCATAAACTGCGAATAATACTCCCGGCGGCATTGCGCCCCTAATTCCGATTTTTTCCTTTGATGCACCCTTTTCCACATACTTCTGCACATCCAGGATAAGCTTCTTGGAAAATCTTTCCTTTTTTTCAGCCTTTTCTTCGAGATAATTTAGTGCCAGGAAATAATTTCTCACTTCCTGCTCTGGTCTCAGATAATGCTTTCGTTCATCATCGTCTATAACTTCTTCTGCTTGCTTTTCAGTTAAAGGATTACCCTCGATTTTTGTTGAAGCATATGAACTTTTCTTCTTTGAATTCTTTCTCAGCCTGCTCGCCACAGCTTGAGGTAAAGGAGTCTCTGATACAATATACCGGTTTCTTTCGATTTCAGTTATATATTTCAAAATCTCATTTGTCAGATTAACCTTAATCATAGAAAAAGCACCTCCCGTCATGATTATATCAGAGAGATGCTATGTGCTCCATTATTTTTACACTATTTTTTCACTATTTCAAACCATCCCTTCAAGCGGAGGTTTGAAATAACGCTCCAAATGGTACTGCTTATGAGTTCCACTGATTGATAAAACTCTCTGCAGCAAGATGTGTGACCTGATCATATTCTGCCATGGTCTGGCAGAAATATTCCAAGAATTTCTTTTTGTTAAGTGAAAAATCATTTTTTCTGCGAGTCACAATATAGTCGGTCGAATAGATTTCTTCCCTTATAAAGTGAAATGAGGCATTTGGTCTATTTTCATCAAGAGATGCATCATGAATAATATTTGATCTAACAAGATAACAATATGGTTTCTGATTCATCAGTGACATGATTGTACGTGGATCATTTGTTGCAAATGCTGTATTGGGTTTAAAGCCAAACGTCTTCTCCAACTCATATATTAATTCTGAAGACTGCGTCTGTTCTGTGAACAGAAACGTTGTATCTTTCAGCTCATAAAAGGATACTTCTCTCCTATTACTAAGCGGATGTCCATTGCCAAGGAAAGCATATAAACGCTGTTTTGACTGTTCTTGATATTCTAATTCAAGGGAGTCGATTTTTCTATTTGTCAGAACAAAATCAACTTCACCATTTAACAACTTATTGATTGCAATATCCGGACTGCAAATATCATAATGAATTTTAGCATCAGGATGTCCGTTCCAATATTTCACTATAACATCACGTGTAAATTCAACTTTTATGCTGGTTGCAAACAGGATATCATCATCGCCCTTTCGGCTTATGTTTTTCAGATAATTTTTTCCTTCATCCAATATGTCAAATGCTTTGTTGACATATTCCAGATAGGTCTTTCCGTAAGCATTTAATATAACTTTCTTGCCCACACGATCAAATAATGACACTCCCAGATCTTCCTCAAGTTTTTTTATAGTCTGGCTAAGTGCTGGCTGAGATACAAAAAGCTCCCTTGAAGCCTTTATGAAACTCTCATATTTTGCAACGACTTGAAAATATTTCAATTGTAAAAGATTCATGACAATCACCCCTATTGCCTTTCATCGACTTTTCCCTTTCCCCTGTGTTCGATTATATAGCATATGCTTAAACAAATGTAAATCCGCGTCATTATTAACAATAAATGCAGTCAACAACTATTTAGTGGATTTTCCTATTAAAGCTCATTTGCTTATAATCTATTACTTATATGCATATTATATTTAAATATTTCTTTTTTTTATTACCTTACTTTATATTTAGAGAAAATATTTGAGGAGGTTATTTATGAAAAAATTAGAAGACATGACCGAAATGGAATTACAGATGGAACGAATCAAGGCGGTGACTGCCATTCAGAATTGCATGGCGCATTATGAGACTGTTCATATAAGCACTGAATTCGATTCAATGTCAACAGAATGCTTCGCAATGTGGAGACCTGATGTTTCTTGCGAGGTATCAGACTGGGGATGTATATTCGGACCTGAGGCACTTCAGAAATTCTGGGATGCACAGACCACGGATGATGCAGCTGGGGGAATCTTTTTTCACACATTATGCACGCCTTGCATCGAAGTAGCAGGAGATTGCAAAACAGCTAAGGTAATCTGGTCAAGTGCAGGATTCGAAACTATGCCTGCAGGCGTAATGGCTCCTGAAGCTAAATGTTTCTGGTGTTGGGGCAAATACGGAATGGACTTTATCCGCAATCCGGAAACTGGCGAGTGGAAAATCTGGCACATGAAATGGTTCCGTCAGATACGTAATGATTACTATGTGGATTGGTATAAAGATTCAAAGAACACATTAAAAGGCTTTCCTGGAATGGATGGTGAAAGCTTAAAATTAGAAGGTTCACAACCATCTGTATATCATAGACCATACAGTGCAGATGCACTGCCTAGCCCATTCCCATGGACACCACAACCATATGAACATTATGACGGTGATTTCCGTTGGGTATATGGAGGTCCTGAATTAGAAAAAAAATACAATGTAAACTATCCAACTTATGAAAGGTTTTATAATGTAAATTATCCTGAAAACATTTAAGCATTGCTTGAGAGAGACGCTTGAAAGGAGTTTGTAACAAATGAAAATTTTAGCAATATTCGGTGGACGAAAAAAAAGTTCATCAGAGGCAATGGCTAAATTAGTTTTACAGGGAGCAAAAGAACTTGGCGGCGATGATGTCACAGTCACCGCCGTAAGGCTACTTGATCTTAACATAGGATCTTGTACTGGATGCAATGCGTGCGTTGACGGTTTGCTTAGTGCAAAAGGTATCGGCGAATGCGTAAAAAAAGATGATTTTCAATGGTTATCCGAGCAAATCCTAGATGCCGACGGAATCGTTGTTTCCCTGCCGATTTTCGAAAAAACAGTTCCTGGTTATTTCAAAGACCTCTGTGACAGATGCGGTCCTGGAATGGATGCCGCACTGCGGACCGTTTCCAAGAAGATCAGGGAGGCTAAAGGCATTTCAGAAATGCCAGATAGCCGTACATGGAAGAGGCGTGTTGTTTCATTTATCGCCCATGGCGGCAGTGACTGGAACCAGACAATGATGCCTGTAATGACACATTTTGCTATTCCTTTAAATATGGAAATCATAGATCAAATGTTAATCCCATGGGATCGACAGGTATTGCTGCACGCGGATACAGTTGAACGTTTAAAGAGATCTGGTGCTCATATGTATTCTTGTCTCAAGAATATGCCTGAAATAATGCCTTATATAGGAATGTCTGGTTTGTGCCCAGTCTGTCATGGTAATGTATTCAGTATTGACAGTAAAACAGCCATGGCAAGCTGCGGTATGTGTGGTATCACCGGAAAACTAAACATCAATACCGAAGGACATGTAGACATTGACTTTTCAGAAGAGGAAATAGCTGTTTCGCATGCTCTGATGGGCGGCAAATTCAAACACCTTGATGATATGAAGAATATTGGTTCATCCGCCAAGGATCTTATGCCAGAAATTCTGGAGACTAAAAAACATTACAGTGAACTGTTTGAAAACAGTCATCCAAATAAATAATTTTTTCAAGACATTCAAGAAGTTAAAAATTCAAAGACAACTTATCAAATGTCTTTTATGGGGGATTCTAATAAGAAAATTAATTTTTTAAAGGAGGAGAAAAAATGTCAGCCTCGACAATTCTTCTAGTTGTTCTTATCGCGGTTGTTGCTGCAATTGTTTTAGGATCAGTATTTAAAATAAATATGGGTCTTATTGCTTTAGTATTTGCATGCATTATCGGCGGATACATGCTGGGCGTAAAGCCTCGTGAGCTATATACTTATTGGCCTGCCGGAATAATAATACAGATTATTGCCATTACATTTTTCTACGGCTTCGTTTCTGAAACCGGTGCTATAGAAGCACTAGCGAAACGAATCATGTACGTTTTACAGGATAAATTTTGGCTAATGCCATTTGCAATTTTTATTATGACAGCTGGTCTGGGTTATATTGGCGTTAACCCAATGGGTATTAATGCCCTTATGCTACCTATTGTTGCCGGTATCTGTATGTATACAAACAGATCACCTGTTGCACTTTTCCTTATTTTTGGAGCAGGAAATACAGCTGGTATTCTTTCGCCGTTGGGCAGTGCCGGAATTGTTGCAAACGGAATGCTAACAGCCATTATTGGAGAACAGGCTGCATCTGTCGTATCACGTATGTACCTTAACAATCTGTTGCTGAGCGTGATAATATTTGCTGTCTGGTACATCGTATTCCGTTGTTGGGGATTAAAAGTTGATGACGAACATAAGATGGTTATCTCTCAAAAGCCTGATAAACTCACCAAGCCTCAAAAGCAAGTGCTTATTATCATGTTCATTACCATTTTATTCTTTGTTGTTGTGGGTGTTTTCCAGATCACCATCATTTCCAGTGCGTTAGACGTTGGCTGGGTATATATCATAGCAGGTGCAATATGTGTTATTTTGAAGGTTGCTGATCAGAGAAAAGTGATAACAACCAGAATTCCTTGGTCAATTATCTTACTTGTAAGTGGCTTTTCTATTCTTCTTACCATACTGACCAAAAACGGCGGAACAGAACTGATTGCTGGTGCAGTTACAGATAATGTAAGTTCAGAAGCAATTCCACCGCTAATGGGTCTTCTTGCAGGTCTTACATCTCTGTTCTCTGATTCTATTGGCGTAGTATTGCCGCTGTATATACCAGTTTGCGCTAGCACAGTTGCAACAGGTGTATCTGCCTGCTCCGTATTTAGTGCTGCAATTATCGGTGCTCTTTCAACCGGATGTGCACCATTCTCTACCGGCGGTGCCATGGTATTATCATTTACTCCAGACGCAATTAAGAGAAAAATGTTCTGGGTTATGTTATTATCCGCTGCTGTTAGTTTAACGCTCGTAATTATTCTGAGTGCTATCGGCATATTCGGATAAATATTATCCAATAAGCCCTCCGTTGAAACTGCAGATATATTTAACGACTTTCAAAGTTGCGTGTCCTCTTCCCACTTCATCAGAATGCAGCATATTTGATTATCTGCGTTTTAACATTAAATCCCCAGTGAGAAATCACTGGGGATTTTCTTCAAACTTCCAACCATGCTAGGTAAACTTTAAAAAACATTTTTTCCCAAGGGGAAAGCACGCTCAAAATTCAGGTTGTAGATTCACGTTTTACACTTAATATTCCTAGACACGAAGCCATTCCTGTTGCCTTCTGGGACGGAGAGTTCGATCCTCATTGGCCGAACATCATATATGTCTATTATAGCAGTAGACTTTCTGGGACAGTTTGCAAAGAATGCGGAAATGGGGCTTATTGCTAGCAAATGCGGTCATATGACCGCATTTTTGTTGACAATAAGCGCGATTTGGATATAACATATAGTACACGGAGGCAACTAAGTGAGCACAAATCTAGCTAGTTCGTCCGATATATCAGCATCTCTTGCAAAAGCGAAGAATTTGATGGCTGCAGGGAAATATGTATTTATTCCGCGAGGGAAAAATATGCAAGCACTTGCCGATCATGGAATGACACTTGCTGATGCTAAAAGTGAAATTATAGGGCTGGTAGTCGGAGATTATTATAAGGGGCCAAAACAAGATTTTGATCTGGCACAGCCGGGAGATATATGGGAGTTTAAGAAAGATGTAGATGGTGAACAATTCTATGTTAAACTTAAAATCCAAAATCGAAATGGAGAGGATGTCCTCAAATGCCTAAGTTTCCATGAGGATGACTATAGTTAGGTAAGCGGAGGTGAATGTGATGATGGAATATTGTGACACATGTGGAAAAGAGGTTGAAACCAAAATTATTACCAGACCAGAAACACTTAAGGTATGCAGTGAAGAAATTACAGTCGAAGCTCAGATTCTGGTGTGTACTGAATGCGGAGAGGAATTATTCTGCGAGGAACTGGATTCTGAAACGCTTGTTAATGCATACAATGAATATCGCAGAAGACATAAGCTTCTTCTCCCAGAAGAAATAAAAAAAATAAGGGAGCAATATGGTCTTAGCCAGAGAAGTTTTGCCAAGTTATTGAATTGGGGTGATAAGACTATCTGCAGATATGAAAATGGATCAGTACAAGATAAGGCTCATAATAGCCTTTTACTATTTTTAAGAGAGCCTGAAAATATGAGAACATATTTGACAGAGAATGAGATTGCTATTGATGAATGGCAGAAGGCAAAATTACTCGATACTATTGAAAAACTTGAGCAAGATACAGAATATCTCACAGGTAAAAGATTCTTTGAATCGTTTTTTTTCAAGAATCCCTAGCGAAGAGAATGGATTCAAAGGATTCGATTATGAAAAATTATGTGCTATGGTTTTATTTTTTGCACATAGAAGCTCTGAGCTGTTGAAGACAAAACTTATGAAGCTCCTTAATTATTCGGATATGATTTTCTATAAAGAGAACGGAATTTCGATGTCTGGATTAAAGTATGCTCACTTACCATATGGACCAGTTCCTGAAAATTTTGATATGCTCTTTGGAAAAATGTCTGCTGATCATATCGCACATATTGAAGTGGTTTATGACAACGGATACGAGAAACATCAGGTTGTACCGGAATGCAATATGCCGATAGGAGTTTTATCCGAAGATGAATTAGACGTACTCGAACGGATATATGAAAAATTTAAAGATTTTGGTTCTGTTGATATATCCAAGTATTCACATAGAGAAAAAGGATACTATTCCACAAAACAAGGCGAGATAATATCTTACTCATATGCAAAAGATATTCAGTTGAATTAAATTAAGTTTTGAAGTCGCTTTTTCGTGCAATATCGGGCTTATCTAAGTTGCTTTTTCGTGCATTTGAAGTTACAACCTGAAACATTATCCCCATTCCGGCAATAAAAGCCGCAATAATCACATAGAAAAAGATGAAATTTTTCATCTGCCGCTATACATGGCGGAACTGTTCTAATATTTATGTACATCGCCGCATAGTATCTGCTATACGGCGATTTTGATAATTTGCCCCAGATCTTACGAGTCCGACCTTGAGAACGCATTCTTCATCTCGTTGCTGGCTGTAAACAGCACGTTATTAAGCAGGTCATAGGTCTTATCCTTAAGCATATCTGCCATCTTCTGGTTGTACTCCTCCAGCTGTGCCTGAATGTCTTCAGTCGAAGTCTGCACGGCATCCGATGAAGCATCAAGCAGTCCCTTCATATTTTTATCTGCTTCTTTCAGCATATTATAAGCAGTTGCTACGGTCTTCAGCTGGTAGCGTTCTACATGCATGATGGCATTGCCATAATGTGCATCTGCCAGAGCACCGATGATACGATTAGTCCAATAGAAGTTCTCTGTAGTAGGCGTTGCCTGCGTATTAGCCAGATATTCCGGAGTCGTTCTTATATTTGTATAAAACGGAATGATCGTATTAAACGGATTAGAGCCCTCAGCAATCCACTGTATGCCCCTTATTTGCTCCGGCATGTACGGGCGCAGCTGTGTAACTGACAGGAAGTTGTTTCTGTTGATGCCGATCACACGATATTTGCCTTGCTTTGGTGAATCAGTCGAATGGCTGTACGGATTGTACTCCGTTCCTTGATAATAAGACGACAGGATATACTTAAAATCTTCTATCGTAAGTCTGTGCTCCGGCACCATGCTCCACGGGAGGTCATCAGATTCCGGCGTGAAGTCCGCTCCCTCGCCTTCCCAACAGCAGGTGTTAGAATTCAGACATTTCAACATATACCAGGCCCTAGGTGTGTTATATACATGATCTGAGTCGCTGTGGCTTCCCAGCGCAGCCCTCATGTCGAACATAGTCTCCTCGCACAGATCCACCTCACATCCCTCATCATAGACCGTAAGATCCAGATGATTGTCTGTGATAAACTCAACCATATCCGCTGAGCACATATGATTTTTCTGCTCAGCAAATGCATCTGCAAAATCGAAGAAATCTATGCCCTGCTGATTAGGCATTACCACATATGAATCGTCCGGAACTCTCTTGGCAATCCAATGGTGTCCGCCGATAGTTTCCAGCCACCATATCTCGTCGGTATCCTGAAATCCTATGCCGTTCATCTCATATGTACCGTATTGTTCTAATAGACTGCCCAGGCGTATAACGCCCTCTCTGGCTGAATGAATATACGGAAGCACTATGGTAAGCAGATCTTCCTCGCCGATTCCCGCCTCAACAAGCGGATCCGCTCCCAGCACGCGTGGGTTAGATGTAATGGTTTCTGTTGCAGTCATTGCTACATTGCAATCATTAATTCCTGCCTCACCCCAGATTCCGCCTTCATCCGGCAGTGCATTAGGCATCGCTGTATATCTCATAGGAGCATCAGGAAGTGGGATCTCTACTTTAGAATTTACTGCTTTATATAATTTCGGCTGATCCGAAGGATTAACTACTATAAATTTCTTGGCAGAAAAATGTCCTGAATAGGCATCTTCATTTCTCGCCATCAATGTTGATCCATCATAAGTTGCATTCTTACCTGCAAGTAATGTTGTACACGGCATATTATTTTTCTCCCTTTATAAATTTAAAATCTGTTTAAAAATTCTCTCACCGAGCGTGGTCACTTGTGGCATATCCTCCGTTCATATGAGCGCTGTCTGCACTCATTTTTGATCATCACGAAGCCATATCACTCACCGAAATGTGTTCACCCACGGTTCGTTTAGTGTAATAAGAATAAATTTTCTATCATTTTAAAAATTGGTTTGAGTAACATATCACTCAAACCAATTTTATCTACTGTATTTTATTACTGAAGCTTAGCCTGAGTCTTGCTCATGAATTTATCGTTCTGAATCAGAAATCTTTCATGAACGCCCTCACCTATGAGTCCTTTTTCATCATAAGCTTTAACCTCAAATGTTAATGCTCTGCCATCTACCTTCACCAGTTCACTCTCGCATCTTACTTCCATACCCATCGGAGTGGCAGATACGTGCTTGATGTTCAATGAAGTTCCTACTGAGCCCCAGCCTTCTTCCAGCTCTGATGTAACGCTCTCATGGCAGCAGCCTTCCATTAAGGCAACCATGGATGGTGTAGCATAGACATCCAAAAGTCCGCTTCCCATGGTCTTGGCGCTGTTTTTCTCAGTAACAACATCAGTTTTAATATTCTTTATTCCTGCGGTTAACATTATTATTCCTCCTGATATCTATCTGTATTCAACATCATTATGACTATTCAGCATCCTGCGGATGCGCTTATCTGCATTCGCAAAACCGCTGCTGCGCAGCTTTTCTTTTGCTGTTTCTTTTGCTGTAACTATTCTGCATCCTGCGGATGCTGATATCCGCATTCGCAAAATCGCTGCTTCGCAGCTTTTCTTTTGCTCATGCGGATATCTCGCCAGATAAATTTACAAAAAGCATCTCGCTCATGCAAGCATGGCTCACTGCTTTATTGTAAATTTACCTGGCTCTGAATAGTTACAAGTTTTCAATCCCTGGCAGTCGCGTCTCGTACTGTGTATCGAGGCATTCTTCAAAGTCTGCCTCGCTCATCATCTTCGCTAATGCTGCCTCTGATTTCTTAACCGGCTCCAATGTGCCTGCTCCGGCGATACATCCGCCCGGGCAAGCCATGCCTTCAAGCAGGTATCCATTGTATTTGCCAGCCTTAGCCAGCTGCATCATCTTCTTACATTCTCTGAGGCCTTCTGCCTTAACAACCTTGAATTCTCTGTCCGGTGCCAGTCTCTTGATAGCCTTGGCTACGGCATTTGCAACGCCGCCGCTCTGGGCAAATCCTCTTCCGTCCGAACTTGGTCCGGTCATAAGACCATCATCCGGAAGTGCATCCCAGTCGATCTGCTTGGCTTCCATCATGCCGCCGACTTCCTCAAATGTTAATACGAAGTCCACGTAGCTTCTTATACTTCGCCTGCTGGCCTCAAGCTTCTTAGATGCACACGGACCTACGAATACGATCTTGCAGTCCGGAATGCTTTCCTTAATGAGTCTGGCTGACAGGACCATAGGCGTAAGCGCCATAGAGATACATTTTGCCTGTTCAGGGAAGAGTTTCTTGGCCATTACTGACCAGGACGGGCAGCAAGATGTTGCCATAAACGGCAGCTTCTCCGGAACCTCCTCCAGGAAGTCCTTAGCCTCTTGAATAGTACATAAGTCCGCACCAACGGCTACTTCTCTTACATCTGTAAATCCCAATGCCTGAAATGCAGATCTTATCTTGTTATTCTTCATACCTCTGAACTGGCCTGCGATTGCAGGGGCAAGCAATGCTATAACAGGCGTATCGCTCTTAATGGCCATGATGGTCTGATATATCTGACCCTTGTCGACAATGGCACAGAAAGGACAACTTACGAGGCACATTCCGCAGGATACGCATTTATCCTGGTCTATATCAGCCCTGCCATATTCGTCTGATTTGATGGCATCCATACCACAGGCCTTAGTACATGGACGTTCCTGCTTGATGATTGCATTATAAGGACATGCGTCAATGCATTTGCCGCACTTTATGCATGAATCCTCATCAATCCATGACCTGTTGCCTGCACGGCGGTGGATTGCCTTCTTCGGACATACTTCCGTACATGGATGTTCTATGCAGCCCTGGCAGCCCTCGGTTACGAATACCCTCTTCTCCGGACAGGCATTGCAGGCAAATTTTATAACATTAATAAGAGGCGGTTCATAATATTTTTCTTCTATAATAGAAGCTTCTACGCCCTTAGAAATAGGTGCGTGCTCCGTGATCGGTCTCAGAGACATACCCATGGCCACCCTGAGTCTTTCGCCTACTACAGCTCTTTCTATAAATATATCGTTTCTGTATTCAGATATTTCTCCCGGAATGATCTTATAAGGCAGATCCTCAAGCTTGCTTGGGTCGTCCCCTTCATATGCCATTCTGGCTATCTCTGTAAATATGCTATGTCTTATCTCAGTCTTGGAAGAGTACAGTCCTCTCATGAAATATTCTCCTTTTCCCTTTTTCAATTTTCACCGCCGTTCATTATAGCATGATGTATTTTTTTTATCCATAGATTGCGGTGTACCTCTGTTCGTACAGCGATAACCGTCATTTCTGTCAAGGGTTTTCTGCAAACTTCCTGTTTTTCAGGCATTTGCATTCAAAAGCTTAAATAAATTCCTTCTTTTTAGTGGATTTGCACTACGAGTTTCTTAACACTTATTTTAGAATTATCCTGTTGACTAACAATATATAGTGTGATACTTTTTACCTGCGATACAACATATTGTGTCGTTGCGATGTGTTTAAGGGAGGTTATATACACATGAACGTTATAAAAAGAAATGGTGCAGAAGTACCTTTTGACGTAACAAAGATACAGATTGCACTTTCCAAAGCCAACAACAGCGTACCGGAAGATGCCCGTATGACTGATCTTCAGATCAAGCGCATCACTGAGAGTGTTGAATTCTCCTGCATGAAAATGAATCGCGCCCCTTCCGTGGAAGAGATACAGGATATGGTTGAATATCAGATCATGGCACATGGTGCATATGAGGTGTCCAAGAACTATATCACTTATCGTTACACACGTTCTCTTGTCCGCAAATCCAATACCACTGACGACAAGATTTTATCACTTATAGATTGCAGCAACGAAGAGGCCAAGCAGGAAAATTCCAACAAGAATCCTATTGTCAATTCTACTCAGCGTGACTATATGGCCGGAGAGGTTTCCAAGGATCTTACCGAACGTATTTTATTGCCACAAGATATAGTGGAGGCTCACCGTGAAGGCATCATACATTTTCATGATGCTGACTATTTTGCTCAGCATATGCATAACTGTGACCTCGTTAATCTTGATGATATGCTTCAGAACGGAACTGTTATTACAGGCACACTGATTGAGCGTCCTCATAGTTTTTCAACAGCATGCAACATTGCTACTCAGATTATCGCACAGGTTGCCTCTAATCAATATGGCGGTCAGTCTATTACACTGACTCACCTTGCACCTTTTGTAGATGTAAGCCGCCAGAAGATCAAGAAGGCTGTTTATGCTGAAATGGAAACTATAGGAGTTGAGCTTGATGCTGAACAGATCTCCGAGCTCGTAGAAACTCGTCTCCGTGACGAGATCAAGCGCGGTGTCCAGACTATCCAGTATCAGGTAGTAACATTGCTTACAACCAATGGTCAGGCGCCTTTCATTACAATATTCATGTATCTGAATGAAGCTCGCAATGAACAGGAGAAGAAGGATCTCGCCCTCATTATAGAAGAGATGCTCTCGCAGCGTCTGCAGGGTGTTAAGAATGAAACCGGCGTATGGGTAACGCCTGCTTTCCCTAAGCTGATCTACGTGCTCGAAGAGGACAATATCACAGAAGGTTCCAGATTCTGGGAGCTCACCAAGCTGGCTGCAAGATGCACAGCCCGCCGCATGGTCCCTGACTACATCTCCGAGAAGAAGATGATAGAACTGAAGGGCGATGTATATGTATGTATGGGATGCCGATCATTCCTTACTCCGGACAGATTCACTGATGCAGGTATCGGCAATGTTGCAAATGCTCTTAACTACGAGCCGGGCAAGCACAAATATTACGGTCGTTTCAACCAGGGTGTTGTAACCATCAATCTTCCGGATGTTGCCCTGTCATCAGGCGGCAGATTTGAGAAGTTCTGGGAAATATTTGAAAATCGACTGGAATTATGCCACAAAGCCCTGCGCTGCAGACATGAGCGTCTGTTGGGAACTCCGTCAGATGTTGCGCCGATCCTATGGCAATACGGTGCTCTGGCCAGACTTAAGAAGGGTGAGGTTATAGACAAGCTCTTATATAATGGCTACTCTACTCTGTCTCTGGGATATGCAGGATTATATGAATGTGTCAAATATATGACTGGCAAGAGTCATACTAACCCTGATGCCACGCCATTTGCCCTCAGCATAATGCAGAAGATGAATGACAAATGTGCAGAATGGAAGAAGGCCGAAAATATCGACTACTCCCTCTACGGCACTCCGTTGGAGTCAACAACCTATAAGTTCGCCAAGTGCCTGCAGCACAGATTCGGCATAATCGACGGCATTACTGATAAGGGCTATATTACCAACAGCTATCATGTCCATGTTAAGGAGAACATCAATGCCTTCGACAAGCTGAAGTTCGAGTCTCAGTTCCAGGCTCTGTCACCTGGCGGCGCCATAAGTTATGTCGAGGTTCCTGACATGAAGGATAATATCGATGCTGTTCTGGCAGTAATGAAGTTTATCTATGATAATATCATTTATGCTGAACTTAACACCAAGAGCGATTACTGTCAGGTATGCGGCTGGGATGGCGAGATCGAGATTCAGGAAGACAACGGCAAGCTCATATGGAAATGTCCGAATTGCGGCAACACCGATCAAGACAAGATGAATGTAGCCCGTCGTACCTGCGGATATATCGGAACTCAGTTCTGGAATCAAGGACGTACCCAGGAGATCAGGGACAGGGTTCTGCATCTGTAATCCGGATAAACACTATTGTAAAGTTGTAATTTAAAGCTAAATATAGCAATTCAAAGCGGAACTATTATGTCAACAGACATTTGAAAATTAGAAATGATATATTAAAATGTTGTTAAATTACACTATAATATCAAAAGCAAGAGGCGTGTAAATCGCACGTCTCTTTTCTTTATGTATCAGCGGCAAGTTGATGCTCAATGCAATTTATAAGGCTTTGACAGCCCATATATAGACAGCTATTATAATGAAAGAAAGGAACAGAGGACTTAAACAGTTATGAACTATTCAGAGATAAAATATTATGACATCGCTAATGGTACAGGAGTCAGAACTACTCTGTTTGTATCCGGCTGCAGAAATCATTGTGAGGGGTGCTTCCAACCGGAGACCTGGAACTTCGATAATGGCGCGCCATTTACCGATAAGGAAGAAAACCTGATTATTGAAAGCATGCAATATGATTATGTAGCAGGACTGACCTTGCTGGGCGGAGATCCTTTTGAAGAAGAAAATCAGGCTGTATTAGCACCTTTTATGAACAGGTTCAAGGCAGAATGTCCCGGTAAGAATGTATGGGCATTTACAGGATACCTGCTGGAAGACCTGCTTCCGGGAGGCAGAAAATATACCGAATATACTGACGACCTGCTTGCGTCGATAGACATACTCGTAGACGGACCATTTGTATTGGCTAAGAAAAACCTGTGGCTAAAATTCCGCGGTTCTGAAAACCAGAGACTGATAGATCTGAATGAATATCGCAAGAGCGGTAAGATTGTGACTATATTAGGCAGCTGACAGCCATTATCTTCCTGCAAATCGTTCAGCCATCTTTTTATCAGCATATGCATTTAATTCCCTGATCTGATCAATCTTGATGGTCTCATAAACACGCCTGGCATCAATAATACAGATCTGACATTTGAAATGTCTCTTCGTCGGGACTGGAGCAATATTGTCTCCTATTCTCTGGCAGAAAACACAGTAAATAAATAATGTTGAATAACTGGTCAAAAAAGAAAAAAGAGTCAAAAAAGAGTTTCCATCCGTGGAAACTCTTTTTTATTTGCTCTTCGTTGCTTATATCTGCGAGTATAGTTTATTCTACCAGCAAATAAGACCGCCTGTGATCTCCTTGCTTGGATGTGGGAATACATATTTGTCATATGCTTCCGGAATCTGCTCATATGTGAACTCATGGCTGATAAGCGGAGTAACATTGAGTCTGCCATACTTGATCATGTTCAGGTAAACCTTGATGTCCTCGTCTGATGTCCAAACGTCGCAGTTCTTGTATGGGTTTAACTTAGCACCCATTACCGGTGGCCATGTACCTGTGATCAGAAGATCTGCTCTCTTAAGCTTATATGGCTTAGAGTTAACATATGTACCAATGAGGCTGGCACCCTTCTGCATGATTGGATCATCGATCGGAGGAAGATCCTCGCCGTGAGCCTGTGAGATCATGATTACACGTCCTCTTTCTGATACGAGGTTGCAAGCCTGAAGAAGTGCTGCTCTGTTGCCTGTAGCCTCGAAGATTACAGGAACGCCATTTTCAAGTAAACCTAATTCAGCAAGAAGCTTCTCAAGTCCTTCCGGATCTGTCTTAGTATTTACTACATAGTCAACGCCCATTTCCTTAGAAGCATTAAGCTTTTCATCATGATGACCTGTAAGGATAACAGGACATGCACCTGCGATCTTAGCTAACTGAGCTGTAACGGCACCAACGAAGCCTTCACCCATAACGATGCAAGCCTCGCCCATCTGAAGCTGTGAGCGACGAAGTGCATACATACCTGTATGTCCCAGGTTCCAGAATGCTGCCTGCTTGAGGTCAACGCCTTCCGGACACAGTGTGCAGTTTAATTCTGATGTGATGATGTACTGAGCATGCTCAATTGTTGATACTACATGATCTCCAACCTTGAATTCATCAACACCTTCGCCGACTTCAATGATTTC
The DNA here is from genome assembly GCA_963589005.1 of Bacteroidaceae bacterium. Taxonomy (GTDB): domain Bacteria; phylum Bacillota; class Clostridia; order Lachnospirales; family Lachnospiraceae; genus RGIG5612. The sequence goes on along the minus strand of CAVAJR010000005.1, from coordinate 83,426 downwards.
ACCAGCCATAGCATAGCCGATATTTGTCGGCAGCGGAACGATTGCTTCATGAAGCAGTCCACACTCTGTTCCCGGGCTCATTGCGCTATATTTAGCCTTGATAAGTACCTCGCCAGGACCCGGATGTCCGATTTCTTTTTCTGCTAACACAACCTTACCCGGATGTGCCTCTGAATAAATTGTTTTCATTCTAATCCATCTCCTTAACATTTGTAAAAGTCCCAAGCGGGACTTTAATATTAGTTCTAAAAGGCAGTCTATCTCTGACCACACCTTTGTAACATTTTACCATTATTCATTATTAAAAAACAATGTTTAATGTCAAATTTGTTCTATTTGCTCATTTTTGTAACATATCATAGTCTGTTTTTGACATATTTATCATTTACCAGATTCTTCTCTGGAGACTATAACATTCATGTGCTCGTATGGCATCTTGATTCCAGCCTGATCCAGTCGTTCCTGGATAACCTTAATCGCTGCCCTTCGCATATCATATTTGCGTCTCGGTGAAGTGAAGCACCTTATCTTATAAATAACAGCTGATTTGTCAAATGCGTTAGTGCCCTTGTATATGCACTCATCAATGCCATCAATCGCATCTATCTGCTCGCAAATGGAGCCAAGCAGTGCGTGGATCTCAGCCACATCCTCATCATAGGATAGGCCAATGTCTATATCCCACATATTTGAAACCTTGGTTGCCTCAGAGAAATTTCTGTTGGATATGGTTACAATATTGCCAGTGTCAGTATCCTGAACACGCGTGGAGCGCAGGCTCATCTTCTGAACCTCGCCTTCAATATTATTATATCTGATTACATCCCCCACGCCGAAATAATGGTCTGACAATATATACAGTCCGCATATCACATCCTTGATAGCGTCCTGCAATGCAAGACCGACTACAGCCGTTACTATGCCGACACTGGCCACAAGCGAAGTTACATTAAATCCGTTGCTCTGAAGTACGCCTATGATCATGCCCAATATGATCAAAGCCTTAAATATACTCGTAAGCACATGAGTTATTGTTTTTCTCTGAGACGCATGCTTGGCATTAGGATCATTTGCTATTACCTTCTTCTCATAAAACCTCGACGCCTTCGATAACGCTATCCACAAGCCTATCGCTACTGCTATTATTATAAGTGTTATGACAAACTGAGACGATGTAATATAATCTCCGAATGACTCCTTGCCGTTATTCTTACTTGTCAGCGTTTCTATCAGCGAATTTCCAATATTTGTAAGATCCATATTCACAGCTCCTCATGTAATATTTGTGATAAAACCATATTCTGAAAACTTCATATGGTTATATTCCCCAATGACAGCTTTGCTTTGTGCTGGGACGGCGCAGTCACTGTAAGAAATCTGTCAGCGCAGACGATTTCCAACAGTGGGCTGCACGCCACTGCTAACGGCACAATCTATGTTTACATTTGTGTCAGCAAACCGCAGCTCACCAAAGTTTTTCTGCTGTATCTGTAACATTATGATATAATCGCCGGGTGATTTCAAGTTTTTATCTCACTACAGCATATACAATAAGGAATTTATATGAACAGGAACGAAATATATCGTATATATGGAACTGATTATAAGGAAATGACCATTAAGCTGCTTACAGAGTGTGACTTGCGTGCTCATATCATGGGCAAATGCCGTCACATACATTCAGCTCTGTCTGAAGACCAGTCGGCAGCTGCCTCATGCCATGACGCATACAATGTTCATAAAACATATTCTGAGAAAGACTCACATAATTCTGCAAGCCCTGATATATGCAATATTCCAGGCGCATATTACGACAGCGTATCTCAAAATTTGGCAAGACCTGATAATACTGACTTCAGCAATATTAGAATCGGGATCAAACCCAACTTGGTCAGTCCCACACCTGCCAGCTTCGGAGCAACCACTCATCCCGAGGTAGTTGCCGGCATAATCGAATACCTGAAACTGCAGGGATTTACAGATATAACTATTCTTGAAGGCTCCTGGGTTGGTGATAAAACCGCTGAAGCATTTGAATATTGCGGATACAATAAGCTGTCTCAGCAATATGATGTTCCGTTATTCGATACGCAGAAGGATTCCTTCTTCGCAGCAGACTGCAGCGGATTAGAGCTTAACATCTGCAGCAAGCTCAAGGATATCGACTACCTCATCAACGTCCCGGTCCTCAAAGGGCACTGTCAGACTCATGTAACCTGTGCACTTAAGAATATGAAGGGATTGATCCCTAACTCCGAGAAAAGGCACTTTCATTCCATGGGGCTTCACAAGCCTATTGCGCATTTAAATACATATATACATCAGGACTTTATTGTTATCGACCACATTTGCGGCGACCCGAATATTGAGGACGGCGGCAATCCGCTTGTAAGAAACTGCATTATGGCGTCTGTAGATCCGGTGCTTACAGACTCATATGTATGCCGTGTTCTGGGATATGACACCAGTGATGTCCGTTATATCACTCTCGCCGCTGAGCTGGGCGTAGGCTCGTCGGATTTAAATTCATTGCAAATGATAACTATCCCCGGAGGCTGCGACTCCTTAAAATATGAAAAAACAGAAAATCAATATATAGATTCTGCTGAAAATTCCGATACACACCGCATCGTATCTCTCAACTATGCCGTTGAAGAGGTCGATTCCTGCAGTGCATGTTACAGTTATCTCATGTCCGCATTGGACAGATTAAGAGCTGAAGGCAAGCTCAGTCGACTTACAGATGAATTGAATATAAGATTCTGCATAGGGCAGGGATATCGCGGCGCTGATACTGCAGTAAGCCACGCACATGATAATCAGTCGAAGAATACTTCTTCCTATGTCCATCATTCTGAAGGATGCAGCCAGGATTGCATTAATTACGTAGGAATAGGGGCCTGCACACATTCCTTCGAAAAAAACATCCCCGGATGTCCGCCATCCGAGGGTACTATATACGAATATTTAGTCAGACTGCTGATACCAATGTCTTAAACATCTATGCCAAGTTATTGATCATGCCAGAAACCTCGCAGCAGATGTTACAAAACAATCAATATCCGTTACTTGCCTTACAGCACCTGGCATCTGTCAGCACCGTCTATAATTATTTCAGATTCATAGAAGGTCTCAAATGCCCTCACAGCATACTCGCTGTCCCTAGCACCGGCTGTCTCATATGAGCTATGCATTGCCAGCTGTGCCAGACCTATATCCACAGCATGCATACTGACCTGGGTATTAGACAAGTTACCCAGAGTTGAGCCCCCTGCCACATTACTTTTATTGGCAAATGATTGATATGGCACAGCTGCTTTCTCGCAGATACTCTTAAATATACTTCTTGAAAATGCATCAGTTACATACTTTTGCGCCGCATTTTCTTTAATAACAATGCCGTGATTTAAGAGCGGTCTGTTGCACTCGTCTGTCTTCTCCGGATGATTAGGATGCAGCGCATGCGCATTGTCTGCACTTATCATAAATGAATCGGCCACGGCCGCATAGTAGTCCTCCTGTGACAGTCCCAGATTCATTATTATACGTTTTAGAGTGTCAGCCAAAAATGTAGACAATGCTCCCTGCTTAGTACCGGAACCAACCTCCTCATTATCAAAGCATGCATATACATTTATTCCCTGATGCGCCCCGCCTATACTCCTGCAGTCATTACTTTGCAGTGACTCGCTTCCTGACTTAGCTGTTTCAATTGTTGCAGCTTCATTGATCCTGACGCATCCATTTGCCGCAATAAATGCCTTAAGTGATGTAAATGCACACTGAAGGTCGTCCAGCTTAGGAGAGGATATAAATTCATCTGCTGCTCCCCATACAACGCCCTGCTGGTGGTTTACAAGAAAGATATTTCTTCCCATTATGTCCGCAGCATTTGCCCCTGCTGCATGAGCTATCATTTTATCAAAATCTTCCTTAGACATATCTCCGGCGGTAAATACAGGACACAGATCCGCCTGCCTGTTAAATTCCATGCCTTTATTAACATCCCTATTAAAATGTATACACTGACTCGGGATGATCAGGATATCTTTATCAATATTTATAAGGCGGCTCTCTATGCCGCGGTCTGTCCTAACCATCACACGGCCCGCAATTCCCAGCGGTCTGTCCAGCCAGGTATAATCAATCATACCGCCGTATGCCTCAACGTTAAGCCTTATATACCCTTCCGGTCCGCTCAACTGTGCTATATCCTTGATCGCAAATGTAGGTGAATCCGAATGAGATGCGATTATCTTAAAGTATGTCTTGTCGCATTTTGAAGGAATCGCAAATGCAATTATGCTTGAGTTGTTTCTCTTAACATAATATTTCCCGCCATTATGCACATCCCAGGTCAGGCCTTCCTTAAGTTCTGTAAATCCTGCCTGATTTAAGTATTTTGACGCAGTCTCAACTGTATGATACATGCTTGCAGATTTTCTGATAAATTCTAATAATTCACTGTTGATCGTCATTTTTTTCATTACTACTAGTCCTAACTCACAGACCGCCTGCATATTGCCTTTTGTTTCTATCAACGGTATTTTCATGGCGGCCATATATACAATTTATTATAGTTATTTTCAGGATGCATGGCCAAATCCCGATTATAGAGTTTATGTCCATATGAATATCTCTTCGGATAAATACCGTCAGCTGTGCATCCTCTGTCCGGAACTTTTTATACAGATCATCACCAGACCAATGACTCCGCCTGCCACGAGCACAATGCTTATCCATTGTGATGTGGATAGTCCTGCTGCCATTCCTCTGATACTGTCATATCTGTAAAATTCCAGAACAAATCTGGCTATGCCATATAATATACAATATAAGCATGTTGTCAGATATCTGGATTTTGTTTTAGCAGATACCGATATCAGAATCAAGAAAATTATTATATCTGCACCGGCCTCGAATAACTGCACCGGAAGCAGCCTGATTCCCGGCGGCGCACCTCCTACTGCTTGTGTGTATATTACTCCTATCGCACTATTTGTAGGTCTGCCGTAACAGCATCCGGCGCAGAAGCACCCGATCCTGCCAAATGCATGACCCAGCGAGACAATCGGAACTACCACATCCAGGTAATTTCTGATATCGTCTCTGGCTATAACGCTTCCCAGAAGCGCTCCCAATGTTCCGCCGATCAACGCACCGTAGAATACTATGCCGGTTAACGCGTTCCAATTCCCTGCCTTGATCAAAGCAATTATCTGATCCGGAGTATATGTAACCAGGACATAAAGCAAGCCTCCGCCCAGGATTGCACATCCCAGGGCGCAGGCCAAAATTATAATCAGATTCTCACCGATCAATCCTATACGACGGGCACGTATATATGCAATACAGCTTCCGCCTATAAATCCTACGGCCATCATAAGACCATACATAGGTATGGTCAGGCCAAATACATTAATAAATGACAGCATTTGACATTGCACATGCTGCACATGCAGCGCATGCTATCCATAATACAACACACAGACCTATACCGATTATTGATAATACGAAACCGGCTGTGTTAATGCCATTTTTTTCTTCTTTAAGAGCAATTGCTGCAAGGATAAGGCCAACAATACCAATGATCAGACCTATCCACTTAAATGTCAGAAATGCTCCAAAACAACATGAAATAATACCTAAAATAAATCCTGCTATTCCCATTTTATCCACCCTGGTTTCTAATTAGCTTCTGCCTCTGTAGTAGTTTCTGCTGCAGTTGTTGTCTCTGCAGTAGTTTCTCCGGCATTTGCCTGCTCAATGGCAGAATTAAGGATCGACTGTGCTTCCTGAATATCTGCTGCGCCTGTAAGTTCCTCTAAAAAGCTCGAAACTTCCTCGTCCTCTGCAGCATCGTTGATCAAGCTCTCATACTGACTCTTAAATTCCGGATCTGTCATCATCTCTGTTACAGCATGACTTACCGCGTTTAATCCAACGCATGCCAATGTAAGAACAAGTCCCACTATAACACCTATGATAGAAACTACCAATCCCGCAATTCCTGCACCTCTCTTCAGGCGTTTCTTCATTGCTATAGCTGAAATAACAATACCGGCAATAGCCAATACCAAGAATACGATCATCAGTACAAGTGAAGGACTTACGAATTTACCTGCTGATACAACCGGATAAACAATGCTTCCGACAAGACCAATTATTCCTAATGCTAAACCAATAATTCCCATATATAATTCCTCCCTTTCTGCGGTACAATCATACCGCCCGTTAAGTAGCTGTATTATATATATCGTATTACAGACTGTCAAGCCAGTAGTCTGCTCCTGTATTGAAGCATATAAAGTAGCATTCGCATCGCTATCCAAATGAAAGCTGAAACTACTCACGCGCTGGGAACCTCGGCGTGCAGACCACTGCTCGAAATCGCCTACGCTGATTGATTTCTCGCAGTGGCTGCGCCGTCCCAACGCGCGGCAGCTTCCATTTGCATTCTTCGTTGATTGCTATTCCGACAGAAGTATCCTGTCATTATCCAGTGCTTCTCCCACCTTGGTCTTGAATCTGTCCAACAGATCATTGACTGTAAGTCCGGCTCTTTCTTCGTCTCTTACATCATATATTATATTGCCCTGATTCATCATGATCGTTCTGTTACCCAGATCCAGAGCATTTTGCATGTTATGGGTTATCATCAAACATGTGAGATTATTCTCAGATATTACACTCTGCGTAATATTAAGCACCTTCTCTGCTGTACCCGGATCCAGGGCTGCCGTGTGCTCATCAAGCAGCAGCAGCTTAGGCGGATGATAGGTCGCCATAAGAAGTGTTAATGCCTGTCTCTGTCCTCCTGACAGAAGTCTTACCGGCTGGCTCATACGATCTTCTAATCCCATACCCAGTACCGATACTCTGTCTCTGAAATCCTTCTTTTCCTTATTAGATAGTATGGACAGCCAGCCTCCCTTGCCTGCCGACAGGGCCATGTTGTCCATAATGCTCAGATCAGGTGCTGTTCCCAGCATAGGATCCTGGAATAATCTTCCGATCATTTTGGCACGTTTATGTTCCGGCATCATGGTAATATCCTGGCCATCCAGCTCAATTGAGCCTTCGTCCGTAAAAAATGAACCTCCGATCGCATTGAAGAGCGTAGATTTGCCGGCACCATTTGCACCTATTATGGTTATGAAATCTCCGGCTTTTACATCTAATGACAGCTTTTTCAAAGCATTCTTGGCATTAATGGTCCCCGGATTAAATGTTACTGATATATCCTTTATCTTCAGCATTACCTTGCACCGCCCTTTCTGCCGGACTTAAGTCCCAACTTGCGTCTCAATGTCGGATATTTTGTTTTTAGATAAGGAAGGAATATTGCCAAAATAACGATTATCGAAGAAACCAGTCTCAGCATATATGCCGGCATATTAAGTCTGAGGGCGATAGTATATATTAATCGGAAAACAAATGCGCCTATTACAGCACCGATTATCTGAACCGGGATCTTTCTCTTGCCGAAGAATGTGCGTCCTATAAGAAGCGAGGCCAGCGCAATCGTTACCATACCTGTTCCTATATTAATGTCAACAGACTTCTGAGCCTGTGCCATGAGGCATCCGGACAGTCCCGTAAATGCATTGGCAACGCACAGTCCCACCGTTGTTGTAAATACAGGATTGATAGACGAAGACTTAACCATAGCAGGATTATTGCCTGTTGCTCTGATGGCAAGTCCTAACCGAGTCTTAAGGAAGAGTGTCAATATTACTACAACCAGAATAACAAATAATAATATCACCACCAGCTTGTACTGACTCTTCAAAAATGTATTCTCAAGAAGTGACTTCATCTTGGAAAATACAGTATCTGTTTTATTCATATTAAGAAGGGATGAGCCTCCCATAATTGCAATATTTATAGAATACAGACCTGTATTAACTATAATGCCCGCCAGCAGACTGTCTATTCCCATCTTAGTCTGGAGAAATGCAGTTATAAATCCCGATACAATGCCCGCGCCTACAGCTGCTGCAATAGACAGATACGGGTGTCCTGATATGGCAACTACTGCTCCTACTACTGCGCCCAGCGTAAAGCATCCGTCAGTTGACAGGTCGCATACGTTAAGCATGGAGTAGCTCAGAAACAATGCCAATACAGTTAATCCACCGGTAAGTCCCAGTTCTAATGCAGTTTGTAAAAGTGGTAATATCACGCTCATAAATCATACCTCGGCCCGGGCTGCCATGCAGCCCGGGTCATATATTAATATTTCAATTTCATTTGCTGTCCGAGTCATATATAGGAATGCCTGACTTCATATATGCCTTGTCAGTATAGACTATATGCAATCCTATCATTATCAGACCGGAGCAGCCATTTCATCTGAATCCGTATCAGACAAGAAGTTTATTATTCAGCAACGTCGCTGAAGCTCTCAGCTGTTGTGATTGTCTGGATCTTCAGGCAGTATGGCTCGAATGCCTTTGATATCTCATCAAAGTTATATCCAAGAGCCTCGCATGTTTCTGTATTAACTGTCGCTGTACCATTGTCAAATGTGATTACAGGTGTCTCAGCCGGATTCTTGCCGTCAACAAGGATTTCCTTAACCATGTCCGCTGTTTCTACGCCCAGCTCTGCATAATCAACACCATATCCTACAAATGCTCCGTTAAGTGCAAATGAGTCAGCGCCTGTGTAGTGCGCAATGCCTGCCTCTGCCAGTTCTTCATAAATTGAAAGCTCAGCTGTCATGATTGTATTGTCAGTTGGTGTAAATACAGCATCCATTCCGTCAGCAATGATAGACTGAACTGCCAGCTCTACTTCTGCAACTGTTGTTCCTGTATATTCCTTATAGCTTACACCCTTCTCATCTAAATATGCTTTAGCAGCTGCAATAGGTGTTGCACTTGAATCCTGACCTATATCATAAAGAAGCGCAATCTGATCTGCCTCAGGATCAGCTGCAAATATAAGATTCATAACCGCTGTTGTATCCAGGTTATCAGATGATCCGGTTACATTTGAGCCCGGAGTTTCAAGAGAATCAACCAATTCAACTGATACAGGATCTGATACAGCTGCGAATACTACAGGAATCTGATTATCCTCTGTAGCTGCCTGCATAGCCATTGCAACAGGAGTTGCTACACCGATCATCAGATCAACATCATCTGCTATGAAGTTAGAGATGATCTGATTCATAACACTTGAATCAGCCTGGCAGTTATCTTCTGAAATTTCAAATGTAACTCCTAATTCCTCTCCTAATTCAGCAAGACGGGTCTCGATATTTTCAACGATCTGATCAAGTGAAGCATCACTTACATAATTGCAGATACCTACCTTATAAACTGTACCTGTCTCTTCCGGTGCTGCAAATGCTGTCATTGATGCTGCAAGCATTGCTGATAATGTTACGGCTGTGGTTTTCTTAATAAATGATTTCATAGTACAATTCCTTTCACTATTAAAATTGGGGTATTTATTCAAAAGTCCTGTCATCAATTATTTCGTTTCGAAGTTCGCCGATTAAAATCCTCTCTCCTTCGTCACTATTGACATCAGACCTTTATACATTGTTAATGTGCCGCATAATGTTATGTTTGTATTATCACTCGCATGTATGTAAGCGAAATTTTTATAACAAACAAAAAGTCCCGGCAACATACACTCAAAATAAGTATATGTTGTCGGGACAGGTATTATCAATCCTGCGGTGCCACCCGGCTTGATGCTTCACGCATCCTCTCACTGCACACCATCATGTGCTGACCTGTGATTACGGGAGGCCAAATCCCGTCTCTCATACTTTGCATAATCATGCATTTCTGGTCGCCCTCAAAAGTCCATTCACTCAAACATTACTTGCTGCAATCTCACCATCTGCAGCTCTCTCATAAGTAAGAGGTAAGAGCTACTCCTCTTTCTCAACGGTTTTCTGATGTGCGTTACTCTATCTCAAAAAAGTAATGCTGTCAAGCAGATTTGTCTGAAATTTTTTGTTTATCATTTTCGGCTTCAATCTGTTTCTTTTGGGCAATGCTGTCCCTGAACTGAATTATCGCTCCCAGAACTATCCAGCTGTAATAGCATAAGGCTCGCCATACCAGCATACCCCAGAATATCTCTCCGTCTGATAATACTGAAAACACAGCATAAAATGAAGCCTCTGCTGCTCCTGAATTGCCCGGCGTAAATATTATAGCTATTGCTGCATAAATATATACAACTCTGCAGAAACAGTCTATAAATCCCATCTCAGCGCCGAAGAACTTCAGGATAAAGAACGGCATGCACATAAATGCCAGCTGGTATATAAGTGATAATATAAATATCACTACCATCTGTTTCTTATCCTTGGAAAATGTTACTAATGCATCGGTATATGATTTGAGAGATTCTATGGCCTTGGCATTGGTAGCTTCAGCATCCTTGAGAATATGCAGCTTGCCCAATACCCTGGTACCCCATCCGACTATTGCCTCAAGGATATGAGGTGCGACTGCGAAGAACAAAATGCAAACCGGTACAAATGCATAAAACACAAGTCCGACTATCGCTGTAACCCTTATGAATACCAGATCTCCCAGATATGAGGTGCCGCAGATCATTGTAACGATTCCAATGAGAACAAATGCAAATTGAAGACCCAGAAATCCTAATATAGGCAATCCGCCTGCCGTACCTGCATCACAGCCTGCACTGCTCAGATGATACATCTGGAAGCCCTGACCTCCGGCTCCCGCAGGTGTCAGGTTGTCATAATATTTGCCTATAACAGCTGTAGTAAATCCCAGTGACTTTCTGGTTTTGACTCCTCTTTTCTTCAGCATATATGAATATTTAGCCGATTCAGTTATTAATGCAACGACAAAACATCCGACCGCCAATAGCAGATATAAAACGTTAAAATCCGGATTTTCTATATGTCTGTTCTGCTCACCGCCAAATTCCCTGACCGCGATTACTGCCACGACAGCAAGGCTGAATGCCAGGAATGCTCCGGTTACAATTCTGGATTTTTTACTTGACTTCTTTGGTGTTTCCATGAAATTCGATTTTTACAAAAACGCCAGCTCCCCCGCGTTTCCTCATCCTCTCCCGTATTACTCCGGAAACGTTGCTTCGCTGCTGCATGCCAATGTCTGCTGCATGATACACATGATTTCCCTTGATACAGCCTGCGGCAAAAGAGACTCCCTATATACAGCCAACATTTCCGCATCAAAGTATAGCAAAAATACTAATATAATTACAAATGCTTTCGCTGCTATTATGTGAAATATTCATGAAATTGCCTAGTATTTTCTAAAATCGCTTATCTTCATTGATATGATGTGTTGAATTTTGTCACCTTTTTAAATATAATAACCAAAAATCTTGTTTACAAACACATTACTACAAGGGGATATTATGGGCACAATCGATTTCACTGATAATATTTATGATGCGCAGCAGGGCAGCCAGAGCGCGATTAAATTCATATACGATAATACCATCCAGCTTTTTTATAAAGAATCCATGGTATTTTTGCGCGACAAGGCAGACATTGACGCAGCTATCAGAGATACATATATCTTCATTTTCGACCATTTGAATACGCTGGAGGACGCTTCCAAGTTCTTATTATGGGCAAATGAAGTCTGCAAGAATACATGCATTGCCAGATTGAAGCAATATGGTGCATTTGACGAACGGATTCCTGCCGAGGCAGCTAATCTGGGAGAGATCCTCCCTTCTTCGGATTATGACCAGTATATCAATACGAATGCAAGCATGTCCATCGACCATGTGCGCATCTGCCTGGAGGCCGTTCTTAACAGCCTTCCTGATAATCAGAGGGCATGTGCTGTATTATGGGGCGAGGGTTATCCTTTAAAGAGCATTTCCCGCAAGCTTGATATGAGTACGATCGCAGTAAATTATACTCTTGCATGCACGCTGGGCAATATCACTAATGCAGTTATTACACTTGGAGACAACGGACTTCCGCTTTTCTCAATGGAACCGATTCCGTTCTTCCTGTGGCTGCTGATCAATTTCTATGAAAACTACCAGCCGGAGGATCTGGCACCGGGTGCAGAATCCACTTTTTCCAATATACTGCGGATCCTTATGCCTGAGGAGGCTTCGATCTTTATGTCAGACTTTATTTATTCAGAGTCTGATACTGACAGCTCTAATGGCAAGGTAAAGCATATCACCGGGATCGAATCAGAGCAGTTCAAGGCTGAAGCCCCTGGATATTCAGATGAAATGTATTCCGATGACAATATCACTCATGTTGATGAAACAGTGTCAAACTCACCTGAGGAGTCAGATTTCGATGATGAGTTAAATACTGGAACGGATGCAACTACCGGCTTATCCGATAAAGGCGGCGAATCTATCTTCGGTTCAGACAGTGACACTGCTGTTCCTGCACCGGATATGGATATTTATGATGCACGCAAGGGACAGCTTGCTGATGCTGATGAGGAGGAGTCCTCAGAGGAAGATACCGAAGAGAACACATCTGAGGCCGAAACTGATGAGTCTGATGAGACAGCATCTGGTGCGGCAGATATTGCCGATGATGATTCATCTGATGTATCTGATGATAATGCTTCATCTGATGACCTGACTGACGAGGATAAGGCGGCAATAGACAGTATTATTGCATCGGCTGACGAGGTTACATCTGATGGCGATGGTCATAAAAAGAAGAAAAATACAGCTCTTATTGTTGTTTTGATAGTTGTGATCGTTATCCTGCTGGCTCTATTAGCAATGTTTATATTTAGGGATCAGGTTAATAAGGTTCTGGGTGATAATTGGTTCGGAAGCTCACTATTTGCAACAGCTACAGAAGAAGAGACAACTACAGAGGCTGTTACGGAGCCGGAGACAACCACAGAAGCTCCTACAACCACAGCTGAGACAACTGTTGAAGAAACAACTACAGAAGAGCCTACTACAGAAGAAATATTTACAGGTACCACATACAATGTATTGATTTATGCTGACGGTGAGTCTCTGTCAATGTACTCTCAACCGACTAATGAATCCGTAAGAATCACATATGTTCCGTCTGATTACGAGGTTACGGTTACTGAAACTCAGGGTGGTTGGGGTCATATAAATTACGAAGGCAGCGATGGATGGATCTGGCTCGAATATACTAAGGTTGCAACCAACGGTCCTATTCAGACGCCTGATGAGATGCTGGCACAGACGGAAGAACGTGCCGTTATCGACAGCATTTACATGGATCTTCGTCTGGGAGCTACTGTAGCCAGCAGTTCATTCGGAACTGTTCCTGCAGGAACAGTCCTTACCATCGAAGCATATGATGCTTCATACACATGGGCATATACATCATACAACGGACACCACGGCTGGATATCTGTAGAGTCATTGGGATAATCAAAATATAACTTATATGTACTTTTAAGGGGCTGTCGCATTGTTGATTCAAAATCAATGATGCGGCAGCCCCTTTTTCGATGGTCTAAAAATCCGTATTCAAAGTATTAAAGAGTATCCGTAATACATGATCATAAATGTTGCTATGACAACGATTCATTCTATCAGACAACATTTCCACCTGTTAATGTCTTGTACAATCCAACTTGCTTACCAACCATATAAATGTTTTTTCCAGGATTACACTGATGATTATGATAACTGCGGTCCATGCAAACAGATCTGTTATTTCAAGGTATATTTTAGAATTGTAAAGGGCTGTACCGATGCCATATGTAGGGCTGGTCAGTACCTCGGCGGCAATACCGGCCTTCCATGCCAAACCCATGCCCGTTTTGGCTGCTGCCATGAAATACGGCATTATAGAAGGTATGTAGATATGTTTTAATATAGCAGCCTTCTTTATATTGAATACGTGTGCCATTTCAAGAAGCTTCTTGTCTGTGCACTTGATGCCTTCGTATACATTTGCCCATGTAATAGGCAGTACCATCAAAAAGGCAGTAAAGGCCGGAATGTTATTTCTTGCCAGAAAGACAAACATTAAGATGATAAAGGATGCTACCGGTGTAGCTCGAATTATCTTGGAAACAGGCGACAGAAATGCATCGAGGATCCTTGAAAGTGCAGTCAGTATGCCGATAACGGAGCCGATGATGACAGCTGCCAGATATCCTATGAGTATACGCAGGATCGACAGCGCAATATTATTCCAAAATGCGGATGTAACCGCAAGCGAGCAGATCCTTCCGAGAACGCTGAAAGGGGAGGGAACAATAAGATCCCTCCCTACAGCGATATGTATTATCTCCCATATGACTATCCATGCCGCAGCAATGCACAGTATTTTCAATATCTTAAATAGTCTAGTTTTCGCCATCTGGTCTTTTTATTATATAATGTGTATGCACCGCCGTAACAGTTTTAGACTAACTACACCATATCAATTGCATATTTTTCCAATATCACGAAAAAATCCTCGGTGCTGCCAGCCATCCCTCTTTTTTCTGAACTTCTGAAAAATTATTACGTGTAAATGGTTGGATTATAGAAAAATCGTCATAATAGGTGTGCAGTTATTAAAGCACAATGTTTTTGCGACTACCTAGCAGTATAGAACATCTCGTCACCATTTAATGTTCCGCCGATGCTCTGCGGATTAGCTTCGTAAAGAACAGTAAGCATTTCAGTCACCGCAGTCTTCATCTCATCACCCGTAAGGCAGACAATATGGCAGTTTGGAAGTGCCTTCAGGGCGATAGGCGCCTTGGCAACGATGCCGTAGCTTGCGATGATTTCTGACGCATCTTCCATGTTTGCATTGGTATATTCAACTGACTTGGCATATTCGTTCAAGAAGCTGTCTACGATCTCCGGATGCTCCTCGGCAAATGCCTTCTGAACTACGATAACGCCCTGAACCAGCTGAGGTGTGCTATCTGTGGAATCATCAGAATATACTTTGTCCCATTCTTCAGTGATATCTACAGCAATACGTGCGCCCTCAACCTGACTCAGAACTGCTGTTACCTTAGGTTCAGGAATCAAAATAATGTCAGCCGTACCATTTGCCAGAGCAGTTACTGCCTCATCATGTTCTGATACATATTCTACTTCAACCTGGTCTGTTAAGCCATTCTTTTCAAGCAGATAATTGAAAACATATTCCGGTGTGCTTCCCTTGCCTGAGGCCATCACCTTCTTGCCTGCCAGATCCGCAAGGCTGTGGATCGTATCGCCGTTCTCTACAACATAGAGCACGCCCAGTGTATTAACTGCAGCTGTGAGGATCTGACCCTCTGTCTTATTGTACAATACGCTTGCCAGATTAACAGGTACTGCAGCGATATCGATATTGCCGCTGATCAGTTCGCCTGTGATCTCGTCAGGGGAGCTGGCATAAGTAATATCATATTTGTATTCAGATGTTCCTTCATCTGACATCTTGTTAAGATATGCCATGCCCATGCCCGTTGGTCCCTGCATTGCGGCAACTGTAACTTCAGTATCCGTGTTCTGGACTGCTGCAGCACCCTCACCGGCTAATGCCGGCTGGCACAATGCTGCACACATGATTATTGCAGTAAGCAATGATAATATTTTTTTCATTTGATCTTATTCCTTTCCTTGATGCTGATTGATAATCGAGATTCGCCTTCTGCTTCTCTTTATTTGCCCTTCTTCTTCCATTTGATCAAGTGTTCTGTACAACGATGCACGTCCGACGCCTAAGAATTCAGCAAATGCGCTGATGCTCATAGGGAGAACCACCTCACCATCAACATTGTTTTCTTCAAGATACATATGAAGTCTGCCTGCAGCAGAATATCCGGCAAACGATGTTATCTTCTTGTTCAAGAAGCATACCCTCCCTGCCAGAAACTCCACCATATTAACAGCAAATTTTCCGCCCTTTTCAATGGCTTCATAAATGGTACTGCTCTCAATCTGCAGAAGACTGCAGTCAGACAGTGCGAGCATTCGACTCATTGGCAAGGTGCTGAGAAATATTGCAGCAGCATTAATGGCAGCTGACGGTTCTGCCCGTCCCATGGTCACAAATCGCCCGTCTGAAGCTTGTTTCTCAATGAGGATTTCCCCCTCCAGGACTATGTATAACGCATTGGGACTGATAAATTGTCCCTCCTCAAACTGCATTATCCCAGTCGTATCGCCGCAAAGCACAGAACAGATATCATCTGAATCCATGCCCTTAAAAAGCGGACATTCAGATATTTGATCATAATGTTGAAAAAAAGTAATCTTATCCATACGGTAATTATGTATCTATCGGGACAAAATGTCAATCGTATATTTTCTCTATCGAGACAAAAAGTCTCGTTGCATAACAAAATCTCGTTTTCATTAACATTCCGTTATGCGTTATCAGGATTTTATGCTATCATATTTTTCAGTTTTTAATGTATGACACTTGTGATGAAACGACGCAGACACTGATTAAAATTTGATAAAAGGTGATTGCTGCGCGCGTAGTAAACCTGAATTCACAAGAATTATTGCAATTCTGACGACATAAGTAATCCGGATCATCGTCCTGCTTGCTCATGTTGTCTAACACGTCCAATGGCTATGCGGCATGATAAACTAGTTTGCCTTGCTGTACAGTCACTATCTGAGACTTTTATAACAGGTGCATAATGGAATATATAGATAATCAAACTTTAGAAAAACCACTAGTCATATTGGTAGGGCTTGAGCTTCCGACCAGCGAGAACTTTGAGCACAGCATGGAGGAAATGAGAAGCCTCGTAGAGGCATGCGACATGGATATCGCATATTCTCTTACACAGAAGTTAGCTCACCCTGAGGCGGGCTCATATCTGGGAAAGGGCAAGATCGAAGAGCTCAAGACATTTGTTAAGGAAACTGAAGCCAGTTATTGCATATTTGAGGATAACCTTAGCCCGGCACAATTAAGGAATCTTCAAAATGAAGTTGGCATCCCTGTATGGGACAGAACCATGCTGATCCTTGAAATCTTCTCGCGAAGAGCTAAGACCCGGGAAGCCAGACTGCAGGTTGAAACTGCCTATCTTCAATATATGCTCCCCCGTCTTACCGGTATGTGGCAGCATCTGGGACGACAGGGCGGCGGCTCCGGCAGCATGTCTAATAAAGGTATCGGCGAGACTCAGTTAGAGCTGGACAGACGCCAGATCAAGCACCGTATCAGTGAATTAGAGAAGGAGTTGGATACCATCAGCCGCACCAGAAGCGTACAGCGTCAGGGACGCATCAAGGGCGAACTGCCGCAGGTTGCTCTGGTAGGATATACCAATGCTGGCAAATCTACCATCATGAATAAGCTTCTTGAAACAAGAGGCGTTGATGAAGAAAAGCAGGTATTTCAGAAGGATATGCTCTTCGCAACTCTTGATACTTCAATAAGAAAAATTAATGTGGAGGGTAATCATGATTTCCTGCTGTCAGATACCGTAGGATTTATAGAAAATCTGCCCCATGCCCTGATCAAGGCCTTCCGCTCTACATTAGAAGAGGCGATAAATGCAGACCTTATATTGGTCATATTGGATGTTTCTGACCCTTATCATCTCCAGCAAAAGAAGATCACTGAAGATACCCTGCGGGAGTTGTCAGCCGAAAATATACCTAAGATATATGTATATAACAAAGCCGACCTGCTGCCTGATGCTGTCTCTCTTCCTAAGATCAAGGAGGATGAGATCTGGATATCAGCGCAAAACAATGAGGGTTTAGACGAGCTTACGGACCTTATAGTAAAGGCTGTCTATAAGGATAACCAGACATTGACTTTTATGCTTCCGTATACCCGCGGCGACCTTCTGAATACACTTCATTCCAAATCTCATATTCTTTCAGAGGAATATACCGGCGATGGTATATTGGTCACTGCCGACTGCCCTATTCAGCTGGTCGGAATTGTAAAAGAGTTCGAATATACAGCAAAGGAGAGGTAAAAATGCCTGTATTTGATTTTAATAATGAGAAAAAAGAGGCTGTAAATGCCGAAAAAACATATGAACTGTTTCAGTCTAACCATACATTTGCAAATGCACAGCATCCTATCATGATACTGGATACCTCAGAAAAAAAACTTGAGCGCATATCATCAGGAATGTTCCTTAGCCCTACCAGAGGCACTGCATTTTCATGTGATAATGATTCAAATGGAATCAATCATAATATACTCAGGATCGATTCCAGGTTCGAATGTCTGGTAAAATGGCTGGGTGAAAATCATATAATGGTTCGTCTTACGGGTGAGAATATTACCGCTGACAAGCAATCAGACATCTGCGGCGGATATGCTGTATATAATATTCAGGAAACCGGCATCTCGGTACGCGGCACTAAGCTCTCCGGTGAAAATGGATTTCTTCAATTCATGATGGACAGGTTGTTTCAGAGTGAAGCTCCTGTTATGACAAATACTGACCCTTCCGAAACGGAGGATGCCGACAGTATGAAGCTTACCAGCATTCAGAGTATTACGGACTATCTGACATGCGCCGGGGGTACTCTGCCTGACAATATACGGCTGTGGGCAAGAAGAAATCTTGCTGTCGCCAAATCATCAGAGGTAACGCCGGAAGAAAGACGCCATGCGCAGCGTGCCCTGTCGATCATGCTTAATATCCAGTGGAAGAGCACGAATTTTGACCCGATCGATCCTGTCGAAGCCCGACGCATCCTTGACGAGGAACTCTACGGACTTAATTCAGTTAAGCAGCGCATAATTGAAACTATTATACAGATCAATAGAACTCATACCCTGCCTGCATATGGCATTTTGCTCATAGGTCCTGCAGGAACTGGCAAATCTCAGATTGCTTATGCGGTTGCACGCATTTTGCGTATGTCCTGGACGACCCTTGAGATGAGTTCCATCAATGACCCGGAACAGCTTACAGGAAGCTCCAGAATATATGCCAATGCAAAGCCCGGACTTATTATGGAGGCATTTGCCAATGCGGAAAGCTCTAATCTGGTATTTGTCATTAACGAACTTGACAAGGCATCCTCTGGCAAAGGAAATGGCAACCCTGCAGATGTACTCCTTACTCTGCTTGATAATCTGGGATTTACGGATAATTATATCGAATGCAAGATCCCGACAGCCGGTGTATATCCTATTGCCACCGCCAATGACAGAAGTGAGATCAGTGCTCCCCTCCTATCAAGATTCGCCATTATCGAACTGCCGGATTATACGGAAGAAGAAAAACGCGTGATCTTTACAGATTTTGCCATGCCTAAAGTTCTCAGAAAGATAGGCCTTAAGCAAGATGAGATCATATTAAGCGAAGATGCCTTAGATGCCATCATCGATACTTATAAAAGCACCTCCGGTATCAGGGATTTAGAACAGGCAGCAGAACATCTGTGTGCAAATGCTCTCTACCGCATAGAAGTTGAGAAGATATCTCAGGTTCGATACGACGCAGCAATGATCAGAAAATTGCTGGGCTAGGATCATGTTATAAAAAACTAACCAGGCTGTCGGCAGCGGTACTCTCACTCAGATGATATCTGTACTTGTACCACCGCTGGCAGCCTGGTTTTTGTTTTAATATATAAATTGACTTTGCAAAAGTAACTTCAATCCGCACTGTTGCTCTGTTTTAACGCGCCAGGGCTGCACATTATTATATTGCTGTCTGCGATTACTTTGTATTTTCCTTCTTTAATTCATTCATACGCATTGCGCGGACTTTAAGCGGCAGTCCCCACAGTGTAATGAAGCCCTCTGCATCATGGTGGTCATACATATCACCTGTTGTAAATGATGCCAATGACTCGCTGTACAGTGAATATGGTGATGTTGTTCCGGCCTTTATGATATTGCCCTTATAGAGTCTTAATTTTGCCTCACCTGTTACTGTCTGCTGTGTTACGCTGACAAATGCTGAGATAGCCTCACGGCATGGTGTAAACCATTTGCCTTCATAAACAAGACCTGCCATCTTATTGCCCAGATCCTTCTTGAGAGCGATCGTATCACGATCAAGGCAGAGTTCCTCTAACTGCTGATGTGCTTCCATAAGGATGGTTCCGCCCGGAGTTTCATAAACGCCGCGGCTCTTCATACCTACAACACGGTTTTCAACAATATCAACGATACCAATACCATGCTTGCCGCCGATCGTATTAAGCTCGCGGATGATATCAGCAACTTTCATCTTCTTGCCGTTTAACGATGTAGGAACACCCTTTTCAAATGTAAGTGTTACCATCTCGTCTTCATCCGGTGCCTTCTCAGGAGTTACGCCTAAAACCAGCATATGATCATAATTAGGAGCCTGTGCAGGATCCTCGAGTTCGAGTCCTTCATGGCTGATATGCCAGATATTTCTGTCACGGCTGTAGGACTGGTCTGTACCAAACGGAAGGTCGATTCCATGTGCCTTGCAATAATCAATCTCTGCTTGACGGGAATCCATCTGCCACTTGTCATCACGCCATGGAGCGATAACCTTGATATCCGGAGCCAATGCCTTGATTCCCAGTTCGAATCTGATCTGATCATTGCCCTTGCCTGTAGCACCGTGACAGATAGCTACAGCGTTTTCTTTTCTTGCGATCTCAACAAGCTTAGCTGCAATAACAGGTCTTGCCATGGCTGTACCCATGAGATATTTGTGCTCATAAACTGCGCCAGCCTGAACACAAGGCATAATGTAATTCTCGCACAGATCATCAACTACATCCTCAATGTAGAGCTTCGACGCACCTGACAGCTTGGCGCGTTCCTCCAGTCCGTCAAGTTCTTCTCCCTGTCCGCAATTGATGCAGCAGCAGATTACTTCATATCCATAATTTTCCTTAAGCCATGGAATAATTGCTGTTGTATCAAGTCCGCCTGAGTAGGCCAGTACCACTTTGTCCATTTTATTATCCTCTTTTCTTAAAGTATATTTGTTTTCACCCGAAAGTGTAATCATAGCGCAAGCTATAAGAATCTGCAATAACGAATAATTCGCACATTTACGCACTTGTATGGCATTTGCTCCAATTCGTTTCTTGCATTTTCAACATTTTATTCCAGTTCCAGATTCAGATCCTGTATCTGTGAGATTATCTCCTTTTGTCTCTCATAGAATAAGAGTTCCTTATTGTGCTCAAAATATTTGCTGCAGCCATATTTGCTGATAAAGCTTGCACCGTAATAGCTGATAGTCAGTTCGGTTACAAGGATCAGCATCTCCTGCCCGTCGGCAAATACTTCCTCACAGAATGTAAACAGATTGTTGAGCCTCTCACCGGCATCTGCTGCCTTCTGCCTTAATGTCTTCACCCTGGCATCATAATCAGTCTTAAGCAGCCTGAAGGCTTCCGGTGATCGTCCTGTACCGTTCTTGCCTTCAGATGAAGCATATCCTTCTCTTATAAGCAGCTCGCTTTCTGCTTCAAGAATTGCTATGGATTTTCTTAATGTATACTCATCCTCAGCGGATAATGACGATGACTTTTCTGCTGTCTTTATATGCTGATTTTTCTTGTTGATCTGCTCCATAATGGCAGATGTGATGTCGGTACCGTTCCCTGCTGCCATTCTTATTTCCCTTATGGATGCAAGGACATCACTTAATATAAGTTCACCTATGCATATCTCGCGAAGCTCGTCAGACATCCCATCCATAAGAAGGCCAAGGAGTGACAGCCGTTCATCGAATCTGGCCTTTTTGGCCTGCGTCTTAATCTTATCCGGTGCATTTCCTGCCAATATCTGATCGATCTTGTAATCCGATTTGTATTTATTAAACAAATCATAATATACTGCAAAATCCCTGGCAATCCTTCTGTTTTGAAGATATTGCGATATCAGCTTGTCATCAACTGTTATACCTTGCTTTTCATACAGCCTGATCATATCGGAAAGATCTGACCAGCCTCTGGCAGTAACGAAGCTCTTGCCGTCTACCGTAGTCTCTATCTCGTAGAAGTCGCCCTTCTTTATATCCAGATAAGTAATAATTGCAGCATGTACGCCTGTTTTATATGCATATTCCTTCCATACCTCATAATCAGGCTCAACATCGATCCTCTTGAGCCTGTCTAATGTAACAATGTCAAATTCTCTTACAGAATTGTTATATTCCGGCGGATTGCCCGCCGTAACAACTATCCATCCCTTCGGAACTTGATGGCGGCCAAATATTTTATATTGCAGGAATTGAAGCATGGATGGTGCTAATGTCTCAGACACACAGTTGATCTCATCCAGAAATAATATTCCTTCCTTCTTGCCTGTAGCTTCCATCATGTCGTATACCGAAGCTATGATCTCACTCATTGTATATTCAGACACATCATATTCCTGGCCTGCATAATTTTTCTTTACAATGAAAGGAAGTCCCAATGCACTCTGTCTTGTATGATGAGTCATGGAATATGACACCAGTCCTACGTCCAGTTCCTGCGCTATCTGCTCCATTACGGCAGTTTTGCCTATACCGGGAGGTCCCATAAGAAAAACCGGCCGCTGCTTTTCTACGGGAATTACATATTTGCCAAATTCATTTTTTGTAAAATATGCCTGCATGGCATTTTTGATCTGCTCTTTTGCTTCCTTTATATTCATGATCAGTCTCGCTTTCTGATATTAACTATGCAAATTTATTTTCGTTATCAAACTCTCTCATCACTAAGCCCTGTTCAGCAGTTATGATGAAAATGTTTTTAAGCTCCAATATCCGGTTCAGCAGCCGAAAGACTCTATTCTTATCCACATCGCAGGCCTTATTGCATTGCTCTTATTATTTACAAAGCATCCATATTCGTTGATCGTACCGTCAGTTACCACATATGCAGCTCTCGTATTATCCCGTCCGGAAGTTCTGAGCCACCACGAGGTATATCCTCCAAGCACGAAGGCGCCCTGCTCCTTGGCATATTCGGTTGCCGCTGCCGCTCTGTCCTCGTTCTCATCAAAATATGTTTCAGCCTCCTCCAGGGAGAGCAGAAATACATTATCCGCCGTATCAATACCACAGGAAGTTTTGAATTTGGCATTTTCTGCGTTATGCACAGGCGTATTAACTATTCTATGTTTTTCGAGTTCATTAAATGCATTCTCATAGAATGTGCTGTTAAGCCACGTCCTGACAGGAGAGTGTTCCCAGTCAGAGGGTGCTATCTCATCTGCATATGGCATGGCTGCTACTGCCGCCTTGCATATTATCAGAGCCTTTTCGCCATCATTATTCAGTACAATCCACTTCAATGGTTCTGTGCCATCTTCAGATACCTTATATCTTCCGAGGAGTACCTCTTCACCGGCCCCATAATATGCTGCCGGGCGTTCCTTCAGGCCAAATTCTACGTCCATGTCATTATCTTCCGACTCCATGGCAAATGCTTCATTGAAATGCTCGGACTTATAATTCAAGTAA
Organism: Bacteroidaceae bacterium; assembly: GCA_963589005.1. Lineage (GTDB taxonomy): Bacteria > Bacillota > Clostridia > Lachnospirales > Lachnospiraceae > RGIG5612. The sequence continues at coordinate 60,087 of CAVAJR010000005.1, read as the reverse complement.
AAGCTCTTCTTGTCAGTTTCATTTTCCTTAATAGCTCTTGCTATCAGCCGCTTAACTACATTAAAGGTATAAAATCCATCCGAATATCCTGCGTCATTCCAGTGCTGTTCCTGAGACATAAGCCAGTTCAGATACAGTTTGATTCCTTCATCTGAGTTCTCGCGATATAGGATATCTGTTATCCTGACAGTATTCTGCGTTAAAAATCCTCTTATTGTTTCTGCTGATTGTGACGGAATATTATCCCACTCGGCTTGATTTTTAAGATAATATATCGCCAAATATGTTCTTATATATACATTAAAATGGGGGAATTTAAGATTTTTCTCCCACTTCTCCATTTCATTGGCACGCATCCACTTAATATATCTGTCCAACTGCTCACTAAGTTCATGCGAGATCATATATATAAGTATCTCCTGCACTTTACTTGTCATGAAGGATCTGATTTTTTCTGAAGCCTCGAACTTCTCATGTTTCCAATCCTCTTCATGAGTTATGAAATGATCTGCTGTGGATACTCTTCGTTCCATAGACAGCCTTGTTATCTCCCTGGACGGCTCTGTCCATAATTGAAAGAGCAATACAGTCATAATATAAATCGTGCCTTCAGATTCTCTTCTTCTGATTTCAATGACTTTATCGTGGCGTGCAAGCTTATCCTCATCGCAGATTATATAACGAGTTTTTTCAGAATATTCAGCTACTGTGCCTCCATTTTTCTTAATGGTTTCGGTGATTTTCCGTCTGTCAGGGGCAGGAAGGCCTATCAGGCTGAACTGGATATTATTAAATTCTATATTGCCTGCTCCTGCAGCTTCAAATATTTTCATTTTTCTGTTCTGCTCCCGATTCTGATCTGTCATTATTTATACGATCCTGATCCATTCATTTTCATCTGCGATACATCTGTAATCTCTCTGCAGAGCAGCTATTGCTGCCGTGACATTTGCCTGGTATAATTATGCTCCTTTATTTATACAAGATCTTCTCGCGGGAGCACCAGCCTTATAGCCCATGCAGGTACCTGTGGCTTTTCATAATCATCATTTACAAATACAAATGCTGTATCGAAATCCGGCTTTACGGAAGGAAAGGTTCCATATCCATCCGTAAAATATATCAGCCCCTTAAGATTTCTGAATTCCTTATTTTCGATCATGTTGTCAACCGCCTCAAATACGGGTCTGAAATCCGTTCCGCCTGCACCGATGATTTTCATATTGCTTATATATTCATCGAACTCTTCCCCGCTTGTGATCTTTATATGTTCCTTGATCTGCGTATCGCATTGGATTATATGCAAGTTTATCTTTGAGAAAAAGCTCTCCGTACTCTTAAGGATATTATAGGTTTTGGTTACAAATGCCTCCACCTGGCTTCCTATTACCGAGGCTGATGTGTCGATTGCAATAACAAATTCTCTGATCCTTTTGGCTTCCTTATATTCCAGCGGTTCTATAAGCGGCATATGTCCGTACATCTTAAGTCCGTAAGTATAATAGATATAATCGAACTCATCTTCGCTGACCTTCATTATCTCGCCGCGCACTGCGAACTTCTTAAGAAATGCTGCATAATCATATTTTTCACGGTTTACCTCGTGAAGGTTTTGAAGCATATTGCCCGTGCCCTTGCCGATATCCTTAGAAATGGTCTCAAGCTCTATCTGCATTCGTTCTGATATTTGCTTCCAGATTGCCTCCTGTTCCTCACGGTTTCCCGGACTTCTTCTGCTGTCATCCGCAGTCAAGCCCAATGTGCTGTCTTCATTATGTTCGTTATTCTGAGCGTCTTCACTACATGAACCTTCATCGTCCTGTTTGTCCTTCTTGTTTTGGCCTTCCTTATTACCTTTACCGCTGTCCTGCTGTTTATTGGCATCTCCTTCGCTATCGGAGGAATTGCCATTGGAAGGGCTGCTTTTACTGTCAGATTTGCCGCCTGCACTGCCTGTGCCTGCATCTTCCGGATCATTATTATCCTCTTTTATGCCGGATTGAACAGTTTCTGCCTCCTCCTGATACCAGAAGGAATGATCATCTGCATAAAATATTCGTTCCAGTCTGCTTATAGTCTTGCCTTTTGTGCCGGAAGTCCTGAGGTATCTGTATATCTTCTCTGCTGTAAGCCTTCCGATTTCTTTTTCAAGTTTATGTAGTTCAATTATCTTCTGAGCTTCACTTGTTGTTTTTGTTGATTTAACATTAAGTTCCGTTATTGCACTTTCAACAGCTATATCGCAGGCAAGATTCCATAATCTTCTCTCGATATTCGGCGAAACATACATGTGTCGGAATATGCAATGAAGTACCATATGAAGATAGCTGCGTGCAGCATCCTCCTTGCCGGTCTGATACAGCGCCAATACTGTCAGCGGATTGTAGAACAGATTAAGACCATCCGTTCCTATCACAGGCCTATCAAAAAATGGCATATATTGAAACTGTCCCAATGCAGCATCTAAAAATCGCAGATTTACCAGCAGCGTATTTCTGGACAATATGAGTATGTCCCGAGACAGTTTATTTATTTTATTGGTTCTGTCAGATATTGTTTTCATTCTAAAAGCTCATGCTGCAGCTACAGTGGAAATGCACGGCAAATGCGGCTCGGTATTGGCATAAGTGCCGCAATCCTCGGCATGCAAGAACTGTTCAGCTGATAATTTAAGCAAGTTTTATTAAATATTACTTTATATTTGCCAGATCTTTTATAACTTCTCCGCCTATGATGCAGCCTGCCACTGCAGGAACGAAGGCAAGGCTTCCCGGTGTCTGGCGCCTGGATGATTTTCTGACTTCTGCAGCGGTTTGATCTGTTTTATTTTCTGCCGCTTCAGCTGCATTAGGGGCATCTGCAGTTATCTCAACCTCCGCATCCGGCTGAAACAACGGCGTTAACGGCTTTTCGTCTGAATATACTACCTTAAGGTGTGATACGCCTCTTTTTTTCAGCTCTCGTCTCATAACCTTAGCCAGTCTGTCTACTTCCGTTTCGTATATGTCTGCTACTTTAAATCTTGTGGGATCTAATTTGTTCCCGGCGCCCATGGCACTTATAACCGGCACATTTGCTGACTGCGCCTTCAATATAATGGATATTTTGGCTGCAACCGTATCCACGGCATCAACCACATAATCGTATTCCTCGAAATTGAAATTATCAGCATTTTCCGGCAGGAAGAAACACTGGTGTGCTGTTACTTTAATGTCCGGATTAATGCTCAGGATTCTGTCCCTCATGACATTAACCTTGTCCATTCCTATCGTAGCGCGAGTTGCAATTACCTGTCGATTCAGGTTAGAAATCGCCACCTGATCATTGTCTATTATATCTATCGCACCGATGCCGCTTCGTGCCAGCACCTCGCATACATATCCACCGACTCCGCCGACTCCAAATACGGCTACATGCTTATCCCATAACTGATCAACTGCATCTCCCAGCAGCATTCTCGTTCTTGTAAATTGATTTTCCATTTCGAATCTTCCTACATATTGATTGGTTCTGCGCATTGCAGCTGGATCTGCAGCACGCACTACCTGTATTTTCTTGCCTCAAAACATCGCTCGCATACTGCATGTGGATATTTCCAAGGCAATTTTCTGCCGCATCTCTTGCAGGTTCGTCCTTTAAGATGCTGTTCATTTAGTATATTTGTGATCTGTTCTGATAACTGTTTCTTGCATCTCATGATATTCTCCGTCCATTCATCATGTCTGAACTTATCACAAAATCCATACAGAAGGTCGCACAATCTAAACTGCTCTTCCAGCCATTCAAGGTCATTGTCCTGCCACATTTGCGAATCTGCATCCGGAATGTAACGGCCCAATTTAGGCTCTCTTCCCATAGCCTCATCCGTGCACAATTCCTTCCACAGATCAAAAAGATACTCATTTTCAGAATCAAATGCAATCGTAATACATTTGTATAAGAATTCATTGTCATCCGATATGTCAGCGATCGCGTGGCACATAACCAGCTTCTCCTTCATATCTTCCTTGGCAAATCCTGCCTTTGCCGGAATCTCATCCCATCTTTTTAATATATCCTCCAAATGAGCGTCCATGTTGATCAATGTCTGCGGAAATGCAATAACTGCCTGATCTATATCCTCCAATGCCGTAGTAAACGCATCCCTGATCATCTTGCGCCCATATTCCGATGTAACTATGCCCTCGTGATACAGCCCTTTTCGTCCTGCACGTCCCGCTATCTGTCTTATTTCATCCGGGCGCAGATCTCTCCTGCCTGTTCCATCGAATTTCTCCAACTCCAGAAATACCACTCGCTGAATCGGAAGGTTTAATCCCATACCGATAGCATCCGTTGCCACCAGCACCTTTGTATTTCCTGACGAGAAGTCAGATGCCTGTCCATGTCTTACATCATACGGAAGACGCCCATAGATTACAGAGGTTTTAATATTATACCTTTGAAGTTCAGATGCAACCGCATGCACATCTCTGCGCGAAAATACTATAAGTGCATCGCCCTCCTGAACATCCTGCGGAAAATTAAAATCCTTTTTCTCGATTCTGAGCGGACATAATCTGTTATGATGTATGACCTCATAGGTGTCACCGCATTCTTCTATCAGCTGTATATAAATTTTTTCCGCTTCCGGTGCCAGACATATATGTATTTCAGATGACACAAGACCCAGCAGCGCCGCCGACCATGCGCCGCCCCTGGAGGAGTCATTTATCATCTGACCCTCATCGATCACTGCTATATCCCACTCATCCTCTATGCTGGCCATCTCTATTGTAGATGCCACACATTCTGCCCCCGGAACATCGATTCTCTCCTCGCCTGTGCGAAGTGAGCATATTATGCCATTTTTGTTAAGGCTCTCGAACTGTTCATAAGCAAGAAGCCTCAGCGGAGCCAGATATGTGCACCTCTTACCTTCCTCAAATGCACTTACTGCAGCATATGTTTTACCGGAATTGGTAGGTCCCACGTGAAGGATAAAATGTCTCTTCATGGCTCTTGCCGCCGGGAAAAGTTCCGGATATGTATCCGGTATCTGTTTCAGCATATTTTGACGGAGAATATTGGCCTTTCTTTCAATTATAAGATTTTCTCTGTAGATATTGCCATAATAAGGATTTTGTATAATGCAGGATTCTATACGCTCAGGAGTAAAATACTCCTCTATTTCTGAAGATATCTGCCTTACAAATATCATATAATAACTGTCAAATTTCTTCTTTATATCAGTCTCCGGATCATACATACCGACATTCTTATATATCTGACCCTGATTTATTATTTCTTTCAGCACAGAACTGTTCGTTCTCGCTGCATGATATAGATATCCTGAGAATCGTCCGTTTTTAGCTGTGTTGTTTATTAGGTTAGGCCAGCTTCCTGCACTATATTGGGGAAAATTCCTGACATATGTAACTATCTCCGACTCTTCAACTAATCGGCTTCCCCTGTATTTTCGATAAACATAATTGCTTCTGAAGCATTCTGCCGACATTGACAACCGGCCTGATGACAACACCCGTTCTATTCTTGCCTCAACCTCTTCAATTACGGCCTGTCTTATCTCTGAACAGACCTGTTTAATGCTGAGCTTTTTAATTTCATCAATAAATTGCTGGCATTTCGATAAAAGTGCCAGCTGCTCTTCATATTTGTGAACGTATTTTTCATATTCCTCAGTTATAAAAGGATCATTTATGTCCATGCCTCCCTTAAGATATGGCATGGCAAATTCTTCCTTGGTCTGAAATATTTTTAATTTAAATGCCTTTTTCTTAGTTTTTTTACTCATATACCAGACTCTAATATGTGACCTCTCGACAAATATCGAGAGGTCACATACAAACGCGTTTCTCTTTAGCAACAATAGGCAGACCTTCTGCCAAACTTATAGCTCTATCAGTTTTCAGAAATTAATTGACCACCATCATTAAACATATAATTCTTACCGTCTATTTCCTGCGCTCCCGTAACCATTATGCCTTCTTCATCAAAATAGTACTTATTTTCATTAACCTCTATCCAACCGGTTTCATTTACTCCAAAGAAATTTTTATAATACCAGTTGCCATTTTCCTGTTCCCAACCTTTCGGATTTGCAACAACTATTGCGACTAGAAGTACGACAGTTACTCCGACAAATATTCCAACTGATATTTTGATCTTCCTTTTTGTCAGCATCTGCCCCTCCGCAGCTCTGATATACCTAGGCTGCAGCCAGCATGTAGGATATTGAAATATCTTAAACGACAATATAAATGTTACTAAAATTCCTGTCAGCAGCCACATTACCATTCCGAAGGACGAACCAAAGAAAAATTCCCGCTGCAGCTGTGTTCCTGTAAAAATATGAATCACAACATAGTGCCAGAAATACACCTGTATCGTGCGCTCGCCAAATTTCGTAATAAACCCCAGACGTCTGGTCGGTATCATAAACAGAAAAGACAATCCAACTATAGATGTTATAATATATGTCAGCATCCTGTACAGCCCGCCGTATTCAGGCAGCGGCATAACCGCATACTGATTTCCTCCGGTGAACATAGGTCTGATACCTTTCAGCTCGTCAAGAAATACAAAACAAGCTACACACCATGCTGCAAATATTATTAATCCGGTTATTTTCAAAGCAGGCTTTGCAAACAGCTTTTCCATGCTTTTTCTGTTGATCATAGAACCTGCAAGGAAAAACGGATAAAAGGTGATAATTCTGTTCAGTGTCAGAAATGTATTGATCGTATTGTCATATCCGGCAAATATTGCAATTACAACAGCTATTACCAGAACAAATAATTTGTTCTGATTTCTAAACAAGTAATTCAGAAGATAGAATACTGCCAATGCGAACATGAACCATGGAAGCCCGTCACCGTAAAACAGCTTATAATCCGTATCCCATCCTTTTATTAAATATTCAATCAGGAATACCGCCTTACTCACTACATATATGGCGATGAAACTCATTATTCGCTCTTTTACGCCTTTGTCCTTATAGAAAAGGCCTGCCACAAATATAAAGAAAGGCATGTGGAACGATGTTATTATCAGGTCGATACTCCAACATACATCAAAGCTGTCTTCAGCTGCTGATGAAAAATGTCCCACGCAAACAAGTAATATTAAAAAGAATTTTATATTATCCCATACAGCAACCCTTTTATTTTCTACCATAAGCCCCTCTTTTCAGTCTGCATTGCTTTATCTGATTTTCTTAAATAATACCAATATGTTTCTGCCGTTCTTGTAAACATATTTTACATCATCCATGGTTTTCTTGACGATGTGTATGCCCAGTCCTCCCACTTGTCTGTCTTCTAAATTCTTAGAAATATCCGGTTCTTCCCTTTCAAGAGGATTATAAGGCATGCCGCCGTCTTCAAATCTTATCATTACATTGCCTTCTTCATCTAATTCCTCGATGACAACAAACATGAACCCGATGCTGTCCTTATATGCATAATAAGCAATGTTGCTGGCGATCTCATCAATTGCAACATCAATCTGCGCCATGGCCTTCGTCGTGCAATTCATTTTCTCCAACTTGTCATTAACGAAATCAACGATAACCGGAATATTGTCTGTTATCGCTTCCACCTTCAGGTCGAAGTGCCCTAACTTGCCTCCGTTATATTTGAATCCTATCATAGTGATATCATCGAACTGTTCCGCATCACCCTTGAATTTGTCAGTATCTTCCTTAACTGCTGTGCACAATGCCTCCATACTCATGTTATGGTGACCATTTAAGAAATCTATGAGTCTTCTTTCTCCATACATTTCATTTTGAGTATTTGTACTCTCTGTTATGCCATCTGTATACAGGAAGATGATATCCCCTGGTTCTAACTGAAAATCCTGACTCTGATATTTAAGTCCTTCCATACCAGCCAATACAAATCCATGCTTGCTCTTAAGATATGTGAATTCCCCGTCATGACAAATCGCCGGCGGATTATGTCCTGCATTTGCAAAATCCACCTTACCTGTACTCAGTTCGACAATTCCCAGCCAGCCAGTTACAAACATTCCTATGGCATTGCCCTCACACAGAAGTGAGTTAGCCTGTGAGAGTATATCACCTGCACTCAAACCTGCCATACAATGATCCTTGATAAGAGTCCGCGTTGTTACCATAAAAAGTGCCGCCGGAACGCCCTTACCGGACACATCAGCAATAACCAGTGCAATATGATCCGCATCAACCATGAAGAAGTCATAGAAATCTCCTCCCACTTCCTTGGCCGGATCCATGCTGGCAAAAAGGTCGAAATCATTCCTATGCGGATATGCAGGAAATGTCTTAGGCAGCAGATTAGCCTGAATATCTGCAGCTACAGACAATTCACTTCCGATTCTCTCACGATCCTTAAGCGCTCTTACCATATCATTGACGCAATTGGCCACCTGGGTGATCTCATCCCTGGTATTTAATTCAAGTTTGTCATCAGGAAGCTCGCCATTTTTAATTCTGTTCAGATAATTTTCAACCTTTTTAACTGCTTTTGTCCATGTAGACAATGCAAATGCAATCAATACACATACAAAGATCAAGACAGCAATTATCAGGATCATTATACGCACAGTCGCTCTTGATGCCGTCTCTATAATTTCGGTCATACTTCGTCCTACAACTATAGCTCCGACTGTCTCGCCCTCTGCATTTTGCAGCGTTTTGTAATAACAGTAAATCTTGCCGCCGGTTACATTGGCTTCACCATAATATTTACCTTCTTCATCAAGAACATCCGCTACCTTTTTATCAATATATGTTCCGATTATAGATTCGCCGTTTGTGCCCTTAGTAGTTCCTGCAACTCTGATATAATGTCCCTGCATATATCCGGTCGAGTTATCACCTGTCCACTCAAGACCTTCATCCGAACATCTCATGAACGTGTATACAAATGTACCAGTTTTTTCTTCCGCTGTATAAAATGGCTCTAGATTAGCATTTTCTTCAGTCGCGTCACCTACCGGTACATCACCGCAATATAATGTTCCATCCTTGATATCCCATTCAGCATTCCGGAAATTGCTCAGCACATCCTGCAGATAATTAATATCTGTTTGGAGTTTTTCTAAGACGAGCTCTTCATTCATTGAAACTGAAAAATTGGAAAATATGATAATAAGTGCTGCTGTAAGAATAATAAATCCCAGCAGCAACGAATTGATGATTTTTGAACCAATCGTTTTAAATAACAGACCTTTTTTTAGTTTCTGACCAAATGTTAATTTATTCATAATCGTCCTTACCAGCACATATTTAACGCAACGTTCACATGCTGTGATACCGCTCTCGCACAGTGCTACTGTTTACTTTATGATCAAATATGTCATCAGCCTTATTCGATATCAAGAATGTCACTAAATCCGGTAATCTCAAAAACTTCCATGATAGTTTCATTGTCCTTAGCACCTGTTACTATCATTTTGCCCTGTGTAAGCATTTTTTTGTGCGTTGAAAGAAGTACCCTGAGACCTGCAGAAGAGATATAATCCAGATGACTGCAGTCAATGTCAAGAAGTGTGATGCCATCCAGACATCTGCCCAGTTCATCATCTAACTGGGGTGATGATGTGGTATCCAAACGTCCTGTAAGATGAATTGTAAGTTTGTTTCCTTCAAGTTCCTTTTTAATTTCCATACCAATCTCCTTTATCTTACGTGGAATTTTTATTTGATATCGCAGTCCTGCCGCATTGCAATTTTCATTTTCAGCAATTCAAATGTGGTTTATTCAGAAAATATATGGCCTTATTATATATTCCTGCAGCATTTTTCTCAACATAAAGTTCTGCCCTGCAGCCCCGTCAATATAACATTTTATACACATTCAAAAGGCTCCCGAGAAAAACTCGGGAGCCTTAATAAATTCATCTAAACTCGTGCCTGTGCACTCGCTGAATATTTATGATTACTCAATGATTGTAGCAACCTTACCTGAACCTACTGTACGTCCACCTTCACGGATAGCGAAACCAAGACCTGGCTCCATAGCGATTGGGTGAATAAGTTCAACTGTGATTTCTACGTTATCACCAGGCATGCACATTTCTGTTCCTTCAGGAAGGTTGCAAACACCTGTAACGTCAGTTGTTCTGAAGTAGAACTGTGGTCTGTAGTTGTTGAAGAAAGGAGTATGACGTCCACCTTCTTCTTTTGTAAGTACGTAAACCTGACCTGTGAATTTTGTATGGCATGTTACTGTACCCGGCTTACAAACAACCTGTCCTCTTTCGATGTCTTTTCTGTCAACACCACGAAGAAGAAGACCTACGTTATCACCAGCCTGACCTTCATCAAGAAGCTTTCTGAACATTTCAATACCTGTACAAACAGTGCTCATCTTTTCTTCCTTGATACCAACGATTTCTACTGGATCCTGCATATGGATAACACCACGCTCGATACGTCCTGTAGCAACAGTACCACGACCTGTGATTGTGAATACGTCTTCTACTGGCATAAGGAATGGCTTCTCTGTATCACGAACTGGGTCTGGAATAAAGTCATCAACAGCCTGCATAAGCTCGATAACCTTCTCCTGCCATACTGGATCTCCTTCAAGAGCCTTAAGAGCTGAACCGCGGATGATAGGTGTATCATCTCCTGGGAATCCGTACTCATCAAGAAGTTCTCTAACGTCCATTTCAACGAGCTCAAGAAGTTCCTCGTCATCAACCATATCGCACTTATTCAGGAATACTACGATGTAAGGTACACCTACCTGACGTGAAAGAAGAACGTGCTCCTTTGTCTGAGCCATAACACCATCAGTAGCTGCAACAACAAGGATTGTACCATCCATCTGAGCAGCACCAGTGATCATGTTCTTAACGTAGTCAGCATGTCCCGGGCAGTCAACGTGTGCATAGTGACGATTTGGTGTCTCATATTCAACGTGTGCTGTTGAGATCGTTATACCACGTGCTCTCTCTTCTGGAGCCTTGTCAATGTTAGCGAAATCAACGAATTCTCCCAGACCATATTTGTCATGAAGAGTCTTTGTGATAGCAGCTGTTAAAGTTGTTTTACCATGGTCAACATGGCCAATGGTACCAATATTACAATGTGCTTTTCCTCTTTCGAATTTAGCTTTTGCCATTTTGTAAAATCCTCCTTGAAAATTCATACCCTATACGGGCCAATTACTTGAACCCGTAACGGGTCAATTCTTAATAAAGGCTATTGCAGATTATATTAAATATCTGCTTTATTTTCAAGCATTATTCAGCCTTTAGTATTATTTTTTAGTATTTATAATCTTGTCCTGAACTGACTTAGGTACCTTCTCATACTTCTCGAAGAACATTGAGTAGTTACCACGGCCCTGGGTCTTAGAACGAAGGTCAGTTGCATATCCGAACATCTCTGACAATGGAACAAATCCCTTGATCATTCTTGCTCCGCCGATATCTTCCATTCCTTCGATACGTCCGCGGCGGCTGTTGATATCGCCGATAACATCGCCCATGTACTCTTCAGGTGTATTAACTTCAACCTTCATGATAGGCTCAAGCAGAACAGGATCACCCTTGCTCATAGCATCCTTGAATGCCAGTGATCCGGCAATGTGGAATGCCATTTCAGATGAGTCGACTTCATGATAAGATCCGTCCCAAACGGTAGCCTTAACACCAAGAACCGGGAATCCTGCAAGGACACCGGCCTTAGCTGCTTCTTCGATACCTTCGCCAACAGCCGGGATATATTCCTTAGGAATAGCACCGCCTGTAACCTCATTAACGAACTCGAAGGTCTTCTCGCCGTTAGGATCCATTGGTTCGAACTTAACTTTACAATGTCCGTACTGTCCTTTACCACCTGACTGCTTAGCATATTTGCTGTCAACATCAACTGCTTTAGTAAATGTCTCCTTATATGCAACCTGTGGAGCACCAACATTTGCTTCTACTTTGAACTCACGAAGAAGTCTGTCTACGATAATCTCAAGGTGAAGCTCGCCCATACCTGCGATAATAGTCTGACCGGTATCAGCATTTGTATATGCTCTGAATGTAGGATCTTCTTCAGCAAGTTTCTGAAGTGCTTCGCCCATCTTGCCCTGACCTGCTTTGGTCTTAGGCTCGATAGCAACCTCAATAACCGGCTCCGGGAATTCCATAGATTCAAGAATTACAGGATGCTGCTCGTCGCAGATCGTATCACCTGTTGTAGTAGCTTTAAATCCAACTACTGCAGCGATATCGCCTGAATAAACCTTATCAATCTCCTGACGCTTATTAGCATGCATCTGAACGATACGTCCGGCACGTTCCTTCTTGCCCTTTGTTGCGTTAAGCACATATGAGCCGGAATTCATTGTACCTGAATAAACTCTGATATAAGCAAGACGTCCAACGAATGGGTCTGTCATAATCTTGAATGCAAGAGCTGCAAATGGTTCATCATCAGATGACGGACGTGTTGTCGGATTGCCTTCCAGATCAACGCCCTCGATATCAGGGATATCAAGCGGTGACGGCATAAATTCAACGACTGCATCCAGAAGTTTCTGAACGCCTTTATTTCTGTAAGCAGTACCGCAGCATACCGGAACTGCCTTGCCCTCACATGTGCCCTTTCTGAGAGCTGCCTTAAGCTGCTCTGTTGTGATCTCTTCGCCTTCGAGATATGCCATTGTAAGATCGTCATCTAACTCACAGATCTTCTCGATCATATCATCATGATAGATCTCTGACTGATCCTTCATATCTTCCGGAATAGGAACAATTGAGATATCCTCGCCCTTATCATCATTGTAGATGTAAGCCTGCATCTCAAAAAGATCTACGATTCCGACAAATGAATCCTCAGCTCCGATAGGAAGCTGGATAGGAATAGCATTCTTGCCCAGACGGCTCTTGATCATGCTTACTGCATTGTAGAAATTGGCACCCATGATATCCATCTTGTTGATGAATGCCATACGAGGTACGTTATATTTGTCAGCCTGTCTCCATACGTTTTCAGACTGTGGCTCAACACCGCCCTTAGCGCAGAATACACCTACAGCGCCATCGAGTACACGCAGTGAACGCTCAACTTCTACTGTAAAGTCAACGTGTCCCGGTGTATCAATGATGTTGATACGGTGTTCCAATGCTCCAGGCATCTTCTTGTTTTCCTTCTGCAAGGTCCAATGGCATGTTGTAGCTGCGGAAGTGATCGTGATACCTCTCTCCTGCTCCTGAGCCATCCAGTCCATGGTAGCAGTACCTTCATGAGTATCACCAATCTTGTAATTTACACCGGTATAATAAAGGATACGTTCAGTAAGTGTGGTCTTGCCGGCATCGATATGAGCCATGATACCAATATTCCTGGTGCGTTCCAGTGGATATTCTCTTCCTGCCATTTTTCCTCCTAATTAAAACCTATAATGAGCAAATGCCTTATTAGCCTCTGCCATTCTATGCATGTCTTCTTTTCTCTTAACTGATGAGCCTGTTTCATTAGCTGCATCCATGATCTCGTTAGCAAGTCTTTCTTCCATAGTCTTCTCAGATCTTGCGCGTGAGAAAGTAGTAAGCCAACGAAGACCGAGAGCCTGACGTCTTTCAGGTCTTACTTCCATAGGTACCTGATATGTAGCACCACCGATTCTCCTTGCCTTTACTTCTAACTGAGGCATAACATTATTAAGCGCCTGTTCGAATGTTTCGAGAGCCGGCTTACCGGTCTTCTCTTCAACTCTTGCAAACGCACCGTAAACTATCTTCTGTGCTACGCCCTTCTTACCATCAAGCATAACCTGATTGATAAGCTTTGTTACAACTTTGCTGCCGTACAGCGGATCCGCCAATACGTCTCTTTTTGGGGTATGTCCTTTACGTGGCACGTTTCTTCCCTCCTTAACTAAAAAATTAATTCATAGGTACTCACTTTTTGTGTCGGTGCCGGACATAAATCAGATTCTAAACAGATGTGGGCGGGACCATAGATAAAGTCCCGTCCCTCTGCAGACATTTCAGAAAGCCTGCAGATTTATTTATTGGAATAATATGTTCCAGCAACCATCTTCAATTGTAAGTTTTTGGTGTTATTTCTTCTTAGCCTTAGGCTTCTTAGCGCCATACTTGCTGCGAGCCTGCATACGATTAGCAACACCTGCGGTATCTAATGTACCTCTGATTACGTGGTATCTTGTACCAGGAAGGTCTTTTACTCTTCCGCCACGAACCAGAACGACGCTATGCTCCTGAAGGTTGTGTCCTTCACCCGGAATGTAGCTTGTTACTTCGATACCATTTGACAGACGAACTCTGGCAATCTTTCTAAGAGCTGAATTAGGCTTCTTAGGTGTAGCTGTCTTAACTGCTGTACAAACGCCACGCTTCTGTGGTGAAGGTGTATCATTTGTCTTCTTGCGAAGAGAGTTGAAGCTCTTCTGAAGAGCAGGAGCTGTAGACTTCTTAACTGCTGTCTGTCTGCCTTTTCTAACTAACTGGTTAAATGTTGGCATATTATTCTCCTTTCCTTGAAAGTTATACAAATGTCACGCTTAAGTTAGGCACAAAAAATTGGCACCCAAAATCGCGTGCTTGAGCATTATACTGCAGCACCGCTTACCGTGTCAACCGAAAAATCCGGGGATTTGCAGCATGTTAGCAGCATATTGACACTTCGTCCATTTAGAGTATTATTTCTTTAAATATGCAGTAACTGCGTACAGGAATTCTCGGTACGCAGCAGTTGGTTTTTGTTTATGGCTATGACTGTATAAACAGGCATAGTTATCTGCCAAAGAAAGTTCAGAGGTTTTTATGTATAAAATAGGATTTATAGGAGCAGGCAATATGGGCTCAGCCCTGGTAATGGCTGCATCCAGGGAAATAGGCGGCAGTAATATACTTATATTTGATCACAATCAGAGCAAGATGGATAAGCTCGTTCATGATAGCGGATGCGTCATTGCAGAAAGTGAGGCCCAGGTCGCCTGCGAGTCTGAATATATTGTACTGGCTGTAAAGCCGAATGTGATCAGAAGCACAGCAGCTTCCATCGCGCCCCTTCTGGCTGAACATAAGTCAAACGGCATACGTCATGTTGTTGTTACAATAGCAGCCGGTGTTACAATTGAAACAGTCAGCCAGAGCATTGCAAATACTTATCCTGTCATAAGGCTTATGCCTAATACTCCCGTTGCCATCGGCAACGGCACTACTCTGTACACGTACGCAGACGATATCTCAGAAGACACCATTCAGGAATTTCTTCAGATCATGTCTCATGCCGGAAATTTTGAACACATCTCCGAGGCTAAATTCGACATTACATCCAGCATCAGCGGCTGTGCTCCAGCTTATGTATATATGTTCATTGAGGCACTGGCCGACGGGGCTGTCGAGGTAGGTGTTCCGCGTAATCTCGCAATCAAACTTGCCGCTCAGACAGTCATGGGATCTGCTGCTATGGTTCTCGAATCTGGCAAGCATCCGGAACAGCTAAAGGATGAAGTATGTTCCCCTGGCGGATCTACAATAGCCGGCGTGTCTGCGCTTGAAGCCAATGGTTTCAGGTATGCGGCTGCTCAGTCAATAGTTAAATCCACTGAGAAGAATTGTAAACTCGGCAAATAACCATCGCCACAGACAGCATGCCTTTGTCATCATAGTAAGGACAGCGGACACAGCCACATTTTCTAGGGAAATGTCCTACAGAAAATGCGGCTGACCTTTTTCCGTCAAGCTTCAGTATTTAACCCGAATAAATTCCAGTTATTACGAAAAGATTTTAGATTATGAACAATACCGACATACTCCTGAATCATCTGCGAGACCTTGCAGAAAGATCATATAGCAATAATATGTATACGTTTTCTAACTTTCTCTCAGAGTCAGAACTTGCAGAATTTATGAGTATCGAGAAGGAATTAAATTATGCCGGAATCATGATATCCGGCGGCATTGAATCATCCGAACGCTGTGTTGTAAGATTTGGCAGGGAATCGGATCTGGGATATGATCAGCCCTTTCCGATTTCCTGCCTTATTGTGCAGCCATTAATAAAAAAATTCGGTGAAGATTTAAACCACAGGGATTATCTCGGTGCACTCATGAACCTTGGAATCGAGAGGGAACTCCTTGGGGACATCATTATTTCAGATAAGACAGCATACATTTTCTGCATCAACCATATTGCCGATTACATTAAGGAAAATTTAGTTCAGATACGCCATACATCTGTTAAAGCCGCTATTGCAGATTCTCTGCCGGAGACTATCACCCCACGCCTTGACAGACGACAGCTGATCATTCCCTCTGAGCGGCTTGATGCGGTTATCTCTAAGCTGTATAACCTGTCACGAAACCAGGCACAGGAGTTATTCAAGGGCAAGAAGGTCTTCGTAAACGGACTTCAATGCGAGAATACCAGCTATTTTCCCAAACCTGATTCACGAATCTCTGTAAGGGGCTTCGGTAAATTTATTTATGTCGGAATGGATGGCATGACTGGTAAAGGACGACATAAAGTCAATGTAGACGTCTATATCTAGAGGTTCAATCTCAGCAGTATCAATATTTTATCAACTGATTGCACTATAAACGAACATTCCTGTTCATTTCCTGGTTTGAGCAATAAAGTTTGAAGATAATATTTTCATCATCCGATACTGAATGTCAGGAAGTATACTTTCTCTATTCCGGCATTTTTCAGCGCTCCGGCACATTCCGACAGGGTCGCTCCCGATGTGTAAATATCATCTATAAGCAAAATGCTCTTATATTCACAATATTCAAGTACCCTCTCATTTACCTCGAATGCATTTTTCAGGTTTTCCTGCCGCTGCTCATTTCCCAGCTTCTTCTGGGCTACAGTCTGCTTATTTCTCCTGAGAAGACGTGGATCCAGCTTGTATTCAATGCCATCATTCTTCAGGAACCCTACGAACTTTCTTGCCAGAACCTCAGCTTGATTATATCCTCTTTCAAGCTCTCGTTTTTTGTGTACGGGAACAGGTACTATCACGTCAGGATCCCAGTAAGCGATAATATCAGCAAGTCTTCTTGCTGCTTCATATGCCAGCACATCAGCATTATCTCGTTTGTTGGAATATTTAAGACCATATAAGATCTTTTTAGACACATCATCGTGGATCAGAAGCGCAATCCCCTGATCAAAGTGCCTTATTCTCGATATGCAATCAGTACAATACTCCGCTGTATTATCCTCGAGAGGTCTTGAACACTTCATGCAGCGCGCACCCGATACGATATTTAATTTCTCATAGCAAGATGAGCAGATATACGGATTACAATTATCTGTATTACCTCGAAGGATAATTCTCTCAGCATTAATGATTTTGCCGCATACCGGACACTTTCTGGGATACAGCAGCTGAAGTATGCTGTTTTTGTAACAAGTCAGCTTCTTAGATTCTAACATGATCAACGATTTCCCGTACTCTATCCTTCAGCCCGGTATAGCGTTCCTGCTCTCTGGTATTTTCTATCATCTTCTCTACTACTGCATCATTTCCCACTATAACAACGCACTTTTTAGCACGCGTTACGGCAGTATAGAGGATGTTCCTGTTCATCAGGATCTGTGGTCCCGTAAGAATCGGCAATATTATCGCCGGGTATTCGCTTCCCTGTGATTTATGAACCGTTACGGCATATGCAAGCGTAAGCTCCTCTAACTGCTCGTATCCGTAGATAACATATTTGTCGTCGTCAAATATCACCTCTAACATCTGACGATGCTCATTTATCTGACTGATAATGCCGATGTCCCCGTTAAATACGCCGGTACCCTTATCATATGCAAATCCTGTCGCAGTCCTCATTTCCCACTCCAGGTCATAATTATTCTTGATGTGCATGACCTTGTCACCTTCACGGAAAATCATGCTGCCCACAGCCAGCTCTTTTTTGTCAGATGCCGCCGGATTAAGGCTGGTCTGCAGGAATTTATTAAGTGCAATAACTCCGAGATTGCCATTTTTCATAGGGGACAGCACCTGTATCTCCCTTATGTCAGTATTTACATATTTAGGGAGCTTATCACGTACAAGAGTAAGGACGGCACTTGCCACAGCCTGCGGTGACTCCCTTCTGAGAAAAATAAAGTCCTTGCTGCTGCTTTTTAATGTTATCGGCTCGCCGTTATTTATTTTATGGGCATTAACAACAATCTCACTCTCCTCAGCCTGTCTGAAGATCTTAACCAGCTTGACAGTATTAAATCTTCCGCTGTCTATCAGATCTTTTAATACATTTCCTGCCCCTACGCTGGGGAGCTGATCAACGTCGCCTACCAATATAAGCCTGGTTCCCGGAGAAATCGCTCTAAGCAGCGCATTCATCAAAAATATATCAACCATAGACATTTCGTCTATGATTATTACATCAGCCTCCAGGGGACATTCCTCATTTCTGTTAAACCTCGCTCCTGCCGATGTATCATCTAGCTTCGTTGACAATTCCAGCATGCGATGAATCGTCTTGGCCTCATATCCTGTAGCTTCTGTCATCCTTTTGGCTGCACGTCCCGTAGGTGCGGCCAGAAGAATCTCCCTTTTGTCATCCTCAAAGTATTTTATGAGAGCATTTATGGTAGTTGTCTTACCCGTTCCAGGTCCGCCGGTAATGATCAATATTCCGGAATTAACCGCTGCTCTTATCGCCTGTCTCTGCAGATCGTCAAGCTTGATCCTGGTGCTTGCTTCCACCTCACTTACGCGCGCTTCGAATCTGCTGTCATCTATATCCGTCTTCAGGTTCAGGTCAACCATCATTCTGGCAATACCAAGTTCTGTATAATAATTCTGAGAATAATAGATCTGACGATATTCCTCCCGCTTACTCTCATCAGATTCGCAGGCTGGCACACGTACCTCCAGATCAGGTCCATAGAATTCAAGATTTGCTCCATCCAGATCAGCTGATATTGATGAAGCATTATCCATAGGATTGCATTTTGCATTTTCCGGCGATGAAGTATTGTCCCTCTGAATCGGCATTTCTACTGACTTGATTATAACTCTGCTGTCGATCGCAAGATCCATCAGACAGCGCTCCAGATCTTGATCTTCTATCTCACATATATCATCCATGGTTGATGGCTGCAACGTTGCAAGAACCTTCTGTTTCAAAATATCATCTGGCAAATACGTATGTCCGTTATCAAGGGCATGCTGCAATTCATATATCATGCATGCCTTGATCCTAAAATCACTTCCCGGATCTATTCCTGCCTTAAATGCTATCTCATCGGCTTTCTTAAATCCCATACCGTTTACTTCATCAGCTAACTGATACGGATTGTCTCTGATGATCGTATAAATATCCTGACCGTACTGCCCATACAATTTAACTGCCAAAGCATTGGAGATACCGTAATCGCCCATGAATATCATGGCATTTCGCATATCCTTCTTTTCTTCCTGAGATGAAGCAATCTCTAATGCTTTCTTCCTGCTTATTCCCTTTATCTCAGCCAGACGTTCCGGCTCTTCGTCCAGAATTCTCAAGGTGTCCGTGCCGAATCTGGCGATTATCCTCTTGGCAGTAACCGTGCCTATTCCCTTAATAGCTCCGCTTCCCAGATATCGCTCTATAGACTCCAGATCGTCAGGAATTATGCTTTTGGCAGACTGAGCCTTGAATTGCTCACCATATTTAGGATGGTATGCAAATTCGCCGGAAAATTCCATGAATTCTCCGGCGCTAATCTCCTGAAAACTTCCGACACATACATATGTATCGTCATTGTTTTCCACACTTAAAACTGTATAACCATTTTCTCGATTTCTGAATATTACTTTCTCTACACAGCCCTTTAATGTATCCAATGCAAATCCCTTTTTCTGTAAGTTCCATGTACTGTCAGCTGCAATCAGCTTATCAGGATAATGTCTTATCTCCGCTTAAATATTCAATAAACATTCCTGTGCCGATGGCTACGCACAGCATAGGATCTTCAGCTGTAATAGCATTAATGCCAATCTTATCCTCGATGATCTGTTCCAGACCTCTCAGCAGACATCCTCCTCCTGTCATTACAATACCTCTGTCTGCAATATCAGCTGCAAGCTCCGGCGGAGTCTTCTCCAATACTTCATGGATTGCTTCAACTATCTGTGATACAGATTCCCTTAATGCTTCTTCCGTCTCCGTAGAGGTGATCGTTACCCTTCTCGGAAGTCCGGATACGAGGTTACGTCCACGCACATCCATGCTCATTTCCTCGCCCTGCGGATAGCATGTGCCAATCTGGATCTTAATCTCCTCGGCAGTTCTCTCACCGATAAGAAGATTGTGCTTTTTTCTCATATATCTGACGATGGCTTCATCAAAGTCATCACCTGCTATCTTAACAGATGTACTTGCAACAACACCGCCTAATGATATAACAGCAATATCAGTTGTTCCGCCGCCTATATCTACGATCATGTTGCCGCAAGGCTTAGTTATATCTACGCCTGCTCCGATAGCCGCAGCTATCGGTTCTTCTATAACTGCTACCTCTCTTGCGCCTGCCTGATATGCAGCATCCTCAACAGCCTTCTTCTCAACCTCTGTTACACGGCTGGGTACACATACACTGATTCTCGGCTTTCTGAAAGTTCTCTTGCCGATAGCCTTCTGAATAAAATGCTTCAGCATCTTCTCTGTAACTGTATAATCTGAGATAACACCCTGTCTTAAAGGTCTGATAGCTACAATATTGCCAGGTGTTCTGCCGATCATTAATCTGGCTTCTTCGCCAATTGCCTTGATCTTCTTAGTATCTCTGTCAAATGCAACAACTGAAGGCTCCTTCAGCACCACACCCTTGCCTGTAATATATACTAAAACACTGGCAGTTCCTAAATCAACTCCAATATCAGTGCTTGCCATGTGTAAACTCCTTTCTTATCTCCGTCCCATATCCATCATCATCTAATATTTTTACACAAATCGGAATTTTATTATATATCGCTCACCTTATTTTTTCAATCACTCCGGCAAATACTTTTCACTGTTTCAGCGCTTTGCAATGGCAGCACACCCAGGACCAACGATACGCTGCAAAGTTAATACCTGGCTGTGCCGGGACGGCGCACTTACTGTGAGAAAACAATCAGCGTATGCGTTTTCGAGCAGTGGGCTCACACCGAGGTTCACGGCACAGCATGATTATTATAACGCATATACTATGACGGCATGCCCACTGCAGATGCAGCAAGGGCTGCCACGCATTTGCGCAACAGCCCCTGTAAAATCATTTGATATTAAATACTCAGCTATGATCAGCCTGTTATATCTTAGTGGAATAATCCGCCGATAAGACCATACTCGCCAACTGCGATAAACAGAGGAACGAATACAAGTGAAACTACTGTCATAAGCTTGATAAGAATGTTGATTGACGGACCTGATGTATCCTTGAATGGATCACCAACTGTATCACCGGTAACAGCTGCCTTGTGAGCATCTGAACCCTTGCCGCCATGCTTGCCGCCTTCAATATACTTCTTAGCATTGTCCCATGCACCACCAGCATTACTCATGAAGATAGCCATAAGAACACCTGTGATAAGTGCGCCTGCCAGAAGTCCGCCCAGAGCAGCTACGCCCAGAAGTACACCCAGAACAACCGGTGCTACAATAGCGATAACTGCAGGAAGGATCATCTGCTTAAGAGATGCCTTAGTAGAGATAGCTACGCAACGTGTGTAATCCGGTTTAGCCTTGCCTTCGAGGATGCCAGGGATCTCTCTGAACTGACGACGAACCTCAACTACCATCTGGTTAGCAGCCTTAGAAACTGATGACATTGTAAGTGCTGAGAATAAGAATACCAGCATGCCGCCAATAAGAAGACCGATAATTACTGTAGGCTGAAGAATATCAATATTATTCAGTGAGAATGCTGCCCCTGAACTGTTAACTGCTACCGCAAATGATGAGAATAAAGCCAGTGCTGTCAATGCTGCAGATCCGATAGCGAATCCCTTACCGATAGCAGCTGTTGTATTGCCAACTGAGTCCAGTTTATCTGTAATATTACGAACGCTTTCATCAAGTTCACTCATTTCAGCAATACCGCCGGCATTATCTGCGATAGGGCCATAAGCATCAACTGCTACTGTAATACCTGTTGTTGAAAGCATACCAACTGCTGCAAGAGCGATACCAAATACACCGCTTGCAGGTGTTGTGAAACCATCCATTACTGCATATGATACGAAGATACCAACGCAGATAAGAATGATAGGAAGTACTGTTGATTTCATACCAACTGACAGACCGGCAATGATCGTTGTAGCATGTCCTGTCTCAGACTGCTTCGCAATTTCCTTAACTGAGCCATATTTGTCAGATGTATAGATCTCTGTAAGTGTACCGATCAAAAGTCCTACTACAATACCGGCAACTATTGCAATAGCAGGCATTATTGTACCCAGAAGAACTGAGCTGAAGATAAATGCGCAGATAATTACAATTGCCGATGATATGTAAGTACCTATATTCAGAGCAACCTGTGGATTTGAACCTTCTTTTGTACGAACAAATAATGTACCGATAATAGAAGCGATAAGACCAATTGCTGAGATAATTACAGGGAATACAATATAATTGTCAAATGCATTGCCGCCCTCACCTACAAATGCAACTGCCAGTGTGATTGCAGAAATAAGCGAACCTGCATATGATTCGAAAAGGTCTGCACCCATACCTGCAACGTCACCTACATTATCGCCTACGTTATCAGCGATTGTAGCAGGGTTACGCGGGTCATCTTCAGGGATACCGGCTTCAACCTTACCTACAAGGTCAGCACCAACGTCAGCAGCCTTAGTATAAATACCGCCGCCTACACGTGCGAAAAGTGCGATTGAAGAAGCACCGAGTGAGAAGCCAAATAATACATCAGCATCTCTTGTAATGAAATAGATTGCTGTTACGCCGAGGCATCCAAGACCTGCAACGCACATACCCATAACTGCGCCGCCCTTAAAAGCTACGCCAAGGGCACCATTCATTCCCTTTGTTCTTGCTGCATTGGCTGTTCTTACATTAGCCTTTGTTGCAACAGACATTCCGAAGAATCCGGCAAGTACAGAGAATACTGCACCAACCAGGAAGCATATTGCTTCTATCCAGTTACCCAGTGCAAGACCGATGATAAGTCCTACTACAATTACGAAAACTACAAGGATCTTGTACTCTGAGAAAAGGAATGCTCTTGCGCCTTCAGCGATAGCCTTAGCGATTTCCTTCATCCTGTCAGTACCAGCATCCTGTTTGGAAACGATTGTTGCAAGTACTAATGCATAGATCAATGCAATAACACCTGCAGCGATTCCACACCACATTAATGCGCTCATTTGTTACTCTCCTTCCAAGTTAAACTGGCTTATGCCATTTTGTTAACTGCTTTTGCAAGTCTTGAAACCTTACGAGCTGTCATATTCTTATGATAAATGCCCTTTGTTTCTGCCTTGTCCAGCTGAGCTGTTGCCAGTTTTAAAGCATCCATAGCTGCTGCCTTGTCATTTGCCTCGATAGCTGAATAAACTTTCTTAACTGCTGTCTTGGTAGCTGACTTAACTGCCTTGTTTCTGTCTGCTCTCTTCTGACTTGTGATTACTCTTTTTTTTGCTGATTTAATGTTTGCCATTGTTTCAATTTCCTCCACATTTTGTGCATAAGCGATCATGACTTTTCATGCGACAGCGCGGAAATTCCCACCGCACAAAAAACACAATCATGCCATCTCCGGCACACTTGCGTTCTTAGCCATAAATAACTCATACTATATATTCTTGTTGTCTGACTTATCCGAGAGAGAGTGTGTGGACTCATCAGGCGCTGCTACCGGCGGGCTGCGGACGTGCCCGTTTCGATACGGGGACAGTTTAAGATAATGCCCCCTCGTTGTCAATTAAAACTATGACAATTCAGACACTTTTTTTACAAAAAACATTGACACACAAGAATTGCACCGCTATTATGTTCATGATTAAATTTTGAGAGGTTGTTCATGAACATTATTGAGACTGACATTTTAAAAACATTATACAACGAGAATTATATTAATCAACGTGATCTGTCTCTAAAGACAGGTCACTCCTTAGGTTCTGTTAATCAGGCACTTAAATGTCTGACAGAAGCGCAATATCTGACTTCTGATTTCAATCTTACTGCAAAGGCCAGAAAATATGTGTCAGACCGCAGTCCTAAACGGGCTGTAATTCTGGCTGCCGGATATGGGATGCGTTCAGTGCCTATAAATATCGAAACCCCAAAAGGGCTTATTGAGATTCATGGTGAACCCCTCATTGAAAGAATTATCCGTCAGCTTCACGAAATCAATGTGACCGAAATCTATGCAGTAGTCGGATATATGAAGGAGAAATACGAATATCTCATCGATGAATTTGATATTAACCTTATAATAAACATGCAATACAGCACTAAAAACAACCTCTGTTCTCTGAACACTGCCTCCGATCATTTAGAGAATGCATATATAATCCCATGCGATATATGGTGCCGCAGCAATCCTTTCAGCAGCACAGAGCTGTGCACCTGGTACATGGTATCTGATACGACATCAGATTCAAGCACTATTCATATTGGAAGAAACAAAACATTGTCTGTATGTTCTGCATGCGGCAACAAAATGGTGGGTATTGCCTACATTTCTTCAGATGATGCTCCGACGCTAAGAAGAAATCTAAATAAATTAGGTCAGCTCAGTGAATATAATGATTCATTCTGGGAAGATGCACTATTTTACAAGAATGACATTCAGGTTGCTCCGAATTTAATTTCCGACAACGACGTTGTTGAAATCAATACTTATGAGCAGCTTAGAGACTTTGACAGTTCTTCAAGTCATCTTATGGGCCAAGCTGTTAACATCATTTGTTCTGTCTTTAATACGGATGCAGATCATATTCAAAATATAACTTCTTTGAAAAAGGGAATGACCAACCGTTCATTTTTATTTGATTGCCTCGACAAAAAATACATCATGCGCATTCCGGGCGAGGGAACCTCTCAGTTAATAAGCCGAAGGAACGAAGCTGCGGTATACTCAGTGATCAAGACATATAATATAAGTGATAATGTATTATACATTAATCCGGACAACGGTTATAAAATAACTGAATATATCGAGGATGCACGAGTATGTGATGCCAATAATCAGGCAGATCTTGCCGCAAGTATGAATCTTCTCAGAAAATTTCATGATCTTAATCTTGCAGTTGAACATGAATTTGATATTTTTGAACAGCTTGATTATTATGAAGCTCTATGGAATGGCAGACCATCTGTTTACAAGGATTATAATATCACCAAGGATCATGTTTTATCGTTGCGTTCGTATATAGAATCGACAAGTCCTGACAGGTGCCTGACTCACATAGATCCAAATCCTGACAATATATTGTTTCACAGAGACAAATGCGGCACAGAATTTCCTATCTTGATAGACTGGGAATATGCAGGAATGGCAGATCCGCATATTGATCTCGCAATGTTTGCCATCTATTCTTACTATGACAGAAATCAAATAGATAACTTGATTTCACTTTATTTTCCGAATGGATGCAGTGATAAGATTCGAATAAAGATCTACTGTTACGTCGCTGTATGCGGCCTGTTATGGAGCAATTGGTGTGAATATAAGGAATCTCTCGGTATAGAATTCGGAGAATATGCCCTGAAACAATACCGTTACGCCAAGGATTTCTACAAGATTGCAACAGAAGAATTAAGGAAGGCAGGTGATAGACTGTGAACCAGGTACAAAGGGCTATTATCATGGCTGCGGGTAAGGGAACACGCATGCAGCCGCTTACATTTACTACTCCGAAGCCGCTCGTCAGGATCAACGGCAAGCCTATGATTGAAAGCATAATAGACGGTCTGCATTATAACAGAATTAATGAAATATATGTAGTAATAGGATACCTTAAGGAGCAGTTTGCATATCTGTCCCAAAAATATCAAGGACTTACCCTGATCGAAAATCCTTACTATGACACGTGCAACAACATTTCGTCATTGTACTGTGCCCGCAGTTACATTGAAAATGCAATTATTTTAGACGGTGATCAGATTATAAATAATACTGACGTATTATCCCGTGAATTCGAATTGTCAGGATATAACAGCGTCTATGTTGAACAAGAAACTGATGAATGGCTGCAGCAGGCAGAAAATGGCATCGTCACTTCATGCAGCAGAACCGGCGGCAAATGCGGTTGGCAATTATACAGCATTTCCAGATGGACATCTGCAGACGGTCGTAAGCTAAGATCACATCTTGAATACGAATTTGACGTTAAAAAGAATCGTCAGGTCTACTGGGATGATGTTGCCATGTTCTGCCACAAGAACGACTATGTTCTGGGCATAAGACCTATGCAGCAAAGTGACGTAACAGAAATTGACAGTCTCTCGGAACTTGCTCAGATCGATCCCTATTACCTTCAGTTCATTCAGGCATAAACGACTTCAATTATAATGTATCACTGACTCAGATTATATATCTGTCAGAAAGGAGTATCACATGACCCCAAAGCAGTTAAATAAGAAAAACATCGACTGGATAATTACTATCGTTCCTCTCGCAATTATAATCGGACTTTGCATACTTTTTTTCTTTTTACCAAATCAATCTAATGCTGTGTTAAGCCAACTCAGATTTTTCTTCGGCGATACCTTCGGAGCTTATTATCTGATCATAGGACTTGGCATATTTCTTGTTTCAATTTTCATCGCATTTTCCAAATATGGCAATATTGTATTGGGAAGCCCTGATGAAAAACCAAAATATTCATTTTTTGCCTGGGGCTCGATGATGTTTACATGCGGACTTGCTGCAGACATTTTGTTTTACTCCTTTTCTGAATGGATCTTATATGCTACAGATGCTCATATTTCGGAATTAGGAAGCATCCAGGAATGGGCAGGCGTATTTCCGCTGTTCCACTGGAGCCTTATTCCATGGGCTTTTTATCTTGTTCTTGCTGTCGCATTCGGTTTTATGCTTCATGTAAGAAAGAAAAGCAAGCAGAAATATTCCGAGGCCTGCAGACCGATCTTGGGAAAATACACTGATAAAGCTCCCGGCCGCATCATTGACCTTCTTGCAGTATTTGCGCTTATCGCCGGAACAGCTACAACCTTCAGCATCGCTACCCCGCTAATGGCCAATATAATCGCAGATATGTTTCATCTGTCGGTCAGCGTAACAGTGATCAATATCATCATCCTGCTGATTACATGTTTTGTTTATACCTATTCTCTGCTGCATGGATTTAAAGGTATCAATATTCTGGCTAAAGTATGTATATACTTATTTTTTGCACTTCTTACCTTTGTTCTTATATTCTGTGGTGAAACAAAATATATCATTGAAACAGGGTTGTCATCACTGGGAACCATGGTGCAGAATTTCATCGGACTGTCTACCTTCACAGATGCCCTCAGGACCTCCAATTTCCCACAAACATGGACTATCTACTACTGGGCTTATTGGATGGTATGGTGTGTTGCTGCTCCGTTTTTTATCGGAAATATCTCAAGAGGCCGAACCGTTCGTCAGACTGTTTTGGGCGGATACGGATTTGGCGTGGGCTCAACTATAATAAGTTTTATTATCCTCGGCAATTACTCTATGGGAAAACAGATGTCGGGTACTGCAGATTTTATTTCACAATATCTGCAAAGCGGCGATCTTTACGGCACGATTATTTCGATCATTAAATCCATGCCTCTGGCACCTGTAATACTTATAGTGGTACTGCTTACAATGATTGCTTTCTATGCCACATCCTTCGATTCTATTGCCTACATTGCATCATGCTACAGCTATAAATCGCTTCCGAACGGACAGCAGCCACACAAAGTAATACAATTCATGTGGTGCATACTGCTAATCTTGCTTCCAATTGCCCTCTTATTCTCAGAAAGTTCTATGAATAATCTGCAGTCAGTGAGCATAATAGCCGCATTTCCGATTGGTATCGTAATGGTCCTTATCGTTATAAGTTTTCTTAAAGATGCCAAGTCATATATGCAAAGTGATATTCGCAGCAAATGCACGACTGAAACCTCTGACACTGTCAGAACTGAAGCAGCAGAGTAGATACAGATATGTCAGAATACATCATAAAACCAATAGCCAGAATATATACAGATTTTAATGAGCGTTTCGGTATTCCACGACAGGCAGGACTTGTCGATGAGCTTACAGCTCGAATTGTTTTTGAAAAGGATTTTCGTGATATCAATGCACTGCGCGGCATTGAATCCTTCAGCCACTTATGGCTCATTTGGAATTTTTCAGAAACCAGAATTGATATGAGTGCTGACCCCGTCAGGTGGTCAGCACTTGTTGCGCCTCCCAGACTAGGCGGCAAGATTAAAGAGGGCGTATTTGCCACCAGATCCCCATACAGACCCAACTCATTGGGTTTGTCATCAGTAAAGCTGTTAAAGGTACAGCAGCATACAAACGAAGGTCCGGTTCTTATAGTTGGCGGAGCGGATATCCTAAACGGAACCGAGATATTTGATATCAAACCATACCTTGCATATACCGATTCCCATACTGATGCAGCCAAGGGTTTCTCATGCAGTGAGAAGCAGTTCCTGAATGTAGAATTTCCTGAGGATCTTATGAATTTAATACCGCAAGACAAACAAAATGCGCTCCTGCAGGTTCTAAGACAAGACCCCCGCGGCTCTTATGAAAAGCAGTGCGGGTATGTATACGGCCTTAGCTTTGACCAATTCGATATCCGATTTACTGTAGAAGAAGATATTCTTAAAGTATTCGAAGTATTACAGCGAACCGATGATCCAGGATTGTTTCGCAATATAAAATAACCTCCAAACTGGGTAAGTCTATCCTACACCAGTTTGGAGGTTACACAAAACCTGGATATTTCTAATCGCCTATAAATCCGCCGATAAGTTTTATATGTTTTTTTAACATTTATGCATGACTTGAAGCTGTCTCATATTCTTATGGGCGAGTTCCGATCCATGCTGTCTTTATTCTCTACAGGACTCTGGAACTGCTCTGCTTAAGATTAGATATTGCCTCCTTAACAGCCTGCAGGTCTTCTTCCGTGCACTTAGCCGGGTTATTTTTGGATACAGCTTTCTGAAGCTGCGCAATGTCATTCTTGATAAATTTCTTTTCATCCTTGCTGATTTCCTTCTTCTTAGTCTGAAGGTTTGACTGCACCTCATTAAGAAGCTGGTTGGCTTCATTGTTAGCTTCGACAGCCTGCCTCCTGATTCCGTCCTGCGAAGCATATTGCTGCGCATCTCTTATGGCCTGCTCAATTTCAGCATCCGACATTCTCTCATTATTATCAATTGTAATTGACTGTGCCCTGCCTGTTGCCAGATCCTTAGCTGAAACCTTAAGGATTCCATTTGCATCTATATCAAAGGTAACTTCAATCTGCGGTACTCCTGCCGGGGCGCCTTTGATGCCGCCGAGCCTGAATTTGCCGATAGACTTATTATCCCTTGCCATAGGACGTTCACCCTGAAGAACATTTATCTCAACACTTCTCTGATAAGGAGCTGCTGTCGTAAATATCTGTGAATAATGAACCGGCAATGTACTGTTTCTCTCTACTACCCTCGTAGCGACACCGCCAACAGTTTCAATTGCAAGACTTAATGGTGTTACATCAAGCAAAAGCAAACCGCTGCCGCCATTGTACAGCTGAATCGTTCCCTCTGATAAAATGTCGCCCTGAAGTGCCGCACCCTGAGCTACGCACTCGTCAGGGTTGATGCTCTTGGCAGGAATCTTGCCTGTAAGAAGTCGTACCTTTTCCTGAACTGCCGGAATTCTTGTAGAGCCGCCGACCAAAATCACCTTGCCTAATTCTGATGCAGCGATTCCGGCGTCATTCAGGGCATTTTGAACTGGCCCTGCGGTTCTGTCCACGAGTTCTCTTGTGAGGTCGTCAAACATCTTGCGTGTAAGCGTATATTCGAAATTAAGAGGCTCGCCCTTCATCATCGAAAGATACGGAAGATATATTCTGCCATTATCCGACTGGGACAGTTCCTTCTTGCACTGTTCTGCTGCTTCCTTAAGACGCTGCATAGCCGAAACATCTCTTCTCAGATCCACGCCATGCTGGCTCTTAATAATTCCGAGCAAATGCGTCACTATCCTTTCATCAAAATCATCACCACCCAGATGATTGTCGCCATTTGTCGCAAGAACCTCTATTACATCATCACCGATTTCAATTATTGAAACATCAAATGTGCCGCCGCCCAGATCGTATACAAGTATTTTCTGCGCTGCACCGTTATTAAGTCCATAGGCTAATGCCGCACTCGTAGGCTCATTTATAATTCTCTTAACATTCAGTCCCGCGATACGTCCTGCATCCTTGGTTGCCTGACGTTGAATATCATTAAAGTATGCCGGAACAGTAATAACTGCATCCGTTACCGTTTCCCCCAGATAGTTTTCCGCATCCTTTTTTAGTTTGCGCAGAATTATAGAGCTGATTTCCTGCGGAGTGTATCTCTTGCCGTCAATATTTTTAGTCCAGTTTGTTCCCATCTGCCTCTTAATTGAGCTGATGGTTCTGTCACTGTTTACAGCTGCCTGCCTCTGTGCAGCCTCGCCTACCAGCTGCTCTCCCACCTTGGTAAACGCAACTATACTGGGAGTTGTGCGATTGCCCTTTTCATTGGGAATTACCACCGGCTGTCCGTTTTCTACTACTGCCACACAGCTGTTAGTTGTGCCAAGATCTATACCTATTGTTTTGCCCATTCCTGATCCTCTCTTCATCTGCCTTCGTGATTTATATCAGGCGTTTTGATCCGCCTTCTCACTGTTCGGCAGCAAATATTTCCTTTGTATTTTGTCATCTGTCAGCAATATATGTCTGCTCAATACCTGCCCATGCAAGTATAACACAGCATTTTTGAATGGTATAATGAAAATTCTGTGAGCAAATATGCATGCAGTACGCATATGAATAGAGATCAAGATTGACCCAAAATTAGTTTTCGGACAGTCTGGAAAGCTCGCAGGCAACTGAACAATCCCCATTTACATTGGTGATCAGGTACACAATATCATAATACCTGTTGCAATTGAGATCGCAGGCCCAAACGGAAAGTATTCGTCCTTGTCTTTTATCCAAATTATGATGAAGGTTACCAGCGCCAAAACACATGCAGCCAGCACCATGATCATGCTTTTCGACGGGTCTAATATAAGTCCTGCGGCAAATACCAGTTTGATATCGCCTCCTCCCAGGGATTGTTTTTTGACAATCTTATTAGTCAGCCATCCTGCGAACAGAAATGCCGCTGCCATTACAACAGCTGTCAGCATATTTGAAATAATCTGATATTTTACCAGATTATTTTCCACTGTCGCGGACTGAAATACAAGTCTTATAAGCCATAAGCCAATCAGTGATAAAATGCAGGCATTCGGTATTTTTCGTATCTTTATGTCAATGAAGGTTACAACCGCCAGGACGCACATAATGCACCAATTGACAAAGTCCTGTCCCATTACATATTTCGATGTAATATCTATAATGCACTTATAGGATTGTCCATTTGCCGGTACAAAGGACAGACTGATACATGCCAGCAACAGCATTATAGCTATCATAGCAATATTGATCCGGCTGCTGAATTGCCTGCTCATTATATTGAAGTCCTCCATTGATCATAGTTCATTTCTGTAAGGTACAAGGTGCCTGTCGGCCATCTTGACTGCTGCCATGGCAATAAGTGTTATGATGCACAGTATGAGAATCGGGGCAAATACCGCTGCTCCGTCCATTTTGCTTATCATTCTGCGGCTGAAATATCCCAGACCCTCTGTTGCTCCCAGCCATTCAGCTACAGCTGCATCAATTACTGCCCAGGGCAGAGTCATTTTAAGAGCTGTCATAAACATCGGCAGTGCAGATGGAATCTCCAATTGAATAAATATCTGAAACCTGTCTGCACCATATGTTCTCATCAGTTCTTTTTTTCTGCTGTCGGTGCTCTTAAGTCCATCATAGGTATTAAGCGTTATTGCAAAAAATGTAGATAATACTACAGCAATCAGCCTGGCTCCCAGCGTATATCCCAGCCATACCACAAACAACGGCGATATGCACATTACGGGAATGGTCTGCGTGATAACAAGTGCCGGATGAAGCATAGCCTCTGCATGACGGCTTATATGCATCAATAACGCCAGCACAGTGCCGATGACCACCGACAGACACCAGCCTGTAACTATAGTTATAAGTGTACTCGGCAAATGATGCAAGAACAACGATTCTCTTAATTGCCATGTTCTTATAACTATCTGCACCGGCCCCGGAAGTATATGAGGCATGTTCACGATCTGCGCAGCGATCTGCCATAGTGTAAGAAGCGCCACTGCCAAAATGATAGCCGGAATATTCAGTTTTGCATTTAATTTTTTTCTCATATGGCAATTACACCCGATGTGCTCATACGCTGTCCTGTCGTATGAGCACATCTACTCTCATTTGCTCAGTTTATCTTTTTAATCGCTAACCTATGGTTATCACTGGAACATTCGTTAGGTTAAGCATTTATTTCAGCCATAACCGCGGAAGCTTCAAATCCTTCCTCGATCTGTTCCGTTTCCACCATCCAGTCAATTACAGACTGCCATACATTCTCAGACATTGACAGGAATGTACTTCCTTCCGGCTCCATCTTAGGAAGAAGGATCTCGTAGCTTTCACGCTGCTGTACTTCATCAAGGGGATTATCATCTGTATTCATATTGGTCATGATAAATTCAACGGCGGCATCCTCATCGGCCTTCATATCCTCGAAGCCCTTACGGCACGCACGAAGAAATGCCTCGTATACTTCAGAATTTTCCGCATAATCCTCGCTGTTTACAGCCATGATAAGACCGTATAATTCAGGTACACCGTAATCCTGCTCACTATATACATTCAGTTCATATCCTGCATTTTTCATAGTTACAACTTCATCATTGATAAATGGTCCGATAATAAGATCAGCACTTCCAGTTGTAAGCGCCGTAACAAGGTCGAATCCTACCGTAACTATCTCAAGATCATCTTCTGCAAGGCCTGCATTTGCTGCAATCGTATTAATAACAGCCTTGCTGATCTGTGTTCCCGTAATTCCAACCTTCTTACCCTTCAGGCTTGTCATGTCATCTGTAATTGAATTAGAAGAAAGAGAGCACATGCACTCAAGTGCTTCCTGTGCGATTGCACCTATTGAGGTTACAGGCATGCCTGATGCATAGGCCTGAACAACATCAATAGGATATGTGAGTCCTATCTGCGCCCTTCCTGATGCAACAAAGTTGACAGCATCCACACTGTCTGCCGGATTGATCAGGTTTACTTCAAGTCCTTCCTCCTCAAAGTATCCATTTTCAATTGCTTCAAATAAAAATGTATGGATCGCATTCGGATACCAATCCAATACTACATCTAAATGTGTCAGTTCATCTGCCTGAATCGTGCCAAATGACATGGCGCTTGCTGCAATTGTGCAGGCTAATATGGTTGATAATCTTCTGTTTAATTTCATAATTTCCTCCATTTCGCTGCTGTGAGCAGCGATTTATTGTTTTAATTCAAATTTCTTCTTATTTTGTATTTGCCATGCTCATATGCAGGCATGCTCTCTGCCCCGTCCTATGAACGTGCAGTCGCCCAAGCATCCTCATTTGACGGTACACCTTACCGCCCGGAATTTTATAAAAGCAGATTGCCGCGCTGCCTGCACATTCCCGCAGTCCTAATGGCACCTATAATACGTCCTGCCATGATACGAATCTGCGTTCCAAAATATTTAATATATAATTCAATAGCAATGCAATTACCGTAAGCAATACAAGCGGTGCTAAAAGTCCTGCCGCATCAAGGCTGGCCATGCAGTTGCGGCTGTATGTTCCTAATCCTTTTGGGGCGCCCAACCACTCTGCCACCGCTGCACCGACTGCCGACCATGGCACTGCTACATGAAGAGCTGTAAAAAAATATGGCAGCGCAGCAGGCCATTTGACTAATTTAAGACATTGCCATCTGTCAGCACCATAAGTTTGAAGGAGCTCTTCTCTTGCCCTCTTGGACGCCTTAAATCCGTCAAACACATTGACCGTAATCGAGAAAAACGTAACCAGTACCACAACCAATGTTCTCATCCCGGTTGAATATCCGAACCACAGAACAAACACAGGCGAGATGCACATGATTGGAATAGTCTGCGTAAAGGTCAATATCGGGTATAAGGCTTTCTGTGCAGTCTTGCTTACATCCATAAGCACTGCCAGCCCCACTCCGATTATTATTGACGCAGCGCAGCCTATTGCCATAACAAGCATTGTTGCCGGCAAATGCTCCGTGAATATCTCGGCTCTGTTCTTCCACAGACTCTCTATAACCTCAATAGGACTAGGCAATATGTAGCTCTTCCCGATTATCATGGCCAGCACCTGCCATAATATAACAAGAAATATCATAAAGCCTATGCTCCAGGCACGTTTCTGTACACCTGTCAGTTCCGTCCTGACCTTGCGGGACGTCATTTTATTGCAAAGGCGCTCCTGCGCCTCATCCGTTGATTGGTTGCCAGTCAGCATTTGTTTAGAAGCTCCAGAGTCTGAACACGCGATACCCATTTTATTATTAGTATCCATCTTAGTCGTCTCCTCCGGAACCAAAACGCACGCCAGGATCTGCATGTCCATCCTCGTTATATGGCACGCTCTGCATTGCAATATTTCGCTCCGCCTCATGCTGCAGTTTGGCAATCAGCTGCTCCCTGAGATTTATAACATCCGGATGCGTCAGCATCTCTCTTGTTCTGTCGGTCTGACACGGAACTATGTATTCCTCGGCATTTGCAGCAGGTCTGCCGGTAAGCACAAGGATTTTTTGCGACAGGTATATAGCCTCCTCAACATCATGCGTTATAAATAAAATCGTTTTGCCCAGCTGCCGCCACTGTTCCAAGAGCCATTCCTGCAGACCAATTCTGGTGATGGAGTCGAGGGCACTGAAGGGTTCATCCAACAGAAGTATATCCGCACCCACACACAGTGTCCTGGCAAATGAAACTCTCTGCCTCATTCCGCCTGACAATTCGCCGGGCTTCTTATCAGCCCACCTAAGGAGTCCGACCTGCTTCAGCATTTGCCTGGCACGTTCCTTCTTTTCAGCCTTAGCTACCTTCTGAACCGTCATCGGAAGCATGACATTTTCCTCGACAGTAAGCCATGGAAATAATAAATCCTGTTGCGGCATATATGATGTGTAATTATTTAATTGTCTGATATCTGTATCATTTACAAGAATTGAACCGTTTTCAGGTATTTCCAACTTGTTAAGCAGCCGAAACAATGTCGTCTTGCCGCTTCCGCTGGCTCCGATTATTGCGGTAAATGAGCCTGTTTCTGCCGCAAATGACAGATCCTTGATTATCGGTTCGTTGGAGTTCTGATACCGAAATGATACATTTTCAAATCTCAGCATCAGTTATTTCCCTCAGGCATTCTTCAGTAAATTTATTAGAGATTGCAAATCCATGATCCATCGGTCCGCTTCCATGTCCTAAGTCAAGCATTGCCGAAAGTGCGCCGGAGATATATTCTTTGGCTCTTCTTACAGCTGCTTCAAGGTCATATCCTTTGGCAAGATTTGAGGCGATGGCTGATGACAGCGTACAGCCTGTTCCGTGAGTATTCGGATTATCTATCCTTACCCCATTAAACCATTTTGCCGAACCATCGGCATACAGAAGATCATTTGCATCATTAAGACTGTGACCGCCCTTGCACAAAACAGCGCAATTGTACTCCTCAGAGATCTTTCTGGCTGCTGTTACCATGTCATCTGCCGATTCGATCCTTAGTTCTGTCAGCTCCCTTGCCTCTGGAATATTGGGAGTAAGCACATCTGCCAGCGGAAACAATTCATCCTTTAATACTGATACTGCATCCTCGCTGATAAGTCTTGCGCCTGATGTTGCAACCATCACGGGGTCAACAACAATATTGACAGCCTTGTACTCCTTCAATTTTTCTGCAATTACATGGATCAGATTTCGATCTGATACCATACCGATCTTGACTGCATCTGGGAAAATGTCAGTAAATATGCTGTCCATTTCCTGAGCCAGGAATTCTGGTGTGGCATTCATTATAGATGTGACGCCGGTTGTGTTTTGGGCGGTCAACGCAGTAATGGCACTCATGGCATATATGCCATTGGCCATCATTGTTTTGATATCTGCCTGAATTCCGGCGCCTCCGCTGGAATCACTTCCGGCGATCGTCAATGCTGTTTTCATTTCATTTGTCCTTTCGTTTTACAGCTAACGTTTTGTATAGCGGCAATAGGTGGTGCCCCCAAATTACCGCTTGTGCTGATAAAACTAACGGCGAGAACCGTAGTTCTCGCCGCAATAAAATCTCATCAGCTATTTCCCTACGTTGGCATTATCCAAATCAGGTTTCGGGTCACGGCAAATCCAGCCGAATCTCAGCCTACTTTCTGTAAGCTCCCCGTTATATGTGTGCGTAGGAAAGATTTCCTCGCATCAGGTGCAAGTATAGTCAGCAATGGCAGTGTTGTCAAGGCATGTTTAATTTCCTGCGTCAATTCGGATTCTCGCCCTGCCTTCGGCATGGCTTCATCCTCATTGACGGGCGTTCTGAACAAGCGCCAGTGCTTCATTCATGCAAGCATGATGAAGCACTGGCGCTTGTTCAGAACTTAAACCCTAGAAAAAAAGAAACAGCTGCAACTCCTTGCAACCGCCCCTTTTCAACAATATATAATGGATAGATAAACCGCTGGTGATGTACTCACATGCGATGTTTAACATAGATTTTCTCAGATGCATCGGCATCTTGAGTCTTATTTGCTGTGCATTATCTTATCAGCCTAATAAATTTGAGAAATACTTGATAGTTCTGCACATATTTGATGTAAATGATGCTTCATTGTCATACCATGATACAACCTGTACCTGTGTAAGACCGTTGCCTACAGGAATAACGCTTGTCTGTGTTGAGTCGAACAGTGATGAATATGTCATGCCAATGATGTCGCTTGATACGATCGCATCCTCATTATAGCCAAATGATTCATTTGCAACAGACTTCATCTTAGCGTTGATCTGATCAACTGTTACTTCTCCTTCTACAACTGCAGTAAGGATTGTTGTAGATCCTGTAGCTACAGGAACACGCTGTGCTGCTCCGATCAATTTGCCGTTAAGTTCAGGAATAACAAGACCGATTGCCTTAGCTGCGCCTGTTGAGTTTGGAACAATGTTACATGCTGCTGCACGTCCTCTTCTCTTGTCGCCCTTTCTGTGCGGTCCGTCAAGGATCATCTGATCGCCTGTATATGCATGGATTGTCTGCATGATACCTGACTGAATCGGTGCCAATTCATTAAGTGCCTTGGCCATAGGTGCGAGACAGTTAGTTGTGCATGATGCAGCTGAAATAATGTCGTCGTTCTTAGTAAGAATCTCGTGATTTGTATTATAAACGATTGTTGGAAGATCATTGCCTGCCGGTGCAGAGATAACAACCTTCTTAGCGCCTGCATCAATGTGTGCCTGTGCCTTAGCCTTGCTTGTGTAGAAGCCTGTGCACTCAAGAACTACATCAACATCCAGTTCTTTCCAAGGAAGTTTAGATGCATCTGCTTCTTTATAAATCTCAATTTCTTTTCCATCAACTGTAATAGAATGATCAGAATATGAAACCAGGTCAGCTTTAGCATAACGACCCTGCGTTGAATCATATTTCAAAAGATATGCCAGCATCTCCGGGCTGGTAAGATCATTGATTGCTACTATATCGTAACCATCCTCACCAAACATCTTTCTGAATGCTAAACGACCGATACGACCAAAACCGTTAATTGCTACTTTAACTCCCATTTCGTTATCTCCTATCTTTCTGCAAGATTTCCCGTCGGCTGGATTTCTTGTACAAATTTCAAACAATTAGATTTTAGCCCATTTAAGCAAAAAATCCATACATACTACCGACAAATTTTACAGTAAATAAGAGGGGTTCATGGACAAATTAAACAAATTTTATAACATTTCATTCACTTTATTTATATTTTCACCGTGTTCCTATAACTTTTTCTTTCGTTTTTATACACAAATTTGGCATACTATATTTGTGTATTTCACATTGTTGTTTCTATTATAACTGTGGTTAGATAGACAGATTTGAATTTAATTTAATGTAACAACACATGAATTTACAGATTCAATAGATAGAGTATGCTATCCCTGTCAGGATAAGAATATACCACTGGCAATTCTGCAGCACTGA
The DNA here is from genome assembly GCA_963589005.1 of Bacteroidaceae bacterium. GTDB lineage: Bacteria > Bacillota > Clostridia > Lachnospirales > Lachnospiraceae > RGIG5612. The sequence goes on along the minus strand of CAVAJR010000005.1, from coordinate 21,734 downwards.
TTCTGCAAAAGCCTGCCTTTTCAACAAAAAACTTTTTCAAAACGACGCAGTGGTTTTCCTTTAACATTGCAGATAATTCATCGTGTCAATGAAAACCCGTCAATAGAATGAACAACAGCGGTTTCAGAATATTTCTGAAACCGCTGTCATGTTTTAAGCATCGCCTTATACTAGCCGATAATCTTAAGTGCTCCTGTCGGGCAGGCATCTGCACACAGATGACAATCCTTGCAGCAGGCAATCGTCTCCGGATTATTGAATTCCGGCTTAATAACTGAAGTGAATCCTCTTCCTACCAGTCCTAATATACCCTTCTTGGCATTCTCATCGCATGTTCTTATGCACAGATTACATAAGATACACTTGTTCTGGTTTCTTTCTATAGTTACAAGTCGTTCTTCTGTAAATCCCGGGTGATACTCACCTTTGAATCTGTCCGGATTCATATCGTTCTGTCTTGCACAGTAGATCAGACGGCAGTCTTCATAGTCATGACATCCGCACTCCAGGCAGCGTGCTGCTTCCTTACGTACATCTTCCTCTGCAAATCCCAGATTAACCTCTTTGAAGTCGTTGCGTCTTTCTGCTGCCGGACGCTTAGGCATTTCGATCCTCGGTGCCTTCTCCTTAAGTGCAAGCTCAGCCTTAACCTTTTCTTCATTTCTCTCTGAAGCAAATGGTTTCTTATAAGGAATAATTGCACCTGCAAGATATGAGTCGATAACCTTAGCAGCCTTGTTAGCTGCGCCAATTGCTGCAATAGCAATATCATCGCCATTATTAGCTACATCGCCAATTGCAAATACACCTTCAAGATTGGTTCTGAAAGTTGTCTCGTCAATCGCAATCTTGCCCTTCTTAGTAAGCTCAAGAGCTTCAAATCCCGCTGTATTGAATTTCTGTCCGATTGCTGAAATTACTGTATCAACATCCAATACCTCGAACTTGCCTTCTACAGGTACAGGTTTTCTTCTTCCCGATGCATCAGGCTCGCCTAATTCCATTACCTGCAGCTTGATCTGCTTAACTTTACCGTCCTGTGAAATGATCTCAGCAGGATTCGTAAGGAACTTAAATGTTACACCCTCTTCAATAGCCTCATCGATCTCATCATCGGCTGCAGGCATCTCATTTCTTGTTCTTCTGTAGATTACATATACATTTTCAGCACCGAGACGTATTGATGTTCTGCAGGCATCCATAGCAGTGTTGCCGCCGCCTACGACTGCAACATTTTTGCCGATGTTGATCTCCTTGGTCAGCTTGCCGTCTGTTCCGTATACATCAACAGCCTTATCAACCTCTCTTAAGAAATCAATACCGCCGATCACACCCTGCGCATCACTGCCCGGGCATCCTACACCTGTGCTGTTCCATGCACCGACTGCAATTATTACTACATCATACTGGCTTCTGAGTACCTCAAGTGTTACCTGAGAACTGCTGCCAAATGTATTTCTTGCAAGGACTGCGTCCTTACTCTCCGGACCGCATGAGCTGTCAGGCACGATCCTTATATTATTCTTAAGTTCTACTCCGAGATTAGCAATCTCTGCAATCTCTCTGTGAAGAATTCTCTTAGGAAGTCTGTATTCAGGAATACCGTATCTTAACATACCGCCCATTTCAGGCATTGCATCATATACGGTAACTCCATGTCCCATTCTTCTAAGGAAAAATGCTGCTGTAAGTCCTCCCGGACCTCCACCGATGATCGCAACCTTCTTGCCTGTATCAGGTGCAACTGAAGGCTTGTATGTAGGCGGAATGCTTATACCGCATTTGCCGTCCTTACCACATGCAAATACTGATCCGTCCTTAATGCCGTCATAGGCACTTGTAAGATGCAGGTCCCTGTCAGCTGCGAAATATTTCATATAAGCAATGCTCATAGGCTGCTCTACGAAACGGCGTCTGCAGTTCTTCTCGCATGGATGCGGACAGACGCGGCCGATTGCTGCAGGAAGAGGGTTAGTCTCCTTGATGATCTTAACAGCCTGATAGTCATTGCCCAGAGCGATCTGCTTGATATAACCCTGAACATCTGTTCCTGCCGGGCAATTAAGTGAACACGGTCCTATACAGTCACCGTCATGGTCACTCATAAGAAGTTCGAATGCTATCTTGCGTGCCCTTTTTACTCTGTCTGTCTCTGTGCTTAATTTCCATCCGTCTGCTGCAACCGTTGAGCAGGCTCTCATAAGCTTAGGGAGACCCTCGCCTTCTACCAGACAGACACCGCATGCGCCATAATCCTTAACGCCTTCGAAGTGGCACAGCGTAGGAATAAATATACCATTTGCAGTTGCTATTTTCAGAATAGTATCGCCTTTATTGCCGGTACATTCCTTACCATTAATAATAATCTTGATCTGTTCCATTTCGCTTGCCTCCTATCGTACGCCAATTGCACCGAATTTACATGTAGCCTTGCACTGGCCGCACTTGATGCACTTGGTTGTATCAATACTATGGGCAGATTTAACCTGTCCTGAAATAGCATCTGCAGGACATTTTCTTGCACAGGCTGTACAGCCCTTGCATTTGTCTGCATCGATATAATATGTCAGCAAGTCTCTGCACTCTAATGCCGGGCAACGTTTTTCCCTGATATGAGCATCATACTCATCACGGAAGTAACGAATTGTCGTAAGTACAGGGTTAGGAGCAGTCTGTCCGAGACCGCACAAAGCACCATCCTTGATAGAAACGCACAGCTCCTCAAGGAGTTCAACATCTCCCTCCTTGCCGTTGCCTTCCACGATACGGTTCAATACTTCGAGCATTCTCCTTGTGCCGATACGGCAGTGAACGCATTTGCCGCAGGATTCCTTGGATGTGAAGTCAAGGAAGAACTTGGCCATGCCTACCATACAGGTATCCTCGTTCATAACGACCATACCGCCGGAGCCCATGATCGCGCCTGTAGCACTTAATGCCTTGTAATCAATTATGGTATCAAGAAGATGTTCCGGAATACATCCGCCTGAAGGTCCGCCCATCTGAACAGCCTTGATCTTCTTGTCATCTCTGATGCCTCCGCCGATATCGAAGATTACATGTCGCAATGTCTGACCCATAGGGATCTCAACCAGTCCGCCTCGCTTGATCTTACCGGTAAGTGCAAATACCTTCGTTCCCTTGCTGTTCTCGGTTCCCATGGCTGCAAACTTATCGCCGCCATTTAAGATGATCCATGCAACATTGGCAAATGTCTCAACATTATTGATATTAGACGGCTTCATCTTATATCCTGCTGCTGCAGGGAACGGAGGTTTAAGTCTAGGCATGCCTCTCTTGCCTTCAAGAGATTCGATAAGAGCTGTCTCCTCGCCGCATACAAAAGCACCGGCACCGGCCATATATCTGAATTCACATGAGAAATCTGTTCCCATGATATTCTTGCCGATTATGCCCTGGGCTCTGGCCTGCTTAATAGCCTCATTTAAATGTGCAATTGCCATAGGATATTCAGCTCTTACATATACGATGGCTTCTGATGCGCCAATTGCATATGCACCAATAAGCATACCCTCAATGAGTGTATGCGGATCCGATTCGATAACGGCTCTGTCCATGAACGCACCCGGATCGCCTTCATCTGCGTTACAGATAAGGTACTTCTCCGTGCCCGGTGACTGTCTGGCAGCATTCCATTTAAACCATGTAGGAAATCCTGCTCCGCCTCGTCCTGCCAGACCTGAAGTCTTGATCTCTTCAATAACCTCTTCAGGTGTCATGGTCTTAAGGACCTTCTCAAGAGCCTTATATCCGTCTCTTTCTTTATATGATTCAATGTCAGTAGGATCAACGATACCGCAGTTTCTGAGAGCAATACGTGTCTGCTGCTCTAAGAAGGATGCGTCATCAGCTGTGATAAACAGATCAGATACACTGCTCAGATCGCCGGCTCTTACGGCATTAACAACAGCTTCCGCCTTATCTTCAAGTACATGTACGAGACGTGCTGTAAGCTTATGGCCCTCATAAATGTCTACGATAGGCTCAAGGAAACACATACCATTGCAGCCTGTGCTTCCCAGTTCAAATGTATCTGTATCTGTCATTAAGGATTTGATTGCTTCATATGTCTTGCCTGCGCCTGCAGCTACGCCACATGAACCTTGTCCGACTACGATTCTCATGCCTGCTCACCTCCCTGTGACTTCTTACGGAAATCATTAATGATCTCGATTGCCTTGGCCGGTGTAAGCGAGCCGAATGCTTCATCATTGATCATCATTACCGGTGATAATGAACAGCATCCAAGACATGCTACGGTCTTAAGTGAGAACAGTCCGTCCTTCGTGGTCTGTCCGTTAACAATACCAAGTTCCTTGGTTACGGCAGCCTCTATTGTATCTGCTCCATTTACATGGCATGCTGTTCCCTTGCACAGCATGATCAGATATTTTCCTACAGGTTCAAGCCTGAATTGAGCATAAAATGTTGCTACACCCATTACACGTGCCGGAGATATTCCTGTCTGAGCGGCTACATAGTATATAACCTCAGACGGAAGATAGCCATAAATCTCCTGTGCGTTCTGAAGAATTGTAATCAGATTCCCTGCGTCATGATTACATTCCTCTAAGGCTCTGTCCAATGCCAGCATTTTTTCATCCTTGCAGCTGCATTTATCCATTGCCTCATCCTCCTTTTTTCAATTGTCAAATTATTGTTGCTATATTATAAGCAGGCATGCCGACTAATGGCAGCACGACTGCAAATATTACTGTTCGATCTGTACCCGAACGGCACAGGTGTTTTGGTCATCAATTGTTCGTCTGACCCTAAAGTACATTGCTGTTTTTATTGCAGCATATACAAACTCAGCACAGCCGACTACAATTAAATGCAACCGATCATTTCTGATCAGCTGCATTTAATCATTCTGATATTTATATCCTACTCTTCTGCGCCCTCAGTCTCTTCGATGATTCTCTCAAATTCAGCAGATACTCTGTCAAATTCCTCATCATCCTCGATATCAAGGAACTCGAACTCTTCATCACCCAGTTCATTGTAGATATACAGATATACATCATCTGATTCCTCATCTACAGGAACGAGTGCGATGTAGTCCTTATTATCAATACTGAAAATAAATAATGGTTCTACTTCTACCTTCTCGCCATCATCAAATTCAAGTGTAATGCTCATATCTTCATCAGCGCCGTCCTGGCATCCGCATGAGCAGCCTTCGCCGTGGTTGATTTTGTCAGCCATTGTATTTCCTCCTTAATTAAGCGGCTTTTATGCCGTACTCGCTTGGATTTTACCGCAGCCGGGAACATTTGTACACACTAATTTTTTCAAAAATGGCGGATTGCACTAATGCAATCCGCCATGAAGCGAGTACGTGAGTTGCATGCCGGGACTGCACTTTCGAGCAGGGGCTGCACGCCTATGTTCACGGCACGTATTCGCTAATTTTTATTAATTGTCACGTCCGTTTATCCGGGTATGCATAATCATCAGCCGATACCCTGTGCTGATGTAATATCAGGAAGTGCCATTCCGATCTCGAATTCCTCAAATGGAACTGCCTGGTAGCTGTGCTGAAGTGCACCGAATACAGTGCCGTCTTCCATACCGTGATACTCTTCCTGTGTAATTACTGCCAGCTCTCCCTTCATCTGCTCATAAAGTTCAAATGACGGATCCAGATCTAAAACATCATTAAGGTACTGTACATATGCTGCCCATTTGTCAACTTCTGCATCTTCTGCTGCCGGAGCTGCATCTTCTGCTGACTCACCTTCAGGAGCTGTGCCCTCTGCTGACTCACCTTCAGGAGCTGCCCCTTCTGCTGACTCGCTGCCACCAGATTCGCCGCCTGCTGAGCCTTCTTCTGCTGCAGGTTCAAGAACTGCAAATGTTCCATAAACACCAGCTGCAAGCTCTTCCTCTGAAGGAGCTATCGTAATAGTGCCGTCTTCATTTTCAGTTACTGTACCGAAAACATGTGAACCTTCTTCAATCGTAAGGCTGTTAAGGATGCCTTCGCCAGATACATGCCAGGTTGAGCCATTTGCCAATGTCAGATTGATCTGTCCGATTCCGTTATAAGCAGGTGTATTCATAACACGGCGTGCCTGAAGGTAATCAAATGTATTTTCCTCTGTGCCTTCCATCGGTTCGCCTGTCTTATTGAAGAAGAATAATCCTTCGATCGCATTGCCTTCTTCATCAACATGCTGAGCATATGATGTAGAAACAACGCCTGTAAGTTCTGCATTATCAAGTGTTACGTTGATAAGTGATGCATTCCATGTTGAAAGATATGGTGTAGAACCATCGTATGCATCTGATACATGTGTATTATTTGCTGAACCTGTTGAGTTGTAAATGTCACCCTCAAGAGTTGAGTTGCTGATCTTAACAGTCTTAGTTGTGCCGTCAGCTGCAGATTCATTTGCCATATACTCATCATATGTGAGATCTAAAACGTCCATCTCCATGTCATTAGCATCTGTACCTGTATCATCTGTATCCATGAACTGGAATAATACACCGCTCCATGGATTAGTGCCGTAGATATCAACTGTTACATCGTCTAATGTAACGTCAACTGCGCCCTTAGACATTATTGACCAGAATGCATCAGAAACCTCGAAGTCCGAATGGCTTAAAACTGCTGTATATGCCTGTCCGTGGCTCATGAAGCCGATACGGTCTGACTTACCATAACCTCTTGCATTTTCAGATTCTGTAAAGTCAAATGTTCCGCCTGTAAGAATGGCAATATAGTCAGGTGCTACGAATGTACATCCATAGAAATTGTCATCAAAGCCGTCACAATATGTAACATATCCTGAGCCCTCTGTGGTGTCATAGAAGTTAACCGGATATTCTACTCCGTTAACAGTATAAATTGCTTCTGCCTTGTCAGCATCAACGATCTCACCGATAAGAGCTACTGTATCTGTAGCATTTAATGTACCTGAACCTGAGTCTGTTGACAGAACTGCCCAGATATCAGAAACTGCCAGGCTGTCATAGAAGCTTAAAGTAGCTGAGCCATAGCAAATGCATCCGCGCATACTTCCATAAAGTCCCAGAGCCAGAGGCACGCTCTGAAGCATAGGTGCTGACCAGTTGCTGGTATAATCATCATTGTAGTAATAATAATGGGTTCCTGCACCGAACATGCTTTCATAATCTTCTGAATAATATTCACCTGAGATACCATATTCTGCTATCTGCTCGTCCGTCAGCGGTTCATCGGCAATGATGAATTTATCATATGAATATGGTGTGAAGTTATAAGTCTCGGCGTCCTCTTTCGCAATAACTACCGTATTATGAACATCTACTACTGAGTTTCCGCCTGCCCAGATACCGTCATGAAGCGGGCCTCTTGTATTAACTACAACATTATCAATGTCTGCTGTTGCTGAACCTGATACAGAGATAACCGTTCCCCAGCCGCCATTTGTACCAAAGTCATTGCCGCCCATTCCGGCAGAATTGATAGTAAGGTCAGAGATCTGCGTATGTGCGCCTGTTTCATTATAAACATACACGCCGCTTATGTAGTCAGCGTCAATATTGATCTCTCCGCCTGAGATGCTGTCTTCTGTAATCGTTGTGCTTGAAGTTGCCGCAGGAACAGATTTGCTCTCAACATATGCCCCATCTTCAAATGTTGCGGCTCCTGTGAAATAAAACGGTCCCCAATTAGCATTATTCATTGACATTGCAACTTCATCATATACGCCCTTGTCAACTACATAAAGTTCTGCTTCAGGAACCCAATTATCCTCGTTGTCAAGATCAACGATTGTTCCGTCAAGTACCAGGACAAATGTCTGTGTCTCCGGATCAATGGTCTTGGTCGTTCCATCTGAGAATGTTACCGTCTCATATTGAGAATACTGGGCAGAGTCAACATAATTCTCTGCAGATTCTGCAATCTGAATGCCTGTAATAACAGGACTGCTTCCGGCATCCGCTGCCATGGCACTGCCGATCATTACTGCTGACATAGACACAGCCAATGCGCCGCTAATAAGTTTCTTGGAAATATTCATATTCCTTCTCCTTTCTATTATCCGGTGCCCCCGCACCGGTTATAAACCCCTAAATATGCGCTTACCCATTCACGCACATACCAATAATTCTATAAAAATCTATCCTGTACCTCCTAAGTCCGGTAACCTAAGTAGTCTGCGTGCCGTGAACCTCGGCGAGCAGTACCTGCTCGAAAACGCCTGCGCTGATTGTTTTCTCGCAGGGGTCTGCGCCGTCCCAACACGCTTACTTCTGAGCACTATGGATCACTTACTCTATTTCACATCAAACCGTTCTGCCATCTGGCTTTTCAGTCTGTCTATCAGATTCCTGAATTCTCTTGAAGAAATCAGCATACATCCCTGACCTCTTATTATAACCTGTTCCAGACCGTCCGAGGTAACTACTGCGATCTTACTTTTCTTTCCCACAGAGTTCGTATATTTCTCGATAAACTGATCTGCCGTCTCATCCTCGCCTGTATAGATTATCTGAACATCCTGAAGCACCATTCGCTCTGCTGTATGGTTCTTCACTCTGTAAGCATCAAATACTGCCAATACCTTACCTGATATCATGGACTGGAAACCGCTTAATATGTCGATCAGCGCATCCCTTGCCGAATCAAGGTTCTCCCTTGCCAGCTCTGATAATTCAGGCCATGCAAATATTATATTATATCCGTCTGCTATGACGCAGTCAGCCTCTTCAATCGGAAATACATTTATTTTCTTAGCCGCGGTTGACGACTCCTGCATTCTCGCAGCACCTGTTATATCCTTATCACCGAATCGTTTCTTCCATGTACCCGGTTTTTTCTTATCCTTGCTGTTGGACATGGAGATGCGTGCTATGATCGCATCTATCTCTTCCGTCCCCAGATTAATATCCCGCTCCCGAGCTCTTGCAGGTATCCTCTCTGATTCATCCGGATCATTGTCCTCGGCACCGTCAAGTGACAGATGCATATGATCATATACCTCATCATACGGCACGACCACTCCTGAACCATGGGAACAGAATACAGAATCAGGAGTATTTCTGATATCCGCCTGCGGATCGTAGCATTTGCTTAATACAACTTCCTCGGCATTGTGGCATATATCATATCCGTCATTTGCAAATGTTATATGTCCCGTCCCCTGCGTATAGGCTGATATCTCCCTCGGATAATCCTTAAGAAGAGATACCGCTCCCCTTCCGGAAATAAATGCAGTTTCTCCTGAGCTGTCCAGTTCCGGTGTTGAAAATGCTGCCTTCAGTCTGTCAAGGTCATTAAGCGCCCTGCCTATACCGGATGCCGGAATTTCAAGTGTAAATCTGTAATATGGCTCAAGCAATATACTCTCTGCCATCATCAATCCCTGTCTTACTGCTCTGTAGACCGCCTGTCTGAAGTCACCGCCCTCCGTATGTTTGGTATGAGCCTTGCCTGCAATGAGCGTGATCTTCATATCTGTGATAGGCGAGCCTGTAAGTACACCCTTATGAGTTTTCTCTGTAAGGTGGGTCATAATAAGATTCTGCCAGTTTTTAGCAAGCATATCCGTACTTACTCTGGAAGCAAATTGCAGTCCGCTGCCCGTCGGAAGCGGTTCTAACAAGAGATGTACCTCTGCATAATGTCTTAAAGGTTCAAAATGTCCCACTCCCACAACAGGCGCTGCAATAGTCTCCTTATACATTACCTCCCCCGTGTCAAATGCAGCCTCGATATTGTATCTTTCACGAAGGATTGCTGTAAGGATCTCCAGCTGTACCTCCCCCATTATGCTTACCGATATCTCGCTTCTGTCTTCATCCCACGATGCAGACAATTCAGGAATTTCCTCTTCGATCGCCTTAAATGCCGGCAGCACCTTAACAGGATCATCCCCCTGCGGCAATATTACTCTGTAGCATAATATCGGTATCATAAGGGGCATGGTTTTTCCTGACTCTATACCAAATCCCTGCCCCGCATAGCTCTCCTTAAGTCCTGTTACTGCGCAAATCTCCCCGGCCCCGGCCTCATCCTTGGTAATGAATTTAGCCCCGTTATAGAACCTGATCTGATTTATCTTGGATTCATCTGCACCGTCCGGCAGCACGGCTCTCGCCTTAAGACTGCCGCCTGTTATCTTCATCATGGTAACCCGGCTGGCATCGCTGTCTCTTAATATCTTATAGACTCTGGCACCGAATTCTGTCGGATAAGTCTTAGCCTTTGTATATTTATCCAGTGCATCCAGCAATTCTATTATGCCATCTTGTTTTAATGCAGAACCGAAAAAGCACGGAAACAACCTTCTGCTCTCAATCAGATCAGCAATCGTTTTTTCTTCAACACTGCCGGTTTCAAGGTAACTGTTCATTGCAATTTCCGAGCACATAGCCACCTGGTCATATGTCTCGTCTATTCTCTTTGCAGTAAAATCAGCTATATCCGAGGTAAATGTCTTCTTAAATGTATTCCACAGAACAACGCGGTCTGCGCCGCTCTGATCCATCTTATTGAAGAAAATAAATGTAGGAATATTATATTCGGTCAGCATTTTCCATACTGTATGCGTCTGACCTTTTATTCCGTCTATTGCGCTGATCATCAGCACCGCATAATCTAATACTTGAAGTGAGCGCTCTAACTCAGCAGAAAAGTCTGCATGACCCGGTGTGTCTATCAATGTAAACTGCGTGTCCTTCCATGCAAATCTGGCCTGCTTGGAATATATTGTTATTCCCCTTCTTCGCTCCAGCTCATTATTGTCCAAAAAGGATGTGCCCTTATCCACTCTGCCGAGGCTTCTTATGGCGCCTGTCTGATACAGGATCGCTTCCGAGAGTGTGGTCTTGCCCGAATCTACATGAGCTATTATGCCTATAGTAATATTCTTCATTTGATCTATTTGAGTCTGTCAATCAGATATCCTAATTTTCTCTCAAATTCTACTCCGTACCAATGTCCTGCCTTGCCGCCTACAGGAATGTCTGTAGCATATGACGGATTTTTAGACTTAGCTGCTGCCTCATATCTCGGTGCCTTCTTTTCGTCATCCGCCTGTGTATCTCTGATGCACTCTACTACGTAATCTGCAGCAATACATGCTGCTTCAACTGCGCCCTTATTTTGCAGCATTGCACCTACAAATGCTGATGCATAAACATCTCCTGTTCCGTGACAGCCATTTGCAATTTTCTCATGTTCATAATATGAGTAAAAGCCGTCCTCATAAATAACCACTCCGGTATATCCCTCTCTGTAAGATACGCCAGTCATTACGATGCATTTGCAGCCCATCTCATCAAGCTTAGATATAAGATTGGAAACATATTGCTGGTCGTATTCTTCCTTATATTCCATACCTGTCATGAAGCATGCTTCTGAAATATTAGGAAGAATAATATCAGCCTCCGCACACAGATGTCCCATGGCAGTTACGAATTCCTGATCAAATCCATAGTAGAGCTTGCCATTGTCTGCCATGGCAGGGTCAACAACCTTAATGCCGCCGAGTCCTAACATGTCATCGAATATATCCGCAACATACTTGATCTGCTTGGTGCTTCCCAAATATCCTGTATATACACAATCGAACTTGATATTCTCATCACGCCAATGCTGATGAATCTTAGGTATCTCCTCTGTAAGGTCACAGAAGGTATATCCTGTAAATCCTCCTGTATGAGTCGAAAGCACTGCAGACGGAAGCAGACAGCACTCATGACCGCATGCCGAAATAATAGGAAGTGCAACGCTTCCGGAGCATTGTCCTACACATGAAATATCCTGTATTGTTAAAATTCTCTTGTAATTCATATTGTCACCTACTTATTAAAAATTTTGGTTCTTCAGATCGGTCATCCCTTGTTTTAATGGTTTTGTATCAACCATTATGCCAAAAATACGCCATAGCTTGTACTTACATATCGGTGAAGGATTGCCTTTCTGTTCCCTCCATATTTTTTATCATAATTGCCTTGCCTTTTCAATGCAGCAGGGATTTCTTAACTACATGTATAAGAAAATTTTTCTTGATCGCCTGCACATTTTTCAGTTCATGTCATTTTGTTGAAAAAATATTTCACGGATGGTATTATTTATGTGCAAAATTTATATTTCAATAGTTATTCACAGTATCATACAAGGAGCTGCATATTCTATATTGAAATTGCAGTCAGCGTACTTATCTATTTGCAAGAAGATAAGAATACCTCCTTTATTATACTGCGGATAACACGAGAGAGGGGTTTTTATGAAGAGATACTATGATATCCAAAACTGTATGGAATATCTTGAGCGTGCTGCCGAGAGATTCCCTGACAAGCCGGCCTTTATTGATGATAAAGAGACTGCGACATTTCATGAGATGATGATTGATTCCATGAAGATCGGCAGCGCTCTTAAACAGTATGACATGCACAAAGAGCCGGTTGTAATTCTTATGGATGCACGTCATGTTCCATTTCTTAAGGCTATGTTCGGTGTTCTTTATGCAGGATGCTTCTACATTCCGTTAGACACTGCATCACCAAACGAAAGACTTCAGGCTATATTCAACAACCTGAATCCATCACTTATTATCTGTGACGAGAAGGCAGCTGCTGCCAGAGAAGCCTTAGGCGATAAATATAGATTTGTCGATTATGATTCTCTGAAGGGTGCAGAAATTGATGATGAATATCTTGAGAAGATAAGAGTTCAGAGTAATTTCTATGACCTTTTATTTATCATGTATACCAGCGGCTCTACCGGTGTTCCTAAGGGCGTTGTACATACGCATGCAGACCTTATTTACTATTCAGAATTCACATACAAGAGATATCCGTTTGACGAGAACACAGTATTCGGCAATCAGTCACCGTTCTATTATGCCAACTGTTTGCTTGATATCTATCCTCCGCTGGCCATCGGTGCAACAGTATATGTTATGCCGGCTTCACTTCTTACCTTCCCTAAGAAAATGGTTGAATATCTTCAGGAAAATAAGATTAACGAACTGTGCATGACGCCATCCAGCTTTACGGCTATCGCCGAAGCCGGCGTCCTTGAGCCTGACTGTCTGCCTGACATGGAATTCATCCTTCCGTCCGGTGAGATTGCTAACTGGAAATCCATGCAGCAATGGGTCGTTGCAGCTTCTAAGAAGGGCAAATTCTGGAACTTCTACGGAAGTACTGAATTATTATCGGTTGCTCTGTGGACTGTTGACAGAGATTTCGATGCAGGAGATATCATTCCGTCAGGTGATCCTTACAGAAGCACACATGTAATCATCGCAGACGAGGAAGGACACGAACTGGCTAACGGAGAAAAGGGTGAGATCCTCATTCACAATCCATGGATGTTCTCAGGCTATTATAATGACAAGGACAGAACGGCCGCTGCATTTGTTATTGACCCACTGAATAAGGGCTGGAATGAGACCTTCTTCCGCACCGGTGATATGGGATTCATTAACGAATATGGTCAGTTAGTTGTTGTAGGCCGCAAGGATGCCATGATCAAACATAAGGGATATCGTATGGAATTAGGCGAGGTTGAATACGCTGCCAAGGGCGTTGACGGCTGCAGCGACTGCTGTGCTGTACTGGACAAGGAATCCGGTGAGATCTTCATGTTCTATGTCGGCTCTATTGATGAGAAATCATTGAAGAATGAAATTAAGATAATACTTCCTAAATTCGCTATGCCGGAAAATATCATACATGTGGACAGCTTCCCGCATAATGCAAATGGCAAGGCGGACAGGCTGGCACTGACTAAGATGGCAGCTGAGATGCGAAAGGCATAACCTGGCAGATCTCGCTGTAACTAAGTTTAGCTATTTATTAGGTGCCGAATCGACAATTCACCACGAGAAAACGCCTTCGCTGATTGTTTTCTCGTAGTGATTGGCGCGATCCGGCACCTGTTTTTAATTGTCTTCTGCCCCTGCATCTGTCTGGCTGCCTGCGCTATTCAGAACATCTGCCAACGATGTGTCATCTGCGAAGGTAGTCACATTATACAGATATAAAATATCTGTCACGCCCTTATCTGAGATCAGCTTATCTAAATCATCATAATAATAACGAGGATCGATTATTATTATGTTATTGTAATACGGAAGCAGGAATTGAACGAAGCAGTTGGCATATGAATCCTTGATGATCAGTAGCGTTCTCTCCGGTGCCTTGGGAGTCTGTATGTCTACTCTCATATGGTTGCCGCCGAAGAATACCTCGTATTTATCCTTCTGTTCAAGGGCCGAGCTGTCGTAGATTGAAGCAGTCTTGGTTGTCTCTTCTACATATGTTACCAGCGAATCCAGGCTGCTGTCATTATAGACATAGATATCAATGGTATCCTTCGAACCGGTATATCCGCTGGTAGAAGCAAGGGTCCCCTGAAAATCGTGTGTTACCGGATATGCTGTATAATTGGTTGAAGCATTCTCGATCTTCAGAGCCGGTATTAATGCTTCATATGCATATTGTGCACCCAGACTGGTCCAGTGATGGTCTGTCTTATAATAAATTTCTTCTGTTTTATGTTCCTTTAATGTATCTGTCAGGTCAACAAATGTCAGCGAATTGCCGACTGTATTTTCCACAAGTGAGATCTCCTCACTCTGATCATGTACCGGCGCAGCAACCGGGCGCAGCTGGTCACAGATATATGCCGCATTAGGTACCAGCGTCATAACCTGGTTCAAGTCTGAATGTTTTGCAGAAAAATCTGCGATTGCCTGCGAGGTCTTAATTATATTTTCATTATCAGGTTCATCCTGAATTTCAAGCAGATATCCATTCTTGCCGATGTATACGCCATTTGATTCGCGCTTGCCTATGGCGATATCCTCTGCCGTCTTAAGCTCTATCCATTGATTTCTGAGGAAGAATTGATCTGTTATATAGCTCTCCATATCAGTCATGAATTTGCCGCTTATAATATTATTCCATGTAAGTTCCGGCTTTTGCGCCAGCATGCGGTTCTCGACCTCAGAATATGTCTTGTCCTTAGCAATAAGCGTCCATAAAATGCCGACAGCAATAACACCGAGTACAATAATTGTAATTACTCGATGTATTTCACTCCTTCTCTCTCTCACCTGTGCGCGATGAAGCTTTCTTTTTTCTTCCCGCGTAAGGTTTGTTTCACTCATTTTATGCTCCTTCCAAAGTCATGTCAGACTTGTGTTCTGATCTGATCCGATCCCGATTGCCTCTCACACCAGTTCCTTTTGTGCGAACCAACAATAAATACATTTTTCCCTATGCCCGCGGATCCGCATATTTATACGTTTTATTTATCTTAAAATCTGAA
Organism: Bacteroidaceae bacterium; assembly: GCA_963589005.1. GTDB lineage: Bacteria > Bacillota > Clostridia > Lachnospirales > Lachnospiraceae > RGIG5612. The sequence continues at coordinate 6,433 of CAVAJR010000005.1, read as the reverse complement.
ATACAGAAATGGGTTATATGTTGCATTTACAAGATATGCAATGGACATAACGAATATCACCGCATATGCCGCAATTGCAGCTAGCTGTCTGTATTTGCCTCTCTTCAATGCAAACTTACGCATGTGTTCCCATGCAAATGGCCCGCTGGCAATAAAGCATAATATTATCAATATCAGATTCGTAAGCAGATAATAAACAGAGGTATTATCTGCAAATCCCAGTGACGTATTACCAAACATATTGCCAAAATACGAGATCATATCGCTGAAGGAACTGCTGAAGAACATTACCCAGCCGAACACTACCAATATGAAAGTAATGATCCTCTGCGCTATATCCGGAAGTTTCTCTAAGTGCCTCTTCAAGAGTTTCTTCTCCAGCAGCAGCAATATGCCATGGTATACCCCCCATAGTACGAAGTTCCATGCAGCACCATGCCACAGACCCGTAAGTGCCCATACGATCATGATATTTAATATATTCCTTCCGTCTGAAACTCTGTTGCCACCTAAAGGAATATATACATATTCTCTGAACCATGTACCCAGCGAGATATGCCAGCGTCTCCAAAAATCCGTAAGGCTTTGGGAAACATAAGGGTAATTGAAGTTCTGGACAAACTCAAAACCGAACATTTTGCCCAAACCTACGGCCATATCAGAATATCCGCTGAAATCGAAATATATCTGCATCGTATAAGCCAGTGCTCCCAGCCATGCAGTAAGTACAGATCTGCCGTCTGCACCCATGGCATAGATGGAATCGAACATCATACCGATATTATTGGCCAGCAATACCTTCTTGCCCAAGCCCCTCACGAACCATGCCATACCATCGCCAAATTTCTGAAGCGAAAGGGTTCTTCGGTTTAATTGTTTTGCTATATCTATGTATCTGACGATAGGTCCTGCTATCAGCTGCGGAAACATGGTGATATATGTTCCGAATGAAATAAAATTCTCCTGAACTGGAATCGAACCCCAATACAAGTCAATAATATATGACAGGGTCTGAAATGTATAAAACGAGATTCCTATAGGAAGGCTAAGTTCCTTATAAGGAATATTTACAGAAAATATTGAATTGATCGTACCTAAAATAAAGCCGTAGTATTTGAAAAATCCAAGGATAGCCAGATTTACTATGACTGTAAATATAAAGCTTACACGAAGCCTTCTCTCATCACCGCACCTTCTCAGGGCATCTATCTGTATGCCGCCGAAATAATTAAATACTATGCTGAATATCATGAGAAGTACATAAACAGGTTCTCCCCAGGCATAAAAAATAAGACTTGCTATAAGCAGGAGGAGATTTTTTAACTTCCATGGCACTACATAATACAAAATCAGTGTGACAGGCAAAAATATAAATAAGAAAAATATACTGCTGAATATCATTTGTTTAATCTATAAGCTGTTTCTGAATGCTTCATCTGCCCTTGAGGCATTTGCATTGACTACATACAGGATGTAATTGCCCTGCACGTCTAATATGTGATCCTGGAGCAATGCTGTCTGCTCCGCTCCGTATCCCTCGAAGCTGTTTGTCTGTGTCTGCAGGCGCTTGTTTATAGCTTCTTCTACCGCATCTGCCTGGGAGGTATCCTTTAATTTTATGATAAGAAGCTCCTCGGCATCCATATTGGTGACAGGTGAGTAGAATACCACATCCTCATAATCCGATGCTGTAAGACCATAAAATTTCTTAAGATCCAGTGAACCAGCCTCCTGTACCGATGACATATCAAGGGATGATATTACCGCGCCCGACACATCTGCCATATCCGCGCTGCTGCTCTTTTTATCAGAGCCAAGCACTATTACGAAGATAATCAGCAGCACTACCATTGCTATTCTGATCGATGCAATTATCTGCACATTGCTATTCCGTCTCAACTCTTGCTACCTCCGCCCAGAGTGCTTTCGCCCAATGTTCATAAAATGGTGTCTGCATATGGATTCCATCATACTCATAATATTCGGAATATTCATTTACAGTATCTGTGATATCTATAAAATGTACGCTGTCGCTCTGCGCAAAATGTGCCTTGAGAGCCTCGTTCCATTCGGGAATATTGTACCAGAGGGTTGAAGTCTCAAATGCCGGATCTGTCGCCGGTATCGTGGAAACTACATAAATATGTGAATCCGGAAATGCCTCCTGAAGCTTGGCGATCTGCGCATCATATTCAACTATGTAATCCTCAACATTGGACCATATGCCGATTGAAATGTCATTAAGACCAAATGCAAGGAAAAAATATGTCGGATTAACATATTGTGCCTGCTCTATCCAATCCGAGATTTTCAAAATGGTCGCGCCACCCTCTGACGGCGCATGAGATTCATCCAGATATCCAAAATACCAGAAGCCTACTACACGGGAATCGCCCATGATCATAGCGTCTTCAAATAATGACCAGACATCCACATCTCCGTTCTCGATTGCGGCAGCTCTCTTCTCTGCCTTAACTTCCTTTATCTGTGCCTCTACATCAGCAATATTCTTATCCTCAAGGGATTTTATATAAGAAATTCCCGCTGCAAGGTCCTCATTATTATCAGCAAATGCAGCTGCCGGCATTAAACCTGACACAGCAATGACAGCTGTCACAACAGCTGCCGCCATTTTATGCCTTAATGCCTTTGTATATTTATTTGTTTTTTTCAATGTATACTGAGCCATATTTTATTTATAACTATTCAAAACCAGGCAGATCTCATAAATCCTGCCGTCAGGATTCTCGCTCCAAATGCAAGAACTTGCAATATCCTGCCCATCTGCACGAGCACGCCGCCCTGCAGACCGTTTTTGTATATGGAAAATGAAGCTGCTTGTTATATAAAAATTAGCAGCGCCGCTATGGTAACACATTTTGTATAATTAGTACATATGCCACTACTGTTCCCTTGAATAAAAATTGATTCTTCAGTTTGTATGAATTTATTCCTGCATTCATACTAAAATTCGCAAGAGAAGGTTCGATGATTGACAGAATAAAACCGCTGTAATACACTTTTTTACGATCAACCGCAGCTGTCAAACAGTAAGAGGAAAAAACATGCTTACATACAATCTGGATTCATACAAACCCTTGTCGCTATATGAGGCCTTATACGAATGCATAAAAAACGATATTCTGTCAGGCATCATAAAGGAAAATGAGAAACTGCCCAGCAAACGTGCCCTGAGCGGACATCTAAATGTCAGTGTTACGACAATTGAGAATGCATATGGCCAGCTGCAGCTCGAAGGATATATCCGCGCCGAACAGGGCCGCGGTTTTTTTGTTAACGCAATTGATCTGAATAACAAATCAGATGATGCCCTGCTGCCGGGAACCAAACCACATCAGGCGCCATATATAGCTTCACAGCCGGTTGATCCCACATTTCTTGTTGACTTCAAGGCCAATTCTTCATATCTTACCCTGTTTCCCATGGCAACATGGTCACGTCTTATGAAGAATGTTCTGTCATCTCAGGATCTAAAGCTTCTGGAAACCGTTCCTTACAATGGTGTTCTGGCTCTTCGCGAGGCTATAGCCGAACATTTACATTCATTCAGAAATATGAATGTAAATCCCGAACAGATCATCATCGGTGCCGGAACCGAGTATCTGTACAGCAGACTCATGGGATTATTCGGCCCCAGCAGCGTTGTTGCGATAGAAGATCCCGGATATAAGAAATTTGCGGATATCTCTGCCAACCATGGTATCATCTGGGACTATATCCCGATTGATTCAAACGGCATGCAGATCGACAGGCTTCAGACCAGCAAGGCCAGCATAGTTCATGTCTCTCCGGCACATCATTTTCCGACGGGAATTGTAATGCCTATCAGCCGACGGTTAGAGCTTCTCGACTGGGCGAAAAAAGAAAATTACAGATATATTATCGAAGATGATTACGACTCTGAACTGCGCTATGTAGGCAAGATGATCCCCACGATATACAACATCGATACCAACCAGAAGGTCATATACATGAATACATTTTCCAAAAGCCTCGTGCCGTCTATCAGGATCAGTTACATGGTTCTGCCGCCTATGCTGTTAGACAGATACAGAGAAACATTGAGCTTTTATTCATGTACAGTTTCTTCATTTGAGCAAATGACATTGGCGCATTTTATCTCCGAGGGATATTTTGAGCGTCATATTAACAGGCTCAAGCAGCACTACCGCGAGAAAAGAGATCTTCTGCTAAGGGCGATAACGAATTCTTCTCTGGCTAAGATCATGACAATCGAGGAAGCCGATGCCGGAACTCATTTTCTGCTGAGAGTCAATACGACTATGAGTGATGCACAGATCAAGATAATCGCGCTGATGCACCAGATCAATTTCTCCATGCTGAGTGATTACGAGAAATATCATAATCTCAGAAATGCCCGTACCATAGTTATCAACTATGCCGGTTTAGATTCGGAAAAGATCGATCTTGCGATCTCAATAATGGAAGATATATTTAAAGATGATATCAGCCGTGCATGATACCAAACTGACATTTGAATGCAGGTGGTTTTATTTAACTGACATTTGATTTTACAATTTATCCGTCTTAACTGATATTTAAAACTAATATTATTTTGAAACTGACATTTTAAAATAATCACAAAGTGAGTCTTTAAAGATTGTCAGTTATTTTGTATCATTACACAAGTCAGAGCAATTGTATTCCTTGCAATTGATTTGCTGATAAGGTAAGTCATTCGCAATTGCGATGAATTTTTATACGATGGATAAAATACAGTTTCTAATTAACAAATTCACCTAATCCTTCTTTAAATCAGCAAGAGCCCATATCAAATGATATGGGCTCTTGTATGTTCTGCTTGATTTCTGAATTATTCCACAGCTTCCTTCTTATTAAGTGCAGCTCCGATGATGTAGAGGATAGGAAGTGCCATTCCGATAAGCGACATGATGCTTATGAGTAGGATCAACACTCCCGGCATGCTCGCACAAACAATAAGCATTATTACGTATCCGATCAGATCGATCGCAAGGATAATACTGCCAAATACTATGCATATAGTAGACTTATCCGGTTTGTTGCAATTCCTGATGCCCAGGATTCCTGTAAACAGCTGCAGTCCTGAAAGAATGATGCCGCCTCCTAATAAGCTGTATACTACAATATTCGCTGCTGCCAGACTGGCACCTGCCTGAGCTGTATAATAATCCATAACTCTGGCACCTATTATCAAATTAATGATCTCCCCGATAAGTGCAATTCCTGCAAATATGATCATTATAATTCCTGTTACTTTTAAAAAACCTTTACCCTTCATTCAAGTTCTCTCCTAAATCTGTTTTCATCCGCATTCGGATATTTTATATTTATAATTTGCTGCCTTCAGCAGCAGGCAAATCCATATGTTTAAAATGCCGCTACCATCGCCATTGACAGTCCTCCCAGCAGGAGCAATGCACATCCCAGGCAGCAAAATACGATACTTATTGTAAGTCCTGCAATAGCAAGTCCTCGTCCCTTCATTGCTGCATTCTTGGTCTGTCCCATGCCGACAGCACTGAATATTATTCCGAGTATCGGGACGAAGAATGAAAGCACGAATCCGGCTATTGCCATGCCGCTATATGAAGTTCCTTCATAGCATTTATACGAAACATATTTCTCTGATGGCTCATGAATATCTTCAATTTTTATTTTGCTGACCGCTGCGTCCTCCTGCGGCTCGTCTACAGTCGCTTCATGAACTTCCTGCTTTTCACCTTCAGATTTATCGCTTGTATCCTCTGTATAAACATCAACATTCTCTGCTGTTTCTGCCTTTATTGCTTCGTCTGGTGTCAAATCCGTAGGAACTGTCTGTATATTCTCAATAATCTCAGCTCCGCACTCAGGGCAAAATCTGGCGTCCTCCTGAACTGTATGTCCGCATTTTATACAACGTGCCATATTATTCCTCCATATTATCTCCGGCATCCTGTGTCGGCTGTAATTTTCTGATTTTTTGTTTTCTGTGCGGGAATTCTATCGCATTGCAGATTTTTTGTAAACAATAAATCCCACAACATCTGCCAGAAACCAGCCGATGGGAACTGCCCACCAGCTCCACAAGGACTGACGGATACGAAATTCATCACTAAGATGCCATGCATAAATCATAAGCCCCACTCCGGCTATTATCTGTGAGATCAGTGTTGCTATCCCTGCACCCTCCAGGCTCCAATGAAACCCCACGACAAATAACAGATCCAAGCCCACATTCAGCACAGATGCTGCTGCCGGGATTAACAAGCCTTTCGCTCATGATGTACATCCCTTACGGAGCATTTGCCTGTGAATATACGTACCGTTACTGTTACGAAGATAGTATAGACCAGCACTTCCCTTTTGTCATGCAAATTGCCATGAAGCCATGGGCACACAAATTTAAGTTCATTTTAAGTTCAAACAT
>CAVAJR010000004.1:0-116600 GCA_963589005.1 Bacteroidaceae bacterium | reverse complement strand
ATGAGTCCGGCAGGATGGCTATCGGATGGGTATATGCTGATAATACTTGGTATTATACATCCTCATCAGGTGCAATGCAGACGGGATGGATCAATGTAAACGGTTCATGGTATTACATGTATTCATCAGGAGCCATGGCAGTTGGTTGGCTGTATAGAGGTACAGAAAACGGCAAGGCAATCTGGTACTACATGGATTCTAACGGAATGGCAACAGGTTGGAAGGAAATTGACGGCAAATGGTATTTCTTTAACGATTCGGGCAGGATGCAGACAGGTTGGCTGTATAGAGGAACAGACGGCAAAAAGGAAATCTGGTATTATCTGGGCACAAATGGAGCTGTGACAACAGGTTGGCAGAAAATCAATGGTAGTTGGTACTATTTTGAAGAATCTGGAAGAATGCAGACAGGATGGCTTGATTCGTGTGATACAGGATGGCTTGATTCGTATTATCTGAGTGAATCAGGCAAGATGATAACAGGCTGGGCTTACATAACTATGAGAAACTCCTATGTTGACACTAAGATGTGGTATTTCTTTAACAATTCAGGTGTAATGCAAACCGGATGGCTGTACGCGGGATTGGATTCTGAAGGTGAGGAAATCTGGTATCATTTGCATAATGAACCAATGACCCCGTCAAATTGGGGATTTCTGGACACCGGATATTTTATGGATCGCACTTATGACCGTGAACAACATGAAGTTATTGTTACATCATATTGTATTTCGGATACTTCAGGTAAATTATTGTACACTCTCAAGTTTTCGGACGATAATACAGAATGTTCATTTTATTCCCCATCAGGGAAATTCGTTAAAACCTTAAGTGAAGAAGAAGCAGAGAAAGAAATTGAAAGAATAGTAGGAGAAGATTAACAACAACGAAACATCATACACGATGGATAGTTCCGGCGTATGAATAGAATAAGAATAAAATAAAGATAAACAGTAATGCCGCCTCGGTTTGAGGCGGCATTACTTAAAAATAATAGATTCCAGCCTCTGTTTTTGACCTGCTTTTTGAGTGCAATTTTCCATAAAATTAGCAAAGAAAAATAAAAAAATGTCTAAAATGTTATGGAAAAGTTGACAGGAGATAAGGTATGCGCTTAAAATAATGATGTGCATTTTGCACAAAAGTCACAGCAACATCGTGTCGGACAAAAAGGAATCCAAGCTACATCAAATCCTTTTCGAATATTTTGTAAGCCAACAGGCAAATAAACCACAACGGATAGATTATAAGAACAGCATCAATAGTAATGCCGTCATTTGCTGCAACATTGGAAAATGGAGCTGCTGTGGATTATGTGTCAGAGGCAGTCATGACTAATGAGTCAGCTGCAGATGATGCATTTGACACATTCTTAGCTGAAAACACAGATGTATCGGGAACAGATAAGGAGAACATATCTGAAATCTCTGAGATTGAAGTGACAACATTAAATGCAGAAGAGGAAACGATTCCCGTATGTTGGTAAAATAAGATAAATGTATGCTGAAAGGGAAAGTAAAAGAAAACATCTTAGAAAGGGGAAATGAGTATGTGGAGAAAAAGAATTGCAACCATATTAACAACAGGTATTCTTGTGATATCAATGTGCGTTCCGACGCTTGCGGTGACGACATCAGATTATCAGACGCTAAAGAATGCATTAAACGAAGCACAGGCAGTATATGAAAATGCAGCAAATGAAAAAGAGGAGGCAAGAATAGCCTTTGAAGAACAGGAAAATAAAACGGATCCTGCTTTAGACTCGGTAAGAAATCTCGCAGGGGATGAATTAGTGACCACTATTGAAGATTTGAAAGCGAAAGTCGAGGAAGTTAAGGATAATTATGCGTCAGCTGTAATACAGTATAACGAATCGTTGGATGCTTTGAACGGAGGAGCCTTTAGTTTCTTCAGATGGGTTGCGAATAATTATCCTGGATATGCAGATGATGCGAACAATGCGATAGCTGTGCTGGAAAAAGCGCAGAGTCTTGGGTATGTCACTGATGCAGGGTATTCGGAAGATCAGACCTCTTTTTATTCTATGAAGGTAGCAGAAAGATATATGGAAAATTATGTGACCTTACGTGCATATCTTGGAATACAGTATGTTCCAATGACGAATCTGACAGCCATAGCAGATTCCATGATGGCGGTTGGAGGTGCAAGAGCGCTTATGTATCACTATGTTGATTGGCTGTATGCAAGAGGATGGGATGAGAATCTTGCTTTTGGATATGGCGTGTTCGGCGATTACGGAAATATCTACAATGGAGAATTAGCAGAAGTATTAGGCTATACTCTGGAGGAATCTATCGGTGAAGTGCAAATAAATTATGCTGAAATGAGTGGAGACATAGAACTGATAGAAGAATTAGAAGCCATCCCCGAAACTGCTGCACAACCAGTCGTTGAAGATATTACTGAATGTGAAGAAGATGCAATCACAATTGAACCTTCTGAAGAAGCAACAGAAGCTAGTTCAGAAATCCCGTCTGCGTCTTAAACAGAAGATGCAGCTGAAACTTCTGCTGCAACAATAGAATCTGCTGAGGAACAATCTTCTGAACCGGAGTCTATTATAGAAGAAACAGTTGCAGAAGAAACAATTGAGGAAACAGAAGAAAATTTGTTAGAGTCAACATTAGAAGAGGAAACCATTACTGAGGTTGCATATCCTACTTTTGCGGAATGGTATGCGCAGGAAGTAGAAAATGGAATGTTGGATGCATGCCCGTTTTTGGCCATGACATATACAAGTCCATTCTCAGGATGGTACACAGAAGAAAAATACAGTTACGATCTCAGTAAAATCTATAATTATGATGATGGCGGAGAGGTAGGGCATTATTATAATTTGATAAGAAATCGTAACTCGGAAATTTTTGCAATGGCAAAGGCCGGAACTGTTTATGTTCTTGATATGAAAAGCTATTATACCGGAAATTATTCTACCGCTCTCACATCGGGATTGGGGTTCTGTACCAACTATGCAGCAATGTCTGTATACGAATACAATTCATTATTAGATGCATTCTATGATTCATTAAATCTCAAAACAAAAAAAGATACGTTGGAAGAATACAAAGCAGAATATCAGAGCAATGCATCTAAGCTTGCATATTGTGAGGCAAAGAAGATGTACGAAGATGCATGTATAACTTTTAATGATGCAAAGGCCGTATTGGAGGATGCACAAAGGGCTCTTTCTGAACTATCAGGATGGTCACAAGAAAATGATACATGGTATTTCTACAAAGAGAACGGTGATAAGACTACCGGATGGCTGTACAGAGGAACAGAAAATGGCAAGGAGATCTGGTATTACTTTAACGGCTCAGGCGCAATGCAGACCGGCTGGCAGAATATCAATAATACATGGTACTTCTTCAATGAGTCAGGCAGAATGACTATGGGTTGGCTGTATCGCGGAACAGAGAACGGCAAGGAGATCTGGTATTACTTTAACGGCTCAGGCGCAATGCAGATCAGTTGGGCTAAAATCAATAACAAGTGGTATTTCTTTAATGAATCAGGCAGAATGACTACGGGATGGCTGTATCAAGGAACAGAAAACGGCAAGGAGATCTGGTATTACTTTAACGACTTAGGCACAATGCAGACCGGCTGGGCTAAGATCAGTAACAAATGGTACTTCTTCAATGAATCAGGCAGAATAACTACAGGCTGGCTGTATCGAGGAATGGAAAACGGCAAGGAGATCTGGTACTACTTTAACGACTCAGGCGCAATGCAGACTGGTTGGGTTAAGATAAACAACAAGTGGTATTACATGGAGCAGTCATCAGGAAGGATGGTAACAGGAACAATAACTATTAATGGAACATCATACACAATGAACAGCTCTGGTGTATGGGTAAAATAAGATACTGTATTTCCGTGATGCAAGGTGTCCGGAAAGCGTAGACTTTGTCAAAATTATTGGATAAGTTGACAAAAGACTGGGTAGTACACTAAAGAAATAGTGTACATTATGCACAAAAGCCACAGCATTATCGGCAACACATCTATTTTTTAATTGAGGACGTATATATGAAGAATGAAACCGTGAGAAGGGATAGAACAATAAGCGTTACAGATATATTTTTATCTGTGATTCAGAGGTGGCGAATGCTTCTTGTGGTTTTTGCTGTATTTGCCATTGTGATTGGCATAATTGGAACATATAAAAAATACGTCAATGAAACGAGTACACCGGATACGATTGTTGATAGTGAAGGAACAGTTGTGGTTAATACGGCTAAGTTAGATGAGCTGCGTCAGATGATGACGGCAGAAGAATTGGGTGTGGCAGATGACCTTGCTGCAACGATTAAGTGGTACTATAACCAGATTGAGTATTACCGAGTATATAATACAGAATCTATTTTTGGACAGCTTGATCCGGACAATATCAATACAGTCACGCTGCAATATTTTGTAGGAGCAGAGAAAACGGACGACGATAATTATGAAGCCATATCTACAGCTATCTGTAAGGTCTATTTATCGATATTGTCAAATGACAGCGTCTACGAGGAAATGACTGATGCTGTAGATGATGCTTATACAGCAGATGACTATAGAGATGTTGTTGCAATTGATGAGTCGGAAAGTTCTAAGGGCATATTTAAGATAAATGCATACGGACTTGACAGCGATATGACATCTAAAATGGCTGACGTTATCGAAAAGTATATATCTTCTAAATCAAATGATGCCAAAGAAGTCTATAAAAATCATGAACTGAGGCTGCTTAGCAGAGAACAGTTTGTTGACGGAAATGCTGCGATCAGAGAAAAACAGCTGACGCACGTATATGCGCTGCAGGATATTGAGTCATATATTCCGAGGCTTAAGGCGAAAATGAATCTTACAGATACTCAGCTGAAATATACGGAATTATTATGTATGCAGAGCAGTCAGGATAACATAGCGGCAGATGAGAGAAATGTATCTTTTATATCTTTACTTGATATAAAGTCGATGATAATCGGTGGAATATTCGGCATGTTACTGGCAGCATTATTTATGATAATAAAGTATATCACCGACGGCAGGATACATAATAGCAGAGATGTTGAAAATGATTTTAAACTGCCGGTTTTGTGTAGCTTCGCAGATGAAACAACTCCGATGAGAAAATATAAATCCGGGTTCGATAAATGGATTACTAAATCAAGACAACGAGAAAGGCCTGCAATGAATACGAGAAATGCAGCTCGCATTGCGGTAGCTAGGATTAATGTTATGGTAAATGATAATAATCTTACCCGGATAGCAGTTGTTATTGACAGCAGTGTCCTGGCCGGCCTGAAGATAGTAGATGAAATTGCTGAAATGATACAGAGTAATGTAACAACTGTTGTGGCAGAAAATATCTTAATCGATGAGAATGCATTTGCAAACATAGAAACATCAGATGGAGTTATTGTCGTTGTACAGAGCGAACTCACACAATATGACCATATAAATAACATAATTGATACTTGTAAAGGTGTAAAATGTCAAATATTAGGGGCTATTGTTGCGGAGTAGGCAGTAAATAAGTCGGAATTAATCGTAACCGACATTATTACAGTTATTAGTAAGACGTACACAATGAACAATTACGGTGTTAAGATTGAATAAGATAGTCTTATCTTGTTCAAAAACGAGCCGCTCAGAAACGAGTGGCTCGTTTTTGAAGACAGGGTTTTAATTGGCTCACAAAGCTGCAATGTGGCAGTTTGTTGCATTTAATTGCACTTTGTGTTAAAATTTTTGTAATATTTTCGAAATATTTATAATTTTTCAGAAATAAAAGGACCAGGTGATGAAGAAGATAATTCTTTCTGTTGTATTGATTGCAATATTAGCGGCGTCGAATGTGTTTACGGTAGCGGCTGATACTACGGAAATTCAGGCAGTGTCAGAAGATCAGACTGAGTGTGAGTCTAATCTGCTTTCGGAGACTGAATCAAATGAACAGACTTATGTAATTTCAGAGGAAACTGACAGTGAGACGACTGAAATAAATCAAAACAATGCTGTTGACAATGGAGCAGGCTTTGAAGAGGAAAACAGCACTGCTGAGCAGATATCTGAAATAGAGACTTCGGAAGAAAATACCTCTTCACAGGAGGAGACAACAGCTTCCGCAGAAACCAAAGCGATTGAAGAAGAAACATCAGGGGATGCAACCGGGGAAAATACAAAAGATACAGAATCCTTGGATGAGAATGAAAACACGGCTGAGATCGAGACCGAGGAATCAGAAGAGGATTCACTTAATGTGGCAAGTGTAAAGATGGTAAGAACCATAGCCTCCAATACCAGTATAGAGAGCTATTATACCAAGTATGGTGATGAATATTTCACCAAACGCATGTATGAAACCTACGATAAATCAACTAAGAAATACAATTTGACATATACAGTTACGATGGAAGATGGCACGGTAATTACCGGCAATAAGGATGATCTGTATGCTAGGTTTGGTGTATATCCGACATATGTACGAAGAATTGTATCATCATCTGAACTGATTATATATGAAACCTTCATGGGCAAATCATGTTTTATCAGATTCAAGATAGTTCCACATACTCACACTGTGGTGATAGACAAGGCTGTTGCAGCAACGACGACAACGACAGGACTTACGGAAGGATCGCATTGTTCTGTATGTGGCGATGTGATTGTGAAACAGGAAGTAATACCTACACTTGATACACATATCGGTTGGTATTATGCAAACGGTGCATGGTTTTTCTATGATAACTACGGAACCATGACGATAGGCTGGCTGCACAGAGGTACGGAGAACGGTAAACAGATTTGGTATTATTTTGATTCAAATGGAGTAATGCAGACCGGCTGGAAGCATATAAATGGAGTATGGTATTATTTTGAGTCATCCGGGAGAATGGCTATAGGCTGGAAATATATTAGTGGTGTCTGGTTCTACCTGGATACAAACGGAGTAATGCAGACTGGCTGGAAAATGATTGGCAATTCTTGGTATTATTTTTATGACAGCGGAGAGATGGCTGCAGGCTGGCTGTACAGGGGCACGGAAAACGGTAAGGAAGTCTGGTATTACATGAGTGACTCAGGTACCGTAACATATGGCTGGAAACAGATAAAAAACGTATGGTATTTCTTCTCGCCTGACAGTGGCAGAATGGCTATCGGATGGCTGTATAGAGGCACAGAGAACGGCAAGGAAATCTGGTATTACATGAGTGAGTCCGGTGCAACAACATATGGCTGGAAGCAAATAAAAGATGCATGGTACTTCTTTTCATATGATGGAGGGCGGATGGCCACCGGATGGCTGTACAGGGGTACGGAAAATAGTAAACAGATCTGGTATTATTTCAGCAGTTCCGGGGCAATGCAGACCGGATGGAAAAGAATAAATGGCGAATTGTATTTTTTGGACAAAACATCCGGACGAATGGCTACAGGTTGGCTAAAGGACAATGGAAAATGGTATTGCTTATTCTCAGATGGTACAGTTATGACCGGATGGCATTTTGTAGATGATGCCTGGTATTACATGGAAACTAACGGTGCGATGTTTGTTGGTACAATGGAACAGAACGGTGCCAGTTACAGTTTTGATGCCGACGGTAAGCTATGTAGAGCTATTAGGGACAGCAACAATAATGCTCAGGTTACAAGTGAATATGTTCAAATGTCTGTTCCTGACAGAACGCAATTGGAGGAGTTACTGCTGGAAAAATTTGACGGAGATGAGACTTGCGTTATCTGCCTGATCTCGTGGATGGAAGGAGAGGCAGACTATTCGGCTGATCCTTATCTGGGATATCTTTCGGCAAGCGCCATTATAAATTCGATGCTTGATTATCCTAGCCTATGGAAGGATGGAGCAGGATTCAGAACAATGAGCGGATGGGGCAGTTATTACAGTGAGGCAAGAGTAAGAGCACGATATAATAATCAAAACCTTATGAGATCCACACTGAAATCTATATATCTCGCCCTTAAATACCCTGTAAGTGGTGTACACAACTGTTATGGTTTGTATCTGTCAGGAATGTATCCTACATATTGCTACTATATAACAGATAAGATTACAGCGGAAGGAGAACCGACGGCAGTATTCTGATTTGTGCATAATGAGGGAAATTAACGAACGAGCAGGCTGAAATAATAAAGCTTGCAGGGAGAAGTATTATGGAACGAAATCAATATGTGGATGTAGCCAGAGGCATTGCGATGATATGTATCGTACTTGGACATCTGGGCAATTCAGGGATAAATCATGTTGTTTTTACGTTTCATGTTACGATATTCTTTCTGCTTACAGGTTATTATATGAATACAAGGGCTTCTGTTGGGAATTTTATAAAAAAGAAGTTCAGAACATTGATTATTCCATATGCTGTAACCTGTCTTGCAATTTTAATTTTGGTGGTTCCGTTTAATATACTGCTTAATAATGGAGATGGTAATTTAGACAGGCTGAAATATTATTTCATGGCATCTCTGTATGGGGCGGGGGACAGCTATCAAGAACCGTTTACGATATATGGAATAGGAGCAATTTGGTTTTTACTGGCCACATTCTGGGGAGCGGTAGTTCTGAGATTACTATTGAACCTGAGTAAGATATGGCTTCGAGTATTGTTGGTAATAGCTATATTTGCTGCATCTTATTACAGCCGTTCGATATGTTGGCTTCCGTTTAGCATTCAGGCGGGTGGATGTGCGCTGCTATTTATGTATATCGGATATATTGGGCAGCGTATTGTACCTGCATTCAAACGATCAGGCACGGAGATAAAAGTAGCGACATTTTGTCTGATGCTATGGCTGTGGGTTGAGTTTATTGTTAATTTTCAGAGTTTCTGGCTTGTTCACTGTGATATAGGAAGAGGCGCAGTGGATATAATTGGAAGCATTAGTGCATGCTGCTGTGTGCTGTTTATCAGCTGGCTCATATGCCTTAAGCCTAATTTTATTGCCAATTCACTTGCATACTTGGGCAGATATAGTTTGCTGGTATTATCTGTCCACTTGGTGGAATTGGATACATTCTGGTGGTGGAACTGCGCCAAGATGATATTTGGAAGTAATATAACAGAAGCAGGATATCTGTGGTTTAGAATTATAGGCAAATTTATCATAATAATTCCATGCGTAATCATACTTTCAAAATGGAAATTCTCAAGAAGAGTATTTGGATACAAAACAACTGAATGATGTTACTTGAAAATATAAATTTAGCTCATGAAATCACCCAGGGACAAATAACTGAAAGTGAAAACATAGGCACCTATCGGAAGGACTTGAAATGTTAAAAAAAGAATTTGTAAAAAGCAACAGAAGGATTGCAATATCAGTAATAACATTATTAACTACGGTATCAATGACAACATCAGCATTCGCTGCAGCACTAACAACTGACGGTTATGAGAAGGAGTCTGCTGTAGATGAAGTGCATGAGGAAGAATATTCGGAATCGGAAGAGCAAATACAATTTGCGGAGACGCAGATATATGTGGCGCAAATGCAGTTAACCAAGGACGCTGAAATATATTTGGCAGAGACGGAAGCTATAGTTGAACAGAGTCTTGATTGTGAAGAATTTCTCAGTCAGGAGGAGTCAATAGCAGAACAAGAAACTGAGATTCTGTCATCCGTAACTGAAGCGGAAACCGAAGAGCAGTCGGGAGCGGTGGACACGGAGAACAGTACAGAAGAAATATTAATTAATGAATTTGATGAAACGGTAGTTGAAGAAGAGGTCGCCGGCGAAATAGAGCCGGAAGCAGAAGCAGTAGAGGGAACCACTGAGGAGACTAGAGAAGAAGATTGTGAGGGGGGGGGTCTACTGAGGAACCGACTGAGGACTCTACTGAAGAGTCTGACGAGGATGAAACTGAAGAGATTCAGTCTGGCTGGCAGTTTATAGATGATACGAAGTATTATATTAATGATAACGGCGAGTTTCAGACTGGTTGGGCATATATAGACGATGATTGGTACTATTTTGATGAAGATGGTTCCATGCAGTATGGCGGCTGGATTTATGTAGATGATGATTGGTATTATCTTGATGCAGACGGTTCCATGTGGTACGGCGGATGGAAGGATATAAATGATAAGAAATATTATCTGTCAAACGGAGGCCGGATGAGAAGCGGCTGGCAGTATATTACAGATAATTGGTATTATCTGGGGCAGAGTGGTTCCATGTGGTATGGAGGTTGGATGTATATAGATGATGATTGGTATTATCTGGATACGGATGGCACCATGTGGTACGGCGGATGGAAGGATATAAATAATAAGAGATATTATCTGTCAAACGGAGGCCGGATGAGAAGCGGTTGGCAGTATATTGCAGATAATTGGTATTATCTGGGGCAGAGTGGTTCCATGTGGTATGGAGGTTGGATGTATATAGATGATGATTGGTATTATCTGGATACGGATGGCACCATGTGGTACGGCGGATGGAAGGATATAAATAATAAGAGATATTATCTGTCAAACGGAGGCCGGATGAGAAGCGGTTGGCAGTATATTGCAGATAATTGGTATTATCTGGGGCAGAGTGGTTCCATGTGGTATGGAGGTTGGATGTATATAGATGATGATTGGTATTATCTGGATACGGATGGCACCATGTGGTACGGCGGATGGAAGGATATAAAAAACAAGAGATATTATCTGTCAAACGGAGGCCGGATGAGAAGCGGCTGGCAATATATCACTGATAACTGGTATTTCCTAAGTGACGACGGAGTAATGCAGACAGGCTGGCTTTATCGTGGAAGCGAAAATGACAGAGAAATCTGGTATTACCTAGATGTGTCAGGCAGCATGGAACACGGGCTGTTATATATAAATGATACTTGGCATTATTTTGAGAGCAGCGGAAGATGGGTCAGCAATTGGGAGTTCCTGAAAAATACCGGCAGTATGGTTCAAACGGCAGCAGAATTTGTTGAAACACTGATTAAGATTGCAAGAGGCGATTATGGTAATACCAACTATGGTGATGAAAATCATGAAAATGGCGAAGGCAGATCTATAGGCGCATGGAATTCGAAAATTGGAGCATTTATGTTTGATTGCTCAGGGGTATTGAAATCTGTTTTATGGGGTTGGAATGGAAATAAATCCGGAATATATGGAGGAGCCGTTTATTGTTCTAATAAAGTACCGGATATTAACGACCAAGGATTTCATGATGTAAGTGAAATGTACGATATTACAGATATTAATGAAATACCGACAGGATCGCTGCTGTGGACCCAGGGACATGTGGGCTGTTATATCGGTAATGGCGAAACAATAGAATGTACCGTACAGGGCGACGGAACAGTTCAGTTTGGAACGGTTGCTTCTGACGGAACCAGATCAGTAAGTCAGACAGTGGTTGGCAAATGGACGCAGTGGGGCAAGATCCCTTATATTAACTATGAAATTTCGACATATGTTTCGTGAATGGAAACGAGCAGATATTTGCGACATGTTCACAGATAAAAACAGCGTAGCTATATAAACGGCTGCGCTGAAATTTTTATCAAAAGTGTCCGGATCAGACTTTATCGCCTGCCATCGTGAAATTCATGTCTTCCGCCATAGATGAATACCACAACCCAGGCGGCGATTACAAAATATCCGATGAAGCATATCATCCAGTCGATTGAGGATAATGTCCAGGTTCTTACCACCAGCCAGGCTAAAAATCCGATAGCAGCGAAAATGATGCTTAGGATGAATAATGCTGATCTGTATTTTGATTTTACTTCAATGTCTTTATTTTCAATATATGTCCATAAACGTTTCATGATTCTGACCTCCCGCTATATGTGCTGTGTACGGTCTTCATATGTAATTGATAATCTATAATTCTTATGTTGTAAGGATAGATGTCTTGTGTAAAAGCTAAAATCATGGGATAGTAATGATTGTGTAAAATAATTAAAATATATTTACGGGACGACACGAAATCACACCCAAAAATTATATCTGAGAATCATCTGAAACTGTAAGTTTTGACACTGTTCAAAATTCCTATCATCTTGTATAATATATGCTAATAAAACTGCGCACAGACAAGCAGGTGTTTTTGTTATGCTCACTTTTACTTGAAAATGCCGGATTGTTATGACACTGGATTTTCGTGCAAACTATTTGCCGGAATCTATGGAACATAGAGATCTGACCACTGTAATGTGATGCATATATGCTTATTTGATATAAAAACAGCACAACTATGATTTGGAGAAAACAAAGATGAAGAGAGTTGACAGAAAAATCATACTGGAAGATGGTACTGAGTGCTACGGATACGGATTCGGAGGAAGAGATTCCCGCGTATGTGAGATAGTATTCAACACTTCTATGGTGGGGTATCAGGAGATAGTTTCTGATCCGTCATATACAGACCAGATGGTCGTTATGACATATCCGCTTATCGGCAATTATGGTATTACTGATGATGATTACGAGAGTAAGAATATCACCATCGGAGGTCTTATCGTAAGAGACTACAACGATATGCCTTCCAATTTCAGATATACCAAGACCTTGTCGGAGCTTCTTGAGGAAAACAACATTCCGGGCATATCCGGTGTTGACACGAGAATGCTTACAAGAAGTATCCGTGATCTGGGATCAAGACGAGTACTTATCACAGATGCCACAACATCATTGGAGGAAGGTCTTGAGATAATCAAAAATACGCCGGTGCCGCATGATGCAGTATCAAGAGTTACAAGTAAGAAGAGCTGGTACAGCAGAACCTCCAATCATCAGTTTAATGTAGTAGCAATTGACTGCGGCATCAAGCTCAATATCATAAGAAGTCTTAATAAGTTCGGATGCAACGTTACAGTTGTTCCATATGACATAACTCCGGAAGAAATATCATTTATGAATCCGGATGGTATTTTTATTTCAAATGGCCCTGGAGATCCGGAAGATGTTCCTTCAGTTGTTCAAACTATAAAAGCTCTCAGAGGTCAATATCCTATCTTCGGCATTTGCCTCGGACATCAGATCATCTCATTAGCATACGGTGCAAAAACATATAAATTAAAATTTGGCCACAGAGGCGGCAACCATCCTGTCAAGAATCTTGAGACAGGCAAAATAGAAATCACCTCACAAAATCACAGTTATGCTGTTGATGCGGACAGTGTTAAGAATACGGATCTTACGATTACACATATGAATCTTCTTGACAATACTGTCGAAGGTGTTGAATGCAGGGAAGATAAGGTATTCAGCGTGCAGTATCATCCGGAGAGTGCGCCGGGACCTAGAGACAGCACGTATCTGTTTGATAAATTTATTAAAATAATGAAGGAGGCTAGAGACAATGCCTAAGAGAACTGATATTAAAAAAGTACTTGTTATTGGATCTGGCCCAATTGTTATCGGACAGGCTGCAGAATTTGACTATGCCGGAACCCAGGCATGTCTGGCACTTAGAGAAGAGGGATATGAAGTAATTCTGGCCAATTCTAATCCTGCAACAATCATGACTGACACTACTGTTGCAGATAAGGTTTACATGGAGCCTCTTACACTGGAGTATGTTGCCAGAATATGCAGACATGAACGTCCTGATGCCATAGTTCCGGGTATCGGCGGACAGACAGGACTTAATCTTGCCATGCAGCTGGCCAAAAAGGGTGTACTTCAGGAGTGTGAGATAGAACTTCTCGGAACCAATGCAGACAGTATTGAGCGGGCTGAAGACAGAGAGCTGTTCAAGGAATTGTGCGAAAGTATAGGAGAGCCTGTAGTTCCGTCAGAGATCACATATAGTGTGGAAGAGGCATTGAAGGCAGCTGATGATCTGGGATATCCTGTTATTCTGCGTCCTGCCTTTACATTGGGCGGAACCGGCGGCGGATTTGCATATGATCCTGAAGAGTTAGCTGAGATGATGAGAAATGCCCTTGATCTGTCCCCTGTTCATCAGGTTCTGATCGAGAAGAGCATCAAGGGATATAAGGAAATTGAATATGAAGTAATGCGTGATGCAAATGATACTGCCATCACGGTCTGCAGCATGGAGAATCTGGATCCTGTCGGCATCCATACCGGTGACTCAATAGTAGTTGCGCCGGTTCAGACACTGACCAACAAGGAATACCAGATGTTAAGGGACAGTGCTCTTAAGATCATCCGTGCATTAGATGTTAAGGGCGGATGTAATGTTCAGTTTGCACTGGATCCGCAGTCATTTAAATATTATGTGATCGAGGTTAATCCTAGAGTATCACGTTCATCGGCACTGGCATCTAAGGCCAGCGGATATCCGATTGCAAGGGTTTCTGCGAAGATTGCTGTAGGAATGAATCTTGATGAGATCCAGTTGGCCAATACACCGGCATGCTTTGAGCCTTCACTGGACTATGTCGTAACGAAGATGCCTAGATTTCCGTTTGACAAGTTCGCAGCTGCGTCAAATGCATTGTCAACACAGATGAAGGCTACAGGCGAGGTCATGAGTGTGGGCAGAACGTTGGAAGAGAGCCTGCTTAAGGCTATACGGTCGCTGGAAGACGGACATAATCATATCCATATGGAGAAGTTTGACTCTAAGAATATGAGTGTAGATGATCTCCTTGAATATGTTAAGATCGGTACTGATGACAGAATTTATGCTATCTCACAGCTTATGTGGATGGGTGTAGATCACTCCAGAATATGCAACATTACCGGAATTGATATGTTCTTCCTGGATAAGATCAAGAAGATCGTCGATTTTGAGAAGGAGATGGAGCAGAATCCTAATTTCGTCGAATTGTTAGTCGAGGCTAAAAAGATGGGATTCTCTGATTCATATATAGCAGAGCTGTGGAATGTTTCAGAAGATGAGATATACAAACGCCGCTGCGAGCTGGGAATATTCCCTGTTTATAAGATGATCGATACATGTGCCAGCGAGTTCGACAGTTATGTTCCGTACTTCTATTCTACATACGAAGATGAGAATGAGTCGATAGTATCTGACAAACAGAAGATCATAGTTTTGGGCTCTGGTCCTATCAGAATAGGTCAGGGTGTTGAATTCGACTTCTCGACAGTTCACGCAGTTCATACTATTCATGAAGCAGGATATGAAGCAATAGTTATCAACAACAATCCGGAGACGGTTTCGACTGATTATACTACAGCTGATAAATTGTATTTTGAACCGCTGACAGTTGAAGATGTCATGAACATCATTCATTTAGAAAAACCATTGGGCGTTATAGCAACATTGGGAGGACAGACTGCTGTTAATCTTGCATCACCTCTGGCACAGCGTGGCGTTAAGATAATCGGAACAGACTGCGATGCTATCGAAAAGGCTGAAAACAGAGATGCATTTGACGAGGTTATTAAGTCTCTGAATATCCCGAATCCTAAGGGTGAGGCAGTTACTGATATTGAGAGCGGCGTAGCTGTTGCTGCAAGAATCGGTTATCCTGTTCTTGTAAGACCAAGTTTTGTTCTGGGCGGAAGAGCAATGGAGATCGTTGCAAATGAAGAGAGCATCAGACATTATCTGAAAAATGCAGTTGATGTTGATATTGATAAGCCGGTGCTTGTAG
This sequence comes from Bacteroidaceae bacterium, assembly GCA_963589005.1. Taxonomy (GTDB): domain Bacteria; phylum Bacillota; class Clostridia; order Lachnospirales; family Lachnospiraceae; genus RGIG5612. Next base: position 101,022 of record CAVAJR010000004.1, on the reverse strand, counting down.
ATAAATATCTTCTGGGTAAGGAAGTAGAAGTTGATGCTGTATGTGACGGTGAACAGGTATTTGTTCCCGGCATAATGGAATTGGTAGAGCGTACAGGTGTTCATTCTGGTGACAGTAATTCTGTATATCCGCCATTTTCAATATCACAGAAGGTTAAGGATACAATAGTTGATTATACAACAAGACTGGGTCTTGGAATCGGAATCGTAGGACTGTTCAACATTCAGTTTATTGTTGATAAGGATGAGAATGTATTTGTAATCGAGGTTAATCCAAGAGCATCACGAAGCGTTCCGTTCCTGTCCAAATCTACGGGATTTCCTCTGTGCAAGATTGCAACAAGAGCTATGCTGGGACATAGCCTGAAGGAACAGGGCATTACAGAAATGGTGCCAGCAGAGAGAAAGAAATGGTACGTTAAAGCACCTGCGTTCTCATTTGCTAAGTTAAATGGTATGGATGCTTACCTGTCACCTGAAATGAAGTCCACCGGTGAAGCCATCGGATATGATACAAGATTAAACAGAGCCTTATATAAGGCACTTCAGGCCTCAGGCGTTAAGATGAAATATTATGGAACTGTAATGGTAACTCTGGCAGATGAGGATAAGGAGGAAGCGCTTCCGCTGGTAAGAAGATTCTATAATCTGGGATTTAATATTGAGGCTACATCAGGAACAGCTGCATTTATGAAGGCCAATGGCATCAGAACCAGAGTAAGGGGCAAGCTGAGCGAGGGCAGCACTGAGATATTAGATTCCATCCATGCAGGATATGTAAGTTATATCATCAATACAAGAGCTGTTATGTCGGGAGTGCATTATGCCGACGGCGAGGAGATCAGACAGTGTGCAGTTCAAAATGGCGTAACATTGTTTACATCGTTGGATACTGTCAAGATAGTCCTTGATGTATTGGAGGAGACAATTCCGCAGATTTCAACTATTGATGCTGAATGAAACAAATAGTTTCTCTGTGATATTGGGCAAATGCTGCGGATGGAAATAACCGATGGGGACCATCGGCTGCATGAACCTAATTCAGAGACTGGAGTGTATATATGAAATTTGAAAATACAGAAGTATGGGGATTTAAGCATGCATTGAGAGGCATGAGAAATCCGCTTGAGAGCTGGGCTAAATCTGACAGCTCTTTTGAAGATGATACTGATATTGGTGAGAATGATATGGGTCTTGCCCACAGGCTTATAGCAGGGGGCACTGAGCATAGGAAGTTCTTAAGGCAGATATTCGTATCTGTTGACATTACGGCACCTATTTACTGGTGGAAGGAGTTCGATACATACAAGGTCGGAACAGTGGCCAATTCTACGTCAACTATGCACAAGCTTGCAAGCCAGCCGATTACCAGGGAATGTTTCGAGATTGATGATCTGGACAAGGAAATATTCGAAGAATATGAGATAGAGACCATCATTAACATTTGCGAGAAGTTAAGAGTTAAATATCTGGAAAATAAAGAAAAAAAATATTGGAAAGAGCTCGTAAGGTGGCTGCCGGAGGGATGGAATCAGACCAGAACGGTTACTATGAATTATGAGAACTTAAGAACGATCTATTTCCAGAGAAGAGCTCATAAATTAAATGAGTGGTCGGGAACTGACAACGCAGAGCTTACTAATTTCATCGCATGGGTTAAGTCACTTCCGTATGCGCAAGAGCTGATCACATACGAAAATTAAGCCATGAACATGTGGATAATGATCCTGATAATATATCTGACTATCATCAATATAGTCGGATTTATTATCATGGGAATAGACAAGAGACGCGCAATAAATAATGAATGGCGCATTCCGGAGAAGAGCTTCTTTATCGTAAGTCTGATAGGCGGCAGCATAGGAAGTTGGGCCGGCATGTATGTCTTTCATCACAAGACCAGACATTGGTATTTTGTGGTATTTATACCGACGATATTGGCGGTACAGATATTTGCAGCGGCGTTGATAATTAGTAGGATCGGCTGAATTGGTAATCCGGGCTATTGCTTACTCATGCAGGTAAGCCTATCTTACAGATACATATTTGTTCGTACAGCACGGCTCACTTGTATCTGACGGACAAGTCCTTTAAAACCAATAATCAGCGAGGACGTTTTCCAGTATGGGCTGCACACCGGAGTGCACGGCAGGTTCTTAAACTCAGCATTTTTGAAATGATAAGAAAATGGGCACATTAATTAATTCAACACTATGTTATATAGAGAAGAACGGCAAATACCTGATGCTGTATCGCAACAAGAAGAAAAATGATCCCTGCGAAGGCAAATGGGTAGGCGTCGGCGGCAAATTTGAGCCGGGTGAGAGTGCAGATGAATGTCTTTTAAGAGAGGTTTGGGAAGAGACAGGACTTAAGCTTACCGGGTATCAGTTCTGCGGCGTAATACATTTTGTTTCAGATACATGGCCGGATGAGGATATGTATTTGTATACGGCGGATAAGTTCGACGGAGAGGATTCATTTGCGGATTATTCTGTCGATCAGAGCAATCCTGATGGTGATGATATCAATGATAAGTTTATCTGCAATGAAGGCGAATTAAGGTGGATATCAAAGGAAGAAATACTGCAGCTTAATCTGTGGGATGGTGACAGATATTTCCTAGAACCTTTGATCTTAGGCAATAAACAATTACATATGACCTGCAGATATGAAGGTCATAAATGTGTGGAGGTTAGAAATGAAGACATTTGAGATAGGAATGAAGGATGGAAGTATACTTAAGGGAGAATTATATGAGGATATAGCTCCTATTACAGTCGAAAATTTTGAGAAGCTGGCTAATGAAGGCTTCTATAACGGTCTTAAGTTCCATCGTGTTATACCCGGATTTATGATCCAGGGAGGATGCCCTAAGGGTAACGGAACAGGCGGACCGGGATATACAATTACAGGTGAATTCTCATCAAACGGAATTCAGAATGATCTGAAGCATGTAAGAGGCACACTGTCCATGGCAAGAGCCATGAATCCGAATTCCGCAGGTTCACAGTTCTTCATTATGGTAGCCGATGCACCATATCTTGACGGCGAATATGCAGCATTCGGTAAGGTTACAGAAGGTATGGAGGCTGCAGATAAGATCGTAAGTCAGCCTAGAGATTACAGCGATTGCCCATTCGAGGATCAGGTGATCAGCTACATTAAAGTGGAGAAGTAATAATGCTTAATTTCGTAAATGATTATTCTGAGGGCTGTTTTCCGGAGATTTTAGATAAGCTTTCGCAGATCAATTTTGAGAAGATTGCCGGATATGGAACGGATAAATATTGCATTGAGGCTGAGAATCGTATAAAGAAGCTATGCAATTGCCCTCAGGCTCAGGTGTATTTTCTGTCAGGCGGAACCCAGAGCAATCAGGTAGTGATTGATTCACTTATCGATTCATTCGATGGCGTGGTATGTGCAGCTACCGGTCATGTAAATGTACATGAAGCCGGGGCGATAGAATACACAGGCCACAAGGTTATGCCGCTCAAGGGAAACGAGGGCAAGATCGAGGCTGCTGAATTGGAACAGTATGTCGAGGATTACTATGCTGACAGCAGTTTTGATCATATGGTAAGACCTGCTATGGTTTACATCTCACATCCGACGGAGATCGGAACGCTGTACAGCAAGAGTGAATTGGAAGCTATCCGCAAGGTTTGTGATAGATATAATATGCCGCTGTATCTTGATGGCGCCAGACTTTCGAGCGCATTGACGTCGCAGGGCACAGACGTAACCCTAGAAGATATTGCAAGGCTTACGGATGTATTCTATATAGGCGGAACCAAGTGCGGTGCATTGTATGGCGAGGCAGTTGTATTTACCAGGAACAATATGCCATTCAGATTTAATACAAGAGTTAAGCAGCACGGCGCAATGCTTGCCAAGGGCTGGATCGCAGGAGTACAATTTAATGTCTTGCTGTCTGAGAAAACAGATAAGGAAGGCTCAGAGATATTGTATATAAAGGGCGGAGCACATGCCAACAGGATGGCTGATAAGATAAGGGCAGCTCTTCACGAAAAGGGCTACAGATTCTATATAGATTCACCAACGAACCAGATATTTGTAATTGCTGACGATGAGCAGATGAAACATTTATCAGAGCATGTTGAATACAGCCGTTTTGATAAATTTGACGATACACACTCAGTTATAAGATTTGTAACGAGCTGGGCTACAAAGGAATCAGATGTAGACGAATTGATTGGTATTTTATAACAGAGAAGATTTCGAAAAAGGTGCGATATGCACGTATTGAGGAAGGAAATTAGATGAGATACGACGTAATTATAATAGGAGCAGGACCTGGCGGTATATTTGCAGCATATGAATTGGCTGCAAAGTCTGACCTTAAGGTTGCCGTATTTGAAGAAGGAAGCCCGCTGGACAAGAGACATTGTCCTATAGACGGCAAGAAGATTAAGACCTGCATCAAGTGTAAGACCTGTTCGATCATGAACGGATTCGGAGGAGCAGGCGCTTTTTCTGACGGCAAATATAATATTACAAATGATTTCGGCGGCAATCTGTATGAATATATCGGAAGAGAGAAGGCACTTGAATTAATGCATTATGTGGACGATATTAATCTGTCACATGGCGGTGAGGGCACAGCTCTTTATTCAACTGCAGGCACATCCCTTAAGAAGAAATGCATGCAGAATAAGCTGACGCTTCTGGATGCCTCCGTTCGTCACCTGGGAACAGATATTAATTATATTGTTCTGGGAAATATTTATGATGAACTTAAGAACAAGGTGGATTTTTATTTCAATACACCGGTTCAGAAACTTGAGAAAAATGACAATGGCTTCTGCGTATTTACTGAAAATGATACATATGAATGCGACAAATGTATCGTATCAGTAGGCAGAAGCGGCAGCCACTGGCTGGAAAATGTATGTAATGATATGGGCATTTCCACCAGCTCGAACAGAGTGGATATAGGCGTCAGAGTGGAGATTCCTGCAGAAATCTTCTCTCATATTACAGATGAATTATATGAAAGCAAGATCGTCTACAGAACAGAAAAGTATGAAGACAGCGTGCGCACCTTCTGTATGAACCCGAGAGGAATTGTTGTTAATGAGAATACTAACGGCATAATTACGGTTAATGGTCATAGCTTCGAGGATGAGAGCAAGAAGACCAATAATACGAATTTTGCACTTCTTGTTTCTAAGCATTTTTCATTGCCATTTAAGGACAGCAACGGCTACGGTGAGAGCATCGCCAGACTTTCCAACATGTTAGGCGGCGGAGTTATCGTTCAGAGATTCGGCGATCTTGAACGAGGAAGAAGAAGTACACAGAAGAGAATAGATGAATGTACTGTTGTTCCTACGCTTAAGGCAACACCGGGAGATTTAAGTCTTGTACTTCCTAAGCGTATATTGGACGGCATTATAGAAATGATCTATGCACTTGATCAGATCGCTCCTGGTACGGCAAATGATGATACCCTGCTGTACGGAGTAGAGGTTAAGTTCTATAATATGAATGTAGAGGTCGATAATAACCTCGAAACAAAATATCCGGGACTCTATGTTATCGGTGACGGCAGCGGTGTTACACACTCTTTATCGCATGCATCAGCAAGCGGCGTATTTGTTGCAGAGAAGATCATGGAGTGCCGGTAAGATCAATTAAGAATTTTACGAATATAATGGGAGGTAGCAAATGAGAAGATTAGCTGTAATGGATCTGTGCATATGTGCTATAGGAATTGCCTTACATATTATACTCGAAATGTTCTGCACGATCAGAATAGGAAATGATCTTAAGATCACATTGACGGCATTGCCATTTATAGTAATTGCGTTTTTATGCGGTCCTGTGGAAGGCTTGATAACAGGTCTTGTGGGAACCTTCTTAAGCCAGATGCTTACATATGGAATTACTGTTACAACAGTATTCTGGATATTGCCATATGCGGCGCAGGCATTGATAGCAGGATTGATATTCAGAAAGTTACAGAAAAAAATTGATATAAAAACGGTAGCCCTAAGTGTATTCATATCAGGGCTGGTATCTGTAATAATTACATGGATCGCAAGTTATATAGACGGGGTTGTGATATTCAAATATATGACTCTTGAGGTGCTTATCGGCTTGATACCGATAAGGCTGGTTGTATGGGTGATAGTATCAATTGCTTACAGTCTGGTGACAGCTGCGGTTACAAAGGCATTGTTTAAATCATGCCCTGCAGGGATCAGGGAATAAAATAAAAACAGGATGGGGATAGATTATGAATTACGAAATCGGAACGAAGTGTGTACAGTCAGGTTATGAACCGGCCAATGGGGAGCCGAGACAGATGCCTATCATCCAGAGTACGACATTTAAATACAGCTCAAGCGATCAGATGGGACGGCTGTTCGATCTGGAGGAATCGGGATATTTTTATACAAGGCTTCAGAATCCGACAAATGACATGGTAGCTGCCAAGATCTGTGATATGGAGGGCGGCGCTGCAGCAATGCTTACAAGCTCCGGTCAGGCGGCCAATTTTATGGCAGTTTTTAATATCTGTGAGGCCGGAGATCATTTTATTTCTGCAGGCAGCATCTACGGGGGAACCTTTAATCTCTTTGGTGTAACCATGAAAAAAATGGGTATAGAATGCACATTTGTGGATCAGACACTGTCATATGAAGAACTGTCTAAATATTTTAAACCAAATACTAAGTGCGTATTTGGAGAGACTCTGACCAATCCTACGGTAAATGTATTAGACCTTGAGAAATTTGCCAAATTAGCTCATGATCACGGAGTACCGTTTATTGTTGATAATACATTTGCAACACCGATCAATTGCAGACCATTTGAATTTGGCGCAGATATTGTTACCCATTCGACTACAAAATATATGGATGGACATGGAACGGCTGTGGGAGGCGTGATCGTTGACAGCGGTAATTTTGACTGGATGGCTCATGCAGACAAATTCCCGGGATTATGTACACCGGATGAATCATATCATGGAATTACATATGCAGAGAAATTCGGCAAAGGCGCATATATTACCAAGGCAACAGCCCAGCTTATGAGAGATCTGGGATGCATACAGGCACCGCAGAATTCATTCTATCTCAATCTGGGACTTGAATCACTGGAGGTAAGAGTTAAGAGACATTGTGAGAATGCTATGAAGGTTGCGGCATATCTTAAGGGCCATGACAAGATCGCATGGGTTAAATATCCGGGTCTTAAGGACGATCCGGAGCATGAGATGGCTCAGAAATACATGCCAAACGGAACCTGCGGCGTGTTATGTTTCGGCGTAAAAGGAAACAGAGAAGATGCCAATAAATTCATGGACGGCTTAAAGCTTGCAACCATTGAAACCCATGTTGCAGATTCTCATACATGCCTGCTCCATCCTGCCAGCCATACTCACAGGCAGTTAACAGATGAACAATTAAAAGAAGCCGGTGTGGCACCTGATCTTATCAGATTTTCATGCGGACTTGAGAGCGCAGAGGACATCATTGCTGATCTTAAGCAGGCTCTTGAGCTGATATAAGATAAAAGTCAGTCAGCCTGTGCACGTGTCGGGATGATATATGCCATTGCTAAAAGAGGATTGCTGCACACTTCGTGCTGTCGCTTTGCCTGCTCATACAGGGACTTTAAACTTGATGTTATCAGAGATGAATGTGGAGGAAATTATATATGCTGAGTATGATCGTAACCGTAGACAGAAACTGGGCTATCAGCAAGGATCATAAGCAATTGATATCTATTCCTGAGGATGTGAAATTCGTAAGGGATGTTACATATGGCGAGGTAATGATAGTCGGTCGGCATACATTTGAACATTCATATAATGGCAAGGTATTGCCCAATCGCACGACAGTGATCGTAACGAAGGAAAAAAGCTATGAGCCTGCAGGTGCGATCGTTGCCCACAGTGCCAAGGAAGCACTAAAAAAGGCTGAAGAAACAGGTAAAAAGATATATGTTATAGGCGGCAAAAAATTATATGAAGAATATATGCCGTTATGCGATGAGATCCATGTAACATGGGTGGATTATGCATATAGTGCAGATTCATTCTTCCCTAATCTGGATAAGCTTCCGGAGTGGGTGCTGATCGATGAATCAGAAGAACAGACACATTTTGATGTAGTTTATTATTACAGAAGATATGTGAGAAGAAAAGATTACAGAGCTTAATAATGATGATTGCTGACGGCATTTGCCATCAGAAGGAGGAAAAAATGGCAGACGATAAGAAGGTTTTATACAGTGCAATGCAGGCTACGGGAGTGCTTCATATTGGAAATTATTATGGAGCTCTTAAGAATTGGGTAAATCTATGTGATGAATATGATTGCTATTATGCAGTTGCAGATCTTCATGCATTGACAGTCCGCCAGGATCCGGCAGAACTTCGCAAGAAGGCCAGAAACGTGCTTATGATGTTTATAGCTGCAGGATTAGATCCTGAGAAAAACTGTATTTATTATCAGTCACAGGTTTCGGCACATGCCGAATTAAACTGGATAATGAACTGCTTCACATATATGGGTGAGCTGTCGAGGATGACACAGTATAAGGATAAGTCTGCCAAGCATGCTGATAATGTAAATGCAGGATTATTTACCTATCCTGTCCTGATGGCATGTGATATTTTGCTTTATCAGGCATCTGTGGTTCCGGTAGGAGTTGACCAGAAACAGCATCTTGAGATCACAAGAGATATTGCAACGAGATTTAATAGCTTGTACGGTGACGTATTTACAATCCCGGAAGCATATATCGGCAAGGCAGGAGCCAGGATCATGTCGCTTGCAGATCCTACCAAGAAGATGAGCAAATCCGATGAAAACCCGAATGGATGTGTATATGTCCTTGATGACAGAGATACCATTATCAGAAAATTCAAGCGTGCAGTGACAGACTCTGATACGCAGATTATTTATTCTGATACGAAGCCCGGCATAATGAACCTTATCGACATATACAGATGTGCTACAGGCAAATCAATTAAAGAGATCGAGGCAGAATTTGACGGCAGGGGATATGGCGAATTTAAGCTTGCTGTAGGTGAGACAGTAGCAGATGCATTAGAGCCGGTTAAGAGCAGATTTGACGAGCTGTCACGCGATAAGGCATATGTTGACAGCATAATTAAAAATAACGCGCAGAAAGCTGAATATGTAGCCAATAAGACTCTGCGCAAGGTTCAGAAAAAAGTAGGACTTCCGGAGAGAGTCAGATAAGAATAAGGAGAAACATGACAAAAAAAGACAATACCTACAATGCAGATGCGATAACGATTCTTGAAGGTCTGGAAGCAGTAAGAAAAAGACCGGGAATGTACATAGGAAGTACATCGACCAAGGGATTAAACCATCTGATTTATGAAATTGTTGACAATGCAGTTGATGAGCATCTGGCTGGATACTGCACAGAGATTTTTGTCACATTAAATGCTGACGGTTCAGCAACGATCAAGGACAACGGACGAGGCATTCCCGTAGGCATTAATTCCAAAACCGGAAGACCTGCGGTAGAGGTTGTATTTACGGTACTTCATGCCGGCGGCAAATTTACAGACGGCAACTACAAGATCTCAGGCGGTCTGCATGGCGTAGGTGCCTCTGTAGTAAATGCCTTATCCGAGTGGCTGACTGTTGATGTCCGCAAGGATGGAATCATATATAACCAGAGGTATGAGCAGGGCAAGGTATGCTATGATCTGCGTAAAAACGGAACCTGCAGGAAGACAGAATCAGGCTCAACCATTACATTCCTTCCGGATAAGGAGATATTCGACAAGATTTATTTTAAGGCAGATTCCATTAAGAGCAGGCTGCATGAGACGGCATACCTGAATCCTGAACTTACGATAACATTCACCAATAAGAGATTTAATGAAGAGGAGATTGTTGTTTATCACGAACCGGAGGGACTCGTTGCTTATGTTAATGAGCTTAATTCCGGTAAGGAAGCAGCAGCTCCTGTTGTATATTTCAAGGGTCAGGAAGATGGCATAGAGATAGAGGCTGCATATCAGTTTGTTAATGAATTTCAGGAGAATATTCTGGGATTTTGCAACAATATCTATACACAGGAGGGCGGTACCCATATAACCGGATTCAAGACCAGATTTACGATGATCATTAATCAATATGCTCGTGAACTGGGGATACTTAAGGAAAAAGATGAGAATTTCACAGGTGCGGATGTCAGAAATGGCATGACCGCAGTGATTGCGATCAAGCATCCGGATCCCAGGTTTGAGGGTCAGACCAAGACCAAGCTGGATAATCCTGATGCACAGAAGGCTGCAAATGATATAACAAATGAAGAGCTCATCAGATATTACGATAAGAATCTTGAAAATCTCAAGAAAACCATCGAATGTGCTGAAAAGAGCGCAAGGATCAGGAAAGCCGAAGCAAAAACCAAGACAAATCTGCTGACAAAATCCAAATTTGTCATGGAAGGAAATGGCAAGCTCTCTAACTGTGAGAGCCGCAATCCTGAAGAATGTGAAGTATTTATCGTAGAGGGAGATTCTGCCGGAGGCTCGGCTAAAAAGGCCAGAAACAGAAAAACACAGGCAATACTTCCTATTCGAGGCAAGATCTTAAATGTTGAGAAGGCGTCTATGGATAAGGTGCTTGCAAATGCCGAGATTAAGACGATGATACAGGCATTTGGATGCGGATTTTCTGAAGGATATGGCAATAACTTTGATATTACCAAGCTTCGTTACAATAAGATCATCATTATGACTGATGCCGATGTGGACGGAGCACATATTGCAACACTGCTGCTTACATTTTTCTATAGATTCATGCCGGAACTTATATCAGCCGGACATGTATATCTGGCAACACCGCCATTGTATAAGGCTATACCTAAGAAGGGGCAGGAAGAATATCTGTATGACGATGCTGCCCTTGATAAATACAGAGCGACTCATAAGGGAGACTTTACTCTGCAGAGATACAAAGGTTTAGGTGAGATGGATGCCGAGCAGCTCTGGGAGACAACACTGGATCCCGACAACAGAGTGCTGAAGAAGGTGGAAATCGATGATGGCCGATTGGCATCGGAAGTCACAGAGATGCTCATGGGTTCTGATGTAGGTCCTCGTAAGCAGTTTATCTATGATAATGCCAAGGAAGCAGATCTGGATATATAATTGCAACGTCCCGATACGCATCTTGAAGTATTCGATGTGCCCAAATGGTGTGAGATCAGTTTGACAATACTACAAATAACTAAGGAGAGCGGCGCGATGTGACGCCGCGATAATATATGTCTGAAAAAATAATAAGTACAGAATATTCTGATGTCATGCAGAAGTCTTATATAGACTATGCCATGAGTGTAATATCAGCCAGAGCTGTTCCGGATGTAAGAGATGGTTTAAAGCCGGTACAGCGAAGAGTGCTTTATGCAATGGCACAGTTGGGACTTAAGGCTGACAAACCTCACAGAAAATCAGCCAGAATAGTTGGTGATACCATGGGTAAATATCACCCTCATGGAGATTCTTCTATATATGAGACTCTGGTTGTTATGGAACAGGACTTCAAGAAGGAGATGCCTCTTGTAGACGGACATGGCAATTTTGGTTCTATCGAAGGAGATGGAGCTGCTGCCATGCGTTATACAGAAGCAAGGCTGCAGAAATTCACCCAGGATGTATATCTGGCAGATCTCGATAAAGATGTAGTTGATTTCGTTCCTAACTTCGATGAAACGGAGAAGGAACCCTCTGTGCTGCCGGTAAGAATTCCCAATATCCTTGTTAATGGTTCAGAAGGCATTGCAGTAGGCATGACCACCAGTATTCCTACCCATAACCTGAATGAAGTGATTGATGCAATGATCGCCTGCATGAAGAAGAAAAGCATTACTACAGAGGAACTGATGGAATATGTTGCAGGCCCTGATTTTCCGACAGGCGGGTTTGTGATCAATAAGAGCGAGCTTAAGGATATCTATGAGAGCGGCACCGGCAAGATCAAGCTGAGGGGACGCGTGGTACTTGAACCGGCGAAGAGAAAAAGCGACCGCGACAAGCTGGTTATAACTGAGATCCCTTATACTATGATAGGTGCAAATATCGGCAAATTCATTCTCGATATCTGCGATCTGGTTGAAACCAAAAAAACTCAGGATATCGTTGATGTATCTAATGAATCATCAAAAGAAGGCATGAGGATTGTTCTTGAGCTTAAGAAGGGTGCGGACCCTGAGAAGGTTAAGAATCTGCTGTATAAGAAGACCAAATTGGAGGATACATTTGGCGTAAATATGCTGGCGATTGCAGATGGCAAGCCGGAAATCCTGGGTCTTAAGGCTATCCTTGAGAAATGCATAGATTTTCAATATGAGATAAACAATCGCAAATATACAACACTCCTTAAGAAGGATCTCGAACAAAAGGAAATAAAAGAAGGTCTTATTAAGGCCTGTGACATAATCGACCTGATCATAGAGGTTATAAGGGGTTCACAGAGTATATCCCAGGCTAAGGCTTGTCTTACTGTAGGCGATATTACTGATATTAAATTCAAAAATCCTGAATCTGCCAAGGAAGCTAAGACTCTGTGCTTTACAGACAGACAGGCACAGGCAATATTAGAATTAAGGCTCTCTAAGCTTATCGGTCTTGAGATCCAGCAGCTTCGGGATGAATTCGATAATCTTGTTAAGGAGATTGCAGAATATGAATTGATCCTTTCCGACGAGAAGGCAATGAGGAAGGTGATCATTAAGGATCTTGAGAATATCAAGAAGGAATATGGTTATGAGAGGAAGACCGAGATCTGTGATGCACAGGCAGCAGTTTATGTAGAGGAGAAGGCCAAGGCACAGGAAGTAGTATTCCTGATGGACAGATTCGGATATGCCAAAACAATTGAAACATCTGCATATGATAAAAATTCAGAGACTGTCGATTCAGAGAATAAATATGTTATACGCTGCATGAGTGATGACAGGATATGTATATTTACCCAGACAGGTGTAATGCATCAGCTCAAGATGGAGAAGCTTCCGCTTAAGAAGATCAAGGACAAGGGCATACCGATTGACAACATATGCAATTATTCATCTGATAAGGAAAACATAATTCAGGTAAGGTCCTTAAGCCAGCTTAAGAAACACAAGCTGCTATTTACAACCAAACATGGCATGATCAAGTTCGTGGATGCATCTGAATTTGATGCTTCTAAGATGACTATTGCTGCGACTAAACTGCTTCCTTCGGACGAAGTTGTAAGCATTGAACTTTTTGAAGTATCAGATTCAGAACATGAAATAAATGAACCTGAAAACGTTATTATAACAGGCGGTTCTGATTATGATGACAGTGCTGCCTCAGATTCTGCCGGACCGGAGAGCATGATCAGCGACTATATTGATCCTGAGGACGATCAGCTTAAATTCGAATTCTTCAGCCTTACAGATTCGGATGATGAAATATCAGAACAGGTTGTAGATCTGTCAGATGACGATGATGCAGAAACTTCTTCTGATGCAGAGGCTGCGGTTAAGAATAAGCCTATCACTAACAAGATGATCGTTATTCAGACCAAGGAAGGAGTATTCCTGAGATTTAAGCTGAGCGAGGTTCCGGAGAAGAAGAAAAATGCAGTGGGCGTGAGAGGCATTAATCTTAATAAAGATGATGAGATTGATAAGGTATTTATCGTAGGATTCGGAGATAAGACAACGATCAATTATAAAAACAGCAAAGAAGTGGAATTAATGAAGCTGAAATTAGCAAAACGTGGTTCAAAAGGAACCAAGCTTCGTGTATAATGAAGACTCGAAAATTATGAAGCGCATTTCCATAAAATAGCGCATGACAGACAATGATGTTGGTATAGTAATGGCTGCACAGACAGCTATAGAATTTAATTGGGAAAGAAAGAGAATAAAAAGATGGAAAAGAAATTACGTGTTGGTGTTTTAGGTGCCACCGGTATGGTTGGACAGAGATTTGTATCTCTTCTTGAGAACCATCCATGGTTTGAGGTTGTTCTTGTTGCAGCTTCTGAGAGAAGTGCCGGCAAGACATATGAAGAGGCTGTAGGCGGCAGATGGAAGATGACCGCGCCTATGCCTGAAGGCGTTAAGAAGCTGGTTGTTCAGAATATCAACAATATTGAAGAGAATGCTTCTAAGGTTGATTTCTGCTTCAGCGCTGTTGATATGACCAAGGAGGAGATCAGAGCATTCGAAGATGCATATGCTAAGACAGAAACTCCTGTTGTATCAAATAATTCAGCCCACAGATGGACAGAGGACGTTCCTATGGTTATTCCTGAGATCAATGATGATCACCTTGAGGTTATCGCAGCTCAGAAGAAACGTCTCGGAACAGCTAAGGGCTTCGTTGCAGTTAAGCCTAACTGCTCAATTCAGAGTTATACACCTGCTCTTAATGCTCTCAAGGAATTCGGACCAAAGCAGGTTGTTGTATGTACATATCAGGCTATTTCAGGTGCAGGCAAGACATTTAAGGACTGGCCGGAGATGGTAGAAAATGTTATCCCATATATCGGCGGTGAAGAAGAGAAGAGTGAATTAGAACCGTTAAAGGTATGGGGTCATGTGGAAAATGGCAAGATCGTTAATGCCGAAGGACCTGTAATTACAGCGCAGTGCTTAAGAGTTGCTGTTCAGGATGGTCATACAGCAGCTGTATTTGTTAATTTCGATAAGAAGCCTACTAAGGAAGAGATACTTGAGAGATGGGCTGCATATAAGGGCGCTCCTCAGGAACTTGATCTTCCTTCAGCACCTAAGCAGTTTATCCAGTATTTTGAAGAAAATGACCGTCCACAGCCGCGTCTGGACAGAGATTATGAGCGTGGTATGGGCGTAAGTCTCGGAAGACTTCGTGAAGACAAGATCTTCGATTACAAATTCGTAGGCTTGTCACATAATACTGTAAGAGGTGCAGCAGGCGGAGCCATCCTTCTTGCAGAATTACTTGCTGCAAAGGGATATATCGAGGCAAAATAAACAATAAGATCAGAAGGTGAGTATCAATGAAAATCAGAACAAGGTACGCTCCAAGCCCGACAGGAAGAATGCATGTCGGAAATCTGCGTACAGCATTATATGAATATCTTATCGCTCGTCATGAAGGCGGCGAGTTTATTCTCAGAATAGAGGATACAGACCAGGAACGCTTTTATGAAGGAGCTCTTGAGATCATCTATAATACACTTGAAGAAACATGTATTGATTACGATGAAGGACCTGACAAGCCGGGTGATTGCGGTCCGTATGTTCAGTCTGAGCGTGTAAAGGCAGGAATATATACAGAATATGCCAAGAAGCTTATCGAAAAAGGAGAGGCATATTATTGCTTCTGTGATAAGTGCCGCTTAGAGTCACTTAAGACAACTGTTGCAGGCAAGGAGATCATGCTCTATGACAAGCATTGCCTGAAGCTGTCCCAGGAAGAGATCAAGGCTAATCTTGAATCAGGCAAGCCATATGTAGTAAGACAGAATATTCCTAATGAAGGCACAACTACATTTGTCGATGATATTTATGGAGCTATTACAGTAGAAAATGCTGAACTGGATGATATGATACTCATTAAATCTGATGGATATCCTACATATAATTTTGCAAATGTTGTAGATGACCATCTCATGGGAATCACACATGTTGTAAGAGGCAATGAATATCTGTCATCTACACCTAAATATATCAGGCTGTATGAGGCATTTGGATGGGAGCCACCGGTATTTGTTCATCTTCCGCTTATTACTGATGAGGAGCATCATAAGCTGAGCAAGAGATCAGGCCATTCTTCATTCGAGGATCTGGTTGAGCAGGGATTTATTCCTGAAGCAATCGTTAATTATGTAGCACTTCTGGGCTGGAGTCCGGACAGCAATGAGGAGATCTTCAGCTTAAAGGAACTCATAGAAGCATTTGATTATAAGAGGGTCAACAAATCACCGGCAGTATTTGATATGCAGAAGCTGCGTTGGATGAACGGCGAATATGTTAAGAGCATGGACTTTGACAGATACAAGGAATATGCTATGCCATATATTTTAAAGGCCTTCAATCAGAGTGAGTCTGCAGATGACGCAGGTATAGTAACTGCCGATGGAGTAAAGCTTACGAGTGACAGTGTTAATAAGATATTAGAGCTGATGAAGACTCGTATAGAGATATTCCCGGATATTCCGGAGAAAATAGATTTCTTTAATGAGCTTCCGGAATATGATATACAGATGTATACTCACAAGAAGATGAAGACTAATTCGGAAAACTCTCTTGAAACTCTTAAGGAAGTACTTCCGATCCTGCAGGCACAGGAGGATTACAGCCTTGATGCGCTTCATGATATTATTATGAAGTATATCGAGCAGAAAGGCGTTAAAAACGGCATTGTGCTGTGGCCGCTTCGTACAGCAGTATCAGGCAAGCAGAACACACCTGGCGGAGCCTTCGAGATCATGGAGATACTTGGCAAGGACGAGAGCATAAGACGAATCAAGGTCGGCATTGCGATGCTGGAAAATGCTCAATAACTTCAAGTCATAAAAAGACGCATAAGCGAAGGTGCTTTCGAGCAGTGACTGCATGCTGAATATATGCGCCACTTTAAATAAAGAACCGGCAGTGTCTCAGAAATACGAGACGCTGCCGGTTCTTCAGTGTATATGATATTTATTGCGGGACTTGCGCTTAGCATCAGCCCGAGATATCTCTTTCGATATGTTTTGTACAGAACATCGGATTATGAAGCAATTCATGCTCCTTGCCTTTAAGAAAACCGTCATAAAGCGACAGTACCATAGGATTTTCTGAACACTTCTTAAGGGATGAGGTCTTATCAGCCCTGTATATTCCCTTGGTTCTCATATCTGCGAAGGTCTTGCCGATCTTAATTGGCTGTCCGCCTCCCATTATGCAGCCGCCGCGGCATGCCATAACTTCAATAAGGTGGAAATGCTTCTCACCGCTCTTAACTGCGTCAAGAACTTTCCTTGCATTGGCAAGGCCGCTTACAACACATACCTTAACTTCAATGCCTTTATAATCTACAGAAAATTCTCTTATAAAGCTGTCTTCTCTGACACCGCTCTTAACAATGCCATGGAGCATTTCTTTGCTGTGACCATCTGTAAGATTACGAAGTACGGCCTCTGTAACACCGCCGGATACACCGAATATCACACCTGCACCCGAGCCATATCCAAATGGAATATCAGGTGCTTCAGGATCCAGATTCTTGAAATCAATACCTGTTGTCGTGATCATTTCAATGAGCTCGGTCGTTGTAATTACATAATCAGTATCGCGCTCACCGTGGGTATAACTGTTGGCACGTTCCTTTTCCATCTTCTTGGCAGTACATGGCATGATAGAAACCATAACAGTGCGTTTGCCTTCAGGATTATTCTTAGGCTCCCGGAAATATTCCTTAACTGCCGCCGAGAGCATGCCCTGAGGTGAACGGCATGTTGAAACATTATTGATAAATTCCGGATATTGCTCACCTACGAACTTAACCCATGCAGGGCAGCAGGAGGTAAACAGCGGAAGGTTCTCACCTGATTCGATCCTTTCCAGGAATTCCTTGCTTTCTTCAATGACGGTAAGGTCAGCGCCATATGTCGTATCATATACTTCGTCAAATCCCATCCGGTGAAGAACATTAACGATCATGCCCATTACATTTTCGCCAACTTCAATTCCGAAGGCGTCACCAAGTGCTACACGAACTGCCGGAGCAACCTGAGCAACAACGCGGGCATTAGGATCCTCCAAAGCGTCCCAAACCCATGTTCTGTGATGATGGATTGAGATAGCACCGGTCGGACAATAAACGCGGCACTGACCGCAGTTTACGCAGTCGGTATCGGCAATTCTTCTGCCAAATGCCGGGGCAACTCTTGCACTTGAACCTCTGTGAGCAAAATTAAGTGCGCCTACTCCCTGCAGCTCGTCGCATACACGCACACAGTTGCCGCAGAGAATACATTTATTAGGATCCCTTATGATAGAAGGTGAGCTGTGGTCCTGAGGGAGCTTGTTCCTGTAATCATCGAAACGAACGTGAAGGATACCATACCTGCTGGCCATCTTCTGCAGCCTGCAGTCGCCGTTTTTAGCACAGGTATTGCATTCCTGACAGTGTGCTGCAAGCATGAGTTCTATAATAAGTTTTCTGTATTTTCTGAGTCTTCTGGTATTGGTATAGATTACCATGCCGTCCTTAGGCTCTTCAGAGCAGGAGGCAAATAATCTTCCTTTATCATCTTCTACTGTACATAATCTGCAATCTCCGAATGTTGACAGCTCATCAATATAGCACAGCGTAGGAATATCAATTCCGGCCTTCTTGATGATAGTAAGGAGATTACGTTCATTGGTGAATTCGACTTCAATTCCATCTATAGTAATGATTCCCATTTCAAATCTCCTTTCTTAAGCTTCAACATATACTGCATTAAAGTTACAATCGCGCAGACAGCATTCGCATTTAATACACAATTCTGTATTGATATGATGAGGCTGTCTGACAGCACCGCTGATGGCACCGGCAGGGCAGTTGCGTACGCATTTGCCGCAGCCCTTACAAAATTCAGGATTGATAATAAATTTGCGCATTGCTGAACAGACTTTGGCACGGCATTTGTGATCATGAATATGCTCTTCGTATTCATCTCTGAAATATCTGAGAGTACTGAGAACAGGCAGCGGAGCACTCTTACCGAGGCCGCATAATGCCATGCTCTTGATCATATTGCCGATTTCTTCAAGCATGTACAGGTCATCATCAGTGCCGTTTCCGGCAACAATTTTTTCAAGGATCTCAAGCATTCGCTTGGTGCCTTCACGGCAAGGAACGCATTTGCCGCAGGATTCACGCTGAGTGAAGCTCATGAAGAAACGGGCAACCTCCACCATACATGTGTTGTTGTCCATAACAACCAGACCGCCCGAACCGATAATAGATCCGAACTTCTTGATAGATTCAAAATCAAGCGGCTCGTCCAGGTGTTCGCTTGTAAGACATCCGCCAGAAGGACCACCTGTCTGAACAGCCTTGAATGTACCGCCATCCTTGATGCCTCCGCCGATATCGAATACGATCTCACGAAGAGTAGTGCCCATAGGTACTTCAATAAGGCCTGTATTGCATACATTTCCCGTAAGGGCAAATGCCTTGGTTCCGGGTGAACCCTCAGTGCCCATGCTTCTGTACCATTCAGCACCCTTCAGTATGATCATCGGGACATTGGCAAATGTTTCAACATTGTTGAGTACAGTCGGCTTACCCCAAAGGCCTTGTTCAACAGTTCTCGGAGGTTTAACTCTAGGCATGCCGCGGTTGCCTTCAATAGATGCTGTAAGAGCAGAACCCTCGCCGCATACGAATGCACCGGCACCCCTGTTGATATGAAGCTTGAAATTAAATCCGGTTCCGAGAATATTATCACCCAGCAGCCCGATTTCCTCAGCCTGCTTGATTGCAGTTTTAAGACGTTCAACTGCAAGGGGATATTCTGCACGAACGTAGATATATCCTTCCTGTGCGCCTACGGCATATGCAGCGATCATCATGCCCTCGATCATACGGTGAGGATCACCTTCCATGACGCTTCTGTCCATGAATGCGCCCGGATCACCTTCATCACCGTTGCATACAACATAACGCTGAGTCTCCTTCTGAGCGGCAACCTGGCTCCATTTCTTGCCGGTAACATATCCGGCGCCGCCTCGTCCTCTGAGCTTGGCATCAGTAATGACAGAGATTACCTCCTGCTGCGTCATCTCAAATAAAGCCTTTTCAAATCCTGAATATGCACCTGCAGCTATGGCTGCAGAAATATGTTCCGCATCAATATGTCCGCAATTTTCAAGGACAACACGGGTCTGCTTGGCATAGAAAGGAATAGCTTCCTGAGTCTGGTAAATATCGCCGTTTTGATGGTACATCAGACGTTCTACAGGAAGACCGTTTAATACGGTTTTTTCATAAATTTCTTCGCAGTCATCAAGCTGAACTTTAAGATAGAGATAATTGTAAGGCTCAATCCTTACAAGGGGACCCATTTCACAGAAACCGTGGCATCCGCTCTTATGGACACCTGTATGGGCAATTTCTGCACCGATTTCTACATTGACATTCAGATGCTTTTCAGATAATTCCTTGAATTTTTCAAATAATCTGGCAGAACCGCCTGCCAGACATCCGGTACCTCCGCATACGAGAATACGTACAGTTTCAAGCTTAGAGGCAGTCTGACATTCATTCCTGTATTCATCCAGATGAATTCTTGAATCAAGTATCATTCTTCTATACCTCCTTCAGCTTCATTTCGGAGTTCGTTAAGCATTTCTTCTGCCTTTTCCGGGGTCATCTTGGAATAAACCTTGTCATTGACCATAAGTGCAGGGGCAAGTCCGCATGCACCCAGGCACGATACGGTTTCAACTGTAAACAGAAGATCATGTGTTGTATGATGTTCATTATTAAGTCCTAACTCCTGCTGCAGAAATTCCCTGACAGGGGTTGACTTACGAACATGGCATGCAGTTCCGTCGCATACCTTTATGACATATTTTCCCTTAGGTTCGAAGGAAAAATTCTCATAAAATGTTGCAACGCTGAAAGCCTTAGATTCTGTAATTCCGATCTGTTTGGCCACGTATGTCAGGAGTTCTCCCGGAAGATAACGGAATTCATCCTGTATGTCGTGCATTATCGGAATAAGAGAAGACGGTTTTCGACCATAAGACTCGATGATTTCATCGGTCTTGTCATAAAATGATTTATCTAACATTAATCCACCCATTCCTTTTTTATTGTAATAGAATAATTCTATCACGAGACAGATTTGAAACAAGATTATTAAATGTTCTTTATTTTATACAAAATATTAGACGCAATTACGGCGATCATTGGTTATTTCGTCTATAAAAATGGAAGGATGAAAATGTTTGCCCCTGATAAAGTGAATGTAGCTTATATGAAGATGACACTTGGCTCTTGTCATGGCAACATACATGAGACGCCTCTCTTCCGGAAACATATCATGTGATGAACATCGGCTTACAGGCATGATGTTTTTATTGATATTCGGAAGAAATACAGTATCAAATTCCAGCCCCTTGGATGCGTGCATTGTCATAATATTAACGGCGTCAGCCTCACTGTCTGTTGAGACATTTACGGAGCTGTCATTATTAATAAGCTCCAGAAAATTCTCTGCAGATGAACAGCTGCCTGCCAGCTGTCTGATATCATTCAGGATATCCATGAGGGACGATAGGTTAATATTCTGGTCAATGGCATATTCAGACAGAAAGCCTTCATATCCTACAGCCTTACAGATATATTCAACAGCAGCTCTGGCAGGAAGCCGGATCATAAATGACAGATGAGAGCAGAGAAGCTCTATTCTCTTGCATGTGTCTGGATCGGCAGCATAATAATCCTTCATGGCTTTTATGCAGGTGAGAATATCTGCATCAGGAATGGCAAGCCTTGATATATACCGTGCAGGTCTGTTGATTATGCGCAGAAGCTCAGCCCTTCCGGCAGTTTTGAGGGAACATTTTAAATAAGCACAGATATCCTTATAAATAAAATGCTCATACCTGGAAGGCTTTTTGCCGAAAACCGTAAAAGGAATATCAGATAATGCAAGATATTTCGATATAAGAGGCGAATCATGGGAACTTCTTATAAGTATTGCCATTTGCGAGAAATCAAGACCTGCATTGTGCAATTTTAAGATTTGTTCAGATATATCATTGTATTGTTCAGACTGATCGGAATATTCGATTATTGAAAATACATCTGAGGATCTGCAATTGCGAATAGCAGAAATATCCTTGTCTAATCTGTCCTGGTTATGTGCGATCAAGTTAAGAGCCGGCTGCAGGATCTGCTTATCACATCTGTAATTAACGTCCAGGAGTACAGTGCTGCAATCCGGAAAATCCTTCATAAACTGCTTCATTATGGCAGGTGATGAACCTCTGAATCTATATATACATTGGTCATCGTCCCCTACGGCAAATATGTTGCTGTGGGTGAAACAAAGAAGCCTTAATGTATTGTATTGAAGAACATTAACATCCTGAAATTCATCCACCAGAATGAACTGAAATCTGTTCTGCCAATAATCGAGGATATCAGGATTATCAGCCAGAAGTGTATAGGTATTAAGAAGTATATCGTCATAATCCACCCAATCAGAATTTCTGAGCATGTAATTATAATCTGCATAAATGCATCTGAAGATATCATCATCAATACAGCTGTCGGTATATACGGATATATCCAGCATATTATTTTTTATCAGGCTGATCTCACCGGCAACATCGGAAATAACCCGCTCCTCATCATCTGTCTCCAGACGGTATCTGCGCAGCTCTGATTTTAGGAATACACGTTTTTCCCGTTCTGAAATAATATGGATATGAGTATATGCACCGTAATGCCTCAATATCATAAGAAATACAGAATGAAATGTTCCGAATACGGGCTGATTATCATAATTACATATCCTTGAAAATCTGTCTGACATCTCGTCAGCGGCAGCACGAGTAAAGGTAACCGTTAATATATTAGAAGCCGGTATACCGATGGATATCAGATGCCTTACTCTGTTTATTGTAACGGCGGTTTTGCCGGAACCGGGTCCTGCTATAACGAGCATCGGACCATAGGTGTGATTGATGGCTTTTGTTTGAGAAGAATTAAAATTCATAACCATGCAAAATACAGGTGATGAACACAGCCGAAGGAGCCATTAGAAATAGTGATTTGTTCAGACAGGATTCTAGAATAACAGATCTTAATAATCAAGCAGGACTTTCAAAAAAACAGCTTTTGTTGTAGAATAAACCAGTTAATTTTCTATTGGTATTTACAGACGGGGGAGGGTGTTTACGTATGAATTACGAACAGGCAGCAGAAAAATTAAAAAAATATGATCAGATGCAGATTCTGAAATATTATGACGAGTTGACAGATGAGCAGAAGAATATTCTGCTTGATGAGATAGACAGAACAGATTTTGATGCAGTATTTGGCAAGACTTCGGATATAAGCACAGGTGTTATATCGCCTATGGGAGCTGTGAAAATCTCTGAAATTGAAGCTAACAAAACCAGATTCGAGGAAAAAGGACTTGAATGTATACGTGCAGGCAAGGCAGCAGCTCTTCTTCTGGCAGGTGGTCAGGGCACTAGATTAGGGATCAGTGGACCGAAGGGCACATGTAATGTCGGAATTACGAGAGAATTGTATATTTTTGAATGTCTTTTCAACAATCTGATGGAGGTTGTTAAGAAGGCCGGATGCTGGATCCCGCTATTTATCATGACATCCAATAAAAATGACGTGGAAACAAGAGAATTCTTACAGGAACATGATTATTTCGGATATGACAAGGATCATATCTATTTCTTTGTTCAGGACATGGCACCGTCAACAGATTTTAATGGCAAGATCTATATGGAGTCAAAGTATCACATGGCTTTATCTCCGAATGGCAACGGCGGCTGGTATTCATCACTTAAGAATGCCGGATATGAAGAGGTGTTAGATGATCTCGGCATAGAATGGATCAATATATTTGCTGTAGATAATGTATTGCAGAAAATGATGGATCCTGTATTTCTCGGTGCAACTCTTGAGTCGGGCTGCGAAGTCGGCTCAAAGGTAATAGCTAAGGCTTATCCGGAGGAAAATGTAGGGGTTATGTGCTACAGGGACAATCATCCGTCAATTGTGGAATATTATGATCTTACAGATGAAATGAGATATCAAAAGGATGATGCGGGCAATCTTGCATATGGCAGCGGAGTTATACTTAATTATCTGTTCTATGTTCCGGCGCTTAAGCGCATCGTTGACAAGAAGCTGCCGCTTCATATTGCTAAGAAGAAGATCCCTTATATGGATGAAAACGGCACATATATTAAGCCGGAGGAGCCAAATGGCAACAAATATGAGAATCTTGTGCTGGATATGATAGAGATGATGGATGGCTGTCTGGCATTCGAGGTAGACAGAAAATCAGAATTTGCACCTATCAAGAATCTGCATGGCGTGGATTCCCTTGACAGTGCAAGAGAAATGCTTAAAGCATACGGAGTAGAATTATAAAAATACGGAGAGAAACTGCAGATATGAAGAAATACATAGATATTATTACAGAACAGCTTAAAGCAGCATTTGAAGAGTGCGGATATGATTCACAGAGAGTAGCCGCTGCTGTTTCTAACAGACCTGATTTGTGCGAATTCCAATGCAATGGCGCAATGGCACTTGCTAAAAGTGCAGGCAAGGCACCTATAGTGATCGCTGAGGAGGTAGCAGATAAGCTTAAGGCAAATGAATGGCTGTCAGAGGTAAGTGCTGTTAAGCCGGGATTTATTAATATCAGGGTTTCAGGAGAGGCTCTGTCTGAATATGTTAATGAGATGACATCTTCTGAGAAATTCGGGCTTGAACAGCCGGAACAGAAGAAAAAGATCATAGTTGATTATGGCGGAGCTAACGTAGCCAAACCGCTTCATATCGGGCATCTTCGTTCGGCAATAATCGGGGAGAGTATCAAGAGAATTGCCAATTATGCGGGACATGAAGCTATAGGTGATGTTCATCTGGGAGACTGGGGACTTCAGATGGGTCAGATAATAGCAGAACTTCAGGAACGTTCACCGCAGCTGGTTTATTTTGATGACAATTATACGGGCGAGTATCCGAAGGAGCCGCCATTTACTATTTCAGAACTTGAGGAGATATATCCATGTGCCTCCAAGAAATGCAAATCAGATGAAGGATTTGCAGCTAAGGCACATCAGGCAACTGCAGAACTTCAGGCAGGAAAGCCGGGTTACAGAGCTATATGGAATCATGTTCTTAATGTATCGGTGGCAGACCTTAAGAAAAATTATGATGCATTAAATGTTCATTTTGAGCTGTGGAAGAAGGAAAGCGATGCGCAAAGCTATATTCCGGCGATGATCGAGGATATGAAATCTCAGGGAATCGTAGAGGAAAGTGAAGGAGCATTAATTGTTGATATTGCTGAAGAGACAGATAAGAAGGAACTGCCTCCGTGCATAATCGTCAAGTCTGATGGTGCGACCCTTTATTCAACAACTGACCTTGCGACTATAGTAGAGAGGGTACAGCTATTTGATCCTGATTATATTATCTATGTAGTTGATAAGAGGCAGGAACTTCATTTTATACAGGTATTCAGAACCGCAAGAAAGGCTCATCTCGTAGGTGATGATGTGGATATGGCTTTCCTGGGGTTTGGCACTATGAATGGCAAGGACGGACAGCCGTATAAGACCAGATCCGGCGGCGTAATGCGACTTGAGAATCTGATTGCAGAGGTCAATGAAGCTGTTGCACAGAAAATGCAGGAAAACAGAGAATTTGACCAGACGGAAACAGACGAAACTGCCAAGATCATCGGACTGGCAGCTCTTAAATACGGCGACTTGTCTAATCAGGCAACTAAGGATTATGTATTTGATATAAGCAGATTTACTTCATTTGAAGGCAACACAGGTCCGTATATTTTATATACCATTGTCCGTATTAAATCGATTCTTAAGAAATATGGCAAGGAGCCATCCGGCAGAGTTGTTTACACAGGGGAGACAGCTCAGAAGGAAGTAATGATCCTTCTGACCAAATTCTCAGAGGTGATCCAGAACGCTTATAAGGAATTGGCACCGCATAAGATCTGTGCATATATTTATGATCTGTCAAATGCATTTAATGCATTTTATCATGAGATAAGGATCCTGTCTGAGGAAGACGAGGCTAAGAAGGACAGCTACTTGAGCATGCTGCTTCTTACACAGAAAATATTGGAACAGTGCATAGATCTGTTGGGATTTTCAGCACCGGATCGTATGTAATCATCTGTTCAGCGTGGGATATCAGCTTACATATCTGCCGAGAGGGCACAGCCAACTGCGGGACGAGGTTTATCATAGAAACTTTAAAACAGCGGACTGAGTGCCAAGGCTTTCGGCTGTGCATATAAGTTGGCATAGTCACACTTTAACAATAACTGCGTATCCATGCATGAGGAGCATTTCGGTTGGTGGAAAATCAAATATCTGTATTACCAAAATAAGAATATAAAGGATGATAGATGAATCAGAAGAATATCAGAAATTTTTGCATAATAGCACATATTGATCATGGCAAGAGTACCTTAGCTGACCGTATTATTGAAAATACCGGAGCCTTGACATCAAGAGAGATGCAGGCTCAGGTTCTTGATAATATGGAGCTTGAGAGGGAGCGCGGTATAACGATCAAGGCGCAGACCGTCAGAATTGTTTATAATGCGAAGGATGGACAGGAATATATATTTAATCTTATTGATACGCCGGGACATGTTGACTTCAATTATGAAGTATCACGAAGCCTTGCTGCATGCGACGGAGCGGTTCTTGTTGTTGACGCAGCACAGGGAATAGAGGCTCAGACTCTCGCTAATGTATATATGGCAATTGATAATGATCTGGAGGTTATTCCTGTAATCAATAAGATAGACCTGCCTAGCGCAGAACCGCAGAAAGTCATAGATGAGATCGAGAATGTAATAGGTCTTGAGGCTCAGGATGCACCGCTTATTTCTGCCAAAAACGGCATAAATATAGATCAGGTACTCGAAGCGATCGTTGCCAAGATCCCTGCTCCGGACGGTGATATCAATGCTCCGCTTAAGGCATTAATATTCGATTCTATCTATGATTCATACAAGGGCGTAATAGTATTCTGCCGAGTTCGTGACGGTAAGATAAAGGTAGGCTCACAGGTTTATATGATGGCTACTAAGGCTTCATATAACGTAGTTGAGGTAGGATATTTTGGCGCAGGCAAATACATTCCATGTGATGAACTGGGTGCAGGAATGGTAGGATATTTCACAGCATCTATTAAAAATGTCAGGGATACCATGGTAGGCGATACTGTAACGCTTAAGGATAATCCTTGTGATAAGCCGCTTCCGGGTTATAAGAAAGTACAGTCCATGGTATATTGCGGCATGTATCCTGCTGACGGAGCACATTATGATGATTTAAGGGATGCTCTTGAGAAGCTACAGTTAAATGATGCTTCACTTCAATATGAACCGGAGACATCTGTAGCACTGGGATTTGGATTCAGATGCGGCTTCCTGGGGCTTCTTCATCTGGAAATTATCGAAGAAAGACTTGAGAGAGAATATAATCTCGACCTTGTTACAACAGCGCCTTCTGTTATCTATAAGGTGCATAAAACAGACGGCACAGAATTCGAATTGACCAATCCGACCAATCTTCCGGATGCTACGGAGATAGAATACATGGAAGAGCCGATAGTAGCAGCCGAGATCATGGTTACATCGGAATTTATCGGACCGATCATGGAACTGTGCCAGGAGAGGCGGGGCGTATACAAGGAGATCGAATATATTGAGGCCAACAGGTGCATATTAAGATATGATCTGCCATTAAATGAGATCATTTACGATTTCTTCGATGCACTCAAATCAAGATCGCGCGGATATGCATCTCTTGACTATGAACTCAAGGGATATGAACCGTCTAAGCTGGTTAAGCTGGATATATTGATCAACAGAGAAGAGGTAGATGCGCTGTCATTTATTGTTCATGCTGATACAGCATACGAACGAGGCCGTAGAATGTGTGAGAAGCTTAAGGACGAAATTCCAAGACATCTGTTTGAGATCCCTATTCAGGCAGCAGTGGGAAGTAAGATCATAGCCCGTGAGACAGTTAAGGCCATGAGAAAGGATGTTCTGGCCAAATGTTATGGCGGTGATATCACTCGTAAGAAGAAGCTTCTTGAAAAACAAAAAGAAGGCAAGAAACGTATGCGGCAGGTAGGAAATGTTGAGATTCCACAGAAGGCATTTATGAGTGTATTGAAGCTGGACGATAAATAATCTGTATAAATCCGGCGTATTTGCATTTACAAATGTTTTTGAAGTTTTATCCTGTCATATGTATGCAGGAAGTTGTCGGCGGCAGGTTTAATGCGGGTTAGAATATTTACTTTATTTTGTTAAAATGAAAAGTCTGGAATTATATATACATATTCCGTTTTGTAAGAAAAAATGCGGATATTGTGATTTTGTATCATTTGCCGGTCAGGAGGCCAAGTTTGACAGCTATGTAGAGGCCTTGTGCCGGGAGATACGAGATACGGCAACTGAATATAAAGACAGGGAAATAGTCTCTGTATATATTGGCGGAGGAACTCCGTCAATATTAAGTTGCGAGCAGATTTCCCGGATTGTGGAAACGTTAAATTCCGAATTTAATATAAAAGGAACACATGAAAAAAGAAAAGGCCTATTCCTGCAGAAGAAGGTAAGACCGGTGACAGAATTCTCCATAGAATGTAATCCCGGCACAACAGACAGAGAGAAATTCAAGACGTACAGAAGACTGGGAGTCAACAGGATAAGCCTGGGGCTTCAGTCAACGGACGATAATGATCTTAGACAATTGGGAAGAATACATAACTATGATGATTTTGTCGCTGCATTTGAAGCAGCAAGAGAGGCCGGATTTGATAATATAAATGTGGATCTCATGCAGGCTATACCGGGGCAGAGCCTTGCGGCATGGAAGAGAGTATTGGCTATTGTAGGGACATGGGAGCCTGAACATATCAGTGCATATTCGCTTATCATAGAGGACGGAACAGAATTTAAGCGAAGATACGATAATGGGCAGCTGAATCTGCCGGACGAGGATACTGAGAGAGCAATCTATTATTATACAAGAGATTTTCTGGAGAAGACCGGATACAGAAGATATGAGATATCTAATTATGCTAAACCGGGTATGGAATGTGTGCATAATTGCGGATACTGGAGACGCAGGGATTATCTGGGATTAGGACTTAATGCTTCGTCCATGGTGGATAATACCAGATGGAAGAATATTGCAGATCTGGATAAATATCTGTCAGGCTGCAGTGAAAATATAAGAGAGGAACAAGAACAGCTCTCTCATAAGGAACAGATGGAAGAATTCATGTTTCTGGGTCTTCGTATGACCGATGGCATCAGCAAGTCGAAGTTCTTCGAGAACTTTAATCAGGATTATGATTTTACCTATGGCGCTATCACGCAGAGACTTAAGGAGATGGGGCTGCTGCAGGCAGATGCAGATAATGTGCGGCTTACCGACAGAGGATTCGATGTAAGCAATACAGTATTGGCAGAGTTTCTGCTGAAGCAGTGACACAGAAGGCATGAATTTGCCTGAGAGGATGTGTTTATTCACATCAGGCTGATAATATATTTGCAGAATAAAAAATGCTTGCACCTGTCGGGTGTCTATGATAAAGTATCCGTTGCTGTGAAACAGATGTTCCGCTGTTGCGTTGACTAATGGTGGTCCTATAAGCATTAAGAACATCGAATAATAATAAGGAGGTCACGCACATGAATGAGATTATCAAGAAGATCGAGGCAGGTCAGCTTAAGGATAAGGTTGACGACTTCAGAGTAGGTGATACAGTTAAGGTATCAGCCAAGATCAAGGAAGGCAACAGAGAAAGAATCCAGGTATTTGAAGGAACAGTTCTGAAGCGTCAGGGCGGCGGAGCAAGAGAGACCTTTACAGTTAGAAAGACTTCTAATGGTGTTGGTGTTGAGAAGACCTGGCCTTTACATTCTCCAACAGTTGAGTCAATCCAGGTTGTTAGAAAAGGTAAGGTTCGCCGTGCTAAATTGAACTACCTGAGAGACAGAGTTGGTAAGAAGGCAAAAGTTAAAGAAGTTGTAAGATAATTTGCACAAGAAAATGACGCTGCGGCGTCTGACTGAGGGATTTATACCTTGGAAAAGTATCGGCATAGCTTGGAGTGATTCGGCTATGCCGATTTTTTTGACGCTTATCAACGCTCCTGCGCAGGAGGAAAGCCGCTACTTTTCGGAGAATGTCACATGGGGACACAGGAATCGTTCAACTTGTTATTGCAATTTGCATTTTAATTCGAGATAATGGACGCGGAATTTCAGAAAAGGAGAGGGTACTGCTACAGTTTGTTCTATTGGGGGACTGTAAAAGTGGAAAATAAGAAAGATGAGCTGTCTACCTTGTCCCAAGATCTTCTGACAGTCAGCTTTCTGGGACAGAATGGTATCGAAGCACCTAAACTTTTTGCGAGGGACATCCTGCTGATGGTCACCATGATCAACGGCGCGATGCATGTGGACGGTTTCGGCAAACGAACATTGTCGCGGAGAACGCAGGAGTTGCCCAGAATCAGGAGGGTTAGTTCATTTTGTCGCCCTCATTACCATTCCTTTTCCTCTGTAGCACAGTTGTGATTTTTCTTGCGGTTTTCCACTATGTTGGCAAACCACTCTACCATAGCAGGATCATACAGGATTCTCAAACATATCGCCGCGACCTTTCCCAAATGGAGCCCATGCCTCAATTTGTACACCATACTTGTCCATCCATTTTTTTGCTTTGATATTCGAATGATTTTATTGATTGGAAACAGCAGTTCTATGCATTTGTCACGGAAAGAGCAAGGCCATATGAGAGACCGATGAAGATATCACCAGATATTCTGTGCTACATGGCAATGAGCAATTATTTGACAGCAAATATAAATTGTATTTGCCTACAGAAGAAGGACTGCGAGAAGAGATAGAGACACAAAAGGCTCCATGAATTCGATGCAGCTGCGGCTGATAGAGGAGTCAAAGATCCACTGCGCCAGAGAGCACTTCAAGGCGATCAGCAACGGCGAGGTTGTCTACGATGTGGTGGACAGCTATCAGAGTCTGCTGGACTTGGTGACGAAGTAATCTTTGTGGAGTTCTCAATCCTCAGGCCAGCATCAAGGAATTGACTGAGTGGGCGGAGAGCCTCTCACTTTAAGTCAATAAAACCGAATAGATACGCTGAAATCAACACAAGGGCTGTTCTGTGTTGTTCAATTTGCCTTTTTTCGTAGGTATCATAAAGCTATCAAATGAAGGAGGCAATAATTATGAACACAGATAAGATTTATGCAGAGCAGCTCGCAAATGAATACGCACCCAAGGATACTTTAAAGGTGGTAGCACTTCGGAAACTTGATAGAAAAGCAAAACTCCCGGCTACTGTCTTCACTTACACCTTTGGCATCATTGCAGCATTGGTGACAGGTGTAGGTATGTGCCTTTCTATGAATGTTATAGGCAGCGGTACAACTACGATGTTTGTTCTCGGTGTGATCGTTGGCATCATCGGATTGCTGGGCATGGGCGTCAACTATCCCATCTACAAAAAGTTGCTGGCACATGGCAAGCAGAAATACGCTTTTGAGATCATGGAGCTGGCAAAAGAGATCAGCGAAAAATAAAGCCTATCGGAGAAGATTGCCACGAAAGCAGGTGAGGATGATTGAATAGATCAGAAAGCAAATATTTTGCAACCGCAGCCAGAATGGACGACGCATTTTTGGCGCTTTTAGAGAAAAAGGACTTTGCCTACATCACAGTCAAGGAAATCTGTGAGGTGGCGGGCGTCAACCGCTCCACATTTTATCTGCATTATGAAACAATGGCAGATCTACTTTCGGAGAGTGTTAACCATATGAACGAGCAGTTCCTTGCCTACATGAAAAAGGATTCGGAAACATTTGTCACAAAGCTGAGGAATTGTCCATTGGATGAATTATATTTTATCACACCGGAGTATCTGACGCCTTACCTCAATTACATCGAGCAGCATAAGAGACTGTTCTGCACAGTAACAGAAAATTCTGAGGTGCTGGGATTGGAAAAAAGTTATGATCGGATGTTCTACCACGTATTCACGCCGATCCTCGACCGCTACGGCATACCGCAGCAGGATAGACGTTATATTATGGCGTTTTATATTCAAGGGTTAATGGCAATTATCTCAGAATGGCTAAGGAATGACTGCGCTGATTCTATCGAATATGTTGTGGGTGTGATCCAGCGGTGTGTAAAACGCCGCTGGGAGGAAACATGAAGGCCGGTATCTATTTGAAAAAAACAAGTTAAAATCAGAGAATTGCCGTTGTGGGAAGTACCATTTCAATAAATCCGGCACGGTAAAAAAACATTTGCTGTCGGCTGCGTCTGACCGCTTGCATCAAAACAAATAAATGGTCCGCTGAAAGTGATATCATTCCAAGGCATCACTTCTAACATAGTGTGTTTTTCGTCCAGAACCAAGACGAGTGACCGTACCATCCTGAACCAATTTTTTTAATGCTGATTCAACAGAAGAACTGCATAAGCTGGGGCATCCTGTTAACTCAACCCTCAAATGCACTGATTGTTCGTCAGGCCTCCTTAGAGTTCTTTCTTTATCGACGAATGCCATATTTTGTGGGTGAATTATTTGTTGCCATATGTTAGAATTCTACAGTTATGAATATACAATGGTATCCGGGTCATATGACCAAAGCAAAAAGACAGATGATGGAAGATATCAAGCTCATTGACCTTGTCATTGAGCTTGTTGATGCACGAATCCCGTTATCAAGCAGAAATCCTGATATAGATAATATTGCTCAAAATAAAGCCAGATTGGTACTTCTTAATAAGTCTGACATGGCTGATGAAAGTTATACAGCCCAATGGGCGGAATATTTTGAAAATAAGGGATTTCATGTATGCGTGATCAATGCACTCAAGGCTTCTGACATGAAGCAGATCAATGAGATCGTTAAAAAAGCATGCGCAGCCAAGATAGAGAGAGACTTAAGAAGGGGTATTAAGAACAGACCGGTAAGGGCTATGGTTGTTGGAATACCTAATGTAGGCAAGAGCACATTTATTAATACATTTGCCCGCAAGGGAGCAGCTAAAACCGGCAATAAACCGGGCGTTACTAAGGGCAAGCAATGGATCAAACTCAGCTCGTCACTGGAGCTGTTAGATACACCCGGCATCTTATGGCCGAAATTCGAGGATCAGAGTGTGGGCGTGAAGCTTGCCATGATCGGTTCTATCAAGGATGAGATAATGAATATAGAGGAACTGGCATGGGAGCTTATCAGCATGCTGCAGCAGTTATATCCTCAGCAATTTTACGAATTCTATGGTATTGATGCTGCGGGTGAGGACAAGCCGGCGCAGGTTCTGGAGAAGATAGCATTTGCCAGGGGCTGTATCGCCAAGGGTGCAGAAGCAGATACATTAAGAGCTGCCAATCTTCTTCTTGAGAATTTCAGGAACGGCAAGATTGGAAGGTTTACACTGGAACGACCATAACATTTGGCAGATAAAATATAAAACGGAGAATTAGAATGGGATTTTTTTCGAAACTTTTTAATAAAGGGACACCGATTACAGATGAGTTTTATGAGGAAATGGAAGAACAGCTCATCCTAGGTGACATGGGCGTGCAGGCCAGCATGGAGCTTACAGAGGCACTTGAGGTAAATGTAAGATTTCATGAAGTTAAGAATCAGGAACAGGCCAGAGAATTTCTGATCAAGCGTGTTGAGGATATGATGACTGTGCCTCAGGACGCATATGATTTTGAAAATACAACGTCTGTTGTTATGATCATCGGCGTAAATGGTGTTGGGAAGACCACGTCGATAGGCAAGCTTGCTAATCAATATAAAAACAGAGGTAAGAATGTGATCCTTGTAGGGGCTGACACCTTCAGAGCTGCGGCAATGGATCAGCTCAAAATATGGGCAGATCGAACAGGCTGCTACATGGTATCGGGAAATGAAGGTCAGGATCCGGGTTCAGTCATTTACGACGGAGCTGCAGCAGCAAGAGCCAGAAATGGCGAGATAATGCTGTGTGATACGGCAGGACGACTTCATAATAAGAAGAATCTTATGAATGAATTGTCCAAGATAGATAAAATATTATCCTCGGAATTTCCGCAGGCTGTTCGTGAGAATTTGATTGTTTTGGATGCAGCTACAGGACAGAATGCCCTTCAGCAGGCCAAAGAATTCAAGAGCATAATGAAGGTTGACGGAATTATTT
The DNA here is from genome assembly GCA_963589005.1 of Bacteroidaceae bacterium. Classification (GTDB taxonomy): domain Bacteria; phylum Bacillota; class Clostridia; order Lachnospirales; family Lachnospiraceae; genus RGIG5612. Next base: position 66,986 of record CAVAJR010000004.1, on the reverse strand, counting down.
TAACTAAGATGGACGGAACAGCCAAGGGCGGAATCGCAGTGGCTATTTCCAAGGAATTAGGAGTTCCTGTTAAGTTCATAGGCGTAGGTGAAGGCGTAGATGACCTGAAGAGATTTGATGCCAGAGAATATGCGCAGGCATTGTTCAACTGATTTGTACAATATTGGCGTGTGCTAAAACGCGCTGGGACGGCGCGGCTATTGTGAGAAATCAATCAGCGCAGGCGATTTTGAGCAGTGGCTGCACGCCGAGGGTCACGGAGCGACAAGGCACGTTCTGATACAACTTCATGCAGCTTAGTGCAGCTGCGTACAAGGCAGCATAAACTCGGGAACATTTATAAATAATACAGTAAGGAAAGTTTAAAATGAGCTTTAATAAATACGAAACAGTTTTTGAAAAGGATATTAAGGATTTGGGCAGTAAGGCGTACTTGCTGAAACATAAAAAGACGGGCGCAAGGGTGTTCATACTATCCAATGATGACAATAATAAGGTGTTCTATGTAGGCTTCAGGACGCCGCCTTCAGATGATACAGGCGTAGCTCATATCATGGAGCATTCTGTTTTGTGCGGCTCTGAAAAATATCCTTTAAAAGATCCCTTCGTAGAGCTTGTTAAGGGTTCCATGAATACCTTCTTAAATGCAATGACATATCCGGATAAAACTGTTTATCCGGTTGCGTCTACAAATGATAAGGATTTTGCTAATCTCATGAGTGTATACATGGATGCGGTATTTAAGCCAAATGTCTATATACATCCTGAGATCATGAAACAGGAAGGCTGGAATTACAGCATAAATGATGCAAATGCTCCGATAGAATATAATGGCGTTGTATACAATGAAATGAAGGGCGCATTTTCATCACCGGAGAGCGTATTAGAAAGAGAAATACTTCATGCACTGTTTCCTGATAATGCATATTCTTACGAAAGCGGCGGAGATCCGGAATTCATTCCTGATCTTACATATGAGAAGTTTATAGATTTTCACAAGAAATATTACCATCCTTCCAACAGCTTCATTTACCTGTACGGAGACATGGATATAGAGGAACGTCTTGAGTGGATGGATCAGGAGTATTTGTCAAAATATGATTATCTTGAGATCGACTCTGAGATAAAATCACAGCCTGCATTCGATGAGATGAAGGTTGTAAGGCATGCATATGCAATCTCAGAGGAGGAAAACGAGGAAGAAAATACATATCTCAGCTATAATATTCATTGCGGTGATAATCTGGATCCGCACAAATATTATGCAATGCAGATGCTTCAATATGCACTGGTTGATACGCAGGGAGCACCGATAAGACAGAAACTGTTAGATGCAGGTATCGGCAAGGATATTATCTCAGGATTTGAGACCGGACTTAAGCAGGAATATTTTACTATTACTGCTAAAAATGCTGACCCTGCTCAGGCAGATAAGTTCCTTGAGGTAATTAATGAGGAGCTTCGTGCGGCGGCAAATGGCAGATTAAACCACAGGTCGCTTACGGCTAGTCTTAACTCTCTTGAATTCAAATACAAGGAGGCGGATTTCGGTGGATATCCTAAGGGTCTTATCTACGGATTAGGAGCATTCGACAGCTGGTTATATGATGAAAATGAGCCATTGATGCACATTGTAAGCTCAGAGACATTTGCATTTTTAAGAAGCAATATAGATTCAGGATATTACGAAGAGCTTATAAAGACCTGGCTGGCAGACAGCAAGAATAGTGCGCTTATTGTATTAGAACCGAAGAGAGGTCTTGCAGCTAAAAGGGATGAGCTGTTGGCTCAGAAACTAAGAGAATATAAGGAATCTAAGACGGCTGAGGAAATTGCACAGATGGTGGCCGATACGAAGGCTCTTGCTGAATATCAGGAGGCAGAGGACACCGAGGAACAAAAACGTCTTATACCGCTGCTAGAACGAAGTGACATAAGACGGGAGGCTACGCCATTTTCCAATATCGAGGCTACGGTAGATGGAATTACAGTAATTCATCATGACTATAATACAAATGGAATTGCATATGTAAGTTTATTCTTAGATGCGAATATGCTGTCTGTGGAGGAGCTTCCATATCTTAGTTTGCTTAAGTCTGTGGTAAGCTTCGTTGATACTGACAGATATACTTATTCTGAACTTAATGATGAAGTAAATATAGAAACCGGCGGCCTGGGTATGGATCTGGGAATTTATACTGACAGATATGATTTTAATGTTTATTCTGTTTTGGCTGATATGTCTTTCAGGGCTTTGTATGGCAATGTCCATAAGGCCTTTGAACTGGTAAAGGAAATATTATTTGCTGCACATTATGATGACAGCAAGAGATTATATGAGATTATTGCAGAGCTTAAGAGCAAATTGCAAATGTCAATTAATTCAGCAGGCCACGTGGCAGCTGCAGTAAGGGCAGGGTCGTATTATTCAGAGTCTGAGGCGATTAAGGAAATCGTTAATGGAATACAGTTTTATAAATTTGTCGAACATCTGGAGAAGAATTTTGATACGGAGAAGGACAAATGCATATACGGCATTACCACTGTGTTGAATAAGATCCTTAAGACCAAAAATGTTCTTGTAAGCTGTACAGCCGATAAGGAAGGATATGAGCTGGTCAAGAATGAACTCCATGCATTTATTGCTGATATAAAAGCATACGAAAACAAAAATATTGCCGCGAAGGGGCCGGGTGGCAATTTGGATAAGGTAACAGAGGCAAATGAAGCTGTCATATCCCAATATTATGAAAAAGCAAAATCTGCGGTTAAGGACAGAAAATACAAGCCTGACAGAACAGTGGTAAATAAGAAAAATGAAGGATTTAAAACCTCATCCTCTGTTCAATATGTGGCAAGAACCGGAAAATATATAGACAATGCCAACGAGTACAGTGGTTCATCTAAGGTCTTTAATACAATAATGAGATATGAATATCTCTGGTTTAATATAAGAGTTCAGGGCGGAGCATACGGATGCATGTGTGATACCAGATCTAATGGGTTATGCAGTTTCGTATCATACAGAGACCCGAATCTTAAGCGAACTAACGAGATATATGAAGGAATTCCGGCATTTCTGGAGGAATTTGATGTAGATGAGAGAGAAATGACGAAATATGTAATCGGAACCATGAGCGGCATAGACATGCCATTATCACCGGCTGCGAGGGGTTCGAGAGACATGGGAGCATATCTTACGGGCGTTAAGATCGAGGATTCGCAGAAAGCTCGTGAAGAAATAATCGATTGTACGGCAGAGGATATCAGAAGGCTTGCTCCTAAGATAAAGAAAGCCCTTGAAATGAATAATCTGTGCGTAGTAGGTTCGGAAAACAAGATAGAAGAAGACCGGGAATTATTCATGACTGTTGAAAATATGTTTGAATAAAGAAAAGGACATGCTACAGAAGGAAGTTTATGGAAGAAAATAAGATAAAATCAGGATATGTTGCTATAATCGGACGGCCTAATGTGGGCAAATCCACCGTCATGAATCAGATCATCGGTCAGAAGATTGCTATAACATCGAATAAACCTCAGACAACAAGAAACAGGATCCAGACAGTATATACGGATGAACGCGGCCAGATAATTTTCCTGGATACTCCTGGCGTTAACAAGGCTAAAAATAAATTGGGCGATTATATGCTGAGTACCGCAGTTAATACGCTTAAGGATGCTGACATAGCAATGTGGCTGGTAGAACCCTCAGATTATATCGGCAAAGGCGAGCAGTTTATCATAGAGGAACTAAAAAAATATGACATTCCTGTCATTTTGGTTATTAACAAGATCGATTCTGTAAATACAGAAAAGGTAATTGAAAACATCAATCTGTATAAGGATGTATATAAATTCAGCGAGATCGTGCCTATATCTGCAAGAGAAGGCAATAATGTTGATGAACTCATGAAAGTAATATTTCAATATTTGCCGGAAGGACCTATGTACTTCGATGAGGACACACTGACGGATCAGCCGATGAAGCAGATTGTGGCAGAGATAATAAGGGAAAAGGCTCTTCACTGCCTTAATAATGAGGTTCCCCATGGAATTGCTGTTACTGTAGAGAAATACAAGGAACGTTTTAAGAAGATAAGCACCATGTCAACGGAAGCGGGGGCAGAATGCTACAGAGAACCTATCATAGATATCGAGGCAACAATAGTATGCGAAAAGGATTCTCATAAGGGTATTATTATCGGCAAAGGCGGAGCAATGCTTAAAAAGATCGGCAGCACTGCCAGATATGATATAGAGATGTTAGCGGATGCCCGGGTTAATCTTAAGATCTGGGTCAAAGTTCGCAAGGATTGGAGAGATTCTGACATACAGATAAAAAACTTTGGATATGATCCTAAGAATGTCTGATAAGCGCGGCAAGGAGATGGATTAATATTCATGAATGAAATTGTTGTTACCGGTATGGTCATAAGTGTTATGCCTATAGGTGAATATGACAGAAGAGTGGAGATCCTGTCTTCTGAGCTGGGCCGGATAACTGCATTTGCAAGAGGCGCAAGAAAGCCCGGCAGCCAGCTGGTATCGGCAACAAGAAGCTTCTCCTTCGGACAGTTCACTCTCTATCAGGGCAGAAACTCATATACACTTATGGGAGCGTCAATAAGCAATTATTTTGACAAGCTGGTCGAGGACTTAGATGCTGCATATTATGGATTCTATTTTCTGGAATTGGCACAATATTTTTCGAGAGACGGAGTTGAGTCGTCAGAGATGCTCAAGCTGTTATATTACAGCTTAAAGGCATTAAGCCTTACGGCAGTATCCAATAAGCTTGTCAAATGCATATATGAACTTAGGATGCTGGCTGTAAATGGTCTGTGCCCCACATTGGACAAATTAATGTCGGGATATGGGATTTATGCATTTGCCGCAAATATGAGTATCAGCTGCCAGAAGGCATATGCGTATGTTTTGGATAAACCGATAGAAAAACTCTTCACATTTAAGCTGTCGGATGAATGTTTGGAAGAATATGAGACGATAATAACGCATTTGATAAAATTAAGTGTGGATAAAAAGTTTAAATCACTGTCATTAATCGATGATATATTGTAGAATACAATTTTGAATTAGATTCAATTGCTATGTGCCATGAAACCTGGCGTGTAACCACTATTCAAAAACGTCTGTGCTGATTGTTTTATTACAGTGGCTGCGCCGTCACGGCATATGAGCAGCTTTGTCGCATTTTCAAAATCTATCCGGGCACATCCAGTGTTCGGAAATATAAATTAAAGGAAGAAAAACAATGGAAAAGACAATGGAAAAAATCGTTGCACTGTGCAAAAACCGCGGTTTTGTATACCCGGGATCTGAAATCTATGGTGGTTTAGCCAACACTTGGGATTATGGCAATCTCGGAGTAGAATTGAAGAATAATGTCAAGAGAGCATGGTGGAAGAAGTTTGTTCAGGAGAGCCCTTATAATGTTGGCATTGATTGCGCTATCCTTATGAATCCTAAGACATGGGAAGCATCGGGACATATCGGCAGCTTCTCGGATCCGCTGATGGACTGCAGAGAGTGTAATGAAAGATTTCGTGCAGATAAAGTAATTGAAGATTATGCAGCTGAAAAAGGTATAGAACTTAAAGGTTCAGTTGATGGCTGGAGCGATGAAGAGATGGAAGGCTTCATTGCAGAACATATGATTCCGTGCCCATCATGCGGCAAGAGTGATTTTACACCTATCAGACATTTCAATCTTATGTTTAAGACCTTCCAGGGTGTTACAGAGGATGCTAAGGATGTTGTATACCTGCGTCCGGAGACAGCACAGGGTATTTTCGTAAACTTTAAAAATGTTCAGAGAACATCACGCAAGAAGATCCCATTTGGCATAGCACAGATCGGCAAGTCCTTCCGTAATGAGATCACACCGGGCAATTTTACATTCAGAACCAGAGAATTTGAACAGATGGAATTGGAATTCTTCTGCGAGCCGGATACAGACCTTGAATGGTTTGAATATTGGAGAAGCTATTGCATAAATTGGCTTAAGAGCCTTAATATAAAGGATGACGAGATCAGATTAAGGGATCATGATAAAGAAGAATTATCATTCTATTCTAAGGCTACAACGGATATTGAATTTACATTCCCGTTTGGCTGGGGCGAGCTGTGGGGAATAGCTGACAGAACAGATTATGACCTGACACAGCATCAGACATATTCATCAGAACCTATGGATTATTTCGACGATGAGAAGAATAAAAAATACGTTCCGTATGTTATTGAACCGTCACTGGGAGCTGACCGTGTTGTCCTTGCATTTTTGTGCAGTGCTTATGATGAGGAAGAACTTGAGGGCGGTGATGTAAGAACTGTTATGCGTTTCCATCCGGCTCTTGCACCTGTTAAGATTGCTGTTCTTCCGCTGTCTAAGAAGCTTAATCAGCCGGCAATGGAGGTTTATTCTAAGCTGTCCAAGTATTACAATTGTGATTTTGACGACAGAGGAACCATCGGCAAGAGATACAGAAGAGAGGATGAGATCGGTACACCATTCTGTATCACATATGATTTTGATTCGGAAACTGACCACTGCGTAACAATCAGAGAAAGAGATACAATGCAGCAGGTAAGAGTCAACATTGATGAGCTGGAAGATTATTTCAGATATAAATTCGAATTTTAGGAGCAGCAAGTAATATGGTTGGAAGAACCCTTGAAGAAATAAGGGAAGCTGTAAATGTGGGATATACCAGACATACGGGTATAGACATTACAGCTGTAGGCGAGGGATTTGCCGAGGGCAATATAGTTATAACTGACATACATACCAATCCCTTCGGGATGGTGCACGGAGGAGTATCCTTCTGTCTGGGAGATGTATTAGGCGGGGCTGCCTTCAGGACACTGGGCGGCCTGCCTGTCACATTAAGCTCAAATGCAACATATATGAGGCCTCTTCGAAATACAGGAACTATATATGGACGAGCTGAGGTTATAAAGCACGGCAAGACGACAAGTGTTGTTGAAACAAAAATATTTGATGAGCATATGATTGAGTGCGTTAGGATAGAGGCTGTTTATTATAACGTGGAAGAAAGGATCTAATTATTGGCAAAATTTTTCAATAACCTGAAATCAAATGATAATAAAAGAAAAGGCCATTTTGACGAGTACAGAGAAGCTTTGCAAAGTCTTGATGAAAAGACCAAAAATCAGCTGGAACTGAAGCGCACATTGGGAATGTGCGGCGTAGTTGTATTTGTGCTTGCACTTATGTGTGTGCTGATCAAAACAGGAGTTGCAGTGGATAAAAATAAGTCGGCGACAGGCAATGTATTTGCTGATAAGGAAACTGTATTGATAGAATGCTTTGGCGATTCACTTACTGAAGGATATACGGTTGATGAGACAGGAATATCATCAATAGCAGAGGTTACATATCCTGAGGAACTTGAGACAAAACTGTATGAACTGTTTGATGCTGATTCATATCAATATACATTCAATACTGTTAATGTTAAGAACTATGGTCAGTCCGGAAGTGTTCTTCAGGATACCTCATGTTCGAGATTATCAGGAACGGCGGATATAGTTTTGATCCAGTATTGCGCCAATAATTTTATCGAAGGAGCGGAGTATGAAGGTACTCTTGAGGCAAATATTGAAGCAATAGAACGTCAGGGCTCTCAGGTATTTATATTAAATTATCCGATAAGATCGGGCTCGGCATATGAAGATAAACTGTCTCAGGCTAATAATTATATTGCAAATGCTGCGCAGGCAGAGTCAGATCTGCTGATCGATATCAATGCATATTTTACACAGATAACCGATTATTCGCAGGACGAATTATTTGCATCTGACGGAGTGCATCTTACGGCGCTCGGGTATGAACTGATGGCAGATTATATTGCAGATATAATTCACCAACATTATGTTGATATGTTTTAACTAAAAAGATAAGAAAACACGCATAACCGGATATTACTGTTATGCGTGTTGTTTTGAAGACGACTTTAGAGACAAAAGAGAGGATTGTAATATGAAGTTGTTGTATGCAGAGGATGAAAGACCGATGTCCGAGGCGGTCGTTGACATCCTTACATTCCATAAATACAGCGTAGATGCGGTATATGACGGAGAAGAAGCACTGGCTTATATTAAGGCTGAACGCTATGACGGCATAATACTTGATGTAATGATGCCTAAGATAAATGGCGTAGATCTGCTGAAAAAAATAAGAGCGATGGGCATAAACACACCGGTAATGCTTTTAACTGCTAAAAGCGAGATAGAGGATAAGATAGCAGGGCTTGATGCAGGAGCAGATGATTATCTGGCCAAGCCATTTGCCATGGGAGAGCTTCTTGCAAGGGTAAGAGCTATGTTAAGAAGACGTGAAGAATTCACGCCGGATATATTGACGCTGGGCAACGTCAGCCTTAATACAGCGACCTATGAATTGGGAACTCCCGGCAAGAAGTATGCATTGCCTAAGATAGAATATCAGATAATGGAGCTTTTGATGCTCAACAAGGGTCAGTACCTGTCAACAGATGATCTTATGACTAAGGTGTGGGGATATGAAAGCGACACGGAAATCGGTATAGTATGGGTTTATATCTCTTATCTCAGGAAGAAACTTACAGCGATGGATGCGGATATAGAGATTGCAGCTAAAAGAAATATCGGATATAAGCTGCAGCCAAAGAGCTGATTATTATGATAAAACTTCTGAAGAAAAAATTTATATTTACTGCCATGATCGCGGTTGCAATAGTTCTTGTAGGTGTATTTGGTACGCTTAATATCGTAAATCATACATCGCTGAATGCTCAGTCAGAGAAGCTCTTATATGAGCTTGCAAGACTATATGACCTTAATCCCGTAACATATGAAGGTTCAAGCGAAACTGCCGCAGCAGACACTGCAGAACCTCAGGAAACCGGTTCTCAGGAGAATGCTGCAGAGAATATTGACGGTGCGGATGAATCAAATGGCGAATCTGAGGGAGATTCCAAGGGAGAATCTGAAGGCGGCTCGGCTGATGATTCTGACGGCGACAGCCCGCAGTCAGGTTCTGCAAGAAGATTTGAGGTCCCGCAGGAGGATGTCCCTATTCTTGCTTTTATGGTTCCTGAGGTAAATGATAATACTGTCTTGGGAGCGGTATATTTTACAGTTTCTATTGATGAAAACGAGAATGTAGTGCATACAGATATATCAAAAATCTCCGGAATTACAGAAGAGCAGGCCAATAAAATGGCACTTGAAGAATATAAGGCTGACAAGGCTTACGGATGGAAGGGAAATTACCGATATCTGACATCTGAGGATTCAAGAGGCAATTATGTATATATATTCCTGGACAGAACGATAGATCTTAATAATCAGGCCAGGGTGCTGATGCTGTCTGTCCTTATTGTACTGGCGTGCTTTGGAGTTCTGTTTGTTCTTGTAAGCATATTGTCCAATAAGATGATCAAGCCTATTGCGGAAAATATTGAAAGACAGAAATGCTTTATCACGGATGCGGGACATGAAATAAAAACTCCTCTGGCAATAATCCAGGCTAATACAGAAGCCCTTGAACTTCATGAAGGGGCAAATAAATGGACCGACAATATTAAAAATCAGTCAATGAGATTGTCAATCCTCATGACTAATATGCTCCTGCTGGCCAAGGCAGATGATTATCTGGGCAAGGAAAAGGAAGAAGATGTAGACCTGGATCGGCTTATTAATGATTCGCTGAATATGTTTGACGAGTCCTTTGAAAAGAAGGGACTGAAACCTGTTTTCAGTGCCGAAAGCAATCTTATTGTAAGAGGCTGCAAAACACAATATGCACAGCTTATATCGATCCTGCTGGACAATATAGTAAAGTATTCCAGGGAGAATTCAGAGATTAATATACGAGCATATTCGAAAGAAAAATCAACATTTCTTGAAATGGGCAATTATTCTGATTATATTCCGGAATGTGATCCGGAGAGACTGTTTGACAGATTCTACAGACCTGATGCAACCAGGTACAGTCAGCAGGTGGGAAATGGCATTGGCCTTGCGGCTGCCAGAGCGATAATGCAGCTCTATGACGGAACTATAGAGTGCGCATATGATGAAGAAGATCATATTGTATTTACAATGATGTTCAAAAACAGATGATATTAACTGCAAAATGATAACAGAAACAGTGAAAATGCCCGAGTTTATGGCAAAATCTTCTTACTTTCCAGAAAAAGATATGCTAGAATGTAACAGGATAGCGAATTATTACAGAAAGGAGTAAACGTGTTTAAAGTCGGTGATTTAGTAATTTATGGTAATTCTGGTGTCTGCAGAGTAGTTGAAATAGGCAAACCTCCCCTCAGCGGAATACCTGATGGGCAGGACTACTACACCTTGTCTCCGTACTATTCGGAGAAGAGCATGATATTTACTCCTTGTGATAATGACAGGGTTGTTATGCGTCCGATAGTTTCACGTGATGAGGCACAGGAATTGGTTAATAATGTTCCTAGGATCGGGTGCCTTGTTATTACCGATGAGAAGAAGAGAGAAGACTGCTACAAGGAAGTTATAAAATCGGGTGATCCTGAGAAGTTTGTCAGCATAATCAAGACTATTCATGTCAGAAAGCAGCAGAGACTCTCAGAGGGCAAGAAGGTTACAGCCAGTGATGAAAAATATTTTCAGATGGCAGAAGAAAAGCTGTACGGAGAATTAGCAATAGCTTTAAATATTGAAAAAAGTACTGTCCGTGATTATTTGTTCGGATGTATCGAATAAATTGCATATAAAAGGATCTATACGGATAAAATAAAACGCACGCTTTGACTGCAGTGCGGTAAAATGCTGATATAACAGCTGTGTCATACGTAGAAAATACGCTAAGACGCAGCTGTTATTGTGCAAAATGGTATAAAAATATTGTCAATTGTCTTACTTTTGTACAAGTTTCAGTTCATGATAGACAATATGTTTTTTTTCATATACAATATCTGTGTTTGCTTAAAAAATATTTTTTAATGGAGGATATAAAATGGAAGGTCTCGATAAAGAACTTTATTTTACTCTGGAGGAGGAATTCCAGGGCGAGAAGATTGAAGCCATTTACAGAAGAGCCCGTAAGCCTGTTGCTAATCAGGATGACGTAGACTTATCTAAGTCAGACGATCCTATGGCAAGAATGGGACAGGGATTCTGCCCGGCTTTCAATCAGAGAACTTATGAAGCAGCTCCTGGCATCACATGTATGCAGGACGTTGAAGTTGTAATGAGAGATGGATGCAAGATCTATACAGATATCTTTCTTCCTGCTAACCGCACAGAAAAGATCCCATGTATCGTATCATGGAGCTGGTTCGGCAAACGTCCTGGCGATGGTATGAGTGAGTGGCAGATCATGGGTGTTCCGCCTCACACAGTATCTAAACTGGCTAAGTTCGAGTCATCTGACCCTGCTTACTGGTGCTACAAAGGATATGCTGTAGCAAACGTTGACGTTCGTGGTGCAGGACATTCAGAAGGAAATGTTCATATGTTCACACATCAGGACAGAGAAGACGGATATGATTTTGTTGAATGGCTTGCAACACAGGATTGGTGCAACGGCAAGATCGGTATGACAGGCAACTCTGGTGTTGCTATGCATCAGTGGGGTATTGCTGCTGAATGCCCTCCACACCTTGCATGTATCGCACCATGGGAGAGCACAACTGACCTTTATGCAGATTCTCTGTACGAAGGTGGTATACCTGCTCTTTCATTCAATGAATTTATTGCAGCTCAGGTTACTGGTCTGGGCGGCGTAGATGATCAGGTTGCTATGGCACGTAAATATCCATTCCGTAACGGATACTGGAATGATAAGTGCGCTGATTTCTCTAAGGTTAAGATCCCTGTATACCAGACAGCAGGATGGTCACACTTCCATCTTCCAGGCTCATCAAGAGCTTATATCAGATGCAAATCAAAGCTTAAATGGTTCAGAGCACACAGAGATTTCGAGTGGCCGGATACATATGATCCACAGAACATTGCTGACCTTAATCTCTTCTATGATCGTTACCTTAAGGATATCCACAATGGCTGGGAAATGACACCTAAGGTTCGTATCGACGTTATGGACGTTATGGATCATGATTATCAGGCAAGACGTCCTGAAAATGAATGGCCTCTTAAGAGAACAGAGTTCAGAAAATATTATCTTGATGCTTCTACAATGTCTATGCAGGATACACCTGTTGCAGTTGAATCATCAGTTTCATACAACGGTGAGACAGCTGAAGATGGTTACATCGACAGAGTAGAGTTCGATATGGAATTCAAAGAGGATACAGAACTTACAGGTTACATGTGGCTGCGTCTGTGGGTATCATGCGAAGGATATGATGATATGGATATGATGGTTAATATCCAGAAGGCAGACAGCGAGGGCAATTGGCTTCCATGGACAACTCTTAATGAGCCACATCCTGGTGCATGGGGCAAGATGAGAGTTTCTCGTCGTGAGCTTTGGCCGGAAGAGATGAAGAAATACAAACTTAAAGGACAGGAATACTGGCCAGTACAGAAGAACACAAGTGAGCAGAAGCTTGCTGAGGGTGAAATTGTACCAGTTGATATTGCTATCGTTCCTTCATCACGTTTCTGGCACAAAGGACAGAAGCTTCGTATCCAGATCGCAGGCAATTACATCCGTGAGGGATGGTTTGAGCCACTTAGCTGGGACGTTGACAACAAGGGCAAGCATATTATCCATACCGGCGGTCAGTATGAATCATGGCTGCAGGTTCCATACATTCCACCTAAATTCGAAACAGATGGACATGTATACAGATAATTATTTGCTGACAGCATAAATAACAATGGCAGGGAGATTACGTAGGTAATCTCCCTGCTTGACTTTGTGATTTTTTTTTGATAAAATCCAACGGTTGTGAGCCGCAACTTAAAGGCAGGACACTCCGACCTCTTTTCGGTTGCAGGCGATTATATTACAGGAGGATATTTATTATGATCACATCAGAAATCAAGGCTCAGCTTGCCAAGGAATATGGCAAGAATGAGGCAGACACAGGCTGCGTTGAGGTACAGGTTGCTATCCTGTCATACAGAATCAAGGAGCTTACAGAGCATCTTAAGACTCATCCTAAGGATCACCATTCAAGAAGAGGTCTTCTTAAGATGGTAGGTAGAAGAAGAGGTCTTCTTGACTACATGAAGAAGAGAGATATCGAGGGCTATCGTCAGTTAATCGAGAAATTAGGAATCAGAAAATAATTGATTTTTTAACAGGCTTTAGGGAATATTTCCTTAAAGTCTGTTTGTATATTGTGGCAATCGCCAAGAAGTAGAAGAAGGAGAGAATAATGAGTAAAGAATTTAAAACATTTGAAATGCAGCTGGCAGGAAGAACATTGCGTGCAGATATAGGACGTGTTGCTGCACAGGCTAACGGAGCTGTACTCCTGCATTATGGAGATACAGTTGTACTTTCCACTGCAACTGCATCTGAGAAGCCAAGAGACGGAATTGATTTCTTCCCTCTGAGTGTGGATTTTGAAGAAAAAATGTATTCTGTCGGCAAGATACCGGGAGGATTTACCAGAAGAGAAGGACGCCCGTCAGAAAATGCTATCTTAACAAGTCGTGTTATTGACAGACCTATGCGTCCGCTGTTTCCTAAGGATTACAGAAATGATGTGGTTTTAAATAATCTTGTAATGAGCGTTGATCCTGACTGTTCTCCGGAACTTACAGCAATGTTAGGATCTGCACTTGCCACATGCATTTCAGATATCCCGTTTGACGGTCCTGTTGCCATGACTCAGATGGGACTCGTAGACGGAGAGCTGGTATACAATCCGACAGAGGCTCAGAAACAGGCAACTGATCTTACGCTTACAGTAGCGTCTACACCTGAGAAGGTTATCATGATCGAGGCCGGAGCTAAGGAAGTTCCTGAAGATAAGATGATTGAGGCCATCTACAAGGCTCATGAAATGAACTGTGAGGTCAACAAGTTCTTCGCACAGATAATTGCTGAAGTAGGTAAGGAAAAACATGAATATGAGAGACATATCATTCCTGAAGAAGTAACAGCTGCAATTGTTGAACTCGTTCCTCAGGATGAAATGGAAAAGGCCGTATTTGCTGATGAAAAGCAGATAAGAGATGCTAACATTTCTGCAATCAAGGATATGCTCAATGAGAAGTTTGCAGAAGAGCATGAGGATTACATTCCTTATATTGATGAAGCTGTTTATGCATATCAGAAGAAGACAGTCCGCAAGATGATCCTGAAGGATCACAAGCGCCCTGATGGCCGTGCTATTGACCAGATCAGACCTTTATCGGCAGAGGTAGATATTCTTCCTAGAACACATGGTTCAGGTATGTTTACAAGAGGTCAGACACAGATCATGACAGCTACTACATTAGGACCTTTGTCTGATGCTCAGAAGATAGATGGACTTGATGAGAATGTGGTAAGCAAACGATATATGCATCAGTACAACTTCCCGGGTTATTCAGTTGGTGAAGCTAAACCGAACAGATCACCTGGACGAAGGGAGATCGGACATGGTGCACTTGCAGAGAGAGCATTGCTTCCTGTAATCCCGTCAGAAACAGAGTTCCCTTATGCACTGCGTCTTGTATCAGAAACATTTGAGTCCAATGGTTCAACAAGCCAGGCATCAGTTTGCGCATCAACACTCTCACTGATGGCTGCCGGCGTTCCGATCAAGAGACCGGTTGCCGGAATTTCATGCGGTCTTGTTACGGGTGAGACAGATGATGATTATCTGATTCTTACAGATATCCAGGGACTTGAGGACTTCTTCGGAGATATGGATTTCAAGGTTGCAGGTACAGATGTAGGTATCACAGCTATTCAGATGGATATCAAGATCCATGGTCTTACAAGGGAAATCGTAGAGGGCGCTATTGCAAGAGCTAAACAGGCCAGAACTTACATCCTTCATGAGGTTATGATGCCTGTAATCGCAGAACCTCGTAAGGAGTTAAGTGTATATGCTCCTAAGATCATCAGCATTCAGATCGATCCTGAGAAGATCGGTGAGGTTGTTGGTAAGCAGGGCAAGGTTATTAACGAGATCATTGCCAGAACAGGCGTCAAGATTGATATAGATGACAGCGGAATGGTTTCAATCTGCGGAGTAGATAAGGCTAAACTTGAAGAAGCTAAAGAGATGATCAATACAATCGTTTCAGACTTCGAAGAAGGCAAGATCTATGAAGGCAAGGTTGTATCGATCAAGGAATTCGGTGCATTTCTTGAATTTGCCCCTGGCAAGGAAGGTATGGTTCATATCTCTAAGATCGCTAAGGAGAGAATCAAATGCGTTGAAGATGTGCTTACTCTTGGTGATGTCGTTAAGGCTAAATGCATGGGACCTGACAAGATGGGCCGTGTAAGCTTCAGCATCAAGGATGCTAAGGATGACAATGCAAACAAGAAAGCTGCTGCAGAGGAAGCATAGACCATAAATAAAATACTATAAATATTCGTGCCGGAACGGAGTCGATATTGCTGGAAGATTGTTTTCTTACAGAATCTGATGCCGTTCCGGCACATTACATTAGTGATGATCTATCTGACCTGCGAGTTATTGCGAGAAAACAATCAGCGAAGGCGTTTTCTTGCAGTAACTCACAGGTCCTTATATGTTCTCTCTAGTCATTTGCCTTCATGGCCTCGACCATATCAGTTTTGTTAATAGGTCGTTTCATAATAAGGTCTACAAGAAGTGTAAATATAACAGAAATGGCAAGGGATATAAGATAGCTTAATGGCTTGATATCTCGGCCGAACATAATATGATTTACTTCGATTGTTTTTACAACAACACTATGAAGCCATATTCCCAATATAAGTCCCGCCAGAGCGCCCAGAAAGCTTAATATATTGGTTTCCCTGAAGATGTAATTCTGCGTCTCTGATTTATAAAATCCCAGTACCCGTAATGTCGCCAGTTCCTTCCTGCGTTCGCAGATATTTACATTTATAAGATTGTAGAGTACGACTATGCATAGAAGACCAGCAGCTATAATAAGGACGTATATAACGCCATTTATGCTCCGGATACTGTCAGAAAATGTATCCTTAAGACTTGCAACCGAACGACCATACAATATATGAGAACTTGCCATGATCTCAGAAGTTGCCTTATCTGACAATTCGAGCACTGTTTCTGCAGCTGAATTGTCGTCTGCTGCCAATTTGCATAACAAACTGGTATATTCGGGCTCAGCTGAGAAGCATTCAAGGTAAGTCTGGGGTGTTAAATATGCAAATGAAGACACATAGTTTTCGGCAATTGCAGAGACAACAACCGCTGCCTGGTGACCTTCTGAATCCTCAAGAGTTACACTGTCGCCGATATTTATTCCCATTTCTTCGCACAGCTTTTCTGTAAGAATAATGCTGCCGTCTGAAAGACTGAGATCCGTATGATCTTTTCGAGTTCTCAGTGTTATAAAATCCGTGAAAGCTTCCATATCCTGCGGAACGAAGATATTGATCTCCTGATTTTCTTTTTCACAGTATACCTTTCCGGTTTCCTGTGAAGCACTCATATATTCACTTATAAGATTTTTGTCGTTAACAGCCTCAATAAGAGAGGCATCTTCTGATAAGGCTTCCTCCTCGTCCATAACGAATATCAGATCATACTTATCGATCTGACCATATTGCTTGTCTACAATGTCATTTACAGAATCTCTGACACCGAAGCCCGTAAGAAGCAGAGCTGAGCATCCTGCAACTCCTATGATGGTCATGATGAAACGCTTTTTATAGCGAAACAGATTACGGGCAGTGACCTTGTGGGTAAATGACATTCTGCGCCATATAAAGCCTATATGCTCCAGCCAGATGCGTTTGCCGGGAGCGGGAGATTTCGGAAGCATCAATGTTGCAGGCATGGAACGAAATTCGTTCCAACAGGACCACAGAGTCGCAAGAACTATGCTTACAATAGTAACAGGTGCGACCCAGGATATGATATTCCAGCGTATAGGCGTAGAGATGGCCGGCAAAGTGTACATCATGGAATAAGCCGAACTGATGGCATAAGGAAAGATCCTGAATCCTATGCCAAATCCCAGTATACATCCCAGTACAGAGGCGCTGATGCTGAATAACATATATTCAAAAATTATCTGTCCGTTTGTATATCCGAGGGCTTTAAGCGTTCCTATCTGAAGTCTCTTTTCTTCAATCAGGCGTGACATGGTAGTAAGGGCCACAAGAAGTGCTACGACAAAGAAAAATACAGGAAAGATTTTGGCAAGGGCTGAAACCTTACCCACATTGCTTGAGTAACTGTTATATCCTGTAAGATCATCCCGCGTTCTTATCATCCATGCAGCATTATCAATGCTGTCCAGGTAGTCATTGGCATCATTTAATTGTTCCTCCAGGCTTGCGACCAGCTGTGCTGTGTCTTCATAATCCGAGAGATCAGCTGTGCTGATCTCATTATTAAGCTCGGCAGAAAGTGCGCTGCCGGAATTAATGAGAATATTCGAGAGTTCCTCGGTATTATTCGTATTTGATGTCTGAGCATTTGCCTGAGGATTCTGGATATTAACAACAGAACTTATAGTATCAATAAGCTGATTTAATTCATCAATAGTATCTTGCACAGAGGCTTTCAGCTCATCTGCTCTTAGTGATATTCTTTCGTCAGATATGGATTTTATTTCGTCACTTGTATCAGAGATCAGATCATTATATTCATCTTCAAATGTATTTAATTGCCGTGCTCCCAGGACAGCTATAAAAATATCTGTATAAAAATCGCAGGTAAAGGCAGATCTTCTCGTATAAACGTTAAGATTTATGGTTCCGGAACCGATATTTGACGAATCGCCTTCAACAGATATGCATAGAGGGCTTTGGCATATGCCTACGACCGTAAGGGTGGTGTCCGACATATATTCTTCCAGTGTGTCATAATTTGTATTAGCTTCAGATAGCGTAAGGGTATCGCCGACAGCAACGCCCTCGCCTGAGTATTTGCCAAATACGGATTCAATTATACATTCAGAATCATTTTCAGGGAGCCGTCCTTCAATGAGATTAAGCTTGTTGATCTGCGTATCTGAATTATCATCAAGAATGCCATATACCCTTGAAGTAAAGTCTGAGCCGTTTGCCTGATTTAATACCATGTCAAATACTACTGAACCCTGGAGCTGATCTGCGATATCCAGTGCTTTTACAGACTCTATGTCATCATCAGTAAGACCTATGGATGATTTTATGTCTATATCGTAGAGATTATAATTATCAATATATTCATCTGCCGTATCGTACATATCCGGTGATGCAGCAGCGAGACCTGCCATGAAACCGGCACCAAGTGCGACTATGAACATTATGGATAAAAATCTGTTAAGGCTGCTTTTTATGCCTCGTGCTATATTTTTTATTCTTGTAATTTTCATATGATTTCCTACTGTTTTACCATTCAATCTCATCTACTGGCATTGGTGAAGCATTAACTTCATTGGAGATGGCCTTGCCGCTTCTTACTCTTATAACCCTGTTGGCTATCTGGGTGAGCGCACTGTTATGAGTAATAATTACAACCGTTTTGCCTGTGCTCTTGCAAATATCCTGAAGCAGTTTTAAGACAGCCTTGCCTGTATTGTAGTCAAGAGCTCCGGTAGGCTCGTCACATAAGATCATCTTAGGGTTCTTGGCAATAGCGCGGGCAATAGATACACGCTGCTGTTCTCCGCCGGATAATTGCCCCGGGAAATTATTAAGCCTTTCTGATAGGCCCACATCGCCTAAAACCGAAGCAGCATCTAGGCTGTCCTTACATATTTCAGATGCCAGCTCGACATTTTCAAGTGCAGTAAGATTTTGAACCAGATTGTAAAATTGAAATACGAAACCTACATCGTTTCGTCTGAATTCAGTAAGCTGCCTAGAGTTAAGCTTAGTAATATCACGACCGTCCAGTGTTACCAGCCCTGATGACGCAATATCCATTCCGCCCAGGATATTAAGAAGAGTAGTTTTGCCGGCACCTGAGTGACCGACTATAACGCACAGTTCTCCTTGTTCTATCGTAAAGCTCATACCGTCCAGTGCATGGATCTCGTTAGATCCCGATTTGTAGATTTTGTAAACATCTCTAAATTCAATATATGACATGTATAATTGTCCCTTCTAAATAATTATAAGACACATGCAGTGTCTGCAGATAAATATGGTTTGCTGTGGCTGCGTAAACAGCTATGATAGATTGCTTTAATAAAATAAAATGTGTTCTGCTGCAATGCCATGAACTTAGCGCTGCAACCATTGTTTGAAATTGTCTGCGTTGATTGATTTCAGACGGCAGCTGTGCCTCTTAGACACGGCAGATACTTAAAATCTTCACGATAACGATTTAGTTAACTATAGCATTAAATTTTAAAATGACAAGCTTCGTATAGAAAGCTCTTGCAGGGAGGCAGTAACAAAAAAGATATACATAGCATGAGTTAACATAGGCGTTACAGTTAAGCCTCAATTGACACCACCGTCAAAGAATCGGTCTTTAATGTATAGCCGACACAGACCATAAAAGCATAAAAGTTGCACCGGCTGACAGTTGAAGATAACAGAAAAAGATAGTAAACTAATATTTCTAGCAATGAAATAAATGAAACGTTTTGGAGGGGACATTTGGCATCGGGAAAAGCATCTTCAAAATCAAATACTACCACGAAGTATAATAAAAAACAGATTGATAAGAGCCGTAATAAAAAGCAAAATGCATCCGGCAGATCTGCTTCTAAAGCTTCAAAAACGGATACACAGAAGAATGTCGCAGATATAAAAAAAAGAAGAGGGCTCAGTCTTACTGCTGCAATCATTCTGGGCTTATTTTTTGCGCTTATATTTGAATTGTGTAACTTCGATGTATTTGGCAAGGTCGGCGGTTGGATCAAATATGCCGAATTTGGTTTATTTGGTGCGATGGCATATGTTTTCCCGATAGGTCTTCTGATGCTTTTTATAGTATCTTCCCTCGAAGGCAGTAGGTTCAGATATATATTCTCAGGTGTAATATTATTCCTGTTTTTGTGTACATTTGCACATCTTGTATCATCGTTGTCGCTTAATAACAGAGATGTGCTGTCGTATTTTGACACCTGCGCTAAGGGCCATAATGGCGGAGGTATAATAGGCGGCGCTATCGCTCTTCTTCTGTATATGCTTCTTTCCGAAACGGGCGCAATTATTATTTCCGTACTCGTAATGCTTGTATGCATATTTTTTATAGCCGAGGAATTCATTCTGGATATCATTTCCGGGATCCTTTATACAGATGAAGACGAGGATGATGACGATGAAGATGAGGAAATAAGTAAAAAAACAAGAAAAAAGGCTCCGTCACATTATGATGACGAATATTATGAGAACAGTCAGAAACGAAGAAAAGGTGGCAGGTATTCATACAAGGAACAGCAGGAAGAAAATCACGAAATAACGCAAAACAGAAGACGTCATGATATTGATGGTAGTTATGATGAGCGGGATCGTCATAACCGCAGGGGCATATATAATGAATACGGAGAATGTATTGAGGATACGAGCGATGGTACTGTAATTCGGATCGTAAGAACAAAAAACAGAAGAGGAAGGGTAAAATCCACTGAGCTTATAAGGACGACAAGGAAGGCTGCACCTACAAGAGATGGCGCTGATCTGGTCAGAGCAGGCAAGAAGGTAAGGGGTATCAGCAGTAATACAGCCATGCTTCCGATTCCTGAGAATGAAGATGAGGTCAGGCGGATAAGAAGAAACGAAGGTTCTAAGAAGAAGTCCACAGCAAATAAGCAAATGCCTCTTCCGACATTTATTGATGAACAGGCGCCTAAGTCTGAGAATCTGGCAGATGCCAACGGGCCGCTTAAGGTTCTGAGGCAGATGGAAATTAAGGATATGATGGACCTTAATGATGAGAATAGCTATTTAGGTCCAGATGATACATTGTCAGAGCCAAGGGCAAGAAAAAAGGATGACATTCCGGAATTTGACAGTAAGGAGGCCAGAGTCACATCTGTAAGGGAGGCAGCTGTAAACAGAAGAATCAGAGATGCCAAGCCGGTTAAAGAGAGCAAGAGTGAGATCGCTGCCAGACGTGCGGCGCAAGCCGAGTCAGATGTACATGACCGTGACATAACAGCTTCAGGATGCAATTCAAAGAACGAGAAGGTGCAGAAAACTCCTGCCGGTGCAGTAGGCGAGTTGGCATATTTTGCGCCTCCGATAGAACTGCTGTCAAGGCCTAAGAGAGGCAGCAGGACATCAGATGAGGAGCTGGCCAAGATTGCGGTGAAATTGAAGGATACTCTTGAATATTTCGGAGTTCATGTAGAGGTGGTAAATATCCAGGCAGGTCCTTCGGTAACAAGATTTGAGCTTCAGCCGGAGTTAGGAACCAGGGTTAACAAGATAACATCACTGGCAGATGATCTGAAGCTTAATCTGGGCGTAACCGAGATAAGAATAGAAGCGCCGATTCCGGGACGCCAGGCGGTAGGTATAGAGATTCCTAATAAGATACGCCAGACTGTATATATGAGAGAACTTCTCGAATCACAGGAACTTATAAATCATAAGTCTAAGATAGCATTTGCTGCAGGCAAGGACATCTCGGGCAATGTAGTTGTCGCAGATATTGCCAAAATGCCGCACCTTCTTGTGGCAGGTACAACAGGTTCGGGTAAATCTGTGTTTTTAAATACTATCCTTATGACTATCCTCTACAGGGCTAAACCTTCAGAGGTGGGACTTATCATAGTCGATCCTAAGAAGGTTGAATTCGGAATATATCAGGGAATTCCGCACCTGATGAAGGATGTAGTTACAGATCCGGGACAGGCTGTAAGCACACTCAGATGGGCTGTAAATGAGATGACTAACAGATACCAGCGTATGCAGATGTCTGCCGTAAGGGATTTTAAGTCATATAATGAAAAGGTGGAGAAGGGCACTGTCAGCAAGAGTGAGCCTAATCCTCGCAAGATGAATCAGATCGTGATCATTATAGACGAGTTGGCGGATCTTATGATGGTTGCCAAGAAGGAAGCGGAGTCATTGATATGCCGTCTGGCGCAGCTGGCCAGGGCTGCGGGTATCCATCTTGTTATAGCAACACAGAGACCATCCGTTGATGTTGTAACAGGCCTTATTAAGGCCAATATTCCGGGACGAGTTGCACTTCTTGTTTCATCACAGATAGATTCAAGAACTATTATTGATATGCCCGGTGCTGAGAAGCTCCTGGGCAACGGAGATATGCTGTTCTATCCGACCGGGTATGTAAAACCTCTTAGAGTGCAGGGAGCCTTCGTGTCAGATGATGAGATCCAGGAGACTGTTGATTTCCTGATAGACAATAATCACCATAATTACTTCGAGGCTGAATCTAAGGAAATAGAGAAATTCCAGAATTCCCAGTCAGATGAGGGCACCTCGTCGGAGGATTCAGGAAATGAAGGTTCAAGCAAATATGATGACTGTTTCTATGAGGCCGGTAAGATGTGCATTGAAATGGGTAAGGCATCATCGTCTATGCTTCAGAGAAGGTTTAACCTGGGATTTAACCGTGCTGCCAGAATAATTGACCAGCTGGAGGAGTTCGGCGCTGTTGGTCCGCAAAATGGTGCCAAGCCAAGGCAGATATTAGTAGATGAAATGACATTTGAACAAATGTATATGGATAAGGTAAAGGGGAACTAGGAAATAAATGCAATATGCAGATGTAATAGTTGACATCTCACATGAGACGGTAGACAAACCATTTGAATATATTATTCCGGACGAACTGGCTTCTGACATAAGATGCGGAAGTCAGGTCGTAATTCCATTCGGAAGAGGTTCCCGCAAGATCAATGGATTTGTGATCAATATTAAGAAGAATCCAGGCATTGATAAAGCCAGACTTAAAGCTATAGATTCAATTGTCAGGGACAGTAAAGCAATTGAGTCTGATATGATAGAGCTGGCATGGTTTATCAAGACCAATTATGGTTCAACCATGAACCAGGCGCTTAAAATCGTTCTGCCGGTTAAAAAATCATCTGCACCTGTTAAAGAAAAATATATCATACCATGCAATGATGAAACTAAGCTTCAGGAGGCACTTGAAAAATATTCCAGGGACAGAAGAACCGTTGCCAAATATCGTCTTCTTAAGGAAATATCAGAAGAGAAGATCCTTCCTTATTCGATGGTCAGAGATAAACTTAACATATCTGCCCCTACTCTTAAGGCTCTTACCAAGGAAGGACTTATATTTGTTGATGTTAAGGAAAATTTAAGAGATGTTATATCAGTTAAGGATAAGCATCCCTATGAGATCAGACTTAACGACCAGCAGTCTTATGTGGCAGAGAATATATGGAAACGATTTAATCTGCATGACAGAAGACCTTCACTGATATACGGGGTTACGGGTTCAGGAAAAACTGAGATATATATAGAATTAATAGACAAGATGATCAAGGCGGGCAAGCAGGCAGTTGTGCTGATTCCGGAGATTGCCCTTACATATCAGACGGTTATAAGATTTTACAGAAAGTTCGGAGACAGAATATCTGTTGTAAATTCACGCCTGACACAGGCTCAGAAGCATGATCAGTTAGAGAAGGCAAGAAAGGGGCAGGTAGATATTATAATAGGTCCCAGATCTGCATTATTCACGCCATTTAAAAACCTTGGAATAATAATTATTGACGAGGAGCATGAGGGTACCTATAAGAATGAAACCGCACCGAGATATCATTCGCGTGAGGTTGCCGTAAGACTGGCACAGATCAAGGACGCAATCGTTGTAATGGGATCTGCAACACCTTCAGTGGAGTCTTACTACAAGGCTGAACAAGGTATTTATCAGTTATATAGTCTTGAAAGAAGAGCAACGGGAGCTAAGCTTCCTGATGTGGAGATCGTTGATCTGAGAGATGAATTGGCTGCCGGAAACAGGTCAATCATAAGTTACCGTCTGCAGGAACTTATTAGGGACAGACTAAATAAACAGGAGCAGATAATATTGTTTATAAATCGCAGAGCCTATCAGAGTTTTGTATCTTGCAGAAGCTGCGGTGCTGCTCTAAAATGTCCCCACTGCGATGTATCGCTTAAATATCATAAGAATGGCAAACTCATTTGCCACTATTGCGGATATGAGATGCCTATGGTCAAGGTATGTCCTTCCTGCGGATCCAAGTATATAGGCACATTTGGAGCAGGAACGCAGAAGGTAGAGGAGGAAATAAATAATCTGTTTCCAGAGGCGGCAACGCTTCGTATGGATATGGATACAACCAGAGAAAAGGATGCCCATGAGAAGATATTATCAGCATTTGCCAATCATGAGGCAGATATTCTGATAGGCACGCAGATGATAGTGAAGGGGCATGACTTTGCAAATGTAACACTGGTCGGGATACTGGCAGCGGATCTGTCTCTTTATTCCGGTGGGTATATGGCGGCAGAAAGAACATTCCAACTGCTTACACAGGCAGCAGGCCGGGCAGGAAGGGGAAACAAAGAGGGAAATGTCATAATCCAGACATATTCTCCGGATAATTATGCGGTAAGCCTTGGCGCAGCTCAGGACTATAAAGCATTTTATAATTTTGAAACGTCATACCGAAAAATAATGGGATATCCTCCATTTATGAATATTTTGGGTATTTTGATAAGCTGTGAATCAGAAAAAATATTAGATGACATATGCACCAGATTAAGTGCGGTTATTGACGCCGTTATCGCCAATCGCAGGGGCATCATAAAAATAGGACCGGCGCAGGCGCCGATTGCCAAAATACAGGACAGATACAGAAAAGTCATATATATCAAAGCGCCAAAATATGCTCAATTAACCTTAGTTAAAGATTATGTGGAAGAATATATGAATAACAATCCGGATAACAGGATACAGATAACATTTGATTTTTCATTGAATAATGAACAGGAGATTTAAGAGATGGCTATAAGAACTATAAGGACAGCGGGAGATCCGATTTTACGCAAAAATTCCAAACCCGTTAAGGAAATGACAGCAAGAACCAGAGAGCTGATAGAGGATATGATAGATACCATGCATGAGGCTGACGGTGTGGGATTAGCTGCGGTACAGGTAGGCGTGCTTAAACGTATTGCAGTGGTGTGCGTGCCGGAGCCTTATATAGACGATGAGACAGATGCAGAAGAGATAAACGATCTGACTCATTCGTTTAATGAAGACATTGTGATGATAAATCCTACATGGAGAGAGGTCGATGATACAACGCAGACCGGAAATGAGGGATGTCTGTCAGTTCCGGGCAAATATGGAGCAGTTACCAGACCGGATCATATTGTTCTTACTGCATATGATGAAAATATGCAGTCTTATGAGCTGGAGGCAATGGGCTTGCTTGCCAGAGCCATATGTCATGAATGTGACCACCTTGACGGAATCCTTTATATAGATAAGGTTGAAGGGGATATTTATGATAATGCGGAAGATGATGAAGAGTACGAAGAGGAATCAGAATGAGAATAATTTTTATGGGAACACCGCAGATAGCTGTTCCTGCACTGGAGACGCTGATTAATTCAAAACATGAAGTTATTGCTGTTATTACCCAGCCGGATCAAAAGAGCGGAAGAGGCATGAACGTCAGATTCTCACCTGTTAAGGAAATTGCCATAAAGTATGGGATTGAGTGCCTGCAGCCGGAATCTGTCAATGATGATTCGGTACTGGATATGTTGGAGCAAAAGCATGCTGATATATATGCAGTGGCAGCTTATGCACAGAAGATACCTGACAGACTTCTTAATATGGCTCCTTATGGCTGTATTAATCTGCATCCATCGCTTTTGCCTAAATACAGAGGTTCAGGCCCCTTAAGAGGCCCTATATTGAATGGAGACGAATATACAGGCGTTACTATAATGAAGCTTGTTGAAAAGTGGGACGCAGGCGATATCCTGGTGCAGAGATCATTTGCAATGGATCCTAAGGAAACATCTGAAACCCTTGAAGAAAAATGTAAGGTTCTCGGTGCACAGATGATGCTTGAAACTATAGACGGACTTGAAAGCGGAACCATAACACCTGTGCCTCAGGATGCTGAAAAGGCAACATACCTGAAACAGATAACTAAGGAGGCAGGACTTATAGATTTTGAACAAAGCGCTGTTCAGATAGAAAGACAGATAAGGGCATGCATTCCATGGCCGTCGGCATTTACCTATATGGATGGCAAAACCTTTAAGATATGGGCAGCACAGGTATGTATTGAGAACAGCGCAAATGTTGATGCAGTATCAGCTGCGTTGGCAGCAGGTTCGGTAGCTTATGTCGATAAAAAGAGATTGCTTATTAAAACCGCAGAAGGATATTTAGAGCCTACATTTGTCCAGCTTGAGGGCAAGAAGAAAATGACTATAGATGAATTCTTAAGAGGCAAAAAAATAGAGCAGGGATATCATTTTGGAAAATAAAAAGAATCTGAGAAATATAGTGCTGAATATGCTTGATGCCACTCTTGAACAGGGTCAGTTAAGCCATTTGGTAATAAATAATGCATTTTTGGATGAACAGTTAACGGCTAAGGACAGGGCATTTATCAACAGGATATATTCGGGAACGTTAGAGAAGTTAGTTTATCTTGACTATATCATAGAACAGTTTTCTTCTGTAAAGCTAAAAAAGCTTAAGCCGGTAATAAGAAACATCCTGAGGATGAGTATATACCAGATGAAATTTATGGACTCAGTTCCTGATTATACATGTATAGATGAGGCGGCAGGATTAACCAGGAAAAGAGGCTTGTCCAATCTTACAGGCTTTGTTAATGGCGTTCTCAGAAATGTACAAAGAGAGGCGGATAAATTAGAACTGCCGGCTCATGTTAAGGCATGTGCTCCCAAGTGGATGTATGATCTTGTTAATAGTCAATACGGGGAAGATGCTGCAGGGCGCTTTTTCGATGCCGTTCAGCGAACTGACAATGAAACAGTTATAAGATTTAATCTAACTAAGGATATTCCGGAAAACATAATCAGCTTGCTTGAGTCGGAAAGTTGCAATGTCAGAAAAATAGAAGGTTCAGAAGGAGCATATGCAATAAGCGGATTTGATAAACTTACCAGTCTTGAGGCTTTTAAGAAGGGGCTTATCATTATGCAGGATATATCCTCCATGATGTCTGTAGAGCTGGCCGCAGCTGATAATCCTAATAATGAAATCACAATCGATGTATGTGCAGCTCCCGGAGGCAAGAGCTTATATATGGCTGAAAAGTATCCTGAAGCAAGGATCATTTCAAGGGATCTTACAAAATATAAGGTGAGCCTTATTGAGGAAAATATCAAACGTCTCGGGATAAAAAATATCAAACCTCAGGTATATGATGCAACGGTATTGGATGAAACGATGATTGATAAGGCTGACATAGTTATAGCGGATCTGCCTTGCTCGGGTCTTGGAGTGATAAAACGAAAGCCGGACATTATGTACAGACTCAAGAAGGAGGACTTGACTGAACTGGCATTGCTTCAGAGAAGGATATTGGAGACTGTGCATAATTATGTGAAACCGGGCGGAATACTTATGTTCAGCACTTGTACCATCAACAGAAAAGAAAATGAAGAAAATACATATTGGTTTTTGAAAAACCATAGCGACTTTAGATTAGAAACGCAGAGACAGCTTATACCCGGAACAGATGACTGTGACGGCTTTTATGCTGCAAAAATGAAAAGAATAAAATGAGTGAAAAAGCAGATATAAAATCATTGCCATTAGAGCAGTTAACAGAATTATTTGAACAGATGGGTGAACCGGCATTCAGAGCCAGACAGGTATTCGAATGGATGCATGTTCATCTGGTTAACAGCTTTGATGACATGAAGAACATTCCTAAGTCACTGAAAGGCAAATTGTCAGAAAGCTGTGAACTTCGTAATGTAACAAAAAGAAACGTATTGGTTTCACAGATCGACGGAACCAGAAAATATCTCTTTGAATTAAATGACCATAATCTAATAGAAAGCGTTATGATGCGCTACAAACACGGCAATAGTGTCTGTGTATCCAGCCAGGTGGGATGCGCCATGGGATGCAAATTCTGTGCATCTACAATAGGCGGAATGATCAGAAATCTGACAGCTTCCGAGATACTCTCCCAGGTATATGAAATCCAGAAGGATACCGGTGAGAGGGTGTCTAATATTGTCATAATGGGCATGGGCGAGCCCATGACAAATTATGATAATGTGACCGGTTTTGTAAGGCTTATCAGCGCAGAAAATACCTTGCACATAAGCCAAAGAAATATTACAATATCCACATGCGGAATTGTTCCCGCTATAATTCGTTTGAGTAAAGAATCCTTAAAATGTACTTTGGCATTATCTCTTCATGCACCTAATGATGAGATAAGGCGTACCATTATGCCTGTTGCCGATAAGTTCAGCATTAAGGATGTTTTGTGTGCCTGCGATGCTTATTTTCAGGAGACAGGCCGCAGAGTAACATTTGAATACTGCCTGATTGATGGAATAAATGACAAGGAAATTCATGCAAGAGAACTTGCAGCGCTTCTTAAAGGTAAGAACGCACATGTCAATCTGATTCCGGTTAATCCAACACCTGAAAATAATTTTGGAGCTGCGAAAGAACATGATATAAATGTTTTTAAGAAGATACTCGAGGATTCAGGTATTACGGCAACAAGACGACGAGAGATGGGCAGAGATATCTCCGGCGCATGCGGGCAGCTTGTTAGGAGGACGATTTGAAATCTTACGGAATAACTGATATTGGTTTGTCCAGAAAATATAATCAGGATTATACGCTTGAGTGTGATGAGCAAATAGGCAATCTGGACAACCTGTACGTAGTTTGCGATGGACTGGGCGGACATAATGCAGGAGAATATGCATCATCAACCGCTGCAGAGAACTTCTTTGACTTTGTAGAATTCTGTCCGTCTAAGATGCCTCTGTCTATATTTAAAGAGGCTGTTCTTAAAACAAACAGAGTTGTATATGAGGCAGGAAGAGAACCGGCATATCAGGGCATGGCTTCGACACTTGTAGGGGTCACTGTTGTTGACAATACCGCATATGTGGTAAATGTAGGTGATTCAAGAGCATATGTTATAGGGCCTGATGATATTACACAGATAACATGGGACCATTCTTATGTTGCAGAATTAGTGCGACAGGGTCAGATAACCAAGGATGAAGCAAGATTCCATAAGAAAAATAATGTAATTACCAGAGCTATAGGAGCCGAGATGACGGTGAGACCTGATTTCTTTCAGGTAGCTCTTGAAGATGACGAAACGATTCTGATATGTTCAGATGGACTGTATAACATGGTTAGTGAGATGACCATAAAATCCGTAATATGCTCACACAATTCATTGGAGGCTAAGGCTCACAGATTGGTAGACCTTGCCAATGAAGCTGGAGGAAAAGATAATATTGCTGTAGTCTTAATTACCAAATAAGGAGTAGCGATGACAATCCAAAAAGGGATGTATATAGAAAACAGATACGAGATTCTGGGGAAGATCGGTTCCGGCGGAATGAGTGATGTCTATAAAGCCAGATGTCATAAGCTTAACCGCTATGTAGCAATTAAATTTCTCAAACCGGAATACTGTGAAGATAAAAACTTCGTTAAAAACTTTCAGATAGAAGCCCAGTCAGCTGCTGCGCTTCTTCATCCGAATGTTGTAAGTGTATATGATGTTAACCAAGTCAGCGGTATTTATTATATCGTTATGGAATATGTTGACGGAATCACACTTAAAAAA
Organism: Bacteroidaceae bacterium; assembly: GCA_963589005.1. Taxonomy (GTDB): domain Bacteria; phylum Bacillota; class Clostridia; order Lachnospirales; family Lachnospiraceae; genus RGIG5612. Next base: position 37,136 of record CAVAJR010000004.1, on the reverse strand, counting down.
TATATCAACAGAAACGGAAGGCTTCCGATTAAGGAGGCTACAAGTATTGCAATACAGATTGCGCAGGGTATAGATGCAGCGCACAATGCAAATATCATTCATAGAGATATCAAACCCCAAAATGTGTTAATATCACGAGAAGGCAAGATAAAGGTTACAGATTTTGGTATAGCCAAAACCACAACAGCCAATACTATAAGTACAGATATATTAGGATCTGTTCAATATATTTCTCCTGAACAGGCAAGGGGAGGACAGATAGACAACAGAACAGATATATATTCGTTTGGTATCGTATATTATGAGATGATCACAGGTAAACTTCCCTTTGACGGAGAGTCTACTGTATCTATTGCTCTTAAGCATATCCAGGAAAATGTCCCTCTTGCAGGTGATGTTGTTGACGGCGTGCCTAACAGTGTTACAAGAATAATTGAAAAGTGTACACAGAGAAAACCTGAGAGAAGATATCAGAAGGTATCATCGCTTTTGGCAGACCTTAAGACATCTCTGATAACACCAAATGAGGACTTTGTTATTCTTGAACCGGAGACAGCTGATTCAGCCACTGTGATCATGTCCGACGGTGATGCAGAGATCTTAAGAAGAGCAGGAAACAGAACAGCTTCACAGCCGGAGGACAGGTATCCGACGGGCAGCAGTTCAGCTTATAAGAATTCAAGAACACCGGCCCGAAATCATCAATATTACGAGGAGGAACGCTACCATAACAATTATGAAGATGAACGATATGGCGGCGGTCATTACGAGGAAAGAGAATATGACGACGATTATTATGATGATGGATATTATGATGATCGTTACAGCAGGCAGCCTGCCAAACGCAAGAAAAAATCAGATAAAGCTCTCGTTGTATGCGGAGTATTAGCTGTAATTATCGTAGTAGTGGTTTTAGTTATTGTTTGTGCTCAGCTATTTGGAAATAGTGGTACTGATGAAAAACAGTCAGAAACAGAGACTACGGTTACAACAACAGCCGGACTGGAGGTTCCGAGTGTTGTCGGAATGGAAGTGAGCAAAGCACAGAGTCAGTTAGAAGAAAAAGGATATGTGGTTAAGGTTAAATATGCTCACAGTGACTCCATTGCCAGGGAATACGTAATTGAACAGTCTGTTAAGAGCGGAACACCGCTGGAGAAGGGCGAAGAGATAACATTGACCGTAAGTTCCGGTCAGGAGACAATTAGCTTGGCGTCATATGCGGGACAGGATTCGGCAGCTGCTAAGGAGGCTCTGGAAAAGCTAGGATTCAAGACTAAAGTTACTGAGAAAAATGATGATACTATAGAGGCAGGTAAGGTCATAGAGACCAATCCTATCGCAGGTTCTGATGTATCTAAGGATACTGTAATCGAGATATTTGTAAGCTTAGGACCTGAGAAGAAGACTGTATTAGTTCCTAGCATTATAGGATATTCAGAGGCAAATGCGATTACATTGCTCAATGGCTATAATCTGAACGGATATGTAGCAGCATATGAAGAACGTGCCGGATGGGGCGGTTTGGTAATCAGCCAATACCTAAGTGAAGGCACGGAGGTTGATGAAGGCGGATGGATCGGATTTGTTGTAGGCGTTGAACCTGCAACAGAGGCTCCGACAGAAGCACCAACAGAGGCTCCGACAGAAGCGCCAACAGAGGCTCCGACAGAGGCACCAACGCAGGCCCCGACAGAGACATCATCGGAGGAGACGACAGTGTCAGCTGACTCGTAAGTTGATATGGTTTAAGTAAGGGTAGGCTCTGTCCGCACGAATGCGAGTGCAAGCTATGGGTTGCATGCAGCTTATGGCATTCCTAAATGAAACCGATGGATTACCGGCGGCAAATACAACTGAGTATAAAAGGATAAACAAATGAATGGTAAGATAGTTAAGGCTTTATCAGGATTCTATTATGTTAAAGCTGATAATAAGAAAATTTACGAATGTAAGGCCAGGGGAACCTTCAGAAATGATGATATAACACCGCTTGTAGGTGACAATGTTCAAATTGATGTTATTGATGAGAATGCATGTGTAGGATATGTGGTTGAGATCATGCCCCGTAAGAATAGTCTGGTTCGTCCGGCGGTGGCCAATGTTGATCAGGCCATGGTTGTATTTGCTGTAAGACAGCCTGCACCAAATCTCAGTATCCTTGACAGATTCCTTGTTTTGATGAAGAAGCAGGGCATAGAGACAATAATTGTCTTTAATAAGAAGGACCTGGCCAAGGTCGATGACATAAAAAATCTTAAAAATATATATAAGAAATCAGGCTGTAAGGTATATTTTGTGACAGCAGGTACAGACAGACCTTCGTTGTCTAATCTTAAGATGCACTTGAGAGGCAAGATCACAGTTATGGCCGGACCATCCGGAGTAGGCAAGTCAACTATTTTAAATCTTATAGCCAGATCTGGAAATGAGGATGTTGCTGAGGTAGGTGCTATCAGCAGCAAGGTAGGAAGAGGCAAGCATACAACAAGGCATAATGAGATTTATACATTAAGAAATAAATATCAGATCGTTGATACACCGGGATTTACATCCCTGTTGGTAAATGCAGATGATGTATCTCGCGAGGATCTTAAGAATTATTTTCCGGAATTTGCTCCTTATGAATGCAAATGTCCTTTTAAGGATTGCTCTCATATTAAGGAACGCGATTGTGCAGTAAGGAAGGCTGTTGATGAGGGTCAGATTGCACAGAGCAGATACAACAGCTATAAGGCTATATATGAAGAACTAAAATCTCAGAAAAAGTATTAAATCTGCGTACAGCCGTAGTAATGACATGACGGCATGGTAATGCATTGAAAGTTATCAGAAAGGGTGCGATCATGAATATATTATCACCTTCCGTGCTGGCTTGTGATTTTGCCAACATGGGCGAGCAGTTAAGACAAATAGCTGAAGCAGGAGCTGAATATGTGCATTTGGATGTTATGGACGGATTGTTTGTTCCTTCCATATCCTTTGGAATGCCGCTCATTAAATCCATAAGGCCGGTTACGGATATTGTATTTGATGTGCATCTTATGATCAATGAACCGATCAGATATATAGACGAATTCAAAGCCTGCGGAGCGGATATCATCACTGTTCATTACGAGGCCTGCAGCGATGTAGCCGCAACACTTAAGAAGATCCGCCAGGTGGGTCTTAAGGCAGGATTGTCCATTAAACCTAAGACAGATCCGGAGGTTTTAAGAGAATATCTGGATTTATGTGATATGATCCTTCTTATGAGTGTCGAACCGGGATTCGGCGGACAGAAGTTTATAGAAGGTTCTGATAAGAAGGCAGCAGCTATCAGAAAAATGATTGATGATTCACCATATGATATAGATCTTGAAATTGACGGCGGTATTAACCTGGAAAATGTTAAAACTGTACTGGATGCCGGTGTCAATGTAATTGTAGCTGGAAGTGCGGTCTTTAAGGATCCGTATGGAAATACTGAAAAGTTTATGAAAATATTGAAGGGCTGATGTATATAGCTTGACAGTGTGAGACAGATGATTTCTTAAAAAATGTAATTGCGGAGTAGGTTGAAACCGTTTTTGTATCTGATGTGGCTGAAATACAGCAAAACATCAGATATTTTTATTGAAAAAGTAGCAATGCAGATGTAGCATAGTAGCAGATTATTTGCGGAAAGGAATTTTTCATAATGGAAAAAGCTAATTTAGATTGGTCATCATTGGGATTTAACTATATGCCGACCAGCATGAGATATGTGATTAATTATAAGAATGGCGCATGGGATGAAGGCGGACTTGTGTCAGATCCTACAATTACAATGAGTGAATGTGCAGGTGTTCTGCAATATTCGCAGTCCTGCTTTGAAGGACTCAAGGCTTATACAACAGCTGACGGAAGAATTGTTACATTCCGTCCGGATATGAATGCTGAACGTATGATCGATTCAGCCGCACGTCTTGAGATGCCTATACTTCCTAAAGAGAAGTTCATAGAAGCAGTTGACCTTGTTGTAAGCTCAAATGCAGCATATGTTCCACCATACGGAAGCGGTGCTACATTATATATCAGACCATTCATGTTTGCTTCTGGTGCAGTTATCGGTGTGAAACCTGCCCAGGAATATCAATTCCGTATGTTCTGCACGCCGGTTGGTCCGTATTTCAAGGGTGGCGCTAAGCCTATAACTATCTGTGTCAGTGAGTTCGATCGTGCAGCACCTAACGGAACCGGACATATTAAGGCAGGACTTAATTATGCAATGAGCCTTCATGCTCATGAAGTAGCTCATGCAAATGGATTCGATGAGAATATGTTCCTTGATCCTGCTACACGTACTTATGTAGAAGAAACAGGCGGAGCTAACTTTATATTCGTAACAAAGGATGGCAAGCTGGTTACTCCTAAGTCTGATTCTATTCTTCCTTCAATTACAAGAAGATCTCTTGTAGAAGTTGCTGAGAAATACTTAGGACTTACAGTAGAGCACAGACCTGTCAGATTTGATGAATTGGAATCATTTGAAGAATGCGGATTGTGCGGTACAGCTGCTGTTATCTCTCCGGTAGGACGTGTAGTAGCAGGAGACAAGATCATCTCATTCCCGGCAGGTATGCAGGAAATGGGACCTGTTACTAAGAAACTCTATGATACGCTTACAGGTATTCAGCAGGGAACGATTGAAGCTCCGGAAGGCTGGATCCATGAGATCAAAGTTAAGTAGATGATTATTTAAAACGTGTTATATGCAATTAGAAGCTGTCGTACATAGAAGTAAGGCAGCTTTTGTTATTTAATCAAGGCCTGTTCTTTTACACAATCGGCTGAAAGCACTTAGTGAAAAGTACAATCGGATAGGGCTCGAGCTCAGGACTGTTTGAGCACGCTTTAGCGTGCGAGTTCCGCACGAGAGCCCTTGTATTTCCGATTGTGCTTTGAACTTAGTACTTTCAGGCCGTGTGAAAGGACAGGTTCTTGATTATAAACAAAAGAGCTGCCGCATTTTTGTACGACAGCTTCTTGTAATATTCGTATCATCAGACATCAAGCTCAGTTATAAACATCGCATCACCGAAGCTAAAGAATCTGTACCTCTGCTCGACAGCTTCCTTATAAGCATTCATGATGATCTCACGCGAGCTCAGAGCACTTACCAGCATGAGAAGCGTTGATTCCGGAAGGTGGAAATTCGTTATCAGGCAGTCAGTGATCTTGAATTTATATCCTGGGTAGATGAAAATATCTGTCCAGCATGAACGGGCATGTATGAAACCGGTTTCATCAGCCAATGTTTCAAGTGTACGGGTTGATGTAGTACCGACACATACGATACGACCGCCATTACTTCTGACAGAGTTAATGATATCAGCATTTTCTTGCGTGATCATGCATAACTCGGAATGCATCTTGTGATCCAGGACATTTTCTTCTTTAACGGGTCTGAAGGTTCCGAGACCGACATGCAGCGTAACGTGTGCGATCTTAACACCCATATTCTTAATTTGTTCCAGAAGTTCAGGTGTAAAGTGAAGTCCGGCTGTCGGTGCTGCTGCAGATCCGTCATGTTCGGCATATACAGTTTGGTATCTGTTCTTATCCTCAAGCTGATGTGTAATATACGGCGGAAGCGGCATCTGTCCTAATCTGTCCAGAATCTCCTCAAAAATTCCATCAAATGAGAATCGAATTATTCTGTTGCCGTCAGGAAGCACATCGATAATCTCTCCTGCAAGCTCAGCATTGTCAGGATTGTCGGAGCCGAATATGAGCTTGCAGCCTATGCGTGCTTTTTTGCCGGGCTTAACGAGACACTCCCAATCCGTATCACTCTTGCGTGTCAGAAGAAGAACCTCGATAGTAGCGCCGGTTTCAATTCTTGTTCCATACAATCTGGCAGGGATAACTCTGGTATCGTTTATAACCAGACAGTCAGTCGGCTTAAGGTGTTCAGTGATATTTTTGAAAATATCATGTTTTAGTGCCCCCGTATTCTTATCAACAACCATGAGCCTTGACGAGGAACGATCAGCCAGAGGATCCTGCGCAATTAATTCTTTTGGTAAATCATAATAAAATTCTTTTAATAACATAGCTGCATAATATTAACATAATGAAGAAATTTTTCAATCAAGGGAAGAAATGTTATTTAATGCATGAGGTTAAAAAGGCTGAGACAATAGGATTTATGCTGCTTAAATACCCATTTATTGATGACTTAAACGCTGAAAAGATAAAAAATATTCATGAATGTTCGAGAAGACGCTAACAAATCATAATAATATTTGTGCATTGTTCACTAAAAAGTCATGTAAAATTCACAATAATTACAACTGACCTGCAGCAAAAAGATACAATTGTGTTAAATTGAAGCTAAAATAATGGAAAAAATGTACATATCTGCATATAATACCCTGTATGCAATATGTAAAAATTGCGTAAATTTAGGAAATGATGACTTGAAAGGAGAAGGAGAAATGAGGAAACTAAGGATGACTCTGGCCACATCGATTTTGGCAGTTACTATGATTGCCGGCCAGTGTTCGATGGCTTTTGCTGACGAAGATATCTATCAAGAGCCTGTGTCACAGATAGCGTCAGAGTATGTAGACGATCTGTATGAAGAACCTCAAGGTGAAATCGAAGAGGTGCTTGTGGAGGAAGTTTCTCAAGGTGAAATCGAAGAAGTACCTGTGGAGGAAGTTCCTCAAGAGGAACAAGGAGAGGCGGGTTTAGCAGAGAACCCGGAAGATCCGGTTACTGTGGCTGATTCTGAGGATACCACAGAAGAAGGTGTTACAGAAACAAATGTTGAGGAGCAAACAACTGTTACTGAAGAGCCAACTAACGAGGAACCGACAGAAGAGCCAACGACAGAGGAATTAACAGAAGAAACTACTGAGGAAACAACAGAAGAGGTTACAGAGGAGGAACTGGAGGAATCTGAGGAGGCTCTTTATGCAGGCGGTGTTCTTGCAGACGGTGTAGAATACGTTTTCGCTTATAAGAATGCTTCCGGAGAGCTTATTGCAATTTCTGTAGACAACGGCAGTGTTATAGGTAAGAAAATATCAGGATACTCAGATGCAGATGATAACTCTAAGTGGACAGCAGTAATCGGAAGTAAGGGAGCAGCGCTTTGCAACAAGGGTACAGGTCAGTATCTCTATTATGATAAAAGCGGCACCTCACTTGTCGTAGGAGATTACAGCAGTAAGTCATCATGGGGCTTCAGCGGCGGCGACTTGGGATATACCGGAGGAGCAGATGTATACTATGTTGCAGCTGCTGAGGATGGTGCGGTTGTATCGTTCGTTAAAAATAGTCCAACTACATCTTATGTAATCGTAACTACAGATGGTGAAGATGCAGGTGGAGAGGCTGAGACCACCAGTTCAGGCTCAGGCGGCTCAAGCAGCAGTTCTGTAATATATAATGAAACAAAAAACCTTGATACATATGCATATATAAGCTTGGTTGATCCTGCCACAGGCAGTGCATTCAAACTTGATCAGAATGAATTCAAGACAACCACAACAACGGTTACTACCGATGAGGGAGGAGCCCGCACAGCAACGGCTGCCAAGGGTACAAGTATTCAGGTTAAGAGGGGCACAGATGGATATGCATTGTTAATGTCTGATCCGCCAGGAACATGGAATTATATATACATTAGTGCTGGTGTACTGGGCAAGGATAGTGATTCTACAGCAGAGGATAGTTATGACAATTGGAATATAGATGTCGATGGTGGATTATACTACAATGATAATGGAACAATCTACTACCTTAATGCAGACGCAACAGTTAGTACAACATTTGTTCCAGGTTCTGTCATATTCGGCGGCGATACAGCAGCAAGCACCGGCGGTGGCGGCGGCGGTAAGAGCAGTATCGTGGATAAGATTGTAGCCGAAGGTCCACAGGTTATTAAGCACCCTACAGCAACAGAGGTTGCCTATGAAGGAACCGGTTATGCAGCTCCTACATATTTTGCTACAGCAGCACTTCCTGAGGGTTCGACATCAACGGCAATTACATTTGCTTGGTATGTAAATGGTAATCTTGTATCGACTAATACCCATGCCGACGCTGCACCTGGAGTTGAGATGACAGATGCATTCCAGGCATATCAGTTAGCAGGTCGTACATCAGGTGTATATCGGGTATACTGTGAAGTATCATGCAATGTTGATGTTGAAACTACAAGCGAGGATGGCTCTACGGTGGTTACAACTGAGACATATACTAATACATCAGCAACTGTTAACTTCATAGTCTGCAAGGGAATCAGAAGCAATACAGCATTGACATTCTCTGATGTACATGAAGGATTTGACAGCATAGGAACAGCTATTTCTAACATTATGGGTGATGAAGGTCTTATCCCTGCACTTATTATTTGTACAGGTGACTGGGCTAACGGACATTACTCAGGAGCAGAAAAAGATTCAGAAGGATACAATACAACCCTTAATGTATTTATCTCCAGATTAGCCGGACAGGCAGGCGGAATCTCAACTGTTTATGTATCAGGTAACCACGACAGCGGTGAGGCTGCAATTACAGCAACAAAGGATGCTAACCTTGGAGCAGCTGAGGATTACAATGGCGTAGGTGTTATATATGACAGCGCAGTTGACAATGGCAATACAGGAACAAGCGCAAATGACGAGGGCTTGATCGTATTCGGTATTAACTATGAGAATATTGAAGGAACTGATGGCACAGATTACGACAATATTTATGATCAGCTTAAATCCTTCCTGAAGGATTTAAGAGATGATTATGCAGGACAGCTCGTTGTTATATCTGCTCATGCAGGACTCCATCAGCTGGATGATTGGGCAGGAGAAGCAGCATACAATATAAATAATGCTAATAAAATTGTTAACCTTCTCAATGAGTATGCAAAAACAGGTATGAATATTACGTACCTGTTTGGACATGATCATTCTAAGGGAGAATCAGAATTCTACCTTAAACCTGGTCAGGAAATAACCAGTGTTATTAGCTACACAGATAAGACAACAGAAAATATTCCTCTGTATTTCACATATGGTCACGCCGGATATCTTCTTCAGGGAACCGGAAGTGGTTCACAGAGATACTCACTTCTTTCATGGGATGTAGCACAGGATACATATGAACGCGATATGTATGGTGTAACAGACGGCGTAAAGATAGATGATCTGTCTTATGAAATCACGGATATGATTGAACATGATTACCAGTTCATAGAGGGAGATGGCTCTAAGTGGACAGGAGGCAAGGATGGCCTGACATTCAGAGTAAACGGCAGTGTTAAGGCATTCCTCGTAATCAGAATTGATGGCAAGGATGTAGATGCAAGGGATTACCAGGTTGCTGAAGGCAGCACAGTGATCACACTTCCGGCAGCTTATCTGAAACAGCTCAGCAATGGAACTCATGAAATTGAGGCTGAATATGAAGGCGGCTCAGCAGTAGCAGCATTCTTCGTTGAAAATTCTGAACCGGACACTAAGCCGGATGTTAAACCGGATGACAGCAAACCAGATGTTAAGCCAGCTGATAATGACAAGCAGGCGGGACCTGGACAGAATGCTCCTATACCTAAGACTGGTGATACAAACAATACTTTGATGTGGATAGTAATAATGCTCGCTTGTGTAGCATGCATCGCAACAGCAGTTACTTTCTTCTTCAAAAAGAGCAGAAAAAACAGGTAATAATTAATAAAAATCAAGCAAGAAACATATGATAGATTTCATATAAAACTTTATAAGATTTTGGGAAAAGGGTCTCTTGATTGAGATCCTTTTCTTTGATAATATCAACGAAATTAAGTAAAGGAGAGGGTAAAACCATATGAAGAAAGTATTTGCATTTATGATCGGCACAGTTATATTGTCAGTGTCTGCATTAGGTACATTTGCAGCAGAAGATGCAGCAGTACCGGAGGAAACAACACTGTCACAGGATATTGAAATGACTGAAAGTGAGCAGCAATCGGATGATATTACACTGTCAGAAGACGGGGAAGTGACAATTGGCGACTATTCAGTTATAACTCTGCAGCAGAATACAATTGATGTCTCTGACGATGTTGTTATGAGTTATATTGACAGTATGTCGACAGATCTTACGGCGGCATTTTCGGATATTTTCCCGGAGGCACCGGAGATAACAGATGAGATAATGTCGGAATACTCTGAGGCATATTACGGAGTGCAGTTAGATACTGTAGATGCAGCTAAGGCGTATATAAAGGAGACATTGTACAGCCAGAACTATAGAGCAGCATTTTTCGCTGAATTACTGGGCAACGCACAGGTTGTATCATATCCTCAGAAGGAATATGACATGATGAAGGAATATGCAGAGAATGAGATAGCATATTATGCAGCATCATCGCAGATCACCGAGGATGAGATGGCTCAAAAGGCCGGGTTTGTTTCGGCAGAAGATTTTATAGAACAGGAAGCAAGAAGTCTTGTTTTAAATGCATTAGTTTTCGACAAAATATTAGACGACCTGGGAATTGAATGTACTCAAGAAGAGATTGATGCAGCTCTTACAGACTATATAGTATCTCAGGGAATGGCAACAAGCGATGAATTAGAGGCATTTAAGGAGAGTGCCGGCGAAACCTGGCTGTGGTTATTTACAGAGACACAATACAAGGCTGAGAGAGTTTATAATGCGCTTCAGGATCGTGTAGTTATTGAGTAATACAATTACGTTAAGTGTGATGAATGAGATTTATAATCGACAGAATTATAAACGGAAATAGGAAAACAATCTGTATAAAGCTGTTTTGCTGCGAGGTAAGGCAGCTTTTTTTATGCAGCAGTTTATTACTGCATAATCGTCTCAATACATTAGCAGCAGTTCATTTATTGCCATGGCAGGGGTTTAAGTATCATTGAATGAGTACGTGTTCTTACGGCGGAAAATGTTATGGCAGTATGCTGCGGAAAACAGCGGCAAGCTCCATTATACAAGCGTTGTATTTGCACACTAATCGTGTTATCATAACAGTCAATGTTAATATTTCGAAGAAGCGTATATGCGTAATAAATTTGAGTCTTATTCAGCTATCTGCGTGAGCGGGGTTAGCTTTTTGAAGATGCTGACAGGGACTTTTGAGATAAAATTGGAGGAATCAATGAAAGTAGCATACAATCATAGGGAGATTGAAAAAAAATGGAACATTGCCTGGCAGGAGAACCCGGTAAATGTTGATGACGGCAAAAAGCCTAAATATTATTGTCTGGATATGTTCCCATATCCTTCAGGACACGGACTTCATGTCGGACACTGGAGAGGTTATGTAATAAGTGATGTATGGAGCAGATATAAGCTGATGCAGGGGCATTACATAATTCATCCTATGGGATGGGATGCATTCGGACTTCCGGCTGAGAATTATGCTATAAAAAACGGAATTCATCCAAGCATCTCTACAGCAGAAAATATTGCAAATATTAAGAAACAGATTAATGAGATCTCAGCGCTGTATGACTGGGACAGAGAGGTTAATACAACAGATCCGGAATTCTACAAATGGACACAGTGGATTTTTGTTCAGATGTTTAAGCATGGTCTGGCTTATGAAAAGGAGATGCCAATCAATTGGTGTCCGTCATGTAAGACAGGACTTGCCAATGAAGAGGTCGTTGACGGCAAATGTGAACGTTGTCACAGTGAGGTTACCAAGAAAAATCTGCGTCAGTGGATGCTGAAGATCACAGCATATGCTGACAGACTTCTTGATGATCTTGATACGTTGGATTGGCCGGAGAAGGTAAAGAAGATGCAGACCGAGTGGATCGGCAGATCTTATGGTGCAGAGGTAGACTTTACCGTTGAAGGACAAGAAGATAAGATAACTGTATATACAACAAGGCCTGATACTCTCTATGGTGCTACATTCATGGTTCTGGCACCGGAGCACCAGCTTGCAAGGAAGCTTGCAACTGAGGAAAATAAGGATATTGTAGAAAGGTATATCTACGAGGCCAGCATGAAGTCCAATATCGACCGAATGGCTGACAAGGAAAAGACAGGCGTATTTACCGGAAGCTATGCTATCAATCCTATTAACGGAGAGAAGGTTCCGATCTGGTTATCAGATTATGTATTGGCTGATTATGGTACAGGTGCCATTATGTGCGTTCCGGCTCACGATGATCGTGATTATGCATTTGCGAAGAAGTTTAACCTTCCTATTATCCCTGTTATTTCACCGGATGGCGAGGATGTGGATGTGTCTGAGGCGGCTTATACGGCAGCCTCTGGTATAGTTATTAATTCAGGAGAATGGACAGGAAGGCAGAGCGCTGAACTTAAGAAAAACGCACCTGAGGAGATAGAGAAGAGAGGAATCGGTAAGAAGAAGGTTAATTACAAGCTTCGTGACTGGGTATTTTCTCGCCAGAGATATTGGGGCGAGCCTATTCCTATCGTGCACTGCCCGAAATGCGGCAATGTTCCTGTTCCGGAGGAACAGCTTCCGCTGTTGCTTCCGGATGTAGAGAGCTATCAGCCGACAGGCACAGGCGAATCACCTCTTGCAGCTATTGATGAATGGGTTAATACCACATGCCCTTGCTGCGGTGCCCCTGCTAAACGTGAGACAAATACCATGCCGCAGTGGGCCGGATCTTCCTGGTACTTCCTCAGATATGTTGATCCTCATAATAAGGAAGCTCTTGTAGATCGTGAAAAGGCTGACAAATATCTGCCGGTAGATATGTATATCGGCGGCGTAGAACACGCAGTATTACACCTTCTTTATTCGAGATTTTATACAAAATTCTTAAATGATATCGGAGTTGTTGACTTTAATGAGCCATTTAAGAAATTGTTTAACCAGGGTATGGTATGTGGTCGTGACAGAGTCACGGGAGCAGCAACTAAGATGAGCAAATCATTAGGCAATATTGTATCACCTGATGATATGGTAAGGGATTATGGCTGCGATGCGTTGAGATTGTATGAATTATTTATCGGACCGCCTGAGCTGGATTCTATCTGGGATGAAAGGGGAATCGATGGTGTATACCGATTCTTATGTCGTCTGTATTCGCTTATTATGGCCAATGCTGATGCTGATATTAAAGCAACAGATGAGATGATCAAGACAAGAAATAAGATGGTATGCGACATTACCAAGAGACTGGAATCCTTCAGCCTTAATACTGTAGTGAGCGGTTTTATGGAGTATACCAACAAGCTTGTTGATATATCTAAGGCCAGTGGCGGAATTGACCGTGAGACTATGGAAACAGTTATCAGACTTCTTGCTCCGTTCGCACCTCATATTGCAGAGGAAATGTGGCAGGCATATGGACATGAGGAGACTGTATTTGACAGCAAATTCGGCTGGCCGACATATGACGAGGCACTTACCAAGGATGACGAGATCGAGATTGGCGTTCAGATAAATGGTAAACTTAAATGCACAGTTAAGATCCCTGCAGATGCTTCTAAGGATGATGCTATTGCAGCAGGCAAGGCAGCGCTGGGCGATAAATTAAGCGGCAATATTGTTAAGGAAATTTATGTTCCGGGAAGAATTATAAATATTGTTGCGAAGTAATATTAAATTAAGCAATGGCTGCTTGCCATGAATCTCGGCAAGCAGCCATTGCCTGAAAACCGCTGAGCCGATTGTGCTTTCACAATGACTGTCAAGTTTGCGGCATGCGGGCAATGTGACGATACTTTTGAAATTAATTTTGCTATCGGAAATTTTGAATAATGCTATCTGACATTTTATATATTGTAATTATAATAATCTTACTCATGCTGTCAGCGTTTTTTTCTGCATCAGAAACAGCGCTTATAACCATCAGCCCTCACAAGCTGAGATCTATGATTGAAGAGCATCAGAGGAATGCCCAGATCCTGGAAAAGGTCTTATCCAACAGAGATAAGATGTTAAGTGTTATTCTTATATGCAATAACATCGTTAATCTGGGTGCTTCATCACTGGCGACTGTTTTTGTACAAAATGCAATAGGCAGCTGGGCCGTAAGTATAGGCACAGGCGTGCTGACGCTGCTTGTGCTGGTTTTTGGCGAGATTACGCCTAAGACTATATCAACATATAATAGCAGTAAGATTGCCCTTAAATTTGCTCCGTATATTCGTATTCTGATGATAATTTTCACACCTATAGCGGCTGCAATTAATTTTCTCGCCAATGGGGTGATTAAGTTGTTGGGAGTTGATAAGAACGGCAAAACAGAGTCTTATACAGAAAACGAGATCAGGTCAATTGTCGAGGTGTCAGAGGAAGAGGGCGTTATTGAGAGCGGCGAAAAGGATATTATAAATAATGTATTCGATTTCACGGATACTATAGCAAGAGAGGCTATGGTGCCGATAGTAAATGTTACATCTATTAAGGTGAATTCATCATATGAAGATTTAAAGAAAATATTTGCAGAGAATCTTTATACAAGAATTCCCGTTTTCAGTGAAGACGAAAGCAGCTTCATAGGCATGGTTAATCTCAAGGACTTTATCTTCATGCCTCAGAAGAAATTGAATAAATTCAATATATCAGATATTATGCGTGAACTTCCATATACGTTTGAACAGAAACATTTGGCAGAGCTCTTCCTTGAAATGAAGAAAAAACATACTAATATGATGGCAGTCATGGATGAGTATGGAGTCACAGTGGGAATAATTACCATGGAAGATCTTCTGGAGGAAATAGTCGGAGATATCCGTGATGAATATGATGAAGACGAGGAGGATGAATTCATCAAGGAAGGAACTGATGAGTATGTTATGCATGGCTCATCCAGCTTGTCTGATCTGAATGCTAAGATAGGAACGGACCTTCAGTCAGAGGCATATGATTCCATCGGAGGACTGATCATAGAAAAACTGGACAGACTTCCGGAAGAAGGCGATACAGTAACTGTTGATGGAATCCTTCTTACGGTTGAGAAGGTCGACGGACCTAAGATTGAGCAGGTTAGAATAAAGGTTCTGCCTGAACAGGAGCAGGAACAGTAGTGAATGGATGCTGCACAATAAGCAAGTCTTAGCTGCGCAATTCAAAATAAATTCCGGATAACTGTAAGGAATGAAGCGCGACGGTGCAGCAAAATCTCAATATTACATGATAAAAATGGATAAAAGTTCTAAAATTAAAACAGGGCTTACAACGGAACAGGTAAATGAAAAGATCTCTCAGGGTCTTGTTAACGGCGAAATAAATATAAAGACTAAGACGTATAAGCAAATTATTCTTGATAATTTGCTTTCTTTATTTAACCTGATTAATGTTGTTCTTCTTATATGTATTATATTATCGGGGTCATTGAAGAATGCCCTGTTTTTTCTCGTTGTAATATGGAATTTTGCTATAGGTTCATTCCAAGAGATAAGAGCCAAGAAAACTATCGATAAGCTCTCCATTATGACAGCACCTAAGGCATATGCCTTGAGGGATGGGATTATCCGGGAGATACAGGTTAAGGATATTGTGCTTGGCGAGATCATGCGACTTCAGGCAGGTCACAGGATATGCGCTGATGCAGTAATTATTGACGGACAGTGCCAGGTGAATGAAAGCCTTCTTACGGGAGAGAGTGAGCCGATAAGCAAAAGTGTGGGAGATCATATATTGTCAGGCTCATTTGTTGTATCCGGACAGGTTATGGCAGAGGTTGAACATATAGGACTTGATAATTATGTAAATAAGATCACAGCAAATGTAAGAAATTATAAAAAACCTGAATCTGTGATAATGAAATCTGTTAATACGATAGTGAAGGTTATTACCATATGTATAATTCCGCTGGCGGCGCTGGTTATATGGAATAACTTCTTTAGAAATTCCCTTGATTTCTCGTCAGCAATGATCAAGACTGTTGCAGCAATATCCTCAATGATCCCAGGCGGACTTGTTTTGTTGGTAAGTGTAGTGCTGGCTGTAAGCGTTGTCAGATTATCCAGGCATAAGACACTTGTGCAGGATTTGTATTGTGTTGAGAACCTGGCACGTGTTGATATGCTTTTGTTAGATAAAACCGGAACCATAACGGAAGGCAAAATGAAGGTGGAGAAGCTTATAAAACTTCAAGAGGAGAATACCGACGTTATGGAACATCTGGAAATCTTCGCAGATACAATTAAGGACGAGAATCCAACCATAACGGCCATAAGGAATTATATTAACGAAAACAGGCATCATAATTCATACAGCAAGGAAATAGTTGATCATAATATTAATTGTAATAATGATGCAGAAGAGGCAGTTGCCACAATACCATTTTCATCAGACAGAAAATGGAGCCTTGTCTCAATCAGAGGACAGGGTTCATATATACTTGGAGCTCCGGAACGCATATTAGGAGACAAGTTAAGGTATGTGAGTGATAAAATACAGGAATATGCAAAACAGGGAAAAAGAGTAGTATTATTTGCCCATAGCGATGAAATTGTAGAAAACACAGATGGAAAAGTGTCTGCGCCTCCGTCAGATATAAGGGCATTAATGTTAATTGTTATAGCTGACAGGGTAAGAGCATCTGCCAAGGCAGTGCTGGCTGATTTCAGAAAAGAAGGAGTGGGCATTAAGGTTATATCAGGAGATAATCCGCAGACAGTATCGACGATTGCTGCAGAAGCCGGACTTGAGGGCTCGGATAAATGGCTTGATGCATCAACTCTGAAAACTAATGAAGATATTGCAGAAGCAGTAAAGAAATATAATATATTCGGCAGGGTTACACCAGATCAGAAACGCCGGTTTGTTAAAGTGCTTCAAGGTGCAGGACATACAGTTGCCATGACAGGAGATGGGGCAAATGATGTATTGGCGCTTAAAGAAGCGGACTGCTCGATTGCCATGCAGTCAGGTGCGGATGCGGCCAGAAATGTGGCAAATCTGATATTGTTGGATTCGGATTTTTCTTCTCTTCCTTTGGTTGTTGCAGAGGGACGCAAGTCGATCAATAACTTGCAGCGATCAGCAGCATTGTATCTGACCAAGACGACTTATGCATTTATATTCTCCTTCATATTCATGCTGTTTTCACGAATAGCATATCCATTTGAGAATATACAGGTTACATTGATTGGTGCTGTTACAATAGGCATCCCATCGTTTTTGCTTGCTTTAGAACCGGATGTAAGGCGAATAAGCGGCAGTTTTCTGAAAAATGTATTTATGTCAGCGATACCAGTGGGAATACTGGAAGCTGTTACATTGGCTATAGCTGCTTTTGCTCTTAAAAATATCACGCATGCAGGCAGTGAGCAGTTGTCCACAGCTGCCACTTATCTTATGATGTTATTAGGCATCTGTACGGTATTTAATATATGCGGAAGGGTAAATATATGGAAGATAGGACTGGTTATTTTTATAACGGCTGTTGCATTCCTGACAGTCATACTTTTTCCGAAATTGTTTTCAATAGTATTAATAACAGGTCATATGTTTGAAATAATACTTCTGGCTGCAGCAATATTTTTTGCCGTTGAATTTATCATGCTTCGCATAGTAATTCCAAGAATAGAGAAATAACATAAATGATACATCTCATACTTGAAATACGATTGGATTGTGGTATAATAACGAGGCTGTCGGTGTGTGGCTCAGTTTGGTAGAGCGCTGCGTTCGGGACGCAGAGGCCGTGGGTTCGAATCCCGTCACACCGATTTTAGAAAGTCGAGAAAGCTGATTCAGCATTTCCGGCTTTTTTATTGTATGTCATGTTTTTTTCGCTGAACCATAAAGCAGCTGAATATAAGAAATTACAAACACAGGAATAGCGGTAATATTTACTTTTATCTCATGTGCCGGCTGCCAAATTGCTGCAGCAATTGCCGACCACCTGTGCTAAATTTACTTTCGCGACACTGGCAATTTATACTTCTCCATCGAACAGTGATTTTAATGATCGTTCACGTGCAGATTTCAATTCACGATCCAGTTCTTGCTGCATCTTCTTGATAAGAGCCTGTTTAATGATTTCGGAATTTATCAGAATATTATTGTTTACATAAAATTCCTTGCCAAAGCCTGTTATATAAACTGATGATCTGTCTGAATCCGTTGATACTGTAAGGCTGTTGGAAGAGAAGAGCTCACTGCTGGAATTCTGAAAGCTATTCTTTTTGCCGGCGGATATGATGGACGGTTCTAAGCTGTTTAAATATTCACTTACGATATATGGAAACGATGTCATACGGATAATTCTGTCAATTATTGAAGGCAGAATATCTGTTTCAGGCATCTGTTCTTCCAGGTCAGCAATCTCATCATAAAGGTCAGACAGAGCAGATTCATCCTCTTCATCGGTTATTTTTTCATAAAGTTCATTGATCCTGTCAGATATATTGTCGGCGGTCACGTTGCTGCTATTAGCTGCAGCCAGTCGCTTTACTGCGTCTTCTGACAAGCCGGTTTTTTCGCTTATGCACGAATCAGAACTAATGTCATCTTCGCCGAGAAGATAATTGATCGTACATCCTAATTTGCTGCACAGATCGCACGCCACATCAAGAGGTATAACATTAGAACGTTCACCTTTAGTATACGACCTGACACGTTCAGGATTCAATCCCAGTACATTACTGATGTAATCCTTCTGAGTAAGCTTTTTTTCGTAGGGATGAGCTTCGTTAAACGCCCTAAGCCTTGAGGATAATAGTTCTTTGAGACGTTCGCTGATGATCTGTTTGCTATATACAGGTGCTGAGAATGACATAAAAACCTCCTTGAGTGGCAAATAAATATTTGCTAGGTGTTTAAAATACCTCTGCGATATTAGCATAAGGATAATAAACTTACAATAGAAAATGAAATTCATAGCAAAATATTAGATACCACCTTGCACTTACCGATAACGAATACAACTTAATTATTAGGCCGTTAAATGACCTGAAAAATGACACAAAGATATGCTGAATTAAAAAAATCCCCGCATATTTATCGTCATGGGAGAGGATAGACTAATAAATTGCGGGGATTTTCAGGTGTTATATGTTGCACTTATGAAGTGAAAACATTGTTTGCTGATTATTCATATTTCTTAGGCTTGATAAATGCAATGAGAATGATCGCAACTACTGAGCAAGCCAAGAATACATAATATGCTGTATTGATATTAGCAACGCCAACCAGACCGATTACAACGAAGGCTGTAGAACGAACTGCAGTGTTGATAGGAGCGATGATGCGGTTAGCCTGGATAAATCCGAATCTTCCGAAGCATGTTCCGATAATTGACGGAATAAGGTTACCGATACCGCCGATACCAAATCCGACGAAGAAGGTTACAAGATAGAGCATTAACATTGAGCCATCCTGGAAGATCATAAGAAGAAGAGCTACCACATACCATACGGCATAGATAAGGGAAGCATTCTTGGTTCCGAATTTCTGATCCAGGAGTCCCCAGATATAGCTTCCGATGATGCCGACGATAGCTGCTACCGTAAGCATCTTAATAGCAAGTCCGGATTCAATGCCTACCATGCATAATTTTGTAACGAAGTTGGATACGAGTCCCAGAGTTGTCATCCATAAGAAACCGTGACCAAAGCCGATAAGCCATGTATTTCTGTCCTTTGCGATGACCTTTAATGTCATTTTAGCTGCAGCAGCCTCCTGCTGTTTCATTAATCTTTCAGCCTCCTCGTGATTGATCGGCTCATTATCAGGTGTTGCACCAACCTCCTCAGGTGTGTTCTTAGCCCAGAAGATAGATACTCCGGCAAATACAAAGCAAACAATACCGATAATGATATATGCTGTCTGAGGATTGCCAATAGCACTTAAGATAAGAACAATGGTTGCTGTACAGATAGGAAGACCCATGGAAGCCCAGCCAAGAGCCAGACCCTTCTTATGCGGGAACCAGATGTTCATAATGTTATTAGGAACAACATTAAGCTGGATGTTGCCTGCAACGAAGGTTAACAGAACGATCATAATAAGAAATACAGTCATATTTGTGGTAAGTGCAAATATAATGCAGATTATACCGCAGATAATATTTCCTAAAACTGCCATGAAGCGGCTTCCCTTTTTTGCAGCCATAATACTGAATACAATAGCAGCAACAACGCTGATCCATCCGCCGATACCGGACATGGTATTGCACAGGTTAACAAAATTGTCGCCCCAGCCTCTTAATGAAGCGAATGCACTAGGAAACCAGTTGAGTGTATCAGTAGACAGTACAGCTGCGATGTAGTAACTGATGGCACAATAGATGATCATTGACCATCCCCATTTGCCAAAATTACTTTTGGTATTATTCATAACAAACCCTCCTATAATAAGTAAGATATAAGTAAATATTATTTATCAGAGCCTATTGCATATGTTTGTTTTTTTTATAAAACTCTGATAAAACACTGGCGTATTATAATTTATTTTTCTAAAAGTCGTCCAATGAATGTATAGGATATAATTATTCCCTTGTGGAATAAATACAATTGCAAATATTCTTGCATGATTATATACTTATCAAGTTGAAATTCAGGAGGATGAGGCATGGACTTTTCGTTGGCTGGCGTTACGATCCAGCAGATTATAGTATTTCTGAATGTAGCAGAATATGGAGGATTTGCCAGGGCTAGTGACTATCTGCATATGACACAGTCTGCTGTAAGCAAAAGCATCGCCAAGTTGGAAAAGGAACTGGGGCTGATGCTTTTTACGCGTACAACCAGAGAAATACATCTGACAGATGCAGGGAAGATCTTATATCAGGATTGGAAGAAACAGACTGGTGCAATGCATAACAGCTATATAAGGGCAGCTTCATTACAAAAAGAAGCTGATACAGAACTTAAGATAGGGTTACTGAATACCGCACGACCGGAACGATATTTCTGGAATTTTCAGGAAAGACTAAAGAAGACGTATCCGGAGATTCATCTTGAATTGTCAACAGATTATATGACAGACCTTGAAAGAGGCCTTCAGATGGGCGAGTATGATGCAATCATGGTTCCTGATTTTGAACGCTATTCGCTGGATGAGATGGGATTTGCGTGGAAGTGGGCGGCATGCAGCGATGCCAGACTCGTTATGTCCAGGAACCATCCATTGGCAAAAAGGGCCTCGCTCAGCATGGTTGACATATTATATGAGAACTTTGTAATACTGGAACATGGTGAAAAGCCCGGAATTCAGGGTTCATATGAGCAGGATCTGGCCGAAAGGTTCCGCCCGTATAGGGTGAAGCCAAGGCTAGCTGCTCAATATAAGAATGCATACAGCATACGCTATCTCTTTCATAACGATAGTAATGTAGTGCTGTTTACGGATGATTTTTTTGATTTTCCTGATTATGCAGATATTGCCAAAATACCTGTAAAGGACGAAAAGGCCGGTATCATCTGTTCGTGGAATGAAAATAATAAGAAACCATCGCTGCATAAATTTATAGAAATGCTTCGCCCCAACGTAAGCGGAGAATAATACTAAGTCCTGATAGGAATAAATAACAAAACAGAATTCATGCAAGCCATCTTGCAGGAATTTTTATGCGATTTTATAATGTAAGCGTTAAGAAAGTAACAAATTCAGAACCCAATTTACTAAACTACTGATAGGTAGCGCCATTTCCGGTATCTGTGTGTTTATGAGAAAAGAGATTTCATAAAAACATGGAGATACAAATATTTTGGTCATGGTTCATGGGTGAATTTGGTTTTGAATATTTGCAGCAAAGGACAAAGTAAAGGAGCATGATTATGGCAAATAAAGTTCCTGCATCAAATGCAGATCGTCAGAAGAGTTTTTATAAGTATTATGCAGCAGATATCTATGCCGGAGAGCAGGCTAAGTATGATATGATCACTGATGAGCCGTTGGATAATAAGCTGGCACTTCGTATTCAGGACAGAAATGATTTGTTCCTGCCGGGCGAGCTGCCGGGCGAATTCGGCTGGTGGCAGTTAGAAGACGGAACAGCTCTTATTGCTAATAAGACATTCTTCCCTGATGTAACAGGTGAGATGTTTGATTGGTGGTTTGCATGGCATCCGATTGACCGTCTTCGTTATGCATGCTGGGATAATGAAGACCATTATGATGTTTATCTGGAGGATCCGGCTAAGGCACTTGATATGACTAAGTCAATGCGTGAGCGTCACTGGGGCAGCGTTCATAATATCTGGGAAGATATAGGAACAGGCAAGGCCGGTATGCTTAGAATTCACTTTGAACGTCCATCGGTTCTCGGATATGATGAAAGCAAGGTTGACACAGAGGTTTGCAATGCTCTTATATGTGCAAATTGTCAGATTATCGGAGATGACAAACAGCCGGATATCCCGGTTGTTATGACGCATTTCCTGCGCCCTGCAGAGGGAGGTTCACTGCTTCGTTCCAGATTCTGGTTTGGCTGGCAGATAATAGACGGCAAGGCAGTAAAATGCATTCCGGACGGAGTTACAATTCCGAAGGAGGGACCATGGAATCTGCTTCACCATAATGTAAAGGAATTCTCAAATCTTTCTAAGATCCTGCCTTCACTGTATGCAGAAGAGAAAGATCATTGGGAGAAATAATAAAATGATAATTCTGTTTCGTGGTATGAGGCAGTAAAGTGTCATAAAATCAGAAAAATAATACGAAAAAGAAAAAGGCTGCTGTATAGATGTGTACGGCAGCCTTTTTTGAACAAAAATATAAATTCCGATGTGCTGTGGGTATCGGTACGCAGCGACTGTTCAAAATCGCCTGTTTTGCTTGATTCCAAACGGCTGCTGTGTTATCACGACATGCGCCACGGCAGCGGTAAGTATCTACTGAAGAAATTTATTTATCTAATTCAGATGTGCAATGAGGACATCTGGTAGCTTCGATGGAGATTTCTTCCTGACAGAACGGACATTTCTTGGTGGTAGGTGCCGGCGCCGTTTCTTCTTTATGCGTAAGTTTAGCCTTCTCATCCCTGAATTTGTTCACAGCCTTTACAAACAAAAAGAGAACAATAGCTATAAGGAAGAAATTGATTACAGCCATTATGAAGTTGCCATATGTAAAAACTGATCCGTTGATCGTAACTGACAGTGACGAAAAATCCTGCTTAAATATAATTCCGATGATAGGTGAGATAAGGTCACTTACAACCGAGTCTACGATTGCTTTAAATGCGGCACCTATAACAACGCCGACAGCCATATCGATAACATTTCCACGATTAATGAATTCCTTGAATTCTTTAACAATTCCCATTTTTAAAACCTCCCTGAATTTTTTCAATGGAATTTAAGCATAGAAATCCTGACTTTTCAATAGAAATAGCGAAAAACATGCTGCTTTTCCATAGATAAATAAATTGGAAATAAATCAGAAACCTATAGTAAGAAGTTATGATTAAGCCCTGCTGTTTGACTACAATAAAAATTTGAATAATGTTATAATAAAAAAATCTGAAAGCAGTAATTCATTGGAAATAGAGCGGCGATGCCACACAAGGAGAATGCAAAATGAGTACGATGAAGGAAAGAATGCACACGCAGGAGTTATATCTTCCGAGCGATAACGAGATTACGAAATGGCAGACAGAATGTCTTGACCGGTTGTATGAGTTTAATCAGACACGACCGACTGAAGCTGAAAAAAGACAGGCTATGCTGAAGGAGATGTTCGCAGAAATCGGCGAAGGATGCTATATTGAGCCGCCTTTCCATGCTAACTTCGGAGGGCATCATGTGCATTTCGGCAAAAAAGTTTATGCAAATTTTAATCTAACATGCGTAGATGATACTCACATTTATGTAGGTGATTATACCATGTTCGGTCCGAATGTTACCGTTGCCACCGCAGGACATCCGATTCTTCCTGAATTGCGTGAGAGCGGATATCAGTACAATGCACCTATTCATATCGGAAGAAACTGCTGGATAGGAGCAGGAGCAATAATACTTCCGGGTATTACCATTGGTGATGATGTTGTAGTAGGTGCAGGAAGTGTTGTAACTAAGGATCTGCCGTCGGGTGTTGTGGCGGTAGGCAATCCGTGCAGAATATTGCGTGAAATAAATGAACACGATCGGGAGTATTATTTCAAGAATAAAAAAATGCCGTTGGATTTGCAGAACCAATAGAACGGACTGCATATGTGAGCCATCTGGCATGCAACATTCGGTAATAGCTAAAATAAAAACGTCAGGATGAAGATAAATGGTAGCTTTGGAAGAAATAGCGGTGGCAAATGGGATCGCCGTATTGATGATGTTGTTTCTGCTGATCTGCAGGAGGAACAATAGGGAAAATATCCATACAGAGGACAAAATCTACGATGGCATGGCTATTGTGAATTTGTGCGGAGCGCTGTTCGAGACAGTTTCGTTCCTGGTAGATGGTCAGGACATTGCGGGCGGCATAGCAATCAATTACATATCCAACAGCCTGTGTCTTTTGGGTACAGTCAGCATAGCACTGTTGTGGTGCCTATATGTGGATCTTCGTATTTATCGAAATTTCAGAAGGACGTTTCATAAGGTAAAATTCGTGATGATTCCGTGGCTTATTGAGATTGCCGCTATTATATGCAATCTTTTTGGCACAGGAATCTTGTTTAAGGTGTCTGATGATAATATATATCAGAGAACTGATGGAGCAGTCCTGGGATATATAACGCTTGTAATATATTTTGGCTATAGTATTTATCTCGTTTATCATTCTAAAAAACACGGAATCAGTCTGAATTTCTTTCCTGTATGGCTTTTTATAGGACCATGTTTTGTGGGGGTTATAGTTCAGCTGTTTTGTTACGGAATATCCACATCATGGGTATCAGTGGCAATAGCAATGACATTTGTTCAGATGCAGATATATACGGAAAATATATATACAGACGAACTGTCCGGTTTGTACAACCGAAGGTATCTGAATGGCATCCTCGAAAAAAGAGAACATAATGACGGAACCTTTCAAAATGATCTGTATGGACTCATGATGGATATAAATGATTTTAAGCAGATAAATGACAAGTTCGGTCACAGTAAGGGAGACAAGGCAATCTGTATATTAGGAAATATATTATTTAAATCAATACCTGATGGCTGCATCGCGATCAGGTATGCAGGCGATGAATTTATCGTTTTGCTGCCGGGCGTAGAAGAAAAAAATGTGCGTTCTGTAATGGAGGAGATAAATAACAATATCGCCAGATTCAATGAGTCAGGAGCCGAGCCATTTGCTATAAGCGTGGCAATGGGATATGCACAATTTACGGATAAGGACGACGCCGAGACATTTTTAAACCACATGGACTCCCAAATGTATGCAGAAAAACGCAGATTCTATGCACTGCATGCAGATAACAATGCATAGAAACTGCGCATATTTGTCAAGACATTATATACAAATTTATGACATGAAATTTGTATACAAATGAAGTGGAATGTGATAAAATTCGGACTTGATTATGAGTTTCGAAAGGAGTTTATTTATGTCATTGGAATTGTCTAGAAAAGCATTAGCTGTTAAGCCTTCTTCTACATTGGCTATCTCAGCAAAGGCGAAGGAACTGAAAGCAAAGGGAATAGATGTTGTAGGTTTTGGTGCTGGAGAGCCTGACTTTAATACGCCGGAGAACATTTGCGAGGCTGCATGCAGAGCTATTGAATCTGGATATACTAAATATACTCCGGCTTCCGGTGCGGCTGATCTGAAGGAAGCTGTAAGCCGCAAGCTGAAGGAAGTTAACGGAATTGATTATAAACCAAGTCAGATCGTAATAAGCAACGGTGCTAAACATTCTCTTACTAATGCTTTCCAGGCTATCTTAAATCCGGGAGATGAAGTTATTATCCCGGCTCCGTATTGGCTGAGCTACCCGGAGATAATCAAGCTGTGTGACGGCGTTCCTGTATTTGTAAGATGTGAGAAGGAGAATTCTTACAAGGTCAGAAGAGAGGATCTTGAGAAAGCATATACAAGCAAGACCAAGGCAGTTGTCATAAATTCTCCTTGCAATCCTACAGGTATGATCTATACCAGAGAAGAACTGGAGGAGATCGCAGCATTTGCAGTTGAGAAGGATATATATGTAATTGCAGATGAAATCTATGAATATCTTATCTATGGCGGACAGCAGCATGTAAGCATTGCATCACTTAATGATGAGATATATGCAAGAACGATTACAATAAACGGACTTTCCAAGAGCTATGCCATGACCGGCTGGAGAATGGGATATACCGGTTCACCGGAAGATATAGCCAAGGTAATGGGATCCGTTCAGTCACATGAGACATCTAATCCAAGTTCAATTACACAGGCCGCTTCTGTTGAGGCACTTAACGGACCGCAGGATACAGTCGCAATGATGAATGAGGCGTTCAATGAGAGAAGAAAATTCATCTACAAGCGTGCAATAGATATTCCGCATCTTTCGGCAGTTGAACCTCTTGGAGCCTTCTATCTCTTCGTTGACTGTTCAGAGATGATTGGAATGAAATACAAGGATCAGGTAATTACAAGTGCGGCAGACATTGCCAAATATCTGTTGGAAGATTATCATGTTGCGATCGTACCTTGTGCAGACTTTGGATTTGACGACCATTTCAGACTTGCTTATGCAATCTCAATGGAACAGATCAACAAGGGAATGGACAGAATCGAAGCATTTGCCAATGATCTAACAAAATAGTTTAATCTCAATGAGACTTTAAAGTGCCCGCAGGCTTAAATATCAGCCGGCAGGGCACTGTCTTTATGTTGAATTCTTTACTTACTATGTGCTGATCCAATATGTAAGATTAAAGAAAACTGTCAGCAAATTATTTTTCAATAGTCATTGCATGTTAAGGCTCACGGGACATAGTAAGTAACAGCGCTTATAATTTCAAAGCAGGCAAGACAAATATTGGAGGCTAGGATTATGAATAAGGATTTTACGGTCGGAGATCCACAGAAGCTCTTGTGGAGCTTTTGCATACCGTTATTTGGAAGTATTATTTTTCAGCAGCTATATAATATAGCCGATTCATGGGTTGCAGGAAGATTTATTGGTGAAAACGCTCTTGCAGCGGTAGGCAACAGTTACGAGATAACGTTGATATTTATTGCATTTGCTTTTGGCTGCAATATAGGATGCTCAATTATTGCATCGAGATACTTCGGAAGCAAGGATTACAAGACGATGAAAACCGCTATTTCAACGTCTATGATCACGAGCTCGATAGTATGTATTGTCCTGATGCTGATAGGTATATTGGGCAGTACGTCTCTTCTTAATCTCATTAATACACCGCAGGAGATATTTGCCGACTCCAAATTGTATCTGGACATATATGTATGGGGACTGCCATTTGTTTTCTTCTATAATATAGCAACCGGTATATTTTCAGCATTTGGCGATTCCAGAACACCGTTTATATTCCTTGCAATATCATCGCTCAGTAATATTGGCGTTGATATCTTATTCGTAAGTGCCTTCAACATGGGAGTGGCAGGCGTTGCATGGGCAACATTTATCTGTCAGGGCGTAAGCTGCGTGCTGGCATTGCTGGTCGTTTTATTAAGACTTAAACAATTCCGATCCGACGAAAAACCGGCGCTGTTTAATGCATATCTGCTTAAACAATTTGCAGTAATTGCAATACCGAGTGTTCTTCAGCAGAGCTTCGTATCCATCGGCAACATAGTAATTCAGAGTATTATCAACAGTTTCGGCGCATCTGTTATTGCTGGATATTCGGCCGGAGTTAAGCTGAATAATCTTGTAATTACCTCATTTACTACGCTTACTAACGGAATCTCTAATTATGCTTCACAGAACATTGGTGCCGGCAAATATGACAGGCTGCACGATGGATTTAAGGCCGGAGTTAAGATTGTATGGAGCCTGTGTATTCCGATAGTTGCGATATATATGATATTCCCCAATGCGCTTGTTTCATTCTTCCTTGATGAACCGTCAGCCGAGGCAGTCAGATCGGCCGTGCTGTATCTGAGAATATTGGCGCCATTTTATTTTGTAGTTTCGTCTAAGCTGGTTGGAGATGGAATATTAAGAGGTGCGAGTCTGATGAAGGCATTCGTAATCTCGACATTCACCGATCTGCTGCTGAGAGTAATTCTTGCATTTGTATTCTCAAGTACAGCTATGGGATATGTAGGAATCTGGGCAGCATGGCCATTTGGCTGGAGCACAGCTACCGTAATATCATTGATGTTCTATAGGAATGCTAATAAAAAGTGGAAGACCATGAGTATTGCCACCGAAAAAGGTCAGACAGAAATATAGTCTGATTTATATACCAAAATGACACAGCCCCTGTGAGAAATCTGTCAGTGAAGACAATTTCGAACAGGGGCTGCAGTTTAAGTTCATGTTATAAGAATACAATATGGTCATGCAGACGATACGGCTGACTCTTATAACATATGTTCTTTTATAAAGTTAATTGTTGCAACGGAGCTTTCGTGCATTTTGCCAGAGTCAAATAATGCTGCGTCAGGTCCCAGAAAATCACGATCTACCGGAGTCAATTCTGATTTGAAACCGGATTCGATATATCCGTGGGGCATCTTCTCAGCGAGAAATACTGATGTAGGAACATTTGCCTCCTGCAGCATTTCTGCATATTTGATTGCCTCGTACTTCAGATTATCGTTGTCAGAATATGCAATGATCGCATTCGGAAGACCTTCCAGCATATCCCTGGTTGCAAATATCGGAGACAGGTACGGATCCCTGGTCTTGCCAGACGAGAAGTGAGTCTCATTCATAATATATGACATGGCAATAGAGAAGCTGCCGGTGCCCTTGCTGTCAGGAGCAGTGTCCCCATCTAAAAACGGATAAAACAAAATCTGATTATCAAGTACAAATTCCTTGGTCTTATTAGCTTTTAACGCAACTGCAGCTGCCAGATTACCGCCTGCAGATGCTCCTATTGCGGAAACATGCTCCGGATCGAAACCATATTCGGCAGCATGCTCGATTAAGTAAAGTATACTGTCATAGCAGTCGTTAAGACTTGTATAATCCATGTGATCAGGACCCTGTCGATAATTGATGGTCGCAATATTTACATTAAGGGCATGTGACATATATGAGAATAATTCATCATCAAATGCACTGCCGCCGAATAAGAAGCCGCCGCCGTGATATGCTGTGAATAAAGGAGCATGGTCAGACGGCGCCTTGTAATAAACCATTCCTATGTCTCGCCCGTCTAAATGAAGGGTATGTCTCGTACCTGTAATAGGCCAGGTCTCGTTTATCTCCCAGATCTTGCGGGCATTTTCAATTACCTGCGGTTTGAGCTTGTCAATTTCTCTGCGTAATTCTGGTGTCATTAATTTTTCTCCGTAATTATTTGTAGTTGATCACGCCTTCATTTCTGTCACGAACATGATCGTCCGGGCCGGCTGCCTCAACACCCAATGTGATCGCACACATAAATTTGTAATCAGCAGGAATATCAAGAGCTGCCTTAAGGTCAGGATCACCCATGAACATAAATTCTGTGCATGCTGTTATGCATGTGCCATATCCGAGAGCCTTAGCTGCAAGGCAGATATTCTCAGCTGCTGCACCTGCATCAAATGCTGTAAATTTGTCATCAGCAATTGTAACTACGATAACGGCAGGAGCCTTGAAAAATGCATGGAAGTTAGGATCCTTAGCTCTCTCCTGAAGCATGGGAGCCGGGCAGTTAGTAAAACCAACGCGGCATGCATCACTCATTTTCTGGATCATGGCAGGATCACTTACAACTGTAAAATGCCATCCTTGTTTGTTCATAGCATTAGGTGCCCAGATGGCAGCCTCAGCGATAGCCTTGAGATCCTCATGTTTAACAGGATCAGATGTATAATTTCTTACACTCTTTCTTTCCATAATTGTTTTTATAACGTCATTCATGTAGATTCACCTCTTTCTTTGATGATCATAAAATAAATATTTTATATACAGTAACATAAATATATATGGAAGCAGGTTGCTGTATGCAAGTACAGCAATTTCAAACTAACTGCACCATAGCACTTGAACATTTTGATAACACAAGAAAAAGTCTGATGCAGCCAGCAGACAAACTTCCAAAGCAGATTATACAGTTAGCATAAATATTTAACAAGGGTTGTTGGAAATTTAAGCTTAAACTAATTTACGCCCCTTATAATCAAAGCGTACCTGATAATATGATATTGCTGATGCGGGGTGCTTTTGATGATTCGAAGAAAATTATTGATAAGAAGCATAGTCATTTCTGTTATATTGATAATGTCATTATCTGCCGACTGCATGGCAGGAGTTGTTACGAACAGTAAGATCGTGCAAGTCTCATTAGAAGCCTGTGGTATTGTATCAAGTACGCAATCTTCGACTGAAGAGAGTCTGTCTTCAGATAGTTTTACAGGAAAAAATGAAAAACATGAAGCGCCGGGTGCAGGCTCTGCCGATATGAGTGATGATGAAACTGAGATTGAGGCGGATACTGTTAGGTCAAATGAGTCTGATAATGAAACTCATGATATGGAGGGAGAATCACCCGGAGAGTCAGCCGGCGGGGCTGTAACAGAGGGCGAGCCATCGCCTGAAGAGGCGCAGGCTCTTAACCAGACGCTTGAACAAACAGTTGTAAGCTATAGTACAGATGAAGGATATGAGTATACAGCTTACATTAATGATCAGAATAATGAACGGAAGATAACCTGTTTATTGTTTGTTCCATACGGGGAGAAGATTGAAGAATTTATGGAGGAAACAGAATGGTCCTTCTTCTCGGCATTAGACAAATTCAATGTAGTCTGCCTGTCATTCGATTGGGCTGGCAATTCAGATGAAGCTCAGTCATATGCTGATTCTGTATATAATGACATATCGCAATCCTGGCTTGACAGTGACAGTGAAGTATTTCTTATCGGATATGAAAATGCATCGGATTTTGCCGAGGAGGAAGCTATAAAGCATTCGGATAGGTACGTGGGAGCTGTGCTGGTAGGCACAGACGGTCTTAGTTCGGATGCGCTGTCACAATATAATGCAAATGATGTTGAACCATTAAGCCTGTGGCTGGTTGCTGAAAGCAGATCTGCCAAGCTTACAGACAGCATATCGTTCTGGAAGAAGGTGAATTCCATTGCAGATGCAGATTATACGTCCTATTTTATCAGCTATGCAGATGGATTATATCTGCCAGCATGTTCATCAGCGGATAGTGCAGCCGGAAGTGATTCCATGGGGGCTATTTATATAAATTATGACAGTAATTATCGGGAATCCTCTGTAGCCGGAAGCATTTGCAGGAATTTTATAGGACAGATTAAGAGCAATGAGATATCCTTCAGAGGCAATATAGCAGGCGGCGAGATATTCAGTTTCAATGACTGGCATTTTACATATTACAGAACACAGTACGAAGGCCTGCAGAGGGATTATTGGTTATATATTACTGACGGTCAGGTGTTAAGCAGCGATGCCAGCTCAGTAATATTGTGCCTGCACGGAAGCGGCGGCAATGGCGAGGATATGATATTCAGAGCCAATTGGCAATCAGTAGCTGCCGAGAATAATTGCATAGTTATATATCCGTCCTCATTGTATGTTGCCGGCAAGCAGCATTATTGGTTAAATATAGACAAGGAGACGGATTATCTGGCATATTTGGTAGAAGAAGTATGCGAGAGATATAATGTCGACCGTTCGAGAATCTATGTAACAGGATTTTCCAATGGCTCCGGAATGGCTCAGAATATGGCAGTTAAGTATTCTGATATATTTGCGGCAGCAGCCCTGGGGGCACCTGCATATTTTGATGAAGAATATGCGGACCTTCCGACAGATTCACATAATATAGCAGTGCTGTTTTCTTACGGTACGGAGGATAAGTATCTGAAGGAATTCAATATAACCGCAGGTATTGATGATAATGCAGCTGTTTCACATTTGAAATATTGGCGTAATAAATATGGCTTCTCGCAGGATGATTATACATGTGAGACTGAAGGAAAATATACGACATATACATTTTGCAATAAGTACGATATTCCAGTATGCGAATGGATCGTAGTAGAAGGCAAGAAGCATGAATACCCTAGAGAAGAAGTGCCTATGTATTACGAATTCTTGTCAGCATACACGAAGGATGAAAATGGCAATCTCTACTATAACGGGCAGCTGGTGCAGTCGGAGTAGAGAAAATTAACTGAGAATGCATAACGCATATTATATAATATGCAGACTTGAATGATTTCTGACGGCTTGCGCCGAAAAAAATATTTAGCCTAAAGCAACGATATATGGCAGCATAAAGTAGTAGAAAGCCAATGAACTATAAAATTAAATTATAGTTCATTGGCTTTCGCTTTATGATGTATAATTTTTCACAACAAATAAACTCTGCGATAAGACATAGTGACGAATTTATTATTTGCACAATTTACTTTGTTGACTTGTTTTCCTCTGATAATATAATGGGATTGTGTTGTTATCGATAAACAATTATAGGAGGAAGGATATGAAGGCAACAAAGAAGATTTTATGTGCAGTTCTTGCATCTGCAATGGTTGCATCAATGAGCTTCAGCGCATTCGCAGCTGCGCCTGCACCTGAAGGCGGAGCCCCGGCAGCTGAGGAATCAGCAGGCGAGCAGGCAGAAGGAGAGTCAGCAGGCGATTCGGCTGAAGGCGGCTCATCTGAAGGTGGTTCGGCTGAAGAGGAGAAGGCTCCTGTAACCGGACAGGTTATAACTGAAACTCTGGAATTTGACGATGGTGTTACTCTTGAGGAAGGCAACCTGTATATAGCAGAGGACGGATACTGTGTAATTATGACTGTTAATGGGGAAGTTGTAACACAGGCTCCGGGCACATATGAAGGCAAGGTAGTATTTACTGTACAGCCTCTGTCATTGGGGGATGACGGAGCATCTCAATATCGTACAGAATCATTGATTCTCAAGCAGGATGGAGTGTTGTCTGTAGTTGATGACGCTGTAAACGGAACCATTGATGAAAATGGTATATCCGGTGCGGAGATTACCGCAGACAGAGCTAATCTGTCTATAGTTACAGTTGTTAATGGCGAATATAATATTTCTGATTCTAATTTCCACATTCTTCAGACAGGCAATCATGAATCAGGCGGCAATGACTTCACAGGTGATGGATGTGCTATCGCAGTTTCAGGCGCATCAGTAGTCAGAGTAACTGACGTTGATGTAGTAGGCGATGGCGTTACACGTACATCACTGTTCGGCGGTCTGTCAGTTCATGATGCATATCCTACGATCTATGTATCAGACTGTAACTTTACTGCTACAGGTGATGAAGAGGGTGAAGACTGTGCAGTATGGGTACTCGGACTTCATGGCGTAGTTCGTACATGCCAGTTTGATGATTATTATGACATCTATTACAACAATACAGTTATTAAGTCATTTGGTTGGGCTTGTCTGTCTGTAGACGGAACAGAATATCCGTATGCAGAGGATCTGGAAGAACTTAATGCAGCATATGTTGAAGGCGAAGGATATTTCAAGGAAGACGGAACAGAGATGACATATGCAGAGTGGGCTGTAGCAGCAACAGGTCTTACAGATGAATATCTGCAGCAGCTGGCAGCAGTTGAGACAGAAGAAGATCTTGAGGCTCTTCCGCAGACAAATGATTATTCACTGTATTACTTCGCAGGCAAGAATACTCTTACAAACTGCGAACTTTCTATTTTTGAAGGACGTACAGGATATTCATCATACTCAATCGGCGCTAATATCAATGTATATTCTAACTGCTTAGTTAATGCTGATTATGGTAATGTTGAAGCAAATGAATATGCATCATCTGCATACGTTAACGGCACAGTTGTTAATGCAACTAAGAGTATCGTAATGAGCCATTCAACAGCCGGCGGTGTTACAGTATGTGAAGATTCAGAACTTAATGCAGGCGAGATAGCATTTGTTTACAAGGGAACAGGCGACGGATATACACAGGATGAGCTTACTGCAGAAGGCGAATCAGCAGGCGGTATGACAATGGGCGCTACAGGTGCAGGTCTGTATGTAAAGAACTGCAAGATCGATGCTCCTGTATTTGTACTTGCTTTTGACTCAGATGATCCTGGTTCACTGGGCGGAACAACCATCGAATTTGATGACAGCATTGCACCTAAGGATGAGGCATTTGATGTAACAAGCGCTGATAATTGGGGACCTGCATCTGTTATGTGGGGCGAAGGTGCCGGATCATACAATTACAACGAGGCTGTAGAAGTTTATGTTCAGGATTGCAACGGCGAGACAGCTATCGAATCAGATATCTTCAATTGCCATCAGTTCACATCCAAGAACTTGGTTCTTACACTGGATAATACAGAAATTACAGGTATTATTTCATCAGGATATGCAGAGCATAAGGTAGGCGGCGTTGACAGAAGTATCCCATTTGGCGATGAAAATATCGTTGGTGAGAATGGTATCACATATGGATATCGTGAATACCTTGGTGATGTAGCATGTACACCATCAGAGACAGTTAACAACGGTGTTATTGTAACACTTACCAATGGTTCTGTATGGAATGTAACAGAGACAAGCTATGTATCAGTTCTTAATGTTGACGAAACATCTACAGTAAATGGTACAGTTACAGAGCTTGACAATGGATTGTTCATGGTTGAACCTAATGCTTAATATTATTTGATGGGATTAAGATTAAATTGATACAGTTCTAATGATTTATTGAATAACAACATGATTTTAAGGAGGCACTTCATTGTGAGGTGCCTCTCGCTTTTTGCTGGATAATGAGGCAAATGACCATGTACAGCATGGCTGATTGCCTCATTATTTGCTGATAATAGAAATTACAAGTCTTGAAGTATAGACACCTTATTGTAAGAATGAAACCTTTCTGATTGAACCTAATTACCCTATTATGAAAGCACTACTAAAATATGTGCAGCCGGAGAGCTGCCGGTATAGGAGGAGAAAATGAAAGGTATTTTATTCAAGAAAATCACTGTTGCTGCAATAGCATCATGTATGGCACTTGGTTCAATGGCTGGTCTTGCATCAGCAGCCGAGGCAACTGAACCAGAAGGCAAATATTCTCTGTCATACAGCGAGAATATCGTAACTGTTGAAGGTGGACAGATTCTCGGCCGTGTAGATAATGATGTTTATACATATCTGGGAATTCCATATGCTAAGGCTGAGAGATTCCAGATGCCGGAGAAACCGGATTCATGGGAGGGAATCAAGCCGTGTCTTGTTTACAAGGAAGTATCGCCACAGGTTCTTCCAACAACAGTTGGAAATGAGAAATTCTGGACGGTTGCACCTCTTAGCATGGAATATCAGAATGAGAATTGTCAGTACCTTAACGTATGGTCAACTGATTTGGAGCCTGAGACTCCGAAGGCAGTTATGGTATTCTTCCATGGCGGCGGATATTCTGCAGGTTCAGCTACCGAGTGCATAGCACAGGATCTTTCGGATATGGCAAAATATGGTGACGTTGTCACAGTATCAGTTAACCATAGATTAAACGTATTCGGATTTATGGATGTCTCTGATTACGGTGAAGAATATAAATATTCAGGCAATGCCGGTGTTGGTGATATGATTGCAGCTCTTGAGTGGGTTCGCGATAATATTGCACAGTTTGGCGGTGACCCTGAAAATGTAACTATATTCGGACAGTCAGGTGGCGGCGGCAAGGTTACAACACTTCTGGGTGTTCCATCTGCAAAGGGTCTTTTCCACAAGGCTATTGCTCAGTCAGGAGGATCCAGCAATCGTTCGCAGGAATCAGCCAAGGCAGATACAGCTGCCATAATGGAATATCTCGGTGTGACTACAATAGACGAACTTCTGGCAGTTTCAACACAGGATCTTGTTGATGCTTATGCAGCTGTTGGCGGCTCATTTGGCCCGACAGTTGACGGAGACTTCTATCCGGTTGCAACATTTGCAGATGGAGTATATTCAGACCTGTCTTCTGACATTCCGACTATGATCGGTACAACCTTCGGAGAGTTTGCATCGAATGGTGTGCCTATCGTTGGTGAAGACGGAATTTCAAGCAATACTGAAGGAATGACAGAGGAAGAAGTACTTGCAAAACTTGCTGACAAATATACAGAAGAATATGCAGCTGATATCCTTGAAGCTTTTAAGAAAGCTTATCCGGATCACGATGTAAAGGATGCGTTATATTGCAATTTCCGAGCATGGAATGCTGAAGAGAGTGCTAGTTATACAGGATTCGCACTGGGCAAAGATCTGGGATGGTCAGCTATTGAAAAGTCTAAAGTATCAGAGGCTCCGGTATACAGTTATGTATTTGCATGGACATATCCGATCTTCGGCGGTGTAACAGCTACTCATGGAGCAGATCTTGCATTCTGCTTCCATACAATTGACCGATTCAAGACATTTACACAGGATTCACCGGTGGCATATGAACTTCAGGATGTTGTTTGTACAGCATGGACCAACTTTGCTAAGACAGGTGATCCGAGCCAGGAAGGAATTACATGGGATCCTATTACTGAAGAGAATGGCGCAGTTATGATATTTGATGCAAATAGCGAGGTTCGTTACTTCCACGATAAGGAATTGATGGAACTGATGAACAAGGGAACGGCAGCAGCATCAGCAGCATCTGAGGCAGAAGCAAATGAGGCTGCAGAACCAGCGGAAGATGCAGAATAAAATCAGAATGCAGCATCCATTAGAAGCAATAGAAGAGAATTAGACTGTAATATATTTGGCAAATGGAGATAAGTCTATAGCACCGCTCGAAACAACAGAAGAGAATGATGCTGCAGCACCGGCATAAATATGAGGATAAACATACATAGTTTCAGACAATATTACTGCAAGCCGGTGCAAAAATAAAATAATAGGCCGTCGCTTCAGATGATTTTATCACTGGCGACGGTCTTATATTGCATAGGCTTAAAATAATCCTCTTGAATTAGTTTTAGGCATTTGCTATAATCAGCAGGCGCTTGCGGAAGTGGCGGAATGGCAGACGCATCAGACTCAAAATCTGACGTTGGTGACAATGTGTGGGTTCAAGTCCCATCTTCCGCATTTACGTTTTTTTATGAAAGAGCTTGAAGATTCGCGGTTTTCTGGCTCTTTTCTTTTGCCTTAAACTCTAATATTTCAGGGTACCCTGAGGTACCCACATTATTATC
>CAVAJR010000003.1:0-121574 GCA_963589005.1 Bacteroidaceae bacterium | reverse complement strand
CATCCTATTTTCTTAGCGATGGAGAGATCAAAAAAATGCTAAGCCACAGGTTTTAGCCTTTGGCTTAGCACCATAATTTACGGTCTAACTCCGAAAGTCAGGTAATATACCTACAAATATTCAATATGATAACCCATTATTGACAATAGAACAATTGTTTTCTATAAAAATGCGCCAGAAAATTAGCAGCATATGCTTATTCAATCCTCAGCAGCATCAAATATAGCCTTCTTCTCCATCAGCTGTCCATATTCTTCTTTCCATAGGTGATGCAGCTGGCTATCATCCCATGCCTTAAGTGCCGACTCGTCCATGTCAATTATTATCATCAGATCGTATCTGTTTTCCCTTGCGATGACATTTTCCCTAATCGTTACTTTATTTATGCCAGGAATATCAGTTGCTGCAGCATACAGCCCTCTTACAGCATTTGCTGTTTCACCCTTATCCCTAACACCGTCGTTCCATTTTACGATTATATAATGCTGCATTATTTGCTCCTAACCTTTAGTCAGCCTAATATTGACATAAATAAAGCCCAGATTATAACAGTTAAATTCAATTATAAGATAAACCA
Organism: Bacteroidaceae bacterium; assembly: GCA_963589005.1. Lineage (GTDB taxonomy): Bacteria > Bacillota > Clostridia > Lachnospirales > Lachnospiraceae > RGIG5612. The sequence continues at coordinate 120,997 of CAVAJR010000003.1, read as the reverse complement.
CGCCATATAAAGACGGCACCTATCAGATTTCTGTCAATCAGCTTACAAGATATACTTATTTCGTCCAATAGGCAAGGGCTGCAATACCGTTTTTCTCAGCATTGCAGCCCATTTATCATGACTTATGATTGTTATAAGTCACGTTTAAGGAGGGAACTCCTTTATCACTTATCAGTTGGCCGGTGATACGATATATCCGCCGTCTACGGTTTCAACATTGCCATTAACTGTTGATGTATCATCAACCTCAAGGCTCGTAATGTAGCAGGTATCTGTTACGATCCATGAAGAACCATTCTTAAGTTCTACATTGATCACTGCATTGCCCTCGTCTGTAGCCTTATTGATAACATGTCCCAGCAAGAAATATTGAAGCTTCGTGAAATACGTAAACTGAACATATGCTGCATCATCTGCAGAATCTACAACTTCCATATCGGCGTTCATATATGCATATTCAATATCCTTATACCCATACTGAGCATTTATCTCGTTATATGCTTCTATTTCATCTTCTATACCTTCATGATATGCAACTGCATGAACAAGATTGGTCTTAGTAATGTTGCCGTCTAATGTTGCGCCGTCAAGCACCAGATCAAGGGTATCTGCTTCCTGACCCCAGGTCTCATTATGATACCAGCCGGTTGCATTGTAGAAATCTCCTGCATACTCTCCGTCACGCAGTTCGAATTCAACCACATGAGAACCTGCATTAGAGTCGCCTTCTTCAGCTACATATACCTCTGTAGGGAATCCTGCCATGTCAACAAATTCCTGAGCCACAGGGCCGCCTGCCTGCGCATCATCATTGTCCATCATCTGAAGAATGACGCCATTATTGGAATGTAATGCTGATTCAGCAACAGAATATTTAACGTCTCCGTTTCTGTACAGGAATATAGCTGATTCCGTATTAACCTCTGTTCCGTCATATATGCCAAAATCGCCATCGCCATGAGACATGAATCCGAAAACAGAATAAATGTGGGAATTGTTGCCCTTTCCTTCCACAGTCTCGCTGACCTTCGTGAAGCTGTTAGTATCAGCGTCATAATCTATAGCATCAACTATATCTATTGTTCCGTCAGATGATGCATAATTGGTAACAGCAGAGCCTGTACTGATGGTTGCATATGTGGTGCCTAAGATATCAACACCGTATAAATATTCTCTCGAACCTCCGATAGCATATGTTCCATATGCGACGCCGTATTGATATGTCTCACCGTCAACTGTATATCCGTCGATTCCCAGCAGATCGAATCCGCCCGGTACGAATCCGTCAGAACTCAGTCCGTAACCCTCATCGCTGGTTGCTGCTACAAGCTTAGTATCAATAATATTAAATACCGGATCCGAGCAGCTGTCTGATGACAATATAGCCCAGCCTGAACTTGTAATGGTACTGTCGATAACGTTTAATGTAGCCTTATTATTCAGCACATTAACCGAACGTGTTCCGCCAAATAATCCGAGCACCCAAGGCGGGCAGATCATAGTATTAAAATCCAATCCGCCACTTAAGAATCCTTCAGGCGTTTCTGTTATAGGATTGGCGCCTAATGTTGTAATGTTACTGTTTCTGATATCTAATACTGTGCTGTGTTCTCCGTCGCCCCATATTACAGAGAATGAATGTGCAAATCCATTAGATGTGAAATCCAGATCATGAACGTATGCCTTACCGCCATTTGTACAAACAATAGCTGCACCGGCTGCACTCATATCGCTGTTGGCTGTTATAAGATTGCCCTCGTCATCAAGATAAGGATCTCCGCTGCCGTCATCCGGAGTCTCGAATACGATCAGACCGCTTATGTCAGCTACGCTCTCATCACCCCTTAAGTATACCTCTGTATACTTATCTCCAATCACAATGTCCATAGGTGCAATCTGATACACCCCATCGACCTTCTCAAGTGCCTCCACATCCAGATTAGAATCCGTCGCCACAGGCTGTCCATCCAAAATTGCATAACCCAGATACAGGCTGTCCTTATCAAAATAATAAGTTGAGCCATCTGCCAAGGTTATAGAACGATTGAATTCCGTAAGACTGTATGCCTCGGCATCTTCAACCGATGTCACTATGCTCTCAGAAGCCGGTGTCATGCCCTCGGATACGAAGTGCATGGTCGGACCGCCGCCACCGCCGCCTCCTCCTGCCGGTGGACCTCCTTCAGAGCCGCCAGACTCTCCGGCAAATGTTGCTGCAGACATGGTCAATATCATTGCGCCTGCCAATAGACAGGTCAATGCCTTCTTAAACATATCTTTTTTCATTACTACCCCCTTTCTACTGTTGCCATCTGTTGGCAAATACCTTCCCCCTGCATATTCACATTCGAATATAACCAACTGCGAATGCACAATTATGTTCAGTGGCCATCATTATAACTAAATGCTGTATTTTCATTCCCCTGCAGCACTTGGCATCGCCACAACACGTTACATTCCAACAACAATTTCAATGCGAACATGCTGTTGTCTATGAAAATTGCATGAAAATCATAGAGCAATTTGAATGTACCATCTTTCGTACAATTATACAAGTATTAAAAAAAGTCCTCCGCAGATTTAACTGCGGGGACCTTCTAATCTTCATATATAAGCCCGGCTTCCTTTAATTCACGAAGAGTTCGTTCAAGTGCCGCTTCATCAGGATATTCTATAGTATGAATATGGATTCCGTCCGTTAATTCACTAAGAGAATGAGCAGCATGTTCTGATATTTGCTGCATAAATTTCTTAATATCATAACGGCTGGATATATCAAGAGAACCTGTAAGCTGTCCATATACAGGATGGTCGATCATTACATCTATTACCCTGCAGCCATTATCAACCATGATAGTAAGTTCCTGCTCGGTCTCTAGGCGGCTGTGCTGACAAACCACCTGATACCTGTGCCCGTCATAATCTGCTTGCTTCCTTCTGAGCACATATCCTCTGGCTGTTGCATCAACGTCACATCCTGATGCCCGTATAAGAGCCACATCTCCAACTATTATCTGTCTGCTGACTCCTAACTGCCTGGCCAGCGCCGAGGCACTTATGGCAGATTCTGATGATTCCAATATTCTTCTGATCGCCAGACGTCTTTCATCCGAATTCATATCTAATCTCCGAAGCTCTGATAATTCACCTTCAAAATGCTTACGTACCGGAAGGATGCATCACTGCGAGAAAACAATCAGCGCAGGCGTCCTCGAACAGTGTCTGCATGCCAAGGTTCACGGCACACAACCAGGTTAAAAATTATCAGAGCTTCAAATCTCCTTCTTTGATCCATCCCAGCTTTCTTTCTATTGCACAGAAAATACATGAAAGAACTGCCGGCAATATAAAGCTTATCAGCACAAGCCCTATTATGTCAAATGCCGTAATCGAATCCTTGACTCCGGCTGCTATATCACTTACCCATCCGGTATATACACCGATCTGTCCTACGAAGCCGCATGTTCCCATACCGGAGGATACCGCTGCTCCATTCATCTGAAGACCAAATATACATGTTGCGATAGGTCCTGTAATAGCAGAGGCCAGGGTAGGTGCAATCCATATCTTAGGATTCTTGACAATATTTGGCATCTGCAGCATGGAGGTTCCAATTCCCTGGCTTACAAGACCGCCGACACCATTTTCCTTGAAGCTCATGGTTGCAAATCCAACCATTTGCGCACAGCATCCTGCTACAGCTGCTCCTCCTGCCAGCCCTGTAAGACTAAGTGCCGCGCAGATTGCAGCAGAAGAAATAGGAAGTGTAAGTGCAACTCCGACGATAACAGATACCACTATTCCCATGAAGAACGGCTGCAGCTCTGTTGCCCACATAACCAGCTTGCCGAATGCTGAGGCAGCGGTTCCTATCGGTGCTGCAATAAGCTCTGCCAATCCGATGCCTACAAGAATTGTAACAATAGGTGTAACCAGAATGTCGATCTTAGTTTCCTTGGAAACCACCTTGCCGCACTCCGCGGCAACTATAGCTACTACCAGTACCGCAAGAGGACCGCCTGCTCCTCCCAGGACATTGGTAGCATAACCTACCGGTATGAGTGAGAATAATACCAGCGGCGGTGACTGCAGTGCATTACCGATGGCAGCCGCCATAGCAGGTCCCACCATAGCAGACGCCATGCCCCCGATCGTATATGAGGTATCTCCCAGAGTTGCTATAGTTTCTGTCAGAAATCCTATATGCAGCTGCGTTCCCAGTGTATTAAGGATAGTTCCTATCAGCAATGTACAGAACAGTCCCTGAGCCATAGCGCCCAGAGCATCTATGCCGTAACGTTTCAATGAGAATTCAATATTTTTTCGTTTTAAGAATGCTTTAACTTTTTCCATAACAAATTTCCCGATCTTTTAAATATTTACAATACTGTACTAAATGCAAATCGATTGTTTATGGCATAAACTCAACATGCAATATCCTGCTCAAGATCGCCATCATTGATGATCTCACACATAGACTGCGCCGCTTCTGCACACAATCAATTCGAAAACATTTAAATAATTATAAATAACTCAACATATCATGATGTAACACAAGCAAGTACGGCCTGATATGTTGAGTTGTGACTTGACAGGTGTCAAGACACCTTCACATTATACCCGGGAAAGTTATGTTGTCAACAAATTGTTTAATAAGGTTTTATTACATTTGCTTATCTGCCTGGAACGAGGCTCCAAATCTAATTAAGAATTTAAAAAATCTGCGATATTCCTGTCCTCTGTAAATGTATTTACATTATATAAGAATAAAATATCGGTTATATTTTCTGACTCAATGATGCTGTTTATATCATCATAGCAATATCTGGGATCAATTACATATATGCTCTCAAAATAAGGCAGCAGAAACTGCAAGAACGCATTGGCATAAGAATCCTTAATAACCATTATACGTCTGCTGTTCAGATTAGAGGTCTGAATATCCACACGAGAGAAATTGCCGCCCATAAATACTGCATATTTATCCAGTTTATTCAGACTGTCCGCATCATAGATTGAAGCAGTTCTGTACTTTTGTTCCGTATATTCTGCATAATACTTCACTTCGTTCTTGTTGATCGTATCAGGAATATACAGATCTACCCTATCAGCCTCCAGTCTGAAACCTGTCTTAGAAGAGAGCGTGCCATAAAAATCATCAGCAGCATTTACTATCTGATAATCATTTTTCTCGTTATCAAGCTTAAGTTCATCTGTCATTGACTCGAATGCATACTTAGCTCCCAGACTCGTCCAGTGGTGATCTGTTTTATAAAATATGTATTCATTCTTATGTTCGCTCAGAATGTCTCTGAGATCTGCAAATTGCATTGTGTCCGAAACCATGTCTCTTACATGCTCTATCTCTTCATTCTGATCATATACCGGAGCATTGGCAGGCAATCTGTCAGATTGAACCAGGCAGCTGTTGGGAACTAATGCAAATATTACATTTTTATCTGTATACTTCTGCGCAAATGCCTCCATAGCCTGCAGATTTTTATCTACATATGTATAATCTGGTTCAACCGGTTCTTCAATAAGCTGGTTATGGCTTCCCAGATATACTCCGTTTATTTCTCTTTTACCCAGCATTCTGTCAGCAAATGACTTGACTGCTATCCAGCTGTCTCTTAACGGAAACTGATCCTGAGTATAACTTTCGGCATCCTTCATGAATGTTCCGTCTGCCAATGACGTGGCAGTAAGATTAGGGCTTTGAGCCAGAGATCTGTTTTCCGTCTCAGAATAAGCCTTATCAGGAATAGCCAAAATAAGCAGACCTATCAGCATAATCGTTACAATAAAAATAATTGAAACAGATATATAGATGGTTCTTCTAAGATTATTTAGTTTTTTGCCGGTTTTTTTAGCTTCATTTTTCATTTTTATTATATCTGCTCAGACGCTGCATTTCCCGCCACTTTGCATCCGCTTTATGGCAGCATCTATTATTTGCTTACACATAATAAGGCCTTCGCAGTTTCATGTACTGAAACGGTATAACCCGCCATTAATTGAATATCCTATTCCTTAATAAACATGTCCGTCAGAGACTCGTCGCTAAAATCTGAAATACAGGAACGGATTAAGTCTGTAATATTTCTTTATATCCAGCTCAGACCCTTGCGTAACATCCGACAGGTCAACAGCTGATATTATCGCCTGTTTCATATCGGAAAATGACGTATTGCTTAAGTCCTCTCCCTGACTTCTGAGCGCAATAAATACAATCAGTCCTACTACCAGCAATATTTGTATTATAGTGAATTTATTCTTTTCAAAGCTGAAATTCATTTGCTTATGACTCTAATCCTTCAAAATCTATGCATTTTATCATCTCTTCAGCCCATTTGTAATAAAACGGCACGTAGAAATGAACTCCGTCTTCCTGATAATATTCCTTATACTGTTCGGACATATACGACAGGTCTATAAAGTTAATGCCCCATTCCTCGCATTTGGCCTTAACAGCTTCATTCCATTCAGGTATTCCGTACCATAATTGAGATGTCTCAAATGCCGGATCTATTACAGGGAAAACTGCCAATATATATAATTTGGCATCAGGTGCCAACTCCTTTATCTTGTCTATATATGTGGCAAATTCGTCACACCATTCATTAACATCTGCCCAAATGCCGCATCCGATATCATTCATGCCGTAGTTAAGTACAATGAAGGATGGATTCATATATTTGATATGGTCATAGTAATCAGGGATATTTCTGATCGTATTGCTCTTCTCGGCACATACATTGTCCTGCGGCAGAAAACCGCACCATGCGAATTCTCCGAATCTCGAATCGCCCATCAGCAGTCCGTCATTATACAAGGCCCAATAATCTATTTCTCCATTTTCGATTTTTTGAAGCCGCTCTTCCTTCCGAGCAGCTTTTCTTGCCCCTTGTATTTCAGTAACTACTGACTGAACCTGGTCTTCGGTAATTGTTGAAGTTCCCTGAGCAGATAAGAATACTTTAACATCTTCGGCTGTTTCACCTGCTGCCTGCTGCCTCTCAGAGCTGCTCGGTTTCGATAAAGCCAATATGCCTATGAACAGCAGCATAACAATGGCTATGCCCAGCACAAATATCCGCAGATTAACTGCGGGAGCCTTCCTTTTTGCCCTATTATGTTGTCCTGATGCATATCTGTCAGCCACTTTATTCTCTCATAAAAGGACACACAGACCCTGTGTTAATGCAAAATCCATGTGTCCTTTTGTTCAATTACTCTACTGTTACACTCTTGGCAAGGTTTCTAGGCTTGTCCACATCCAGACCCTTCGCACAGCTGATGTAATATCCTAACAATTGAAGCGGTATTACTGCCAGACTTCCTGCAAAATGTGCATCTACTTTCGGTACGTATATACTGAAATCTGTTGTGTTTTCCATTTCATATTTGCCATATGTGGTAACGCCGAATAAATATGCTCCGCGGGCCTTGCATTCGACCATGTTGCTGATGGTCTTCTCATACAGCGCTTCCTGAGTCAGCACTCCGATCACAAGTATTCCATCCTCAATAAGGCTTATGGTTCCGTGCTTAAGCTCACCTGCGGCATACGCCTCAGAATGGATATAACTGATCTCCTTTAATTTAAGGCTGCCCTCCAGACATACAGAATAATCGATACCTCTGCCGACATAGAACACATCATGAGCATTGGCGTGGTTGCTGGCAAATCTCTGAATCGTCTCCTTATCATTAAGTGTTTCTGTTATCTTGGCAGGAATGCTCTTAAGTTCTGAAATATAATGCATATATTCTGCATCATTTATGTGACCCCTTACCTTGCCAAACTGAACAGCAAGGCAATATGCCGCCATAAGCTGGCATGAATATGCCTTGGTTGTTGCTACTGCTATCTCAGGTCCTGCCAATGTATATAATACATTATCAGCCTCTCTTGCAATCGTTGAACCTACTACATTGACAATCGCCAATGTCTTAACGCCCTTCTCCTTAGCAAGCCTTAACGCTGCTAATGTATCTGCTGTCTCACCGCTCTGACTGATAAGAATTACCAGGCCGTTCTTATCAAGAAGCATATTTCTGTATCTGAATTCGCTGGCAAGCTCTACCCTTACCGGTATGCCGGCCAGATCCTCTATAACATACTGTGCCTGCATGCCTACATGCCATGCACTGCCGCATGCAGTAATATAGATCTGTGAGATGTTCTTAATCTCATCATCTGATAAGCCTACATTGCTGAGATCAATCTTATCTTCCTTAACCAGGCTGTTTAATGTATCTTCAACGACTCTTGGCTGTTCATGGATCTCCTTGATCATAAAATGCTCATATCCGCCCTTTTCAGCAGCCTCTGCATCCCAGTCAATATGAGTTGTCTCTTTCTCTATCTCATCGCCGTTCAGGTCATAGAAATGTACCTCCCCCGGCTTAACGCAGGCAAATTCCAAATCGCCGATATAATATACATCTCTGGTATATTTTAAAATTGCCGGAACATCACTGGCAATATAGCTCTGGCCGTTAGCAACGCCGATGATCATTGGCGCATCCTTACGTGCTACCCATATCTCACCCGGATAATCTGTAAACATAAGTTCCAATGCATATGCGCCTCTTACACGTACAAGTGTTTTAGCGATGGCATCAATAGGACCTAATTTGTATTTCTTATAATAATAATCCACCAGCTTGACTGCTACTTCAGTATCTGTATCGCTGTAGAAACAATATCCGTGCTTGGAGAGTTTTTCCTTTAATTCCTGATAATTTTCTATAATTCCGTTATGTACGCCTACGACCTCTGACAGAACCGGACCTGAACCAGAGCCTGTGCAGTTGCCGCTTACATGAGGATGAGCATTAGTCTGGCTCGGAACACCGTGTGTAGCCCATCTTGTATGTCCTATACCGCAGGTTCCCTTTAATGCATTACCGCCGTCTACCTTTTCATACAGATTTTTTAATTTGCCGGTGGCCTTAACTACCTCAGAAGGCTTCTCGCCGTCTCTTACCGCAAGACCTGCACTGTCATAACCTCTATATTCCAGTTTAGCTAAACCATCAAGCAGAATCGGTGCTGCCTGATCATGTCCTGTAAATCCTACTATTCCGCACATTTTATTTACTCCTTGTAATGTTAGATTTGATATTTTTTCTGATATTCCTTGTAGTATAAATTGAAGAATGTCTCCTTAGCATCTCTTACATTTTCAAGATACTCGTGAACATTCAGATCATCCTTTTCTACCTCAATGACTGCAATAGCTATATTGCTGCAATGATCGGAAACACGCTCATAATTGGTCAGCAGATCATTAAAAACAAATCCATTCTCCAATGTACACTTGTTATTCTTCAATCGCTCTATATGTGAGATCTTCATTGCATCACAAAGATTGTCTATCACTTCCTCCAGAGGCTCAACTCTCATGGCCTCTTCTGCGTTATCATTCATAAACGCATCCTCTGTGATTGTAACGATCTCATTAATAGCCTTTTCCAGTACATCAAGCTCTGACACTGCCTCCTCTGAGAATTTGATCTTCTTATTATGTACTTCGTCATACGCTTCACCTATATTTCTCGCATGATCTGAGATACGTTCGAGATCTGAAAGTGCATGCAGGTATTTGCTGGCCGCATGGCTCTGACTATTAGTAAGAGGCTGCTGAATTATCTTCATCAGATAGGTGCCCAGCTTGTCCTCATATCTGTCGACCATTTCCTCTAACGAGTTAACCTCTTTCAAAACAGGTGACGAATAATCTTTTCTGAGCGACATGGCTTGTCTTAATGATTTCAGGGAATTATCAGCCATGGAATGAATTACCAGATTGCTCTGTTCCAACGCAAGTACAGGATGCTCCAGAAATCTAGGCTCCAGCCTGTTCATATCCTCCTGTTCAGCACGCGAATCCTCATCATCAGGGAAGATCCTGCATACGAATTTTTCCATAATGCTTATTCCCGGTGCCAGGAATAATACAGCACAAAATCTGAATAATGTATTAACCAATGCGATTGAAACCATCGTCATTGCCGATGTCATAAATGAAAAACGGAAAATGGCTTCAAGCACATAGAATATAACACCACAGATGATAGCACCAAATAAATCTATGAAGAAATATGAAAATGCCGTTCGCTTGCCATTGGCGCTGGCTCCCAATGCGCTTAAAAGGACAGGAACAGATGCACCGATGCCAATTCCCATTATGATAGGAAATGCTACCTCGAAGCTTATGGCACCTGTAACTGCCAATGCCTGTAAAATACCTACTGCAGCACTCGCACTTTGAAGCACCGCTGTGAATAAAAGTCCAACTAAAATACCCAGAACAGGGTTAGAGAATTTTGTAAGAAAATCAATAAACTCAGGGCTTTCCTTAAGTCCTGATACTGCGCTCGACATTGCTGTCATACCGAACATTAAAACTGCAAATCCCATTAAAATATCGCCAAAATATCTAACAGAATCCTTCTTGCAGAACATTCGTAAGATTATTCCGATGACTGCCACAACACCTGTAAGCATCGTCGTATTGAAATATGATGCAATACTGGCTCCGCCGCCCTCAATGCTGTTAAGACACAGGATCCATCCGGTTATACTGGTTCCGATAATGGCTCCCATGATGATCCCTATCGCCTGCTTGACCTTCATCATGCCGGAGTTAACAAATCCGACTACCATTACCGATGTTGCTGACGACGACTGAATCACGGCAGTTACTCCGGTGCCTAAGAGAATTCCTTTGAATGCATTGCTTGAAAGTTTATATAGGATAACTTCCAATTTGTTGCCGGCAACCTTCTTAAGTGCATCTCCCATGATTGACATGCCAAACAGGAATAATGCCACACCGGAAAGTAATGAAACTACTTCCATCAAGCCCATATCTAATTTCCTCCGAGTCCGCCGCATAATATCTCTTATCAAGCTTCGGTTATATATCTAATATGAACGCCAGAGATATATGTTTACGACTTCATGATCTATCTTTAGTGTCAGCTGTATCACTTAATTGTGCTTATAATACTGCTCAGCCAAAATACAGCAACATAATTCTATAACTTTTTAAGTCAATTTTCCAGTATTACTTTCAGTTAAGTCCTCTGCCGCATGAACAGCTGCATAAATGATCACTTTTTCGCCAATCTTATCGACAGTGCAAGAATCAACCTGTCATTCTCATCAGATAGGTCGGCGTCTATAATTTCTCTTATGATATTAAGTCTGTATGTCATAGTATTCTTATGTATGAACATTTTATCGGCGGTCTGCTGAAGGCTGCAGTTGCAGCTAAGATACATCTCGAGGGTATCTGTAAGCGGAAATGAATATTCCTTCTGCCTATATGTCAGCTCCTTAATATCATTCGAGATCATGTAAAGTCTCTGCTCATTCGGAATATACGACAAAACACGGTCAACATATATGTCCTTCATCAATATGCATTCCCGTTCTGCGCATTCTTCAAGTGCAGCTGATGCCTGACTGTAATATCCCTTGATCTGGCTATACTCACGGAAGATCATACTTACAGTGCCTTTAAGATTCTGGGACGATACAAATGATTTAAGCTTAAATATCAGCGGAGAAAATCCCGCCTCACTGTCTGCATGAAAGATAATAACGATCTTCGAATCAAATAATAAGGTTACAGCCTGCTCACCTACAAAAACCCTGCTGGCAAGATTCAGATAATAAGTATAGACCTGTGGGTCGGAGGTTTCCGGAATCTCAATGCAGGCGACCTGACAAAATCTGTGAAGCGACGCATTATGCCGCAGCAGCCGATCTCGAACTAACTCCTCTGATACAGACATTCCATTCAGGAGATCCTTGATCATATTCTCCAGAATGTCTGCATATGGAAGACTATCGTCATGACTGGCCAGACGTGATAATTCCTCAACAATTATGCGGCATTCTTCAAATGCTACCGGTGAATGATCATGGTCTACGCATAGTCTGTTAATGCGGCCATAATATTGATCATTTTTAAGTATATTGCATACTATGGAAGGAAAAGGATAATAATATGCATTATAGTAGACAGGTTCTGTAGTTCCCGCCAGCATATTCATATCACCGCTTTCCTGCATGAGTCTGGCATTTGCCGGTGACAAGAAGCCCTTCTCTATCATATGCTTCCATTCCGGATCGCCGGGAATCAAAAAATCCTTGGCTATAGCCAGAATCCTATAACTTGAATCCAGATAGAAGAATGGAACGCCTAACATTCTGGTTGAGATATCGATGATTTCCTGATTATCCCTTGCCGACTTAAGCGCAAGCCTCAGATTGTCCAGGTGAGACTTGGCATGCGCAAGGCTGTTGTATACCTGAGTTAAAGATCCTTGCTCCAGAATAATATAATTTCTGCCCAGGAGTTTCTTCTTGCTTTCGGTTATCTTTCTGCCGACATTGGTGATTATGATCATCGACTTTTTGAATCGTCTGCTGTCAATTGTGCCAGCAGCAATGTAAACAGTTTTATCAAGATCTTCTGAATCTTCATCAAGCAGATAAAAGTCTGACGTATCATATTCCTTGACTGATATTCCCTTTATCACATATTTTTCAAGTAAGCTGCTAATTATCTCCAGGTTCATGCGTTCACATCCTTAAGTTTATTGTGCTGATAGCACAACTATATATCATCATTTTCAATTTGTACAGCCAATGACAAAATGATCAATGCAATGATATTCTTACGCTGTAAATACTAATTTACTAAGTTTATAAAATACAATTTTCGCTGTCATTATTGATCTGCTCTGTTGTGCCAGGAACATTAACGCAGCTCCCTGCTTGAAATTGCCTTTATTGATATATTTCTCGCAGTAAGGTGCGCCGTCCATGCACAATAGTTTCTGATTCAGCAATTGATTGTGACAACAGCACATTAATAGGAGGATTTATAGAATGTTAACAGAACGTGAGAATATGGAGATATGCTGGTCGCACAAGCAGCCGGAATGGGTTCCTATGATCAATACTGCCTCTCAGATGATCATCTGCCCCGAGATTAATGACAGATGTCTGTTCATGAGTGGCCCGGATGATTTCGGTCTTGAATGGGAAATAGACCCTAACCACAGAGAATTGATGTCTCATGTTAAACCGGGCATCGAATTATTCGATGATATTACGCAATGGCCTGACAAGATCAAGTTCAAGAGCTGTAAGGACAAGGATTGGGAAGCTGCTGCCATGAGAACCAAGGCAATGTGGTCTAAGAAGGATCAGCTGCAAGGCTACTGGGTTGGCAACATCGGTGCATTTGAACGAATCTGTGCGATGATGGGACACGTTAACGGCCTTATGGCTCCTTATGACGATGAGGAAGCATATGCTGATTATGTTAATGCCTATGCTGATTACAGAATTGAACAGTTCTATTTTATAAAGAAATATCTGGATGTTGATTTTCTTATGATGCATGATGACTGGGGCAGCGAAAATCAGATGTTTATGTCACCTGACATGTGGCGTCAATTCTACAAAGAGCCGGAGCGTCGTATGGCTGCAGCAGCTCACGAGCTCGGCATGCATTACATGCATCACAGCTGCGGTTATATCACTCCTATCGTTCCTGACCTGGTAGAAATAGGTGTAGACAGCTGGCACAGCGTTCAGACAACCAATGATCTTAAAATGCTCAAGGAAACTATCGGTGATAAGCTTGTATTTGCCGGCGGTATCCAGCCTAAAATAACTGATGCCGAGGGCGCATCAGAGGAAACCATCCGTCAGCACGTCCGCGACATGATCGATCTTCTTGGCAAGGGCGGCGGATACATGTGTTCTTCTGCTGTAATGTTCTCCACAGTTCCGGGAGTAGACGGAATCATAGATGACGAGGGCAAAAAGTACGGACAATACAGCACACTGAAATTCGACTGATTAAGAGCTTCACATAATCGAAAATATTGGTTTTAGATTTTAACTGAACCAATGCTAAATCAAAAAATTATAGTTACAGTAATATAAAAACTCAAAAAACGGAGGTATCAAAATGGAAGGAAAATGGCTTTTCACAGTTCACACATTTATGGGAGATATGATGTCACATTATGACATTAAAGTAGTCGGAGACAAATTAGAAGGAACAGCTACAGATGCTTCTAATGGTGCTACTGCACCTATTGAAAACGGAACATTCGACGGAACCAATTTCTCATTTTCAATGACAATTAAGACAGCTGTAGGTGAGATGACTAATAATCTGTCCGGCAAGATTGATGGTGACAAATTAGTCGGCACATCCTCTAACCCTATGGGTGCATTTGAATTCGACGCAGTTCGCGAATAAATAAGATAAACAAAATTCCCCGCCTATAAGCTGCATTTGCGAGAGGATCATTGCCCGGCAGATGCGTTTTCAGGCGGGGGGATTTTCAGTTATTATTTAAGGAACCTCTCAGGAAGCTCTATATTAAAGTCCTTGGCAAGATCTCTGAAGTTCTGAGGTGTAATAGTCTGCAGCTTCGTCTGACTCATAGACCTCATCTTAACATATATTTCTGCAGATTTTTCAACCGTATGCATAAGTCCGAAGGTCTGGTCAAAATCTTCACCTGCACAGAACATGCCATGGTGTGCCCAGATCGCAACATCATATTTTTTCATCAATTCACTGGTTGCAACAGCGATATCTCTCTTGCCCGGAACCATCCAGCCCAGTACGCCCACACCTTTAGGGAATATTACAGGGCACTCCGTTGCCATCTCCCACAGCTCTCTTGTAAAAACTTCATCCTCAAGAGGAAGAACAAATGTAAGTGCTATAATATTAGTAGGATGTGCATGGTAGATCACACGGTATGCGCCATTTGAAAGTTCCTTTTTCACTTCATGATTCATAAGGTGACTAGGAAGCTCACTGGTAGGCTTGCCTCCATTTACGAGACCCCAGCATATTCTGTAATTTTCGCCCTTATCATCAACTTGAAGAATACACATAGAATCATCAGGCTTAATTATTACATTGCGCATGAACTTTCCGCTTCCTGTAACCAGGAAGAATTCTCCTGCCAGCTTAGGAACAGTCGTTCCTATCTCTTTCCATACGCCGTCGAATCTAAGTTCTTCACTTATTGAATCGACCTCCTCAGCCTTAATGCGATATGACAGGTTGCCGCCGTTTCTCTCATGCCAGCCCTGCTCCCAGCCGTCATTGCACATTCTGATAAAACCCTGAACGAATTCTGCATCTAATACTTTCATTTCAATGTCCTTCCATTTAAATTCCAATTATTATTCAGATACAATTTAACCAATTATGAACGTTTCTTCAATACTTCATTTTCGTATTTTTCAATTTCATCGCTCAGATCAAAATCATTTATAATGCCATTTCGCTCGCAATAATAATTCCAGATATCTCCATAAGGCATCATCTTCACAGCCTCCTGCATGATCATAAGTTTCGTGAAATTGCTCTCGTCCTGCAGCTTCTTAAGTTCCATGCTCGGCAGACATAATGCCTCCAGCAATGCTTTCTGCATGCTTCTCATGCCAACAGCCCATGCAGATATACGGTTGATGCTTGCATCAAAATAATCAAGCGCAATATATACTCTGTTAAGTGCATCGCATCTTACGATCTCTTTGGCGATTTCCTTAGTTTCATCATCAAGAAGCAATACATGGTCTGAATCCCATCTTACTCCTCTTGTAACATGAAGTGCTATCTCCGGATAGAAGCACAGCATCGCCGGAATCTTGTCAGAAACCACCTCAGTCGGATGATAATGGCCATTATCCATCAGCGGCAGACAGCCCTTATTCATAGCTGCAAGTGACAAGGTAAACTCTGCAGAACCTGCTGTATATGACTCAACACCGATTCCGAATACCTTAGACTCAACGCAAGGCTTAACCTTATCTGTGTCATATGGCTCAGATAAAATAGCCTCAATAGAATCCTTATATCTCATTCTAGGTCCCATACGGTCAGCCGGGATATCCTTGAACCCGTCACCTGTCCATATATTCATAACGCAAGGTATACCTGTCTCTTCCGCAAAATATTGTGATATCCTGATACATGCCTTGCCATGTTCTATCCAGAATCTGCGAACCTCCGGATCCGGGCTTGAGAGTGTAAGTCCGTCCTTAACCATCGGATGTGAGAAGAAGGTAGGATTAAAATCAAGGCCCATTCCTCTTGCCTTGGCAAATTCTACCCACTTAGCGAAATGCTTTGGCTCTAATTTATCGCGGTCTGCAAATTCCCCATTTTCAAATATCGCATAGCAGGCATGAACATTTATCTTCTTAGTGCCGGGCACAAGTGACATTGCCTTGTCCATATCTGCCATCAGTTCCTCCGGAGTCCTGGCCTTACCGGGATAATTGCCTGTAGTCTGTATTCCTCCGGTAAGAGGGCCGTCATGGTCGAATCCGATAACATCATCGCCCTGCCAGCAATGCATTGATACCGGCACCTTTTCTAATATTCCAATGGCCTTGTCGGTATCAACACCGATACTTCTAAACATCTCTCTTGCAGATTCGTAACGTTCTGTGGTATTCATAATTTTCTCTCTGTACTTTCTTATTTGTTTTGCACAAAAAGCTTATATTAAAGCCATTTTGCAATGATTTACTTAGCTATAAACAATGATAAGCATCTGATAACGAGTGATATTTATTTGCCTGTATTCAAGCATTAAAACATTTAATATCAAATGATTCCTTTACGCAGCGTCTGGCATCGCTCAAGGAGTCAAATACGCCGTCGCTGATCATCTGAGCCATAGCATTTCCGATGGCTGTTGCTTCAGACGGTCCTGCGTAAACAGTTTTGCCCGTTGCCTGAGCCGTAAGGATGTTCAGGTAATCTGCATTAGAACCTCCGCCTATAACATTTATTTTGTCATACTGCCTGCAGCTTCCTTGCTCTATCTCTCTTACTGTCTGCCCATAGCATTTGGCAAGGCTCTCATAAATAACAGCTGCCAGTTCCCCAACTGTTATAGGTTCTCTCTGGTCAGTCATCTTGCAATATTCCTTTATTGCCACTATCATGCTCTCAGGTGCCAGAAATGACGGATCATTGACATCAACTCTGGACGGAAAATCTTTATTTTCTTCTGCCATGGAGCACAGCTCAGCAAATGAATGCTTTCTGCCTAATTCATTTCGCACTGATTGGATCATCCACAGACCCATGATATTTTTCAAATGTCTGAAGCGCATCTCATATCCGCCTTCATTTGTAAAATTAGCCTCTTGGCTCTGCTTACTGCAGTCCGCTTCATTAAGCTCCACTCCCATCAACGACCATGTACCGGAGCTTATATATATACCGCTGCCCTGTTCGTCCGGCACAGACATAACGGCAGATGCAGTATCATGACTGGCGCACATAACAACCTTACAGTTAAATCCAACTTCATTTTGTATATCTATACTTAAGCCGCCCACCTCAGTTCCCGGCATATGAAGCTTAAGGAATGCCTCCGACGGATATCCCAACAGTTCTATCAGTTCCCTGTCCCACTGACCGGTTTTAGGATCAACCAGCTGAGTTGATGTGGCATTGGTATATTCTGACATCTTATTACCTGTCAGCTTGAATTGGAAATAATCCGGCAGCATTAACAGACTATGAGCCTTATCAAGAAGCTCTGAATTGTCGCGTTTTACTGCCATAAGCTGGTAAATGGTGTTGAATTTCTGCTTCTGGATTCCTGTTCTTGCATAAAGCTGATCTTCTGATATGCATCTGTATACCAGTTCATCACAGCCATTCGTTCTGTCGTCACGATATGCATAGGTATCCCCCAACATCTCATCATTTTGATCAAGAAGAACATAATCTACCGCCCAGGTATCAATAGACATGCTATATGGGATCTTCCCCAATTCACAGCATCTCTTCATTCCTTCCTTGATTTCATCAAACAGTCTGTTAGTGTCCCAGATAAGTCTGCCTTTCTCTCTGACCATGCCATTGTCGAAACGATAGATCTCCTCAAGTTTGAACTTGCCATCTTCCATATATGCCAGCATATGTCTTCCGCTGGATGCCCCGATATCAATTGCCAAATAATATTTCGTCATCATGTTTCTTCCCGTCTTCATATTGCAACTATCCCACGATAAAGTTATGCCAGCTATATGACTGGCGCAGCCCACTGCAGGAGATTACTCTGCACAGGCATTTTGCGGCAATAAATGCATGCCAAGGTTCATGGCGCATAAGAATCGATATTTGTTTTAGAGACTAGCATCTTGAACCATATACCTTAAGTATCTCAGCCTTCTTAACAAAAATACTTACCAGTCCATATCTTACGCGGCACAGCTCCGGTGCCCTTGGATCCATATCCACGTATGGATGATTCAGCTTGTCCTCAATGACCGCGGTTCCTGCATATATTGCATCTGCAAGTTTTATATAATCTTCGATGTATGATCTTGCAATCGGAAATCCGTTATGATTAGGCAAGATCCAAGTGTTCTTGTCACATAGGCTAAGGATAGTTTCTGCATTTGATCTCATATTCTTAATGCGTTCATGTATATCATATGGTGCATTTGGATTATGCGAATTATCGTACAGCATGGTCTGTGCCGCCTCGAATTCATCGCCGGTAAATATAAGATTCTCTGTCTTATCATGGAAGAATAAAGAGCTGTTGCAATGTGCAGGTCCGGCCTCAATTACTTCTATGATCCTTCCGCCCAGATCTATAATATCGCCATTATGTAATATAGTCTTCTTATAATCCGGATATGGCAATTGGGACAGATCAAATGGGCTGAAATCCGATGCAACCGCCGGTTCGTCAATCACATATCCTGCACTTACGAATACCTCCTCAAACTCTCCGTTTCCTGCTGCATGATCCGGATGAAAGTGAGTATTTGCAACCATGAGAGGCTTGTCCGTAAGCCTCGATACGCATTCTCTCAGATTGCCCGTACCCCATCCGGTATCTAACAGAAGTGCCTTATCATGTCCCTCCAGAAGATAGATATTCTCACTTCCGTTCATAAAGTTAATAAACCAGGTGCCTTCCTTAGCCTGCCATGGTATGAATGTCCCAAATATTTGTTCAAGTGTAGGCTGCTGCATATTCAGTCTCTCCTTAGTATTTAAAATTCTTCTTGCAGCGGCCAACGGCCGCGATTCTTGCTTATTTACCTAGAATTCGATTTTTTCACAGGCATTTATTGCCGCACTGTTAATTTTTAACGTTACCTCGCCGGACTTACATTTCTTCTTTAAAACAAGCTGCGCACGTCCATAGAATGTATCTGTTACATTTCCGATATAATTGTATTTTGGTTTCGGGTCTGCACTTCCCAGTCCCAACATAACAGCATCGCCTTGCGTCTCGACAGTAATGGTCATATCGCTGTCGGTTACGACCTGATTATTATCATCTGTGACAGATATATCAACATAGATAAGCTCATTAGCATATGTATCTTCTTTTTCAATCTGAATATTTCTTGCTGTACCTGCGCTGGCAAGTGAATATCTGCCTGTCTCAATGCCATTTTCGTATGTGATCGCTGTTATGGTTCCCGGCTCATATATGGTATCGAACTTAGTTACAAATCCTACTGACCTGCCTGCCGACCTCCTGCCGCATGAATGATCATTGATAAGAAGCTCAGCCTCATCTCCGTCAGAATATACCTCGACAATAATCGGCTTGCCCTCATATCCATGCCATGTCCAGGTGCCTACAGCATCTGTAAATGTCCATGGCGTGAAAAATGCAGGCTGACCATATTTATCAGGCTTCTGCACCGCAATATACGGTGTCTTTCTGTAGCCATATACTATCTCATGATAATAGGATGTCGGCCGTCTGAAGCCGGTTATGTCTATATCTCCTACATATCCCAGCTGGGTAGGAAATCCTGCTGCAAATCCTCCCGTCTCGCCCGGATATCCGCACAAGCCTATGCCTGCCTCGCCAATATAATCCCATCCTGTCCAGACGAAATCTCCTATCAGATATGGCAGCCTCTCCACAAGTTCCCAATTTCTTGCAAGGGATTGCGGATATGTCTCACTGCCTACTATAACGCGGTTTGGATACATCTGACCGTCTGTTTCATACCGACCCGTCATGTAATTATATCCAATAAGATCAAGAGCCGTACCTGCCTTCTTAAGCCGCTGACTTATGATCGGATGCCTTACGAATTCATCCTGATACTGCCCCAGAAGTGCCATGAAATTATTAACATTACCGGATGCAGAATCATCTTTAGCTTTGTCTTTCAGCACATCTTCTGTTAATTGCGCTATGCTGTCACCGGCAGCAAATATGCCATTGATCGAGGCAAGCACAAAACGAGTTTTATCAATATTTCTGATAAAATTACTTATATCAGAGGCGACCTTAGATCCCTGATCACTTCCTATTTCTGAGATCTCATTGCCTATGGAATACATCAGAACACATGGATGATTATAATCCTTACGTACCATTGCAGCTACGTCTTTAGTCCACCATTCGTTGAAATACAGACCATAATCAAGATCTGATTTGCAGCGGTTCCACATGTCAAATGCTTCATCCATTACGTACATTCCCAGTTCGTCACACGCACGAAGCATTACAGGAGCCATAGGATGATGCGACATACGGATGGCATTAAATCCGGCTTCTTTAAGTCTTCCTACCTGGCGATATACAGCATCCTCATAGGTTGCTGCTCCTAATATTCCGCTGTCGTGATGAATACAAGTACCCCTTAGATTAACTGTCCTGCCATTAACTCTCAGTCCTCTTCTGGCATCAAGTGAGATCTTGCGAATACCGAATGTTGTCTCATTCATATCCGCAGCCGAATCATCGATCAGCAGTGTTGACTTACATGTATACATAACAGGTGTCTCGGCTGACCATAATGAAGGCTCTGAAACTAATAATCTCTGATGTACTGTCCTTTCCTCTGATGAGAACATTGTGATCGGCACATTTTCTGATGCAGCCAATCTGCCCTCAGTGTCATAGATCTCAGTCAGCAAACGGGCATTTACCGGAACAAGCATCTTATTTGTAATTTCTGTTCTGATATGCATTTGCGCATAATCCGCTTCATACTCTTCGCACTCGACTTGTACGCCCTCTGGAATAATATGGCATAACGAGCCATTAAGCAGGTAAACATCTCTGTATATGCCGGAGCCTGTATACCAGCGGCTGTTTGTCATGCCGTTATTTCTGACCTGTACACGTATCTCATTACGTGCACCGTATTTGAGGAAATCATTAAGCTCCACGTATGTATCTGTATATCCAAACATATTCTTAGCTGCAAGCTGACCATTAACATAGATCATGGCATTCATGTATATGCCTTCGAACTTAAGCATCAGGCTGCGTTCTCTGTCATTATCGCTGACATCAATAAATTTGGCATACGAGTACACACCGCCGTCACGAAAGCCTGTTACGGCCCCATTTCTGCTGTCTTTATATGCTGCCTTAAGCAGCATGGCATCATGAGGCAGATCTATCTTCTTCGCATCTGCCGGAACCTCCCATACCAAGGCAAATGAATCCATGCTGTCCCAGAAATACCAATCGTTATTCCACTTTTGTATATTCATTTCTATAATCTCCGGGGATCTTATCCCACATAGTCGATAACAGCCTGTGCCGCACGTTCGCAGCCGCCATATTCATGCATCTCATCAGACATTTTCTGAGCATTTTCCTTATAAATAGGGTTATTGAGCAATTCTGTCAGAGCAGCTCTTAATGTCTCTTCTGTAACTTCCGGCTTTTTTAATACCTTGCTCGTAAGTCCCAGCTCCAGCATGCGTCCTGCTGTAAATACCTGTTCATCCATTTGCGGAATACATATGCACGCTACACCATAGTACAGGGCTTCCATGACACTGCCTGTACCTGCATGTGTAATGAAATAATCCGCCTTTTCCAGAACTTCCAATTGCGGTGTAAATGCCATTACCTGAACATTTGCAGGAATATCACCTAAGTCTTCCGGTTTAAGAGTATTGCCCAACGAACACAGTACATTTATATCCATATCCTTTACAACAGGGAACAGCATCTGATAGAACTCAGGCCAATTATTAAAAAGTGAGCCTAATGATGTATACAGCAATGGCTTGCCGTTATCAGGTGCCTGCCATGTGCCGTCTCCTGCCCTTGGTGCTATCTGTGCTCCTGCGAAGAAGAAGTCCTCTGAAAATGAATCTCCCGCAGGATGAAAACTTCTAGGCTGTGTAATAATATTAAAGTCTCCCTTGCCTTCAAATATTTCATATACATCCAGCAGCTTGCCGCCATATTTTTCCTGCAGCTCTCTTGCAATCTGTAATGCCTTGGCCCTGGCAGGATGAGTATCCGGATATACAGGCCAGAAACGGCTGATGGAGAAATGTTCATTTGCTGCATAGCTTGTATACATCATAACAAGCGGCAAATTAAGCTTAGATGCAGCCAGTCGTCCTGCTAATGCCAACTCATCTGCTATAATTACATCCGGCATATTTTCCTGCAGTTCTTCCATTATTGTATCAATTACACCAATAGCCATTCCAAGAAATACCAGTGGAATGCCTGCAAGGAAATCCTCTCCTGCATCAACACTCTCTCCGCCCTGAACGTCAGGAAATGATCTGAATCTTGCTCCGGATTTTTCAACCTGTTCTCTGAATGCATCAGGTGCAAAATAAGTAACCTCCACGCCTTTCCTAACCAATTCACCTATCATAGGCAAGGATGCTAAAATATGTCCGGTCGCACCAACCGGGATATATACTGCTTTCATATGTCGAAAACCCCTTTCGTTTTTTAATTTGAAATATACAGCTGCAGCTGACAATTCACATTTATACCTGCATCGTGATACAGCCATGTCTGTTATATGTTTATATTTGCTGACCTAATATCAGACGTCCGTTTTCTAATTTGATCCTGTAAAATACAGGGTGCTCCTGATATTTGTCATTTGGATAATGAAGCGTGAAGATAACATCCCCATTCTTATCGCGAAAGAACATTCCATGTCCTCCGTTTTCAGGATACAGAGGTTCCTCTTGCAATACCCACGGTCCTTGAATACCATTGTCAGAAGATGCCACTCCAACTGCATATCCGGCTGTACTCCATGTGGAACTTATCATATATAATCTGCCGTCACTCATCTTCATAAAGCATGGACCGTCAGAAAAATACACATCTCCGTCAACGCCAAACTCTTCTTTGGCATACGGAAATGGTTTCGCCCAGGCATAATCCCTAGCCTTTAATATTACTTTAGGCGGCGAGATGGTATTTCTCATGTCAGCAGACAATTCCTGCATTACATATTCACCGTCATAAGAAGCTGTATCACAGTCAGGGTCCAGCACATCCTCAAATGAATGCGAATAAATAAGATATGTCCTGCCTCCTTCCAGCCACAATGTTCCGTCTATGCATGTCCAGTTCTCAGGTGTCAGCTTATCAGAATACATCTCAAACGGGCCTGTCGGAGCGTCTGAAACCATCAAAAATATTCCTTTCTTCCATCCGCTGTCTGCGCCTAATGTTGTAAGCAGATAATACCTGCCTGCTATCTTGTAACATTCCGGAGCCCAGAAATTAGAATTAGCAAAGAAGCCATCAGGTCTCTTGAATATTTCTATAGGCCCCTGGAATTCCTCAAGATCATCGCTCACATATACATCAAATCCATCTGCCATCCCCCAGCAAGTGCTGCTGCGTGTTCCGTATATATAATATTTTCCATTATCCGGAAGAACATATGGATCTCGTATGTTAATATCTTCTCGTCTCATTACTAATCCTTTCTCGCCTATATTGTCCCTGATGAACAATAATAGTGTCTGCGGCATACACTGAATTCATCTTCATACCGGGATGGAACTGCCACTGTAAAAAGCAGTGCAGATGTTTTCAAACCATGGCTGCATGCCGAGGTTTACGGCACGCATAAACTAGATTTCAATAAATGTACTGCTTTACAGTCTGAGTCTTATTGTTCATGAACATATTGCACAAATGATCCGCTCGTCAGCTCGACCTTCATGCCACCAACCTCCAGGCAGGCACTCGTTCCCACAGGCACCTGTCCTCGTATCTCATATCCTTCACCTGTTTTGTTCCATTCAAGTGCAGCCAGCCCGAAAGGCGTCATTATGCTGCATTTGCTGCTTGTCAGACCGCAGTTAAGATCCGGTGCAAACCTGATCTTCTCATATCCCGGTGCAGCCTTCTGAATTCCTCCTATATGGCGGTAGATGAAATCTCCCACACATCCGAATGCATAATGGTTGTATGACGAATCAGTTACACTTCCGTCCGGAAGTATTGCAAGCCAATTCTCCCACATAGTTGTGGCACCCTTTTTAACCATATACAACCAGCCGGGAGCCTTCGTCTGATACAGCATCTTATATGCAATATCACTTCTGCCATTTTCCGCCAGAACATCCAATAAATATGAAACTGATGAAAATCCTGTATCAAGACAATATGCATTCTCCTCAATCAGTGATATTAATTTATCTAATACCTTTTTCTTTAATTCTCCATGCACTATGCCGCAGCGCAATATTATGACATATAAGCCCTGCAGGCTGCTGTGGTTCACGGTTCCGTCATCTGCGACGAATTCCTCTCTTACCGCATTTTGGATCTTAGGTATTAGCTGTTCGTATTTCAGAGCCTCGTCATTCTTGCCCAGGGCGTAGCATACCTTGGCATAATAACCGGCTGTAAATGCATAATATGCACTTCCCACAACTGCAGCTGTCTCCTCTGTTCCCTTCTGAACACCGTCCGGAAGAGACCTTAAGGATGGAACCAGCCAGTCCCCGAAATGATATTGCTTCGTCCACAGATATGGATTTCTGGCCTTTTGCTCAGGCGTAAAATGGGCATACCCTTCAGGCTTAAGTTCACAATTTTCCTTGATATAACCCATCCACCTGCGCATCATTTCATAGTTTTCTTCCAGAACTGTGATATCTCCATATGCATCATACAGATACCATGGCACGAGTACGCAGGCATCGCCCCATACAGCGGAGGAATTAGATCCTCCGCTCATTGCCCTCTGTGTACGTTCCTGCTTACTCGGATTAGGAACCACCACCGGAATCTCGCCATCTGAAGTTTGCTCTGCACGCATGTTCATAAGCCACGCCTTAAGAAAGCTCCTCAGATCATAATTAAATGTTCCTGTTCTGGCATAAACCTGGATATCACCGGTCCATCCCAGCTTCTCCCTCTGCGGGCAGTCTGTCGGCACACTGAACATATTAGCCTTAGTAGACCATATGATATTATGCTGCAATTGA
This sequence comes from Bacteroidaceae bacterium, assembly GCA_963589005.1. Taxonomy (GTDB): domain Bacteria; phylum Bacillota; class Clostridia; order Lachnospirales; family Lachnospiraceae; genus RGIG5612. The sequence goes on along the minus strand of CAVAJR010000003.1, from coordinate 95,687 downwards.
TTGAGTGTCTCATCAGAACATGAAAAATATCCGATTTCATTTATTTTGCTGCCCATTGCATATGCCTGAACGGATATTATGTCTGCACGATCCAAGCCTGTAACTCTTACATATCTGAAACCATGATATGTAAACATCGGCTCGAAGATATTCTCACCCTCCTTGCATATAAGTACATCCTTCTGATCCTTATTGCGCCCCAAGATGTTATTTACATAAGAGCCGTCTTTATTTAGTACCTCTCCATGCTCGAAGCAAGCCCTCTGCCCGGTTTTGCCCCTTACATGTATATGAAGTATGCCAGCGATCACCTGCCCGAAGTCAATTACAAGTTCTCCTGCCGGCGTACTAAATATATCCTGTGCCTCTAATACATCTGTCACGCATATCGGATCAAGCGGCTGAGCCACCAATCCTGAAGTGCCCACAATCTGTTCATCTGCTGTGCTGCCGCATACAATACATGCTGTCCATTCGCCCTTCAGCGTTCCCGGCTTCATCCAGCTATCATCCTTTATAGTAAGATCCTGACATTCGCCTATATACAGATCAGAATATCTGATATAAGAGCCTGATGATACGAAACTCTCGTCAGAAGCAAATGTCTCCACGGATCCATCTTCATATGTAATATCCAGCTGCATTATAAATCCCAGTCGATTGCCATAATTGCAGCTGTCTCCCGGCATGCCTAATCTTCCGATCCACCAGCCGTCTCCCAATATCGCCGCTATTATATTTTCTCCTACGGCAAATGCCTCCGTAACATCATATGTCTGGTAATAAATTATAGATTGATAGGAGGAATTTTCCGGAGCCAAGCGTCGCTGTGACTGTTTTATACCATTTATATACAGGTTATAAACTCCATGAGCGGAGGCATAAATCCGTGCTTTCTTTACAGGCTTTTTTATTTCTATGCTTTTTCGCAGCTGCCTGCACTCTTTTAATCTGGCTTCTCCTCCCCAGAATTTAGGATTCGGAACAAGCATTTCAAAAAAGCTGAGTGTTTCTTCTTCTTCGGCATTTTCCTGCTCCGGCTCTATCCATTTTCCTATCCATGAGCTTCCCATAAACCCTGTTTCAAACGAAACTGACACAGGTTCTGCATCGACGTCATTCTCATCCCATACATGAAATACAGCATAATATGATGTCTTTGGCTCTAATGCGGTGCCGCTATACTGTATATAATTGCTGTGCTCATATGAGATTCTTCCTGAATCCCAGATCAGTCTGGCATCTTCACTGTCACATATCTGACCCTTCATTACCAAAACCTGATGAGCTGAAATCTTCTTGTCATTTTCAAATGCACTTACAGCATAATGAAACGTAGGTCTGGGATTATCTATACCTATTGCACTAATTAGTCCGTCAACATCAGCATTTATTATTTTCAGAGTTGAAGCTGCCATTTCTAACCTCATTTTATTTAATTTGGTCTGCATCTATATACACTGCAGATCATTTATCGCCTTGGCCTCTGCTTATTTCGCAAAATACCAGGATCATACTTGTTAATTTGCGTAAAAATGGACGCTGCAACAACAGCGTCCGTAACTTTTGCTTGAAAATATTATAAAGAGGGTTTTTCTGTACCCTTAGGACGCGCTCTTTTCTGATCTGTTTGCCTTAGCTTTGGCAAGTTTTTCTTTAAACATCTTAGCTTCAACAAGCTTGTAGCTGTTAGAAGTATAAATAAGGAATACCATTACTATCGCACCGTTAACTACAGTTAATGTTGAGTTGCTTGCTCCCAACTTAACCAATCCGGAGGATATGATTCCCTGTGTAAAGGCACCTATGAAGATAGCGATCGGGCGTGAACTGTATTTGGCAATAACTCCTCCTATAAACATCGGGAGAAAGGCTGTCATAAAATATGAGGAACTTGAAAGTCCGGTACTCGGAGTTACAGCGCCGTATTTGCTGATATAAACCAGCATCGCAAGGGACAGCAGCACTCCTGCTATCACATAACAGATAACTGCATTCTTCTTTTCATTAACTCCAACATCCGTTGCGATCTTCTGTCCGCTTCCTAATGCTTCACGCTCATAACCAAACTGTGTAAAGTCCCAGATAATTACCATTATTATGAGAACCGCAATGATCAAAACAACGGACCATGGCGGATTGGCAAATTTTAAGAGATGGTTGTATCCGATGAGCTTTATTCCGTTTGCCTTCTTAATGATGAATCCAGCTGCCTCATAGAGCATGGCAAGTCCAAGTGAAACGACCATCGGCGGCAATTTAAGAAGTACATATACCAGACCTGATACCAGTCCGATAAGTGCTCCCGCAGCCATTGTAATGATCACGAATGGTATTACACCCAGGTTAAGGTCCTTAACTATATTTCCAGAAATGATAATGGAAAGAACCATTGTTGCACCAACTGCAAAATCGAAGCGGCCGTTGGTCAGGTTTATTGCCATGGCCATGGCAATAAGCGAATTATAGATTGCTACGAATATAATCGTCTGCATATCCACGCCAACACCGAATCCGTCTATTCCCAATGCCCTGGTCAGCACAAAGAAGAACAGATATACAGCTGCAGGAATCACAAGACTCATTCCGATATTTTTTAAAATCTTTTGACCTTTATTCATACGAACGACCCTCTTTAGAATAATTTCAAGCGTCGCCTGCCGGGCAAGCCCCGGCAGGCAGGATTATTTTATAAATTATTTGATAGAATCAAGTGTAAGGCTTGAATAGAAATCAATAACTGTCTGATTGTCAGCTCCCATCAGTGAGTTAACATCCTCAGCTGTTACATAGAAGTTTCCTTCATTGTGGAAATTAAGGATAGCGTTGTATGTTTCTTCATCTTCAACAACCCAACGATTTGTAAGGCATCTGAAAGCACCCTGTCCATTGCCCTGGATAGCATTTGCAAGTAAAACTACTGCATTTGCAAATACGATCTCTTCACAGTCATAAACAACTACTGCAACTTCGCCTGATGCAACTGCGAAGCTGTATGTATCACAAACTTCACCGATCGTAGCAAGCTTGATAGAATCTGACTTGCCGGCTGTTTCGATAGGCTGGAATAATGCTGCACAGTTGAATGCGCAAGCTGCACCGTCATAATCACCTGCAAGCATATTAGCTACATTCTGAGCAAATCCGTCAGCATCCGGCCATCCGTCAACAAGGTCAGTTGCAGGATCAAATGCGATCTCATATCCCTCTTCCTGAGCAGCCTTAATGCCGTCACAGAAGCCATTGTAACGATCAACGAACATCGGGATGTTCATTCCGTAACCGCCTGAGCAGTAGAATGTATGCTTAACACCTGATTCAGCCAGACCTGTAGCCATATAATATCCGCCCAGGTAGTCGCCATTTGCGCCTTCTACATCAGAAACGAAATCATATGTACCTACATACATCTCATTATCTGCAAACTTGTCATAAATACTGTTTGTACCGTAATAGTACATTCCCTGAGAAATACATTCCTCAACTGCTGCTTCTTCAGCAATATTGTAATATCCGATAATACCATTGCATCCTGCAGCTGCGCATGAGTCAATAAATGAAAGCTCTGCATCTGCATCTGCTAATGACTCTGAATATACAAACTCCAGATTGTCAAATGAATCTGCAAGATAGTCAAGATATGACTGGAATGCAAGCCACTGATCATCTGTTGTGTCATAAATCTCAACACCAAGCTTTACAAGGTCGCCATTACCCAAAATTCTGCTGGAATCCTCTGATGCTGAAACTGCCCCAGCTGCTAACATAGAAGCAGCAAGTGTTGATGAAAGTAAAACTGCTAAAAGTTTTTTCTTCATGTTATACCCTCCTGAATAATTAATAAAAATTGATATATGTTACCTCGGAAGCAATTTTCCGCGATAGCTGAAAGAAGAAATAAATACAACTACAATGAATACGATTCCGCGAACGATCTGAATCTGTCCCGTATTCAGACCCATGATGGAAAGTCCGCTGTTTAAGACAGTGATTGTTGCTGCACCTATAAGACCTGCCGATATCTTGGATTTCGGGCCGCCGGACAGCGGCATGCCTCCAAGTACCAGAGCAACCATAACATTGTTGCCTAAATCTCCGGCAGTTCCTGTTCCTACGGTTCTGGTTCTGAGCATCGTTAATATTGATGCAAGTGCAAGTCCGAAGGAAGCCAGCATAAATACTGTAATTGTAGTCTTAGTTGAACTTATGCCGCTCTGTCTTGCTGCAATCTTGTTGCCGCCCAGGTTCTTAACCTTAATTCCCAGAGAGCTGTAATTGAACAAGAACAGGCAGATCAGGAAGAAAACGGCAAGGCATATTGCACAGACGATAGGATATTGCGTAGAATCCAGTCCAGGCAATTCCTTAACTGCATCTGACAATTTAATGATCGACTTGGTTCCGAGTATCGTAATAACCAATGACGACATTACAGAACCCAAAACAATCGTAAAGATAAAGAACGGAACATTTATGTAAGAGGCGAATAATCCTTTTACAAATCCGAAAGCAAGGCTGATCGCAAATACAACCAAGATTATTACAGTCATACTTCCGGTGGCAATACCTGCCATTGCTCCCAATACTGTTGCAAAGCACACGCTTCCGCCCATAGACATATCAAAATATCCTGCGCCGAATACAAACACCGCACCGATTGCAGCAAGTGATGTTACCAGACCGTCCTTAATGATATTCATTATATTATTGGAGGTAAGCAAAACTCCCTTGGTCAGTATTTCGAATACGATCAATACCAAAACCAAACCAATGACAGGAGCCAGGCTGCTGATTTTCTGAGTATTTAACTTAGATGGAGCTTTTTGTTTTTTTGTTGCAATATTTTCCATTTTCAAAAATCCCCCTTAAATCATCATATCAATAATGTCATTGCCGCTTAAGCTTTCAGACCTCATTAATTCTCCGGTCTTCAGCCCGTCCTTTAAGATCAGAAGCCTGTCACTCATTCCTATAAGTTCCGGCAGTTCCTCAGAAATCATAACGATTGATTTGCCACGCTTTCTCATATCATTGATCAAATGATACATGGCAGCCTTAACGCCGATATCTACGCCACGAGTCGGGCAATCTAATATCAATATATCGCAATCTCTGCCGACCCATTTGCCGAATACTACCTTTTGCTTATTGCCGCCTGACAGACTTGAAACATCCTGCTTGATGGAAGCACATTTGATAGAAAGGGAATCCTTCTGTTTATTAACATATTCTCTGGTTTTCCTTGGACTAAGGTAAATTCCCTTCTCCACCTTGTCATATCCGGCTGCCATAATATTATCCGAGATACTCTCTGACAAGACTAACGCCTCTGTATCTCTGTTTTTGGAAACATATCCGTAGCCATGAAGGAGCGCACTTCTGGCAGATGTGATGATATCACCTGTTTTGCAGTCGATCACTCTGCCCTCGAGAAGCTTCTCTTCTCCAAACAATGCTCTGCCAAGCTCATGCATGCCGCAGTGTGATAATCCTCCGATGCCCAGTATTTCTCCCTTGTGAAGCTCCATTGAGAAATTCATCAAAAGTCCGGAGCCGGTTGTTATATTTTCAGCCTTTAGAACCACCTCATCGCTGATCGCAGTTCCGTAATCGGAACGATAATATTCTCCGCTCATCTCACGGCCTATCATAGCCGTCTTGATGGCGTTTTCATCATAATTTTCCTTATCAAATGTCGTGATAATATTGCCGTCTCGAAGAACTGTTAATGTATCACATACTTCCATTAATTCCTCAAGGTCATGGGAGATGAATACAACTGCCTTGTCCTCATCACGCATTTTCTTCATAATGTCATATATTATGTCTCGTCCCTGCTGAGAAAGTGCTGTTGTTGTCTCATCAACAACAAGCATTTCCGGGTTGTTATATACAGTCTTGGCGATCTCAACTAACTTCCTGTCCTGCATATTCAATGCATCTATAGGAAGCGACGGGTCTATTCCGGTAAATCCGATATTTTCCAGAGCCTTCTTAGCCTCTGCATTCATTTTGCGTTTACTTACAAGCCCTGCCTTTGCAAATAATTTTTCTTCACCGAGGAAAATATTCTGTGCTACAGATATTCCCGAAACAGTTCCCTGCTCCTGCACTATCATGCCGATGCCCAGCTTCGCACCTTCAATCATAGTTGACGGTTTATGCGGCTGTCCCTTGAAGAACATCTCACCGCTGGTAGCCGGCTGCATGCCTGCAGCAATAGATGTAATAGTAGATTTTCCGGAACCATTTTCTCCGATCAATCCGGTAATCTGACCACGGTAAACCTTAAAGTCAACATGATTTAATGCAACCGTTGGTCCGAAATGTTTTACCAGATCTCTTGCTTCAAAAATTAATTCGCCTTTTGCCATATTGTTCACCTCAAAACCAGGTCTAAAACTCTCTTACGCAGAAAGTTTACCAATTTTCAGCCAATGTTTCGCTCTTTTTTATATCTTTTTTGTAACCTTTCAAAACTTTTTTACCATCTATATATTTTTTAAATATTATTTTTGTTCCATGTTTTTAGTGTGATTTATTATTTTTTGAGACTCATTGTTATAATGTTCTATATTTTATGTGTTTTTTGTGTTAAAATCCCACTAATCATAATATGAGAAGGAGAAATTGTATGATTTTCGATTACATAAGCAATAAACAGGCGCTTCCGTTCGAGCAAAAAGTAGCTCAAAAATTCACGCCTGAACTTCAATGGTCGCCTAATCTTCTTGTTGGCGTTATCCTATCAGGTCAGGTCACAATTCACTATGAGATGCGCAGGAGGGAGTTTCATCAGCATGATATCTTCTTCTTTCTTCCGATGCAGAGCTTCTCATTTGTTTATTCCAGTGAAGACGCCCTTGTCTTATTCATTTCAATAGATGAACCTTATCTGTCTCAGTTATGCAACAACTTATCTGATCTTAAATTAAGCCAGCACCATTTGTCTGCCAATTTATCTAATCAAATTTATATACAATTATGCGTGGATTTTTCTACGATCATCTTCAACAATCTGAAAACCGAATTCTGCACCCGCATCCGGCTCCTGTCTGCTGCAACGCATATGGCAAATGTTATATTTGAAAATTTCGGGATACTCTCTGACGAAGCAGCCGGCAAAAAATTATCATCTTCAGACCGGCGTACCGAGATATTATCTTATATACAGGATCATTACAAAAATGACATAGCAGTTACGCAGATTGCCAAGGAATTAGGTCTGCACCCGCAGTATTTTTCGTCATATTTTCATAAGCAATTCGGCACCGGCTTCGTTGAATATCTGTCAAACTATCGTATAAACAGTTCACTTTATGACCTGATATATACTGACAACAGTATTTTAAATATTGCCCTGAACAGCGGATTTCATTCTCACAAAACTTACTCAATTGCCTTTAAAAAATTATACAAATGCACACCTATGGAATACCGGCGAAACAATCGTCATTATGATACAAATGAAGCAAGAGAAGCATTTGACAGATCAGAATTTAGCGACTCTGTAGGAATCTTCTCTTATTTTCGGCAATTCCTGCAGTCTGATATCAACGGACAGTCTCAATCCAGTTACCCAAATCAAGTCAGACATCAGCAGACAATAGAAATAGATGCCTCCCATTACAGCGACAACAGTTTAAGGCACAGTTATATAAACATGCTGTCCTGCGGACGTGCATATTCTGTTTTAAGAAGTGAAGTGCAGGAACAAATAAGGCAAAGCAAAAACGAATTGGGATTTACGCACCTGCGTATAAGGGATATTTTTTCTGATGATCTGAATATTTATTATGAAGATGAAGTGCGCGGGCCTATCTATAGCTGGCATTCTCTGGATGTTATATTTGACTTTATATTATCCATCGGTGTCACTCCATTTCCGGAGCTGGGATATATGCCTGAGCGCATGGCATCTAAAAAACAATATTCCGGCGTTTTATATAAACCGAACGTAAGCATGCCTAAGGATTACAATCTGTGGCGTGATCTGATCATGGCATTTTTAACCCACTATATTGAACGCTACGGATTATCAGAGGTTCAGAAATGGATGTTTACATTCTGGACATCTCCTGACCTGAAGATGAAGAATGCATACTGGAATGAATCCCAGGAGGAATTTTTCAAATTCTATAAGATAACATATGACGCCATAAAATCAGTTGACGCCAGTATTAAATTCGGAAGTGCCAACTTCTCTACCTTTAACGGATTTCCATGGTATGAGAATTTCTTCCAGTTTTGTTATGCAAATCATATATTTCCGTCATTTGTTGACTTTCATGTATATGGTACAGAACCAATTGAAGCAGAATCACAGCATGATACATTTCTCAAGATTCATGCAGAAAATTATTCTATTACCAACCAGAATCTTATTCATGCTCACTTGCAGACCATTCATCAGATTATGAACAGAACAGGCTTCAGAAGTCTGGATGTAATTGTTTCTGACTGGAATCTATCATTTCTTCCGAAGGATCTGATCCGTGATACCTGTTATATGGGTCCGTACATATGTCATACATTGATTTCAAATATCGGACTTTATACAGCCATGTGTTTCTGGACCCTGTCTGATATTCATGAAGATGCCTTTCCTGAGAGCCGTATGTTCACCGGCGGTCCGGGGCTTCTGGATTATCACGGTCTCAGAAAAGCAAGCTATAATGCCTTGCTGCTTATCAATCGGCTAAGCACCAATATTTTAAAGATAGGTCCAAATTATGTTTTTACAGAAGCAAATGGACGTTTTCATCTGCTGATTTATAATCTGGCCAAATTTGATCATATGTTTTCTTCAAACGACCAGTCAGCCATGGATGAATCCAGGCGTTATCAGATATATAACACCGATAATCTGTATGTAAATATTATGCTGAATCTGCCAAATGGCAATTATTATGTCAGACGTTCTGAGGTGAACCGTTCCTACGGTTCTGCATATGATTTATGGAGTGAAGCAGGATCTCCTGCCACACTCCATAAGGAAATGGAAGACTATCTGAGAGAAAGCTCCGTTCCGCATGTGAACTACTCTCTTCATAATAATGTTGACGTGCTTGTCCTCGCTGAGGAGGTTCCGGCGCACGGCGTTTTACTGCTGGAATTCATTCCGTTTGGTTAATACATATCTGCATATATACCGCACCAAAATAATAATTGCTGGGTACCGGGACGGCGCAGCCACTGTTTAGATGTTTTCGAATAGTGGATGCACGCCTAAGTTCACGATACCCGGCAGTTTCAATTTCGATCCATGCTTTACGCAGCCTTAGCATTTTCCTTCAGCCGCAGATTCTTCTGGAAGTTATCATAAGCAATAGCACCTACAAGCAGGATGCCCTTGACAATATACTGAACGTAGATCGAACCGCCCATCATCTGAATGCCATTGGACAGAACACCGATTATCAATACTGAAAGTATTACACTGAGCACGTTTCCTCCGCCGCCTGAGAAGGATATACCTCCTAATATACATGCAGTAAAGCAAGAGAACATGGCATCTGATGCGATACCAGCGCTTGCTGAACCTGTACGGGAGGTAAGCACTATAGCAGATATTCCAACGAAAATACCGGCTGTAAGGAATATCAGCATACGAACTCGTTTGGTATTAATACCAGCAAGTCGTGTTGCCTCTTCATTTCCACCGATGGAATAAATAAATCTGCCGAAATACGTCTTATTCATAAGAAACCATCCGATGATAACGCATACTATCATGATGACTACACATATAGGGATCTGACCGAATAATTTGCCCTGTCCGATCTTCTTAAATGCATCAGGGAAATTAAAATATGTCTCTGAATTAGACCAAACATATGCAATACCCTGGTAGATGGTCATGGTTGCCATTGTTGCAACCATCGGATGAACCTTCAATTTAATAGCGCAGAAGCCATTTATGGAACCTAACAGTGCGCCTAACGCAAGCGCGATCAATATTGCAAATACGACAGGTACATTCGCTTTGGTAAGCAATTTGCCTAATACGATACTTACAATACCTATCTGAAACGAAACCGACAGGTCGGCACCTGAGCTTATCATGATCATGGCAATGCCTATCGTTGCAATGATCAGATATGAATTCTGGACTAAAATATTAACCAGGTTGTTCCATGTAAAGAAGTTTTTGGCAAATATTGAAAAAAACACAATACATATGATCAGCAAAATCAAGATATAAAATCTCTCTACAACTTTAATAACACCTTTCATCTCATTCTCCCTCTACTCCATGGACATCAGTGCAAGAATGCCTTCCTGAGTGAATTCTGACTTCTTAAGTTCTCCGGTAATCCTGCCGTCTGCCAGTGCATATATTCTGTCAGACATGCCTATCAGCTCTTCCATATCAGAACTGATCATTAAAACTGCCTTCCCTTGGGCTGCCAGGTCTGATATAAGATTATAGATCTCAGCTCTGGCGCCAACATCAATACCCCTCGTAGGTTCGTCGAATATTACCAGCTTCGAATCATTAACCAGAGTACGGGCCAAAACAACCTTTTGCTGATTGCCGCCGCTTAAGTTTCTGACTAACTGTTTTCTGCTCGGAGTCTTTATCTTAAGCTTTTGAATGAATTCATCAGCCTCCTCCTGTACGATCTTATTCTGTACGACTATACCCTTGGATATTCTAGGCAAATGTGTAAGAGCTATATTCCAGTCTATGCCATAACTAAGGATAGTTCCCTGTCTTTTTCTGTCCTCAGGGATCAAACCTATTCCCAACTTGATAGCCTGACCCGGATTAGAAATATGTACTTCCTTTTTATCCAGCTTGATGGTTCCTGATTCCTTCTTGTCGGCACCGAAGAGAACTCTGGCAAGCTCTGTTCTTCCTGCACCCACAAGTCCTGCCAGACCTACAATTTCCCCCTTGTTTATGTGAAGGCTGATATCCTTATCACCGTTACCGCATACATTGATAAGTTCAAGCATCGGCTCATCTGTAACATAAGGATTGGCAGGATATATGTCCTTCAGCTCACGGCCTACCATGTATTTAATCAATTCATCTCTGTTGGTATCCTTAGTATTAAGCGTCGTAACATACTGACCATCTCTCATAACCGTTACACGATCAGCTATTTCAAATATTTCATCTAACCTATGAGAAATATAAACTATGGATACGCCTTTGGCCTTAAGCATTCGGATAATATCAAAAAGTATGTCCACATCGTCCGTAGTAAGCGGTGCTGTTGGCTCATCAAGGATAAGAACCTTAACATCCTTAGAGACAGACTTAGCTATCTCCACCAGCTGCTGCTGCGCCGTTGACAGATGCATAACCAATTTTTTAGGATCAATATGCACATTAAGCCTCTTAAAGACCTCCTGGGTTTTCTGGTTAATAAGCTTAAAATTAACCAGTTTGCCATACCTGGCTCCAAAGCATACATTTTCAGCAACTGTAAGTCCGTCTATAAGGTTTAACTCCTGATAAACAACTTCAACGCCATGTTCTCTGGACAGTTTAGGGTTCATGCCTTTATATGTCTGTCCATCTATTTCTATTGTGCCCTCCTCAGGAGTGATCGCACCGCACAAGCACTTAATAAGTGTTGACTTGCCTGCGCCATTTTCTCCGACTATGGCATGAACCTCGCCTTTTAGTAATTCAAATGAAACATCATTCAGCGCGATAACACCGGGATATTTTTTGGTTATATGATTAAGTCGCAATGCTGATTCGCTGCTCATATCAAAATTCACCTTTCTTTATAGGATTTCTGCCGGCATAAAAGCCGGCAGATCTGTCATTTGTAAGGAATTCATGATATCAACTTATTCATTAATAACCAAACTGTTCCAAATTATCGATAGTAACCTTAGCAAGGTCAACGCCTGAGAAAGCTTCTACTTCTTCACCCTTAAGAAGTTTATCAATCTGTTCTGCCTGTGCCTTTACATTTTCAGCAGGTACTCCGCCATTCATGATAGTTCCGATAATAGAACCGTCCTTAATGTAATTAGCTATTTCTTCATTAAGCTCTGTTCCGAATACGGCAACATCCTTGAAATCAACAGGGCTGGACTCTGAATGTGTATAAGCAACAACTCCCAGTGCCATCTCTCCGGCCGGTGTGATCACACAATCAATATGGTCGTATTTGTTGAACATATTCTCAGATGTATTCTGAGCTGCAACAGTAGAAGCCTCAAGTGAAACTGCTTCAAGGATCTCAAATCTCGGATCTTCTGCTAACTTTTCCTGAACTGCTTCAAAACGTTCCTTCTGCTGTGTTGAATCTTCGTTTCCAAGTACAAGAGCCTTGATAGAACCGTCTTCTTTGTATTCTTTAGCATCAGCCCAATCCATAGCCATTTCAGCAATCTTATGTCCACATTCTGTTTCATCCGTTCCGCGGAATACATCAACATTGCCTTCACCCGGATACTGAACAAAGCTGTAGATCTTTACGCCGTAATCTTCACGAACGCGGTGGCAGGTGTCTGCGATCGCCTCGCCTGATACTGCCCATGTCCAGATAAGATCTGTTCCTGAAATTGCTGCATTTTCAATCTGCTCACACATCGTAATAGGATCCAGATTGGATGACTGGCTCTCATACTCATATCCCTTGCTCTCAAGTTCTTCCCTTAACAAACCATCAAACATCTGGAAGAATTCGCCTTCAAGACTGAAGAACAATGCTGTAACCTTCATTCCGTTTGGTTCAACTGTCTTAGCCTCATCTGCAAATGCCGTAGTAGCAAATACTGATAATGTCAAAACTGCTGCAAGTAATACACTTAAAACCTTTTTCATACTGCTCCTCCTTTGATCAAAGCACCCTCTTATTTTATTGTAATTAAGAAGCCGCATCCATGCATGCTTCCTGCCGCTGCGATATTTATATCCCGCTTGGCTCATTACTTGGTCAGATTATAAAAAACGTTCAATAATGCCAAAAGGTGGTTTTTCTACAAAAAGGGGGGTATTTTTAATATCCCCGCTTATTTCATTATTTTTGCCAATCCTCGCGGGCGATCGTCAGCACATTTTTACCTTTGTTTATTATGGTTATTTCATCACAGGCAGTCATAAGATCATGAATGCTCATAGAAAGCAGCACTATCGTTTTGCCTCTGGATATTAATTCGTCAAATACCTTCAAGGCACTCTCTATCATTTCACTGTTAAATTTAATAAACGGCTCCGTAATAATGCAGATCTTCACCGGCTGAAACAAGAATCTTTCCATAAGAAGTATTTTCTGCTGCCATACCTCAAGATTCTCCCAGCTATCCAGATGCCAATGTCTGTGACGCCTTCTTAATTCTGTCTCCATGTATTTGATCTGATGATTATGTGTAAAGCCGAATATACTATTATTGAGCCAATAACTCTGTAAGAGCATATTATCGATAACATTCATTTGCGATATAACATGCTTCTCGAATTTCATTATATCCACATATTGCACGCCCTGTTTTGCAGCCTCGTTATAATTGTCGGGATGATATCTCTTATCCCGGAGAAGCATCTGTCCTTTATATTCCTGAAGTTCACCGCATAAAATATTTCTTAGTTCACTAAGCCGCTCCGGGTCATTAGAATTTATCCCGTTTATATGCCCCTCTTCTATCGACAGATTAAGATTATCAAGACGTCTGCTGCATACATTTACCATTTCAAGCAATGTGGCGCCGCTTGACTTATTAGTATCTCTTTCGGCTATATTGACGTTTCTCTTATTTTCAGCGATTCCGATTATTTTCTCTAATGAGAAATCTTCATGATAATATGTCCTTGCATTTTTCCCGTCTCGAACAACGAATATTCCATCTACAATCTCTTCTATGCCCTGGATATGGTTGTCTAGCCACAGAATCGATATTCCGGATTGCTTGAGTTTATCAATAATAGCAATAATCTCTCTTCCGTGCCCCATATCAGCCAGATTAGGAGGATCAATAAATACAATAAGCCTGGCATTTTGAACATAAGCTCTCGCCAGACTTAAAACAAAGCGTTCGTAAAAACGAAGTTCTTTTCCTTTCTTTCTTACATCAATTGCAACATCAAGCCTGGCAAGTATTCCCCTGGCAAATGTTTCCTGCTGCTTCGGATTGGCTACTATTCTGAAATAACTTCCTGCAGCACGAAAGAACAGATTCTCGGCAACTGTAAAATCAGGCATTATTGATGTATTGTCTTCTATAACAAACACACCCCTTTGCTCTGATAATTTATCCTTGTCAGATTTTAATTCCTGTTCGCAATATAATATGCGTCCCTCGTTATATGTATTGCCCAGTATCACCTCGCCTAATTCCTGTACGCCGCTGTCCTCGAAACCAAATACAGCAACAAGATCTCCTTCAAAAACATTTAATCTGAAATCAGACAGTGCAAGACCGCTTCTTTTCTTTACCGATATATGTTCCATTCGGAGAACTTCATTCTTCATTTACTATTCCTTTACCTTATATGGCATGACAATTTCAGCTTCCGTTCCGACACCGTATGATGCTGAAATGCTCAATCCGTATTCCTGACCGAATATCATCTTAATTCGCTGATTGATATTAGCAAGAGCAACTCCTCCGTGCTTGGAATTATTGTCCTTAGTATCCGAGGCTGAGATTCCTTTTATCTTATTTTCTACTTCTTCCAGAGTTTTAGCATCCATGCCCGGTCCATCATCTATTACCCTGATGATAAGCCTTTGAGTAGTCGTAACAATATACACTGTTACGGTGCCATTGCCGGCCTTCTTCTCAATTCCGTGGAATATGGCATTTTCCACCAATGGCTGCAATGTCAGCTTAGGAATAATTGCCATCCTGATCTCATTTTCATCAGAATCAAACCTTTCTATGTATGAAATTCTCTCGCCGAACCTTCGCTTTTGAATATTTATATAATTGGCCACATTATCTAATTCCTCGCCTACTGTTACCATATCCTGCTTGCGGCTTATGTTATAGCGGAAATAATTAGCAAGAGCTTCAGCCATTTCCGCCGCCTCGGGATCGGAATTCATGATGGCTTCACTTCTTATAACCTCCAGAGTGTTATAAAGAAAATGGGGGTTTATCTGGCTCTGAAGACTGGAGATTTCTGCTGTCTTCTTATCAACTTCCATCTGATTTTCCAGAATTTCCCGTTCTTTTATAAAAAGCTCCATCTGAAGCTTTTTCCTTCTTATAGTCACTATTATCAAAATAACAGTTATTATGTTTGATGCAGCCAATACAGCTGATATATAGATCCACATGCTATTTACGAATATAATTTGCGATATTCAGACGGCTTCATTCCCAGGGTTTTCTTGCAGAGTTTACTAAAATGTTTAACATCATTATAGCCTACAGCCTCGGCTATCTCACTCATACTCATATCACTTTTTCTGAGCATTTCCGTTGCCTTATCTAATCTTACAGATGTCAGATATTCCAGAAAAGATACTCCCGTTTCTTTTTTAAATATCGTACTTATATAATTAGGTGTTAAATTAACCTTCTCAGCCGCACTTTCCAGAGTTATTGCCTTGCTGAAATTTTCTTCAATATACGCCTTTATTATCCTAACAGGTTTGGTCTGCTGGTTAACCATCTCCTGGTCCATAAGTCTCATACATTCCAAAAACAATTTATCAAGAGAATTCCATAATGCATCTTCTGTAGAAACACTGTCTATTCTCTCGTAAAATTTTATTTTTGTTCTCGTACATGTATCAGGGTCCTCTACGGTATTTTCAAGAATCCCGAGTGAGATCTTGCCCAGTTCAGAAATGGCTGCATATATTATTACAGGGCTCAGATTTCTGATCCTGTGAAGCTGTGATTTGACATCAAAAACAATTTTCCTTGCTTCAGCCTTGTTGCCGTTTCTAATGCAGCTGCCCAGCATTTCCGTCCTCTCAGGCGTGATTATGCTGTGTATATCCTTATTCTCATATTCACATTCTTCATAATAGATGATTTTTTTCACAGGATTGGATATTCTGAACTTAACAGCTTCTCCTGCCAAAGCGATACACTTGTCTATATTCTGTATAGTATCTTCTGTCTCACTGACGCCTATCATCAAGGTTACCTTGTCATATGCATCTATACATTTTTCAAGTGCAAGTAATAATTCTTCTGTTTTATTTCGAAATTCACCGCCTTGTCCTCTGTCATAATTTAACAGCATAACAACGGCTGAATGTGCAATAGCACTTACATATTCATGGGCAAATCCGGTCATGAATTCGTCCGCATTTTTTTTAATAATATTAAGCAGCTTATCCAGCTGAATATCAAAATCAGGATCATGATCGATCTTTATCATAACAGCCTGGTAGCTATCTTCCTTAAATTCCATCTGATATTCATGATTTATCTCGTCAACAAATCCTGTCTTTTGTTTTGAATATTGAAATCCGTCAAATATATAACTGCTTATAAAATGGTTTCTGAGAGCTTCCTTACTCTGTGTTAATCTAAGCTGTGTGTTCTTGCTTTCCTCATTTACCTGTATTTCACTTCGCAGTTCCTTTATTATATTTCTCAGGCTGCTTATTAACTCATTTTGATTGATAGGCTTAAGCAAATATGCATTGACTCCGTATTTAAGGGCGCCATGTGCATATTCAAAATTCCTATATCCGCTTATTACTATAGATTTAACATTGAGATTATTCTGAGCGCACCACTTAATAAGCTCTATGCCGTCGCATTCCGGCATACGGGCATCCGTGATCAGAATATCAATATGTTTTTCTTTTAAGACATCCATGGCCTCAAGACCATTGGACACAGCTGCAACAACATTTATACCAAGTTCGTCCCACGGAACCAGATATTGGATCAGCTGGCATACCTTCTGCTCGTCATCTGCGATCAATGCCTGCCATTTATTATTCATAACTTCCCCCATCAGGCTGCCCAAACCATTTTCTGCTGCAGTTTAATCTTCTGCTGCAGGCCTTCGGACAGCCCTATATAATAACTAACAGCTGTCAGCACATTAACAGTTAATATATAATAATTACCCCAAGATTTATTTTAAACTAAACTCTGTTATTTTTCAGCTGCTATTTGCGAAAGTTTTCTGACATATTCATCATATTTATCGCCATATCTGTCGCGTCTTCCTATTTCCGCCTGATGTTCGATCACTCCGGCAAGATTCATTCTGCTGCGGCCTATTTCTTCTTCTGAAAATTCATACTTAAGCCCGCCGTCCATAACAGAAACTGTTCCGTGAATACCGCATACCGGACAGCATACCGTTGCAGTATTATTCATCATCATGATTGAGCAATGGCATGCCGGACAGACTCCCGGATCTGACTCCCATGCTATGTCCTTATAAGCTTTGCCTACAGCATTTGCCGTTCTTGTGCCCAGTTTTCTGCAGTCTTGGGCAAATCCTTCTCTCATAGGCGGTATATATGCACCCGTTACATTTACCATATCCACCTGCTTCATATTAAGACTCATTCCAAACAGCTGCATTCCTGCAAGACCCATCGATACCCAATGGTCTGTAGTTGCTCCGCCTACTGAGATATATGAAACATAATGACGCTTGAAATTACGTTCAGCCAGCAGCTCGCCGCCGTTATCTCTTCTCAATTCATTTTCGAACATCATATAAGCCATATCGTGTGCCGGACCGAATCTGTCAATAAAATTCTTCAGCTGACCCACAGGAGCTAATACATATACAGGTGCCGCAACTATAATAGCATCCGCATCCAAAACCTTATCGGAAAGTTTTTCATAGTCATCCTTCACTACGCAGGCAATAGGTTTGCCGGCTTCAAGAGCTCTCGAACATCCGCCGCAGCCAATGCATCTTCCGATCTTAAGTTTAATTGTATCAATAACCTCAATTTCCGCATCAGGAGCAGCTGTCCTTGCAGCTTCAAGTGCTGCCTCCAGAAAATATTTGCAGTTACCTTTTACTTTGCCAAAATTTAATCCTAATATCTTCATCTTACAGTCCCAACAGTCTCCTTCCCATAGCCAGATGTCTCTTGGTAAATTCCGTTCCGCCGCAATACATCTCGTCTTCGTATTCAGATATAACATATCCGTCGTATTTATTTTCCTTCAGAAATGCAAATATCTCTTCATAAGGGATACTTGCCTCAACACAGTTTTCGTCCAGATAGTGGAATTTACCGTGCATTTCAAATGAGTATGGCAGTATTTCCTTCAATTCATTTAACAGCCTTGGCAGTTCCTTTCTCGATCTGAATTGAACAAATCCATACATTCCTGCGAGAGTTTCCATAATCGCTGGATGTGCCCCAGCCTGCATCAGTTTTTCAGCTGCTTCGTCCTGAGGTACTCCGTCCAATTTCATCTGTTTAGCCATGAGAAGATGTTCTTCCTTGACTCCCAACGCCAGTGCTCTGTCCCACTTAGGTTTGTTCGGTTCTACTGCCAAATATCCAAAATCTGGTACAAATCCCAGATATTCAGAGCCTGTATTTTTAATTACTTCAATGTATCTCTTCATATTTTCTGACAGAGGAGTCTCCGGATTATGAATTTCGATGCCGCACTTTACATCAAAAAGCTCTGCATATGGTGCAAGCCTTGCAAATGCTGCCGGTGACATCATATATTGAACACGCATTACCTTGCAGCCTAATTTATTGGCAGCCTTAAGATCAATGATCGCATCTGCCAGCATCTCATCGTCAGTAAGGTCTCTGTCAATTCTCATGCCTCTGTCATTGTTCGCACCATAACACACAGGACCTATGCCATATTTTATTCGCAGCTTCTCTACAAGTCCCAGGAACTCATCACTTACATTAGGATAGGAAGGAAGCATCTGTGTTCCGACTATCTCATATCCTTCAGCCCCTGCCAATGCAGCCTGCTTCACACATTCTTCAAAATCATATTGATATCTTGCATATTCGGTTCCGTAGCAAAATAATGTTGCTCCAAGCTTAATACCCATCTTCACTCCTCCTTACTCTGTGACTGATATCTGAATCTTATCACCGGCATCTAACGGCATATATGTATGTCCAGGGCCTATATTCATATATGGCACTCTCAGCATAAGCTTCAGCTCAATTGTATGTTCGCCCTTGTCCAGTCCTCCCGGAATAATAGCTCTGATGGTTGCAGGCACTACCTGGCTCCAGAATTCTGTAACAGCCCATGATAATTTATACACAGGCATTTCCTTGCCATTGAGTTCAAATGTTATTGCTTCCTTAGCAATCTGCTGCCCGTCAATCCACAGTTCCAGCTGGTCAATATCTGACAAATAATGTCCTCTGTAGTAAGCCAGCTGTACATCAAAGCTTATGCCGTTGTTTTTCCCATTAATAAACATGCTCTTTACTGAATCTCGTTTTATGATCTCCCCATTTAGAGGCATGCGCATAGCAAATCCCATAATCAACCTCCTATCGTGCATATGAATTTTGCTGCAACCTGCATCCTACCATCCTAAGACGCATACAAATGCATACTTCGTCCACCGTATTATAGCTAATATGTTGTTTTGCTTCTTTTAGGTTCTTGTCATTTCTTGTCATTTCTTTACATAAAAATCAGGCATCAATATACGAGCTTGTCATATATTGATGCCTGTGAACATATTACTTTTATTATAACTTCTTTATTTTTATAAATCTGATATCATGCGCTTCCAATATTTCCGAAACAACAAGCCGACCTCCCTGAGCATTTTGTCTTCTTATCCTGATCTTAGGTACACTGATGCGTTTTAAATATTCTATTTCCGACTTATCCAGCACCGACGACTCCCCCAGATCCGTCCATGCTGATATAAATCCTCCGCTGTTTATTCCCAGATTTTCTGTCTTTACCTGATATTGTCCATTAGATATACCGCTTAATTCCAATTCAATTTTTATCGGGTCGTCATCAGAAAATAACCTATGCAGATCCTCTGCCCTTATTTCATTTTCTCTGCGTGTATAATAGTTATAATTGAATTTTTTATAATTAAACATGAGTATTATAAATTCGCCCTTTTCAGTTCTCGTAACAATATACCCATCGCCATGCTGCAAAAGGACATTTCCCAAACGTCCCATAAACTGTACTGCATAGAAGGAAGGCTTAGTCAGCATATTCTTAGTTAAAAGACCTGCTCCGCCATAAAAATCAGCAGATGTATCATAATATCTCGAATTAAGATCCGTACCAAACAGATATGCTCCCAGCTGCATTTCATTAATGCACTCCGTCATATTCATTAGCATCTGCGCAGCCTTAGCACAGGAATCATTATAGAAATTACGATCCGACATGCACAGATTCCACTCCGTCAGCATAACAGGCACATTATTCATTCCTGCAGCTGTAAGACTTGCCTTTAATTTCTGCAGCTCATTATACATAAAATGAATATCTGTAGAACGTATCTTGTTCTCATTTGCATAATTCAGTTCATCGATTTGAGAGATATAAGGAAATGCTGCAGCTGAGATAAAATCTGGCCTTTCATGGCTGTTATGCCATTTGCCTAGCAATGCTGACACATCTGCTCCCAGTTCCAGACCGCAGCCGCCCAGCTGTGCCCCCGGCATATGAGATTTGACGGCATGATATGCCATGTCAAACATATCAAGATAATCATCCTCGCTCAGGTTCCTGTCACGTTTATCATACCAGAATTCAAATATCCATTTTTCTGTTTCATCTCTTCCGTACCTTTTTTCAATATGCTCTATAAATTCCTCAATAAGCCATCTGGCCTCAACCGCAGACTCGAATACCGGCCTGCCGTTTTCAAGCGGGATTATTCTATCAATATCAAGAGTTAAACGCCTCGGCTTATCTCCGAATTCAAGAATCGGCCTGATCTCATTATCAAGCATAAAATCAATCACATTGTCAAGCAGATCAAAGCTAAGTCTTCTATGCTGTCTGTCTTGTCTGATATGCATATTCCATCCGAATATATTGACAATGCGGACATATCCAAAACCCAGATCCTTTTTCAGTTTTATTACATTTTTCTGCATATCCGCCATCAGCAGATCGCTTGCTTCGCCGATATTAATTGCAATATTCCATATTTTGTTATATTTTTCAAAAACAGATGTATTTACAGATACATGCTTTTTTAAGATGCCGCTGACATTTTTGTTTTTTCTTTCGTCTACAAATCTGACAAGCCGGCTATGATATTCCCGTATTTCATTTATGCCAGACTGCTCAGGCATCCTTCCTTGCTTTTTGTCCGTTTGGGTTCTCTTATATTCAGACGGCGATACCATGTAATATTTTTTAAAGGACTTACTGAACATCGCCAGGTCAGCAAATCCATTATCAAGAGCGATCTGCGTAAGCGTATTCTCTGTCTGAAGCAGCTGCATCGCAGCCTTATGCAGTCTTACATTAGTTAGATATTCAGAATAATTAACTCCCGCATGCTTCTTAAAATATCTGGAAAATGCCGAATCTGACATGAAAATTTCTCCTGCCACATTACTAAGAAGCAAATGCTTGTTATAATTTTCATTAATATATTCAACTATCTTAATAAATTGCTCATCTGTTGACAAAACATCGGATATAATGCTTCCCTCTGATATATATCTGTTAAATAAAACATCAAGCAGGCTGAAAAATATGGCCTTTTTCCTGAATGTAAGTTTGTAATAATCCTCGGTATATTCTACTATCAGGTCGCTTATTATTTTTTTTATTTCTTTATAATCTGCATCCTGAGCTGCTGCTGAATTGCATCTGAAGCTTACATTAAGCGCTCCGCCCTCTTCTCTTATCGTTTTGTTGGAAATGCCAATGACGCAGATAAATGTATCCTTCTCCTGCTGCCATGAATAATTCTGACCATAATTTACAAGGATCAGATCATCCTTTTTCATTCTATAACTGTTGTCTGAAACAGTGATCCGGGCATTTCCCTCAAGCAAATAGATAAGCTCTGTTCTGCTTGCTTCATGCGTCAAACCATAATTATTAAAAAATTCAAGGCTGCAGCCGAAATCTTTATTATCGTTCATATACACCTCACTAAAGCAAGAATTGCCAGGTACCGGGACGGTGCAGCCACTGTTTAGAGGTTTTCGAATAGTGGCTGCATGCCGAGGTTCACGATAACCGGCGATTCCAATTTTGCTTCATATTTTTCATCACGACAAAATAGGTTTAAATTCCATCAAATATAATTCAAAGGGTTCTAATTGCACATCGATCTGATACCTGCCATTTTTTATTGCTGCCCTCTGCTTATGCAGATAGGGCTGGGAAATTCCCCGCAGATATTCAAATTCATCCTGCGCTGTCGGCTCTTGTCCTCCCATTTCTAGCCACTTATCATATACGCTTCCGTGTTCACGATTCAATCTGTGAGCAGTCAGCATATATTCCCGGAAGCTAAGATCTGTCAGCGTAAGCGATATGTATTTGCGGGACTGTTCTCTGAAAGCCTCATATGCATTCATCTGAGACGGATAATCTCTGCTTGCATTGGCAAACAGCTCCGAATAATGGCAATAATTATAAAAAAGCACCTGTATGTTCTGATTTTTAGCAGTAACAATATATCCGTCTCCCTGAGATATAAGCATATCGCCCAGTTTAGCTAAAAAAGCAAATGCATAACAGGAGGGCTTCTTCAGATTTCCGCCGGCAATCATGCCCATGCCTCCGTGAAACAGCTGCTCATTTATATCCACCTGCGCCTCTGAATCTGCACAGGTCCAAAAGCTCATATATGAAAACTTATCCCAGCATTCCAATACATTTTTGGCAATGAAGCTGGCCATATAGCAGGTATCATGTACACGCTCTCTTTGTGATACACTGAAATTCCATTCCTCCAGCCCGGCCTTTTCATATGGCAGCTTGCAATCCTTGCACAGCTTCGAGATGCTCGTCAGCGCATCCCGCATAAAATCAGGCTCCGCATTATACTGCAGCTCATTAACTACTTCATTATAGCTTCTGTCAGAACCCTTATCATTAATATCTCTATTGGCCTTTATCGCCGGATAAAAATCAAAATTCAGGCTGTCAGGCATACAATCATTCTTTTTGCAATGATAGAAGAATTCCTTGATCCAAGGTTTGCCACAGGAAGCGATCAAGAAAGCTGGACTGGCAAACTGTATGTCCGATCCGTATGATTTGACCACCCTATACGAACAGTAATAAAATTCAAAATATTCCCTGACATCTGCAAATCCAAACGGCAGCTCAACAACTTCCGGCTTACTCCATGGTGAAAATCCCCAATTTCTGACTGTCTGCAGACCATATCTGAGAATTATATGCTCAAAGAAAGCCCGCAGCAGCTGTTCCCATTGATCCATGTTTTCAGGAAGACTAACTATATTCAACCTTCCCAACGGGCAATTTTTCTTATCCCGTGCCAGAAGTTCAGGCATAAATCCCAGCTGTATGATCGGCCGCATATTTAAGTCCAGGACAAAATCCAGAACCTTATCACAGTTGCCAAAATAATATCTGATCTCTCCATGTTCCTTTTGGTAAACCACTCTCATGGAATCACTGAGTATTCCCATAATAATGACATTTTTGTATCCTATATCATTTTGCAGCTGCCTTATTGTATCCTGCTTATCGGTCTGAAGCATAATGCTTGCCAGACCGCTTCCTACAGTTTCCTGCCAGGTATGCTGAAACGGTCTTATGATATTTTCGACAGATACTTCAGGAAGTTTTACATATTGGGTAGGAATAACAGCAGACTGGTCCTGCAGCTGCTGCAGACATTTTGCCAGATATTGGCCTGCTTCGTCGGATATATTTACTTCCTTGTTAAACCTGTACGACTTCTCATGAGATTTTCTCTTTTTACCTTCCGTCAGCGTTATATTATATTTTTTCTGATAAGCTCTGTATAAAGCTCTGTAATCTGCAAATCCGCATCTTTGCGCTATTTCCGACATGCTGATACCACTGTCCAGAAGCTTTTCAGCTTCCCTGAGTCTGGCAGAGGTAAGATACTCAAGAAATGTGCATCCCATATAATCGGCAAACATTTTGGAAAAATATGATACCGAATATTGGCAGGCATTCGCTGCATCCCTTACGGAAATATTCTTATTAAAATTCTGTGCGATAAATGATATTGCATTCAGAACAGGCGCCTGTCCTGCCTTGGGAGCATTATTTTTTTTATGCTTAAATTGTTCTGACAGCAGCGTTAACAGATTCATGCAGTCGGCAATATTTGCAAGCGAACCAGTCGCATTTTGTTTCTTGACAACACGCATTAAAATATTTGCCATATACTGACGCATCTGTATATCTGTTTCATTTCTCGATTTTTTAAAGTAAATTGCCTGAAAATCAGGAAGCTTATATTCATTTACAATATCAGATATTTTGTTGATGTCGATTTTAAAGCATGCAGCAATACCGTCTCCCTCCGAGAAGGAATATACCTCCATCGGTGCGATTATAATAATATCCTTCTCCCTCAAATGGTATGTGCTGTTATCAACTCGAAAGTGCACCTGACCTTCACTTATAAAAATCAGCTGTAACTCAGACTCCCAGGCCGGAAGCTGAGAAGACAGCTGAAATAAAGAGATCTCAATCGGTGATAAATTTATATTAAAAACTACCTTACTGTCGGGCATTTTGTATTTTCCTCTAACTACATACATAATATTGCATCTCCGCCTCATAATTTTAACACAGCAGCCCCTGTAATCATATTATTTTGTATGGAACATGCAATTCTTTATTGTTATGATGGTTTTTCTTATTTTTTCAAATTTTAATTGGCATACTTAAGCCTGCATATCAATACCTTCTGGCATTGTATAAAAGCATTTTATCATTATCATTATACATAACATAAAAACAGGAGGAAATTTTATGAAAAAGATTATGACTAAGCTTTTAACTCTTGCATTAATAGGCGGAATGTCCGTCTGCGCTCTGCCATTTGCAGTATCTGCAAGTGAAGCAGGAGCTGAAAATGCAGCATCTGAAGAACTGGTAACTACTCGTACTTATGCAACAACGACCAATGGCAATATTATGGGATATTGCGAGAACGGTGTTGATTCCTTCTATGGAATTCCATATGCCAAGGCAACTCGTTTCCATATGCCTGAGGCTCCGGACGCATGGGAAGGATACAAGACTTGCCTGATGCAGGGTGAGGTATGCCCACAGAATAAGACAACCATGGAAACATTTGACTTCATGGCTTATTCGACTGAAATGGTTGAAAATGAAGAAAAAATGCTCAACTTAAATGTATGGACAACCAATCTTGACAACAAGGGCGGCGAACTTAAGCCTGTAATATTCTGGATTCACGGCGGCGGTTATACAACAGGCGGTTCATTAGAGAAGACCCTCTATGACGGAGCTAATTTTGCCAAGGCAGAAGATGTTGTATTCATCAGTGCAAATCATCGTCTCAATGTATTAGGTTATTTCGATCTCTCAGCATACGGTGAGGAATATGCTAATTCAGGCAACCTCGGTATCGCTGACTTAGTATTTGCCCTTGAATGGGTACGCGACAATGCTGAATATTTCGGCGGCGATCCTAACAATGTAACTATCATCGGACAGTCAGGCGGCGGCAGCAAGGTTACTACTCTCATGTCAACACCTGCGGCTCAGGGATTATTCCACAAGGCTGTTATATGGTCAGGCGGCAGCGTTGCTGTATCTCAGACAACAGAAGATACTCAGGCTAAGGCTGCGGAAGTTCTGGATCTTCTCGGCATTACTGAAGAAAATATCAAAGACATCGAAACTATCGATTACGAAACACTCTATGCTGCTTATAATGAGGCAGGATATAAGGCCGGCCCTACTGTAGACGGTGATTATATCCCTACTGGCACATATGAGATGTCTAAGGATATTCCTCTTATAGCAAGCAATGTATTAGGCGAATTTACAACAAACATCGGCAATCAGATCTTCGCTACAGCAACTAAGGAACTGATTGAAAGCAACGACCTGTCTATGATGACAGAAGAATCTGTATTGACTTCATTGACAGAAAAATATGGCGATGCTGACCTGGCAGCTAAGATCATCGAGGCCTTCAAGGAAGCATATCCCGGACACAATGTTGGTGAGGTTCTCTATATCAACAATCGTACTGCCGGCATGTCTGCAATCCCGATGTGCGAGGCTATGGAAAGCTACGGCGGCACTGTTTATACCTCAATCCAGGCTGCTTCATATCCATTCTTCGGCGGAATCGTTCCTATCCATACAGCAGGTGATGTTCCGTTATGGTTCAGCAATGTAAGCAAGATGCCTGCATGGGTAAGCGGCGAGACTGCTAAGTTCGAGGCTCTGTCAAAACAGATGAGCGACGCATTAGCTGCATTTGCAAGAACAGGTAGCCCAAGCACAGAGGAACTTACATGGGAGCCATGGACCAGCGACACAGATGCGATCATGGTATTCGATGATACCAACGGTGTAACAAGCTCTATGCGTTATCACCACGAAGACGAGTTATTCGCTCTGATTCCTGTCGGCGAATCTAATTAATGCTGTCCTCACAAACGTCTACCGTATATCATTATACATCATTCATATGCATGGCTGACTTTCTGAGTCTTTCACCTGTGCATTGAATCTATAATTTAGATTTACTCCTAAGATCAAGCCCCGTGATGAATATAAATTTCATCATGGGGCTTGCTTGTTTCACCAATGATTTTTTGTCTTCTTATCGGCAAATGGATAGCAACTCTCCAAGGCTGTCTATCTTCTCATCTGCCTTCTCATAACCTGCTGCATCACCAATTCCGACAGCCTTCATGCCGGCATTTTTGGCAGCATCTATCCCTGCATATGCATCTTCTACAACCCAGCACTCCATAGGTTCTACTCCCAGAAATTGTGCAGCTTTGAGGAATACCTCCGGATCAGGTTTCGACTTACTTATGTTGGTTCCGTCTGAAATGGCGTCAAATGCATCTGTTAATCCAACCTGTTCCAGAATAAATCTGGCATTTTTACTTGATGAACCGATAGCCAGCTTATATCCTCTGTTTCTAAGTTTCGCCAATGTGTCTCTTACTTCATCCTTAACATCTGCCGGTGTCATGGTTGCAAGAAGTTCTCTGTATGTATTATTCTTGCGCTCCATAAGCTCCGCCTTTTTCTCCTGTGACAATGGCTCTCCTTCATATCTTTCAAGAATGATCTCCAGACTCTCCGCCCTGCTTACTCCCCGCAGGCGATTATTAATCGTTTCATCAAAATATATGCCTATATCATCAGCCATCTTCTTCCATGCCTGATAATGAAATTGATCAGTAAATACGATCACGCCGTCCAGATCAAAAATAAATGCTTTCATATACCGTCACCTTTCTCATATAAGTTTAAATAGCGCAAGATTGCTGTCGCGCCGGTAATACACATCCATTGCATAAAAGTCATCGAAATTTTTTCAGTGTTGTATGCCCTAGTTCACGATGCAATGCCGAAATCCTTCGTGCCTTCATCGTCTTATCTCATGACATCCAGCTTCATAATCTCCGCTGCTGCCTTCTGTACCATCTCCGGGTTAAACCCCATGAAGAACATATATTGCAATTCCCCAAGGCTATGATTCAGATTCTCAGCATCCTGGCTTCGAATAAGTCCTGCAGCTATCGGCAGTTTCTGCTCCAGAATCCTGATTGCACGAGGATCATTCTGCAGCTCTTCAAGTCTCGAGTCCATAGTATATGCCTTGCGATAATCGCGATTGGTTTTATATGTAAATTCATGTTCACCCGGTGCAAGCTCCATGACTGATTTATATTGGTCATCAGCTGCATCCGGAAGCAATGCTGATGCACTGCAGCCAAATGGAACGCCGAATTTCACTGTAACTGTACCATCTTCATTTATTTTCCATGCAGATGTATATGTACCGCTTACACAGTCATAGCTATATTCAATGAACTCCAGTTTATTATTAAGCTGCGGTGCGAAGCGTACTCTCTTAAATCCTGGCTGAGCCTGGCTTATTCCTGCCATATAGCGATATACATATTCCATTACAGAGCCATAGGAATAATGATTAAGCGAATTCATTCCTGTACCGCTTATGCTGCCGTCATCAAGTACGGAATTCCATCTCTCCCAGATAGTAGTTGCCCCCAGATCAATACAGTGCATCCAGCCCGGAAAACCTTCCTGAAATAAGATATAGCTTGCAATATCCTCCATGCCGTTTTGAGCCAATACCTGACACATCATTGTAGCACCGATAAATCCGCCCTTGATCTTGTAACAGTCCTTCCTGATCCGCTCTTTAAGAGCACTTATTATTTTCTCCTTATCACGGTATATACCGAAATTAAGGCACATAAGATACGATGTCTGTGTATCTGCTGCAAGGCGTCCGTTAGGTGAGCAGAATTCGTCAAGTATTGCTGTCCTTATCTTATCAGCCTTGACCCGGTAATGTTGTGCATCTTCATTGTTGCCCAGTATTTCTGCTGCCTCTGCTGCCTTGCTCACAGATTCGTAATAATAAAGAGACGCTATTAATGTATCATCTGTGCCGCCCTTCATGCTCTGAGACGTAATTCCGTCCTGCGCCAGCCAGTCTCCGAAATGGAAACCGAAATTCCATAGGTTGTCGTCGCCATTTGCCTCATCGCCGCGCATAATCCAGTCAACCCAGTCCTTCATCAACGGATAAAATTGTCTTAACTCGTCCTTATCACCGTAGTGCTGATATAATGTCATCGGAAGGAATGTCGCCACATCTCCCCATACACTGGCACTTCCGGCATTTCCTCCTAGATTCGGAATATAATTAGGAATCGCCCCATCCAGTCTTAATTGCTCGACACGCAGATCCGCCAGAAAATTGCGGTAAAATGCTCTTGTGTCCATGTTATAACATGCCGTAGGAGCAAATACCTGCGCATCTCCCGTCCATCCCAGTCTCTCATCTCGCTGCGGGCAATCAGTCGGCATATCAAGGAAATTCGACTTCTGACCCCACATGCAGTTCTGTGCCAGACGGTTGAGCTTCCCTGAAGAAGAATTAAAATATGATGTTGTCTCAAGATCTGAATAAATAACACATCCCTTGAAGTTGGATGCATCAATCTCTCCGGGCCAGCCAGTAACCCTTACATAGCGAAATCCGAAGAATGTGAAGTGTGCCCTTACATGTTCTTCTCTTCCATCTGAGACATATTCAAATCTTGCCTTAGCAGACCTATAGTTGCCATTATAGAAATTGCCCTGCTGCAAAACCTCACCAAAATCGAATACAACCCTGCTTCCTTCCGGCAACTCTGAATTAAATTCTATAAATCCCACCATGTTCTGACCCATATCAAGTACGGTTTCGTCAGCCGGTGTATGGATTATCTCCTTAACTGCAAGTTTTTCCTTTATAACAAGCGGCAGGCTGATTCTTTCAACAAGATGCTTGGTTGTCAGCTCTATTTCCCCTTGCGTCGTGCCTGTATCATGGGTTATCACTTCCACCGACTTATCAGAATTGTCCTTGTCTGACCACAACAATCTGTTAAGTGTCTCACCATCATACAGATCACTCATTTCAATATCGCTTCCACGGTATGTCCAGGTCTCATCAGTTGCGATTACATCCTTACTTCCGTCGGTATACCATATATGAAGTTCTGCGACAGCTGCGAATCTGCCTCCAAAATTCTGCGACTGACCATCGAATCCCAATCGTCCCTTATACCAGCCATTTCCGCAGAATATTCCGATAGAATTCTCAGAGCCTGCTGCAATGCTTTCCGTCACATCATAAGTCTGATATTGTATGTTATCTCTGTAATCATTGCAAAACGGAGCCAGTAGCTCATCACCGGCCTTTATGCCATTAACATAGGCCTCGTATAGACCAAGACCTGTTACATACAGTCTGGCTCTTGTAACCGCCTTCCTACACTCGAAAGTTTTCTCAAACACAGGATGATACAAATCATCGGCTGCCGTACTTATAAACTTGCCTGTCCACGGACAGCTTCCCTTGCCGCGTTCAAAATAAGTCCTGCCCTCAGCCATGTCACCCTTATTGCCTGTTACAACAATTTTGCAATAATATCTGGTATAAGGCTCTGCACAGATATCTATCTGCTGACCTATGCTATTAAGGTCTGCTGCTGATTTCTCCCAGATGCAATCTGAAAAGTCTTCTGCTGTGCTTACTGTAATTGTAACATTTGCCGCCCTTTCAGATATGCTGTCTCTAACCTTCCATGACAGCTTGATATGATCCAGACTGAAACCTACAGGATTCGTTATACCATTGACCTTGATATCATCAATTCTCATGTATGTTCTCCTTAATATTTCAGATATTCCTTGCCGCAGAACGGATCTGTCGGGCTGGTTCCCTTGAATTCTGACCTTCCCATCAGCTTCTCCATGCAGGCATCTATGACATAATCATTATTAGAATAGCAATTAATATATGTTTGTATCTGCGGTACATCCACAAGTGAATACGGATTGGCCAGACTTACGTATATTACTGGTACCTCTGCTGTAAACCACGGGCAGTTGTCACCGTTGCCCCAGAATGTATACCACTGATATCGGTTGGTAACCTGATTAGACATATTCTCCATGTTGCCGATATATAGCACCATATCATAACGGCTGATGAAATTCCTGACCGAAAAATCAGGCACGGAGGAGAAATCTTCCTTCTCATATACCGTAACATCGAAGCCTTCATTTTCCAGCATTGTCTGCCATTTTGCTTTAATACGTTCACTGGACGGGTAGTTTCCCAGAATTTCCAGCAGCACACGCTTAGTCTTATCAGGGGAAATAGGCAGCAGATTTTCATTATTTTTCACAAGCGTAACTGACTTATCAGCACACTCTCTGGCCCATGCTTCATGGGTTTCATTTCTTAATATTTCAAGTGCACTCTGTTCAGGAACGATCTTATCTTTTGATTTCTTATGAAGTCCCAATGAAGCCTTGGCAGCCAGTATCCTGGTTACAGCCTCGTCAAGTCTCTTCTCTGATAATATTCCCTTCTTATATCCCTCCATCATAAACTGGTAATCTTCATGAACGTCTTTATTAAACAAGAATACATCGCATCCTGCCTCAATAGAATAAGGGACAGCTGTTTCACGCTTCATAGCTACAGTAAATCCCAGCATGCAGGTAGAGTCCGTGCTGATAAGTCCGTTAAATCCTAATCTTCCTCTTAACAGTCCCTGCAGCAGTTCAGGACTCAATGTTGCAGGTATCAATTTGTCCGGAAACTCCGGATTAAAATGCCGCTGATAAGCAGGCTGTGCGATATGCCCTGCCATTACTGTCAATGCCCCATCATCGATCAAGCCCTTGTATATCTTGCCATATGTCCGATTCCACTCCTCGCAGGATAAGTCATTGACGCTTATAAGTATGTGCTGATCCACTTCATCGCAGCCGTCTCCCGGGAAATGCTTAATTGCAACTGCCAGGCCTTCCTCATCAGCTGCCCTTTTATATTGCAATGCACATTCAAGTATAAAATCCGGATCGTCTCCGTATGTACGCACATTGGTGATGGGATTTCTCCAATTTCTGTCTATATCAACAACAGGTGCCAATGCCCAATTGCATCCTACAGCCTTACCCTCGGAACACGCTATCTTGCCCAGCCTGTATGCCTGAGTCGGATCCTTAGTTGCAGCCACTTCCATCTGCCTGGCAAATGATGTTCCATCCGTTGCGATACCGTCCCCGCCTGTCTCAAGATTAGCAGCTATAAACATAGGGATCTTACTTCTCTCTTGCAGCCACCGGTGACCGTCCTGTGTTTCTTTACCGTTGCCGCTGCGATATAAAATCCCTCCCACATGATGATCCAGCATCTCATGCTGCAGGTATTCAGGTTCAGCAGAATATCCGACAGGTACAAATAGCTGTCCGATCTTCTCCTCTAATGACATATTTTTCTTAGTTTCTTCTACCCATTTTACGCCTTCATCATCAAGATAAAACGGTTTTGCTTTGATATCTATCATTATCATTTCTCTCTTTCTGCATCAGAAACTGCTGTAATATTATCTAATATTCGATACCATTTTATTTTAACTGCAAACAGAGAAATTTTAAACCACTTGCCCAAATTCTTCTGAATCATCGAAAATATATTACAACCTTATTCATCTGAACAATTATGATGCGATACGTAAAATGAAGCTCTTCGCTGTATCTGCTCTGTATTACCAGTCAGAGTTTCTGCGGGCGAAGGCCGAAATAATGCTTTCAATGCCAAACAGGATCAAATATATCGCTACCATGTAACAGATTGCTCTGATCGTCACAAAGGAAAGCGCCGGACTGAATATCATCACTAAACCTAGCACAAGCCCGAGAACGTTCAGGATCATCGAAAAGTAGTAATAAAACGGATTACCAATCAGGCGTATCAGATTCGTTCGTGTCAATTCCGAAATACAGTGTGCGATAAACCAGATTGGAAGGAGAACTGTCAGTGCCCATTTGCCGACATCGGGATTGGCAACCAGCATTACACCGCACATAACACTTAAAATTCCGGAGATCAACGACAGCATCGGACCAAAACCGGTAAAACGAGATAGACGGGCATAAACTACAATATCCTCAATGCCCATCACAATGGCGATCACACCATAAATTACAACCGCTCCCGTCAGCATACTTTCCGGGCGAATAAAGGTCAGAATGCCAAGCAAGATCAGAAGCAAGCCAACGATCAATTCGCTCCATCCTAGGCTGTTTTTTCTTTTCATACCGCATTCCCATCCTTTCTATTCAGAATATTCATAAATTCGCTGCCAGTAATAGTCTCTTTATCGTAGAGATAGTTTGCAAGTTCATCTAATTTCTTGCGATTGTCTGCAAGCAGGCGTCGAGCTTTTTCATGTTGCTTTTTAACAGTCTCCACTACCTTCTGGTCAATCTCCTTCTGTGTGTCCGCTGAGCAGGCAAGCGAGGTATCTCCGCCAAGATACTGGTTACTTACCGTTTCCATCGCAACCATATCGAATTCATCTGTCATGCCATATCGGGTGATCATCGCACGGGCGAGTTTTGTCGCCTGCTCAATGTCATTGGATGCGCCGGTAGTGATCTGTCCGAAGACAGTTTCTTCTGCCGCACGTCCGCCAGTTAATGTAGCAATCTTATTTTCCAATTCTTCCTTCGTCATCAGAACCTTATCATTTTGTTCAACCTGCATGGTGTAGCCAAGTGCGCCTGAAGTTCTTGGAATAATGGTAATCTTCTGTACCGGAGCAGAGGCAGTCTGTAAAGCAGCGACCAGTGCATGACCGATCTCGTGGTAGGCAACGATCTTCTTTTCTTCGTCGGTCATAATGGCATTTTTCTTCTGATAGCCGGCGATGACAACCTCAATGCTTTCCTCCAGATCTGCCTGTTCTACAACCGTACGTCCGCTGCGTACGGCACGAAGGGCCGCCTCATTGATGATATTGGCAAGCTCTGCGCCGGAAGTGCCGGATGCCATACGAGCTATAGTATGAAAATCCACATTCTCCGCTGTTTTGATCTTCTTTGCGTGAACTTTGAGTATGGCTTCACGACCTGCAAGGTCAGGCAGTTCTACAGGAACACGGCGGTCAAAACGGCCGGGACGAGTCAGCGCAGGATCAAGGGATTCCGGGCGGTTTGTTGCTGCCAGAATAATAACACCATTGTTGCCTTCAAAGCCGTCCATCTCAGTCAGAAGCTGATTAAGTGTCTGCTCACGTTCATCATTTCCGCCGACCTGACCGTCACGCTTTTTGCCAATGGCGTCAATCTCATCAATGAAGACGATACATGGAGCTTTTTCCTTGGCCTGCTTGAAGAGGTCACGTACTTTCGATGCACCCATACCAACAAACATCTCGACAAATTCCGAACCGGACATGGAGAAAAACGGCACACCGGCTTCACCGGCAACAGCCTTGGCCAGCATCGTTTTGCCGGTACCCGGAGGTCCTACAAGCAATACGCCCTTGGGCATGGATGCACCTACATCAGAATACTTCTTGGGATTATGAAGATAATCTACAATCTCAGCGAGGTTCTCTTTTGCTTCATCCTCACCGGCGACATCATCAAAACGGATGCCGTCCGTAGACGGAACATAGATTTTGGCATTGCTTTTTCCCATACCGAACGTCAGCGCATTTGGACCGCCCGCCTGGGATATCATTTTTTTTGCCATATACTGTCCGAGAGCGGCAAAGATCAAGATTGGCAAAATAAATGTCAGAAAAAAGCTAAGTATCGGCGACATGCTTTCTTCAATATTTCGAGTAAATTTAGCTCCTGATGCATACAGTCGCTCGGTCAACGTTGGGTCGTTCATTTCGCCAGTCTTATAGATTTGGGTATTGTCCTTGTCGGTGAACACGATCTCGGAATCATCAACCTCTACGCTACCGATATTCTTATCCTCTATCATCTGCATAAAGGTTCCATAATCAACCTCTTCTACTCTGGAATTTTCAAGTAACGGAGAGATGACCATGTTGAAAACCAGAATAACCATTAAAACAATACCGTAATAATAAATTAGGGGTTTTTTCGGTGACTTAACTTCTTTCATATTTTTATCCGACTCCTTTCAATAATTGCAATAATATACTATTCATTTCTAAACTGGAACGAAACAAGCCAGAAATAGAAAAGTCCACCGTAATTCTATCAAAATTACGGTGGACTTATGATGGAGCTGAGGGGAATCGAACCCCTGTCCGAAATCCCGTCCATAAGACTTTCTTCCACTACAGTCGCTGAAATTTTATTCCCTTACATAAATCCCCAACGACAGACTTTCATGCAAGGTAGCTTCATGAGTTTTCTTATGCTGCAAAGCTTAAGCATAAGAGTTTTCCGTCTGGATGACGCCGGTGAACCAATACAACGGACGATACCGGGCCGACGAGCTGCACTTAGGCAGCTAAAGCTAATTTATTATTGTTAGCGTTTAAATTTAATTTGGATCTTTTAAGGTAGTTACCCGCTACCAGTGGCTTATCCTACTTCTGAAACCCCGTCGAAACCTTTACAGCCCCGCATATGTTCCTGAAAGCTGTCTTACATCACTTAGCTGTATGACAGACATCCTTCTTTTTATAAAATCAGCGAATCTCTCAGCCCTTCAGATTACGAACCTTGTAATCCCTCTCTGCCTCACGCCGCTGATCTTTTTTAGCTATATCAGCCCGCTTATCATACAATTTCTTACCTTTGCATAAACCGAATTGAAGCTTGCACAGGTTACCTTTGAAGTATACTTGCAACGGAACTATGGCCATGCCTTGCTCCATTACCTTCTGATTCAGCTTGCGTATCTCATTCTTATGAAGTAAGAGCTTACGTGTACGCAGCGGATCTCTGTTAAAAATGTTGCCCTTTTCATATGGGGAAATATTCATACCATAAATGATGGCCTCGCCATCCTTAATTCGTATGAAGGATTCCTTGATGCTGCATTTGCCCATACGTAATGACTTAACTTCTGTACCTGCAAGAGCCAGACCAGCCTCATATGTTTCCTCTACGAAATAATCGTGGTATGCCTTTTTATTATTCGCTATAAGTTTTGAATAATCTTTTCCCATACTTTTCCTAATAATCTAACAGCCTGTATCTATGAGTACTAAAAGAAATTCGACAATTGTCTGACATTTACTGTATCTTTCCAGTATGCTTAACTTATGCAGCAGGACTGTGTTCCTGTTACATAAATTAAGCACTCTCTGCTGAGAGTGCTTTCAAAATACATTATTTTGTGAACATTCCTACATTCAGGAGGATTGCTAATATAAAGAATATTATTCCTGCCACTGTAGTAATCTTCTCAAGCTTACCCTCTTTTGTTTTTGACTTGCTCTTGACCCAGAATGTTTCTGATGAACCTGCAAGTGAGCTTGACAGTCCGGCGCTCTTGCCCTGCTGCAGAACTATTGCTACTATTAAAATAACGCTTATGATCGAAATTATGATCGTTGCTATTGTATAAAACAAAACTATTACCTCCCAAACAGAAATCAACAGAATATTTATATCACAACCACCGTCTATAGGCAATAAGCATTTTTTATTTTGCGTCAATTTCTGCTTAAATTTAATGATTTCGTAACTTTCAAAACCGGATTAGTTGCCAAAAGCAGGCGTGAAACACTTTCATTTCTGAGACTTATTTTAAAATTCATCCGGTTAAGTGACCCGTCAATTTACCGAAATAACTTTTATATTCACTTCACGATCAGACTCTCACCTGTCATCTCCTTAGGCTGCTTCAATCCCAGAAGTTCAAGCAAGGTCGGAGCAATGTCGCATAGTCTTCCGCCCTCTCTTAATTTCCAGCCTTTAGGGCCATTGATAAGAATAAAGGGAACAGGATTAGTTGTATGCGCTGTCCATGGCTCGCCTGTCTTATAATCAATGAGTTCCTCAGCATTTCCATGGTCGGCGCATAAGAATATGACTCCGTCCACTTCCTTAACAGCTTCTACGGCCCTCTCTACCATTGAATCAACCGTTTCAATTGCCTTGATCACAGCCGCTTCTATTCCGGTATGTCCTACCATATCAGGGTTGGCGAAGTTGATAATGATGACATCATATTCGCCGCATTTGATCTTATCAACTAATATATCGCAAACCGACTGAGCGCTCATCTCAGGCTGCAGGTCATATGTTGCCACCTTAGGTGATGCCACAAGGAAACGATCCTCACCTTCATTTGGCTTCTCAACACCTCCATTGAAGAAGAATGTAACGTGGGCATACTTCTCTGTTTCGGCTATTCTGGCCTGCTTAAGACCACATTTGGCCAGGTATTCGCCCAGAGTATTTTCAATCTCTTCTTCTTTAAATACAATATGCTTATTAGGAATGGTAACATCGTATTCCGTGAAGCAGACATAGAAGGTTTTGATCCTGTCCCCTCTGGCAAATCCGTCAAACTCGTCCATACAGAAGGTTCTTGTGATCTCTCTGGCTCTGTCAGGTCTGAAATTGATAAATATAATTGAATCTCCATCCTTAATAGTTGCTGTAGGTTGGCCATCCCTAGTTATAACGATTGGCTCGATAAATTCATCATTTATGCCTGCAGCATATGATTTCTCAATAGCCTCAACCGGATCTGTTTCACAATTGCCAACACCATTGACAAGAGCATTATACGCCCGTTCTACACGCTCCCAGCGATTATCCCTGTCCATCGCATAATATCTGCCTGTAATTGTTGCGATCTGACCTGTTTGCTCTGACATAACCTTCATCAAGTTCTTAATATATCCGACTCCGGATGTAGGTGATGTGTCTCGGCCGTCCATAAAGCAATGAACATAAACTCTGTCCAGACCATTCATCTTGCACATTTTAAGAAGTGCATACAGATGTCGTATATCGCTGTGCACCCCGCCATCTGACATAAGACCATATATATGAAGGTCAGTTCCGTTATCCTTGCAATTCTTAATTGCTTCCAGGAGCTCAGGCTTTTCGAAAAAATCACCGTCTTCAATTGACTTGGTAATTCTTGTAAGATCCTGATATACGATCCTTCCGGCACCCATATTAAGATGTCCGACTTCAGAATTGCCCATCTGACCTTCTGGCAGTCCTACCGCCAATCCTGAGGCTTGTCCCTTAACAAATGGATATTCCTTCATCAATCTGTCCATGACAGGAGTATGTGCCTTAGCGATAGCATTGCCTTCATAAACAGGACCCAGTCCATAACCGTCTAATATCATTAATACAACTGGTTTTTTCATATCACTTTCCTCTCATTTATCTCATTTTCTTACCCAGATGTTCAACAAAGCTTAATTTATCCAATCGCAGATTCAGCATTTTCTTATCAGCTGCAGTAATGCGTACTATATCGCCGTTCTTCAATGCGATCGCATTACCTCCGTCAAATGATATTGCCTTGATCTGCTTCTCTTCATCTTCCTTCTGCCTTACTATGATATCTATCTGTGCGTCTGCCGAAAATACAACGCTTCTGGAATTAAGCGTATGCTCGCAGATAGGTGTTGTAATAATAACTTCTGAAACAGGATGTGCTACAGGACCCCCTGCCGACAGGTTGTATCCTGTTGATCCTGTAGGCGAACATACGATATATCCGTCAGCATTGTAAGAATTAAGAAATCTGTTATTGACCATGACATCGAATTTTATAATACTCATGGTTCCTAACCTGTTAAGAACTATATCATTTATGGCTATGTCTTCTTTTATGATCTTCTCATCTCTTATAATTGAGCCTTTAAGCAGCATGCGTTCTTCTATATGGCAGGCACCGCCCATGATATTCTTAAATTCCTCGCGAAAGCCCGTAAGATCCATCTCAGTAAGATATCCCAATGTTCCCAGATTAATGCCCATTATAGGAATATTAAGGTCAATCAGGTCCTTAGCTGTATGCAGGAGTGAGCCATCGCCGCCCAGTGAGATCACCAGGTCTGTATCCCTTGGTACTAATTTAGGATTTATGCGGCTATACGCATTCTTGCTGTTCTTGCCGTTAAAAAGACATGCTTCGCAGATTCCGCCATTTGATTCAATGATCTGCCTGGCCTGGTCGGTAAGTTTGCCCGTCGGATCCTTTGTTATATTGGTAATAAGTACAAATCTTTTCATATTATTTGTCTAATTTATCATGTGCCGCCTTAACGACCTCAGGGATAATATCCTTCGATATAGATGTGCCGCCATCGGCGTTAACATAAATGAGATATTCTATGTTGCCCTCAGGTCCCTTCACCGGTGAAAAATCCAATCCCATGATCTTAAGTCCCTGGCTGTCTGCGAAATCATATATTTTTTCAATAACCTCTTCATGAACTGCCGGGTCTCTCACTACGCCCTTTTTGCCGACCTTCTCTCTTCCTGCTTCAAACTGCGGCTTAATCAGCATTACCATTTCCTTATGCTCATCAAGAAGCTCAAGAGCGGCCGGAAGGATAAGTGTAAGTGAAATAAATGATACATCTACGCTGGCGAAATTTATCTTCTCCGGAACCTCCTCGGGCTTTAGATAACGGATATTTGTCTTCTCCATTACAACTACCCTCGGATCATTTCTGAGCTTGTAATGAAGCAGACCCTTGCCAACGTCTACGGAATATACCTTAACTGCACCATTTTGCAGCATGCAGTCTGTAAATCCTCCTGTAGATGAGCCTATGTCCATGCATATCCTGCCGGAAGGACTTACCGGAAAACATTCCATCGCTTTCTCCAGTTTTAATCCTCCTCTGCTTACGTACTTAAGTGTCTCGCCTCTTACCTCGATCAAGGCATCCTCCGGGAACATGGATCCAGCCTTGGTTTCCTTCTGATTGTTAACATATACTATGCCGCTCATTATTATAGTCTGAGCCTTAGTTCTTGTAAGTTCAGGATTTAATTCAGTAAGAAGCACATCCAGTCTTTTTTTCATTGTAATTGCTTTAATTCCTTTTCAAGACGTCTGCAGATAGAATCTGCATCTATTCTGCATTCCTTATATTGAATATCAGGGCTGCCCTGCTCCACATACATATTCGGAATGGCTATATTTATTACTTTAATATTCGCATTTATGCTGTTTACATGACGAAGCACTGCCATTCCGTATCCGCCGATGATCACATTTTCCTCAAGCGTAATTATTACCTTATGGTCGGCGAGCAGATCATTTATAAGATCCTCGTCAATAGGTTTAACAAACCTTGCATTTATAAGGGTAACATTAAGGCCTTTGCCCTTAAGCCTTGATCTTACTTCCAATGCTGTGGTCATCATGCTTCCTACAGATATGATCGCTATATCCTTTTCCAGATATATGCCCTCACTGCGTCCGAATATAATAGGCTCCCTGAACTCTTCGAGGACTTCCTTAGCTGCGCCCCTTGGATATCTGATGGCCAGGGGAGCATTGAATCCGGCCGCAAAATTAACTGCATCTATTAATTCCTGTCCATTCTTAGGCGCAATGATATTCATATTAGGAATGGTACTTAAGTATGAGATATCGAATATTCCCTGATGCGTCTCGCCGTCCTGACCTACCAGCCCCGCTCTGTCTATGCAGAAGGTAACCGGGAGATTCTGAAGACAGACATCATGCATTACCTGATCAAATGCCCTCTGCAGGAATGAGGAATATATAGCTACAAATGGCTTGTATCCCACTGATGCCATTCCTGCGGCAAATGTTACGGCATGTTCTTCAGCTATACCTACATCGAAGAATCTCTTAGGAAAATATTCTTTAAATTTGCTTAATCCTGTTCCGTCAGGCATCGCTGCTGTAATAGCAATTATCTTCGGATCCTTTTGAGCCAGGTGTACAATTGCATCCGAAAAATAATTTGTATATGTTTTCCCTGAGGATTTATTTACAAGTTCTCCGGTTGCAGGATCGAAGGGCGATATTCCATGGAATTTGTCAGGATGCTGCTCTGCCGGAAGATATCCCTTGCCCTTGACTGTTTTCACATGGATAACAACAGGATGATCTATCTGTTTAGCCTCAGTAATTATATTTCTCAGGCTGCTGATATCATGTCCGTCAAATGGCCCCAGATAAGTAAGACCCATGTCCTCGAATATAATTCCCGGAACTATCAGCTGCTTTAGACTGCTCTTAGTCTTCTTAATATGCTTAATAGCCCTGTCTCCGAATCTGGGGATTTTCTCCAGCACATCTACAACTCTTAATTTCAAATTGTTGTATCTCTTGCCTGCCCTAAGTCCTGACAGATAAGCTGATAATCCACCTACATTCTTCGAAATAGACATCTCATTATCATTCAAGATAATAATAAGATTACGCTTGATCTTAGACGCATTATTAAGTGCTTCGAATGCCAATCCGCCTGTTAATGAGCCGTCGCCGATCACAGCTATAACGCTGGCGTCATTATGATCTATTTCAAATGCTTCAGCTATACCAAGAGCTGCTGAAATAGATGTCGACGAGTGGCCTGTATTAAATGCGTCATATTCTGATTCTCTTCTCTTGGGAAAGCCGCTTAAGCCTCCGTATTCCCTCAGATGATCGAAGTCATCCCTTCGTCCCGTTAAAATCTTATATACATAAGACTGATGTCCTACATCCCAAACAATTTTATCCTTCGGCAGCTCTGTACATAAAAGAAGCGCCAGTGTCAGTTCAACCACTCCCAGGTTAGATGCAAGATGTCCTCCCGTCTTACTAACCTTAAGTACCAGAAATCTGCGGATTTCATATGCTAACTCGCATAACTGCTCGTCAGTCAGATCTTTGAGATCCTCTGGTCTGTTTATTGTATCTAAAATAGGAAAATCCATTATTTCTCTCTGTCGATAAGCTCGACGATTAACTCCCTTAAAAATGT
The DNA here is from genome assembly GCA_963589005.1 of Bacteroidaceae bacterium. GTDB lineage: Bacteria > Bacillota > Clostridia > Lachnospirales > Lachnospiraceae > RGIG5612. Next base: position 54,351 of record CAVAJR010000003.1, on the reverse strand, counting down.
ATTCTTCATTCCGAGGCTGTCAAATATTCCAAGTGCCTCAGATGTATAGTCCTTTACAGCTTTTCTTGCTGCATCAAGACCATATATATTGACATATGTCTGTTTGTTGTTTTTCTCATCACTTCCGACAGGTTTTCCTAATATCTCCTGACTGCCCACAACATCCAGTATGTCATCCTGGATCTGAAATGCCATGCCGATATATCCTGCCATTTTCTCAACAGCCCTGACATCCTCGTCATCGGCACGTCCCAGGATAGCACCCATCATAAATGATGCCTCTATAAGCGCAGAAGTTTTATTGTTATATATGTACTCAAGGCATTTTTCATCCACTTTGAATTCATAATGCTTGTCAGCATATACATCCACCGACTGCCCGCCTACCATGCCTTTTATGCCTGCCTTGGAAGCAAGCACCTGCGCTGCTCTGGCTGCGGCTGTCATCTCTTCACCATCACTGCAGCTTGTTATTGCATTAAGCAGCACCTCGTATGCCCAGTTAAGAAGTGCATCTCCTGCCAGAATTCCTGCGGCCTCACCGAACTGTGCATGGGTTGTAAGCTGACCTCTTCTGTATTCATCATTATCCATTGCCGGAAGGTCGTCATGTACCAGCGAATATGTATGTATGAATTCTATCGCTGACATAAACGCATGGAGTATCTCCGATTCGGCATTATTATCTGCGCTGAACATTTTATAAGTTTCCAGGACAAACATGGGACGCAGCCTCTTGCCCCCTGCCTTGACAGAATAATTCACAGCCTTCACCAGCTCTGCATTATATTCGTCTCCATCAGGCAGAAACTTATATATAATGTCATTAATCTCTTCTATATGTTTCTTAAGAATCAACTTGTCCATTATTCTTCACCTGCAGTGATCTTGTGAATATCACATTGAATCTTATCAATCTTCTTGTTGCAGCTCTCAACCAGAGACAATCCTTTTTTATATAATGCAAATGTTTCCTCAAGGGATAACTCCTCTGATTGCATTTTATCTACGATTGTCTCCAATTCATCAAAAGACTGCTCAATTGAAATTTCTTTATTTTCATTTTTCATAGTTGCACACTCGCTTCTACTATATATATACGCTTTGGAAGAGCTCCGGTCTATTTGAGCATTTCGGTATAACGGTTTTAAATTAACTTCACCACATTCCTTGCCTTTTTCAATAATACAGAAGAAATATAGCCTCTGCGTCAGAAATCCCGGCACCTGTTTATGCTCTTAACTTCATCAGCCTCTGCATTAATAATACCATCAGATACATTAATCTGCAGTTTATCGCCTGCTTTAACCTGAACTACTGATCTTACAGCATGCCCGTTCATATCAGTTACAAATGAATATCCTTCTGACAGTCTCTTAAGCGGGGATAAACCCTCCAACCTCTCAGTTAATGTTATTAACTGTTCTCGGCTGCAGGACAATCTGTTCTTCATTACTTCTTCCATACCGGATGTAAGATCTGCCAGATATTGCTGTTTCTGAATGATCTGATTCTGCGGTGACAGCTTGTCCAGCCTAAGCTTATAATTTTCTGCTTTAGCTGCATAGTGCCTTACTTTATTGCTTAAGGCATATTGCATTCTGTATATATAATCGTTCAGATCATCTGCAAATCTCTGATAATCAAAAACCGCCAGCTCGGCTGCCGCAGATGGCGTAGGTGCACGAAGGTCTGCAGCCCAATCGGCAATTGTTGTATCCGTTTCGTGTCCTACTGCAGATATTATAGGAGTCCTGGCATCAAATATTGCCCTGGCAACATTTTCTTCGTTAAACGCCCACAGATCTTCAATAGATCCGCCGCCGCGTCCGACTATAATAGCATCCAGGTTCATTTCGTCTAAAACTCTTATGCCCTCGCATATTGTCTGAGACGCCCCGATTCCCTGAACCTGCGCCGGATACAGATATATCTGGCAATATGGATTTCGTCTGGAAGCAACATTGTAAATATCTCGTATAACAGCCCCTGTTTGTGCTGTAACAACGCCTATCTTCATTGAATATTTCGGAATTGCCTTCTTATAGCAAGGATCGAACATCCCTGACTCTTCCAGTCTTATTCTTAGTTCTTCGTACTTTTTGTATAACTCACCCAGACCCTCGTTTTCAATTCTTCTGGCATATAATTGATATCTGCCATCTCTTTCATATACGGATACATTGCCATATACAACTACCTGCATTCCGTCCTCCAGACGGAATTTAAGGCTTGATGCATTAGATGCAAACATAACCCCTGCGATTGTGCCGGAGGCATCCTTCAGCGAGAAATATATATGTCCTGAATAATGATATTTGCAATTGGAGATTTCACCCTTAACATATACATTTTTCAGTATAAAATCCTCTTCAAATAATCTTTTGATATATGAATTGATCTGCTGAACTGAATATACATTTTTATTTGTCTGCATTTTGGGCTACCTTAGCTAAAATACCATTTACAAACGAACTTGAATTATCCGTTCCGTAATTTTTAGCAAGCTCCACGGCCTCATTGATGGCAGCGGCATTTGGGACATCAGCGTCATAAACGATCTCATAATATGCCAATCTGAGAGCCGTAAGATCCGCCTGATTCATACGTTTGGTCTTCCAGCCAATGCTGAATCTGTCCAGCTGTTCATCAATCTCAGGTATCTTCTCACAAACTGCCAAAACTCTGTTGGTTATATATGCGATCTCATCTTCCTTGTATTCATCTTCACCTACGAAAAAGCTCTTGATCTGTGCCGGCATTTCAGTCAAACAATAACAATTGGCCCTGAACAAAATCAGAAATGCTGTCTCTCTTAGTTGCGTTCTTCTAGTAATCTTAACCATAATATTCCTCTTTTACACACAATAACAGGGTGCTGTTTGGGCACCCTGTTATCAATATACAGTTAACGCGTCAAATTTAAATTCATAATGCTCTTCTTGTTAACCAGTTTATTTATGATAAGGTTCATTTCTGGATATCTTAAATGATCTGTATATCTGTTCCAGTAATATCACCCTCATTAACTGGTGCGGAAATGTCATGTCAGAGAAGCTGAGCCTGTAATCTGCTCTTGCCGATACCTCTTGGCTAAGTCCTAATGAGCCGCCTATTACAAATGCTATATCCGAATGACATGTATTTCGAAGCATCTGCATATGATCTGCCAAAGCCTCAGAGCTTAGCTTTCTGCCATTTATTTCTAAAGTGATCACGTAATCCTTATCAGCTAAATTTTCAAGGATGTGTTTGCCCTCTCTGCTCTTAATCTGCAGAAGGACCGCTTCCGGCGCTGCGTCCGGGCACTTCTCATCAGGCACCTGAATAATCTGCAGCTTAGTATAAGCACCTAATCTCTTAGAATATTCAGCAATCGCATCTGAGAAGAATTTCTCTTTTATCTTGCCGACGGCTACTATCTTAATCATTCATCAACCGTAAACGTGTTGCCGGATGGCGTTGCTCCTGATACACCGCCATAATTTACACCGACAGCATCATACTGTGAACTTGTAAGTGTTCCGTCAGTTGTATAGAAATCTACACGTACTATGTAATATTGATATCCGTCAATCTCATATACACCGATGTTCTGCATCTTAGCATATCCGTCTTCCGTGTTCAGATCATTGTCAAGGATTGCATCCGTTGCCATGAGCACATTAGTCAATGCCTGCTGCGGAGAAACATCATAATTAACAGTAAGTGTATATTCGCATGTTGTTACATCACTTGTAACTCCATTTTTAACGGCAATTGCCTTGAAAGTACTTGTCTCCGGCGGCATCTTGATGGTTCCGGTATACTCTGTTGAGTTCTCTGTAGGTGTTGTTCCATCCAACGTATAGTAAATGGATGCTCCGCCTTCAGCCGTAACCTCGATATCAGCATCATCTGTGTACTCACCAGATGCAGGTGTTACCTGCGGTGCTGATACAGCAGCTGCCTCGGCACCTGTATCAGAAACATTGTTGCCTTCTGCTACATTTACATCTCCTTCCAGCTTAAATGCAACTGACAGTTCTCCTGTCTTCTCGCCGCCCTTATCAAATGCTGCTGCTCTTAATGTTACATTCGGATATGTTACCTGAACATCAGCTGCTGTCAGGCTGAATGCACCTGTATAAGCTCTTGAACTTTCAGTCGGTTCACTTCCGTCTAATGTATAATAAATAAGGCCGCCTAATGCATCACTGATAGTAACCTCATACGGAGCAGTATATGTGCTTCCGTTTACAACATTAGCTGTAAGCGTAGATGTTTCCGATACCTGTGAGCTGCCTGACTGATTTGATTTTCCGTCAAATACTCCCAGAATATACATAACGCCGATTGCTGTAGCAGCTATTATTACAAAGATGATCAGGATAGTGAATATCTTACCGGAAGTCTGGTTATCCGGTCCCCTGTCATAAGACCTGCGGGCAGTTCTTGCTCTGCTTCCTCTTGCAGGCTGCTGTCTTGACTGGCGCTGTTTAGGATTTCTCTCAGACGGACGACCATCGCGTGGCTTATTGCTGCGTCTCGGCTGTCTTACTGTCTCTTCCTCTATCTCATCATCATAATCATAGTCGTCATCTATATCATCAACTTCATCATCATAATCGTCATTGTCATGATCGAAAATGCTGTCTTCATGCTCCTCGTCACTTAACTTCTTACGATTTCTGCCGGATTTTTTAGCTGGTTTTACGCGATGTTTTCTCTCAGGCTGTTCTGTCTCTTCCTCCTGAATATCATCCGCATTCTCATCAGCACCGTCTTCATATTCGGACTCAATATCTTCCGTTACTTCATTTTCTGTATCATCAGTATCTATGATCTTGTTCAGATCCGGTATGTCGAGTCCTGCCTTCTGGCCGGATTCTTCGCTGCCTTCTTCCTCATTAAACACTCTGTCTACCTTATTGGCAATTTCTGCCTGAATATAATCATAATCGGCTGTTACCTTCATAGTTGCACCACAGCTAGGGCAAAAAGCCTTATCATCATCTACTTCACATCCGCAAGTTCTACAACGCATAGGGGTACCTCACATTTTTTATTGGGTTTTTATAATAACAAATAAACTGATTTTTTCAAATAACAATCATTGAATTTACACAATAATTTTATACGAACTTTTCCAGATCCGGGCTTTATTTTTTTCTAAAATCAACCCCGGATTTTTCGTATATTCAGCATAACACGGCAATGTCTGCGGTTCAATAGCAATACCCACAGTATTTCCCGAAAAAATTCTGACTGCATTTTCTGAAGTCCTGATTTCCATGGTTATGCCTCGTCCTTCTGCCTTTATCTGTACATCCGGTTTCCATGCCGGATAATCTCTTTCCTCAAAACAATAATATTGATCAAAATATCCTGCTTCAGGGGCGTTATCATCAAGATCCTTAGAAGTTCTCAGATCCATTTTCGGATACTCCGCAACCTTCTTTATGTCGGATGTCTTGACCTCATTACCTGCATTTGCAAATCTTTTCGCATTAACTGAGACCTTCTGATCTGCCCCCAAATAAAAATAGCTGCTGTTCGTCAGATTCAATATTGTGTCCTGGTCAGATACTGCCTCATATGTCATATGTAATACATCATTATCGTCCAGCAAATATGTAACTTTTATATCAACATTTCCCGGAAAACCATCTTCACCGTCAGGACTTCTGTAAGTAAAAACAATTCCCTTGCTGGCCTCATCAAGTGTTTTGGCAGGAAGATCATGGACCTCGAACACCTTCTTGCTTAAACTGCCATTCAGATAATCCGAGCCGTAATTGGCAGCTAACTTATACTTATTTTCATTTATTGATATCTCTGAATTTTTAATCAGACCAGCACTTCTTCCGATCAGTGCTCCGAAGCAGCATCTGTCATTTTCATAATCTGCAACTGAGTCCAGGCCGTATACAATATTTACATACGAATCATCCGATTTAGGCACCCAGAATTGTCTCAATATACAGCCATAATTAAGAAATTCAACGCGTATACCGTTGAGATTCTCAATAATATACGCGTTAATTATCTTACCATCTGACGTTTTGCCAAATTCATAAATCTTCATTTACAGCAGATCCTTAACTTTCTCAAGAAGGGCATCAATACCTGCCGGATCCTTGCCGCCGGCCTGAGCCATATTAGGACGACCGCCGCCACCGCCGCCTACCAGAGGAGCGATCTGCTTAATTATATTTCCTGCATGTGCTCCCTTGGCAATAGCGCCTTCTGTTGCTGTTACGATCAGGTTGACCTTGCCATCTGTATCAGATGCAAGAACTACTACGCCCTCGCCTATCTGCTCCTTGATCTGGTCTCCCAGCTCTCTTAACTGATTCATATCAAGACCGCTGAGTTTTCTGGCTACAAGATTAATGTCCCCTATCTTCTGAACTTCTATCTCACCCAGAGATTTCTTGGCAGCTTCACTCTTCATCTTCTCGATCTCGGACTGAAGTTCCTTGATCTGAGCCTGCAGCTCATCAACCTTCTGCGGTAATTTGTCCGGTGCTACCTTAGCCTTAGCAGCTGCATCATTAAGAGTTGACTCAAGATTTTCATAATAATCTAAAACTCCCTGACCTGTAAGAGCCTCGATACGTCTTACACCGGAAGCAACCGACCCCTCTGAAATAATCTTAAATGAACCGATCACACCTGTATTGCTTACATGAGTACCGCCGCACAGTTCCTTGGAGAAATCGCCCATGTTTACAACACGGACCTTGTCACCGTATTTCTCACCGAACAGAGCCATGGCTCCTGTTTTCTTAGCTTCATCAATGCTCATTACATCTGTAACAACAGGAAGTGCTTCAGCAATCTTTTCATTTACAATTTCTTCAACCTTCTTGATCTCCTCAGTTGAAAGACCGGAGAAATGTGTAAAGTCGAATCTCAGTCTGTCTGCATTAACATTAGAACCTGCCTGTTCAACATGATCGCCTAATACCCTTCTTAATGCAGCCTGAAGCAGATGTGTTGCACTATGGTTCTTGCCTGTTGCAGTTCTGTTCAATTCACATACCTTAAGAGATACCTTGTCTCCCTGAACGAACTGTCCCTTAGTTACAACTCCTATGTGTCCTGTTACGCCATTTGCCAGACTGATAACATCTTCTACCTTGAATTCGGCCGTATCTGTATAAATGATACCCTTGTCAGCTTCCTGACCGCCCTTAGTTGCATAAAATGGAGTATTCGATACTACGATAGTTCCAACATCTCCTTCTGCTAATGTCTCAACCACTGCCTCTTCTGTTGTAAGAGCCGTGATCTGCGACTTGTCTTCAAGGGTATCATATCCGGTAAATTCTGTAGTAAGGGTCTGCGGCAGCTGCTCGTATACAGTTGCATCAGCACCCATGTAATTTGTTTTCTTTCTTGAATTACGCGCTGTTTCACGCTGCTTTTGCATTTCTGCATTATATCCTTCTTCATCTGCCGTCATGCCCTGTTCCTCCAGAACATCATTAGTCAGATCCAGCGGGAATCCGTAGGTGTCATAGAGCTTAAATGCATCACTGCCTGACAGCTGTGTCTTGCCCTCCTGCTTGCATGCTTCCAGCATTTCGTTTAATTTCTTCATGCCCTGATCAAGAGTATTATAGAATCTGCTCTCTTCATCAGATAATGTCTTGAGAATCATTGCCTTCTTCTCATCCAGCTCCGGATATGCATCCTTGGAACATTCGATTACGGTTTCTGCAAGAATCGGCATGAAATGATCCGGGATACCCAGCATTCTGATGTGGCGGGCTGCTCTTCTGATAAGACGTCTTAATACATATCCACGGCCTTCATTAGATGCGTTAATGCCATCGGAGATCATAAATGTTGCAGACCTGATGTGGTCAGTAATAAGTCTGATGGATATATCCTTCTTCTCATCTGTATGATACTTGATTCCGGCTGCCTCACATACCTTGTCTCTGATAGCACATATTGTATCTACATCAAATATGGAATCAACCTCCTGTGATACAACTGCCAGACGTTCCAGACCCATGCCTGTATCAATATTTTTATGCTCCAGCTCTGTATAGCCGCCCTTGCCGTCGCCGTCAAACTGTGTAAATACATCATTCCATACCTCCATGTATCTGTCACAGTCACAGCCCACCTTGCAGTCAGGCTTACCGCAGCCATACTTCTCGCCACGGTCATAATATACCTCTGAGCAAGGACCGCAAGGACCTGCGCCATGCTCCCAGAAGTTATCTTCCTTGCCGAAACGTGAGATGCGCTCTGCCGGAATTCCGATTTCTTTGTTCCAGATGTCAAATGCTTCATCATCCTCAAGGTAAACTGAAGGATATAATCTGTCCGGTTCAAGACCTACGTGTTCTGTCAAGAATTCCCAGGTCCAGTTAAGCGCCTCTCGTTTAAAATAATCACCGAACGAGAAATTACCCAGCATCTCGAAGAAGGTACCGTGACGGGCTGTCTTGCCAACATTTTCGATATCACCTGTTCTGATACATTTCTGGCATGTTGTTACTCTTGTTCTTGGCGGAATCTCCTGTCCCGTAAAATAAGGTTTAAGAGGAGCCATACCTGCATTGATAAGCAGAAGGCTCTTATCATTATGAGGAACCAATGAAAAGCTCTTCATTACAAGATGACCCTTGCTCTCGAAGAAGTTCAGGTACATCGTTCTTAATTCATTAACACCATATGCTTTATGCATTGTTTATATTGCCTCCGATATATTATTTAACAACAATCTTGACAGATTTCTTCTTGCCCTTCTTAAGAACAATGCATCCGTCTGTCATAGGATAATCTGATAATTTGCTCTTGATATCCTCAACCTTGTCATTGCCGACCAGAACGCCGCCGCCTTCTACAAGACGTCTGCCCTCTGAACGAGTCTTGCACATGCCTGTGTCAACAAGTCCCTGGATAACATCAGCTGCTTCAAATGCTGCCTTATCATATTCGTATGTAGGCATATTCTCATGAATACCAGAACCAGCAAATACCTCTCTTGCGGCCTGCTGTGCCTTATCAGCTTCTTCCTCACCATGAACGATCTTAGTGATCTCGTATGCCAATACTTCCTTGGCCTTGTTGATCTCAGCACCTTCAAGAGTCCCCAGTCTTCTGACCTCATCCATAGGAAGGAAAGTAAGAAGTCCCAGACATTCTTCAACCTTAACATCTTCTATGTTTCTCCAGTACTGGTAGAATTCGTATGGTGTAGTCTTCATCGGATCAAGCCATAATGCGCCCTTTACAGTCTTACCCATCTTAACGCCTTCTGATGTGGTAAGAAGTGTAAATGTGAGTCCGTATGCAGGTTTTTGCTCTTTTCTTCTGATAAGTTCAACGCCGCCGATGATATTGCTCCACTGGTCATCGCCGCCCATCTGCAGACAAACGTCATACATCTGGTTCAGCTTCAGGAAGTCATATGACTGCATGATCATGTAGTTGAACTCGAAGAAAGTAAGTCCCTTTTCCATTCTCTGCTTATAGCACTCAGCTGTAAGCATTCTGTTAACTGAGAAATGAACACCTACTTCTCTTAAAAATTCAACATAATTAAGATTTAAAAGCCAATCCGCATTATTTGCAAATATCATCTTGCCTTCTGATGTATCGAGGAAGCGGCTGATCTGCTCTTTAAATCTGGCAACATTGTGATCAATTGTTTCCTTGGTCATCATTTTACGCATATCGCTCTTGCCGGAAGGATCTCCAACCATGGTTGTTCCGCCGCCTAATAAGGCTACAGGAACATGACCGGCTCTCTGCATATGCATCATGGCCATAATCGTAAGGAAGTGACCGGCTGTAAGTGAATCCGCTGTAGCGTCAAATCCTATATAGAATTTTACCTTTTCCTTACCAAGTAATTCCCGTAGTTCCTCAGGATGTGTACACTGAGCGATGAATCCTCTTTCTTCGAGAATATCATAAACATTTTCTGACATAATCATTTCCTCCCGATCAATCGTTTTTATTCTTCTGTATGAACTGCAGCCTGCACCTTATTGTACATCCAGTTCATTATTGTTTTTCTTGTGATAATACCGATAAAGTTATAATCATCATCAACAACAGGAACGAAGTTCTGATCTAAAGCAACATCAACTATCTCTTCCATAGATGTGGTGCCGCCGTTTACAGCTTTGTATTCCTTGATCCTTTTTACACTTCTTACAGGAAATTCTGCAGATGCCTTGATAGACAGATCAAAATTCTCCTTTATGCAGCCCAAAATATCTGCTGTCGATATGGTTCCGATAAAACGGCCTTTTTTATTAATTAAAGGCAATATAAAAAAATTATTTCTTTCAAATATCTGTATAGCTTTATTAAGTGACGCATCATCATAGATAAAGTCGACTTCACTCTTCGGCGTAAGGCAGTATAGTATATTCAAGCCACTTCCTCCATTTCCTATATACGAGCACAGGTTTTGTTTCAGCTTTTCATTATACAGTATCAAATTATAATTAACAACCTGAAATGAAATGCAAAATTCCGGAGGATAATTCCTTCATAAGACTCTTATCGCAGCCCTTTTCCAGCTCATCCCAATCTGCATACATCCGTTTTTTATCCTCTGCCAGTTGAAATGCAGGAGTAAATATTGCATTTATCTGAGGTATGAACCTTCCGTCCTTCTTAAGGAAGCAATTTTTCTTTGTAGCCTTTACCCGCTTAGATCTGTCCAAAAATTGTCCTACATCCTTATGAACGACAATATCCTCCTCAGGCAGATAATAATAATCGCAGACATTTGCCAGAGGAATCCTGCCTGTCTCTGTATATATTTTCATATTTATCTGAAGCAGATCCCTGTCCATGCATACCAATATATCCCCATTAGCATCCACCAGTTTCTCGCAATATACAGGAACAGGATCCGTAATCCTATATTCCAATATCGCTGTATCGCGGGCCTCACCGGCCGATAGAAATTCATACCCGCCACTTAAAACATCGGTATATGTAAGGATTGGCAAAATCTTAAGCATTCCCTGAATATCATCAAAATTATGAAGCAGCAGCAGATGTTCAAGCTGAGCAGACCTGCTCTTCTCATAGTCATAATAAACAGGTATCAGAAGTCCTCCGTTTAACTGGTCATCTCTGTTGATCCCCAGAAATATCTCAATTGATTTCTGTGACATACTCTGAAGGCTCAACAGCTTCTTGGATTTTCTGGCATTTTTCAGAATATCGAAGCTGTTAAATCTTCCGAAATCAAACCCCGTCATGTAATAATCTGCTTTAAATTGCATATACGGAATATCGAATCCGTCGCCGTTAAAATGCACCAATGTTCTGTAATGCGAAGCAAACTCGCAGAACTCCTCCAGAACTCTTAATTCATCTGATGTGTTTTCTGTGAGCCACTGTCTTGCATACCATGTACCATTGGAATAATACGCACATCCAACCAGATACAGCTGAGTTGTTTCCTTCTTCAAGCCTGTTGTTTCTATATCAAAAAGAAGCATCTCCTCCAGAGAGCAAATGCTTCTCAAATTATATTCCGGTATTACTTCTAATGGTCTGGTAATTACCTTCATTTCATTTCCTTAATTGCTGCAACAATGGTTGGAAACTTCATTGCATTCGATGCCTTGACCAGTATAGAATCCCCATCATGCAGGATGCTCGGAAGCGACTGTATACACTCTCCGGCATTTCTCATCAGCTCTACCTGCTTGTCCGTTGTCATTTTAGCGCCCATGAAGGTCTTTTCCGAACTGCTTCCAACGCATATCAAAACATCCACTCCGGCCTTGCCTGCATACTGTCCTACCCTGAAGTGGAATTTGTCAGAATTATCTCCTAATTCCAGCATATCGCCCAGGATTGCCACCTTACGTCCCGGCATCTTCATCAGAAGATCGATGGATGATTCCACAGATCGCGGCGCCGCATTATAGCAGTCATCAAGTATCATGTATTTGCCTGTATTAATGATATTTCCACGGCCTTCGGCATTCTTCATTTCAGCAAGAGCTGCCCTTATCTCAAGAGGTGATATTCCCATCTTAAGTCCTACACTGGCAGCCGCCAATGCATTATAGATATTATGTTGTCCCGGAACCGGTACCGATACCCTCAGCGACATCTTGCCGCCGCCGTCACGTATAACAAGATTGAAGTCAGATCCTTCCAGACCTTTATCATCAATATTTTCCGCCGAAATATCATTCATGGCAGTAAGTCCGTAAAATTCCGGTTTAATTCCCTTAATAGTCTTAACCGCCGCCAGCTTATCATCATCGCCATTAAGAATAATAGCGCCATTAGGCTTCATATAATTGAATATTTCACTTTTAGCCTGCAATATTCCGTCTCTTGTTTTGAAAAATTCCAGATGACTCTCTCCTATACAGGTAATGACAGCGACATCAGGACGAGCCATACGGGCAAGTTCATCCATCTCACCCATATCAGAAATTCCCATTTCTATTACTGCCACCTGTGAAGTCTCATCGATTCCGAATATTGTAAACGGCACTCCCCACTGATTATTATAATTGCCCTTTGTTTTATGTACCCTGTACCTTTTACTCAAGACAGCGGATATGAATTCCTTAGTGCTGGTTTTGCCTACACTTCCGGTAACACCTACCACTTTAATATCAAGACCTTTTCTGTAATATTCTGCTATGGCCTGTGTTGCCTTAAGTACAGAATCTACAACAAGATACGGCCCTGTAAGTTCCGGCATGTTCCTTTCGCACAGAACGCACAGTGCACCGTTTTCCAGTACCTGCTTGGCGTATGAATGTCCGTCTACCTTCTCTCCCTTAATGCAGAGGAATAAGCAATTATCAACTATTTTTCTGCTGTCCTGAACAATAGCTGAAATCTCAACATCCATAACCCCCTTGGCATTATACAGCTGTCCGCCTGTAACGCTCTGAATAATTTTTAGTGTAATATTTTTCATTATACACCTCGACTTTTCCAATTATTTGTTTAATGATATTTCTATGATTTTATTGCACAGTTCCGGATAACTCATTCCTATAGCTGCTGCCTCCTGCGGCACAAGGGATGTATCCGTCATTCCCGGAAGGGAATTAGCTTCAAGTGCATATAATTTCCCCTCTGCATCCAGCAGATAATCTATTCTGTAATATACCGAAAGACCTACTATCTGGCCGAATCTTACAGACTTTTCTGACATTTCAGCCAGAACCTCCTGTGGTATCTGTGCCGGGCATACTTCTTTAGTCTTTCCGTTGTATTTATTGCTATAATCATACCAGGTATCCTTGTCAGGACATATCTCAACCGGTGGAAGAGCCTTGCCGTCTAATACTCCCTGGGTCAGCTCTCGTCCTTCAATATATTCCTCAATCAGAACGGTATCGTCATATTTGAAGCATTCCTCCAACGCCTTGTCATATTCTGCATCGTCCTTAACTATCATAACACCCACAGAAGAGCCGCCGTTGCTTGGTTTTATTACGCACGGAGCAGGAATCTCTCTGCTGTTTTGTGCTCCCCTATGTGCCACAATGCCCTTAGGCATACGAATGTAGGGAGATACCAACTTCTTCGTCTCTTCCTTGCTCATGGCAATTGCTGAGCTGGCAGGATCTGAACCTGTGTATTTTATGCCTTCCTTTTCAAATACCGCCTGAACTCTTCCATCCTCACCATTTTCTCCGTGAAGTCCGATAAATACTATGTCAGCCTTTTTGCAGGTTTCAATAACATTTTGTCCGAATAAACCGGTTTTTCTTATAAGTTCCGGTGTGATCAATGAATTCTTTGATCTTAATGTATCTGCAGTTTCTGCATAATTTTGTTTATTGTCAAATTCCGGTTCTTCTTCAGCTCCGAAGAACACATCCATCATTATAACATTATGTCCGCATTCTCTGAGTGCGCCCGATACCTTAGTTGATGTGCGAAGAGAAATCTCTCTTTCAGAACTGACGCCGCCGCACAATACTACTATATTCATATATAAAACTCGCTTTCTTTTTCAATATCTGATTTTTTATGTTAGCACAGTTTACAACAATATGCTACCCTGAAGCGCCTGTCTTTTCTCGTCTAATAATGCCCGCTCCTCATCAGTTATTGCTATGCGCCCGCTTATTATGTCATCTGCAGCCTCTGATGCTTTTGCCGCCAGCTGTGCATCCCTGAATACGTCAAAGTACTTAAACGACAATGCTCCGCTTTGCCTGATCCCCAGGAATTCCCCGGGGCCTCTCATTTCCAGATCCTTAGCTGCAATCTCGAATCCGTTATTAGAGTCATTAAGGATTCTCAGCCTTTCCATAGCTTCCTCTGACTTATTATTAGATACAAATATGCAATAGCTCTGATCCTTGCCTCTGCCTACACGTCCTCTTAACTGGTGCAGCGTTGCCAGTCCGAACCTGTTGGCATCTTCAATCATCATTACCGTTGCATTTGGAACATCCACACCCACCTCTATAACTGTCGTGGATACAAGCACATCTATTTCCCCTGCTGCAAACTTGCTCATTATTTCGTTTTTCCTGCCGGTAGGCATAGGACCTGTAAGCTTGCCTATCCGTATAGACGGATCCAGTACCTCGCGCAGCAGCTGAGTGTAATCCTCAACATTTGCAGCATCAAGACCCTCAGAATATTCCACCAAAGGACAGATTATATATGCCTGATGTCCCGCCTTTACCTGATTAGTTATGAACTTATATGCATTGGCATGGAATGAATCATCCACAACTGCATTCTTGATGGGCTTTCTGCTGGCCGGCACCTGGTCGATAACGCTGACATTCATATTTCCGTAAATAATAAGAGCCAGTGTTCGCGGAATCGGTGTAGCACTCATAACAAGCATATGAGGTATGTTGCCATTGCCTTTATCAGCAAATGCCTGTCTCTGTCTCAGCCCGAATCTATGCTGCTCATCCGTAATTATCAGTCCAAGATTATTGAATCTGACCTTCTCCTGAATAAGCGCATGGGTGCCTATCAATATATCAATTTTGCCATTTTTGAGTGCATCATAGACCACTCTCTTCTCAAGAGCTGTCATTGAACCTGTCAGCAGAGCTGCATTCAGATTTATGTCATTTTGTTTAAACAGCGTTGTTATTGTCTCGTAATGCTGCGCCGCCAACACTTCTGTAGGCGCCATCATTGCTCCCTGATATCCGGCAAATGCTGCATTCATGAGTGCAATCAATGCAACTATGGTCTTACCCGAGCCCACATCTCCTTGTATCAGACGATTCATTACCATTCCGCAGGACATATCATGCCCGATTTCGTCGATAACTTTGTTTTGCGCATCCGTGAGTTTAAAAGGCAGCCTGTCAATAAATGCCTTAGTCATATCTGAGGCATTTATTACTATTTTGCTTTTTTCAGTTTCCCTGCCGCCGGACATTTTCATCAGATAGATAAAAAGAAAAATCTCCTCGAAGGACATTCTTGATATTGCATCAGCGAAAGTCTGCTGATCAGCCGGAAAATGCATATTTTTAACGGCACTGCTGCGCCTTGACAGATTGTATTTTTTTCTTACTGATTTTGGTATAAAATCCTCGACATCTGTCAGCAGAAAATCCTGTGTTTCCAGTGCCTGACTTACTGCTTTTGAGATAATATTATTGGATAAGCCCTTGGGTATCGAATATACAGGCTGCAGACTTCCCTGGATCTGATCATATTCTGCAAGTGTATATACCTTGGGCTGATCGATCTGGTTGGTGCCATATTTGCGGCTTACTCGACCTCTTATGATATATGGCACTCCGGGAACAATTTTTTTCTTTATGAATGGTGCATTAAACCACGCAGTCCTTATGGAATCGCCTACTTCGTCCTTAAAAGTCGCCTGCAGTATGCTAATCTTAGGTGTTTTTCTCTCAAAAACTCCCTGTGCAAATGTTCCCCGCAGCGTAACGAAGCTCTTCATTCCTATCTCGCAGATCGTCTCCGGAGGACAGAACAGCTCATAATCTCTCGGGAAGAAAAACAGCAGATCCGTTACATTCAGAATACCTGCATTAACAAATGCCGCTTCCGTCTTCTCTCCTATTCCTTTCAGCTGCGTTAATCTCATATCATTTACTCTACTGATACAAAGAAATCATATACATTCTGCCCGCCATATACGATCTCTATATCTGCATCAGGAAGTGTTTCTTCAACTATATCTGCCAGTTCGCGGGCTTCCTCTTCATTTGAACTCTCACCATAATAGATAGTGACAATCTCTGTTTCTTCGTCAGACATGGCATTTATCATGTTAGCTGCTGCCTTGATCTTGTTCTCAGATACTGCCAGCACACTGCCATCTCCTATGCCCATGTAATCGCCCTTTTCGATATGCATTCCGTTAACATCTGTTGTACGGATCGCATATGTTACTTCTCCGCTTTTGATCTCCTCCGCAGCCTCAGTCATGATCTGGACATTACCCTCTGCATCAAGCGACGGCACGAGATTGATCATGGCATTTATTCCCTGGCAGATAGTATTTGTAGGTACCACATATACATATTTGTCCTCGCACATCAGCCTTGCCTGATTAGCAGCCATAATGATATTGCCATTGTTAGGAAGGATTATCACGCTTTCGGCATCAACAGCATTAACCGCGTTAATTATATCATTAGTGCTGGGATTCATCGTCTGACCGCCCTCAATGATATAGTCAACCTTAAGACTCTTAAATATCTCAGCTAATCCATCGCCGCTGCTTACAGCTACGAATCCCAACGGTTTTAACTGTTTCTTAACCTTTTTGCTGTCCGCAGCTTCTGACATTTTCTTCTCAGTCTCCAATGCCAGAGCCTTGTCAGCCTCCATAATGACCTTCTCGTGATGCTCTATACGCATATTGTCAATCTTAAGGCTGGTAAGCTCGCCGTATGTAAGTGCCTTCTCTATAACCTCTCCCGGATGGTCAGTATGAACATGAACCTTTACAATATCATCCATGCCAACACATACGATGGAATCGCCAATCGATGCAAGATAATGTTTAAATGCCTCATCATCTGACAAAGTGTATTCTCCGGATAATTCTATTATAAATTCCGTGCAATATCCAAACTTTATATCTGCTGTTGAAATGTTGGAAGTGTCAATTACTGACATTGACTTTGAACTGCCTGCCTGACCAAATGTAAGATTGATTTCCTTACCGCAGAATGCATCATATGCTCCTCTGAAGAATTCAACCAGACCCTGTCCGCCAGAGTCAACTACACCGGCCTCTTTTAATACAGGCAGCATATCCGGAGTCTGGGTAAGAATATATTCTGCATATCTTCTGATCTCAGCAAGATAGGCCTGCATACTTAAATCCTCAGTGACCAGAGATCTGGCCTTATCTGCAGCAGCAGATGCAACTGTAAGGATCGTACCTTCCTTAGGATTCATTACTGCCTTATAAGCTGCAGCTACAGCCTTCTCCATAGCAATTACCAATGCATTCTTATCTATAGTTTCAAGATTTTCGATGCCATTGGCAAATCCTCTGCACAGCTGTGACATAATAACGCCTGAATTGCCCCTTGCTCCTCTTAACGTGCCTGATGATATCTTACTTCCGATATCACTCAGCTTCACATCCTTTTTCAGCTGCTGCAGTTCATTTACCGCTGACATAAGCGTCATCATCATATTAGTGCCGGTATCTCCGTCAGGAACCGGGAAAACGTTCAGTTCATTGATCCATTCCTTCTTATTCTCCAGATATTTCGTTCCTGCAAGAAACATCCTCTCCAGCGTATTTGCATCAATTATATTATTCAAGAGTAATTCTCCTTCTGTACGTAGGTCATTGATTTATTACGATTTACTTAGCTTAAATGATTGCGCATTATCATAACGCATTATTAAAACCAGCAAATCCACCAAAACACATATTATCCCAAATGCAATGAAAGTTCAACATGCTATAAATTGTTTGAGAATCGTCCGGACTTGCCGAGACTGCAGATTAAAATTCATCAACGGAATTTGTTTTTAAAATTTCCGACGGCTTACATTCAAAAACATCTTGCAATTAAAAAAGTTATCTGTTAGAATGTGGCTTGTGCGTAAAGCGAAAGTAACTCTCGAAGGAGGTGCAATGAAATGGCAAAATGTGATATTTGTGGTAAAGGCGTGCATTTCGGTAATGCTGTCAGCCATTCACACAGAAGATCAAACAAGATTTGGAAGTCTAACATCAAGTCAGTTAGAGTTAAAACTTCTGGCGGAGCAAGAACATTACATGTTTGTACTTCCTGCTTAAGAAGTGGTAAAGTCGAAAGAGCTTAATGAGCAGTATTAAAGGAATCCGAAAGGGTTCCTTTTTTATGCAATTATTCAGAGCCACGCGAATTTATAAAAAATCGACTTATCGTGCTTGCACGGGTAAGTCAATTTTTTTATAAATTCATGTGGCGAGAACGCCACATGAGCAAAAGTAAAGCTGCGCAGCAGCGATTTTGCGAATGCGGCGTGGCTCTGAATAATTGCACCAAAAAAGCTGCTATGCATACACATAACAGTTTCATTGAAGCGATAGACGGGGCTCGAACCCGCGGTCTCGACCTTGGCAAGGTCGCGCGTTACCAACTACGCCACTATCGCAGAGCACTTATCTAAGCACAGTTAAATTTATACTATAACCTGAAGTTATTGTCAACAAGAATTTTACTTTTCCAGATACTCTTTTAATTCCTTTAACTTATTAAGCATATCATAATATCCCAGCCAGTACAGATGTCCCAGCTTCTCAACATCCGGCTCAACACGCTTAACTGTAACATGTTCAGACGGATATATTGTAAATACTCGTCCTAACTTCTCCTGCTCTTCTATATCATCGCACAGCTTGTTGTATGCAGCATCACATTTTTCCAGAGCTTCTACAAAATTAGGATATTTGCTGTACATACCTGCTGCAAGCCTGTCCTTTTTAACTTTCTTTCTATATCCCCGTTCTCTTGTTCGAACGATCACCACCTTCTTGTATCCCTCATGAAGCGCCCACTGATATGGGATCTTGGCACTGCATCCGCCATCTAAGTATGGCTCACCATCAAGGCGTACAATAGGAGAAATAACAGGCATGGAAGCAGAGGCCTTTATAGCTGTGATGATATCACTGCAATTATCCTTTTCAAAATAAGCGGCTGTTCCGGTATTAAGATTGGTAGCAACAACTACAAACCTTCTGTCATCAGATTGTAATCTGTCCATACGCAGAGGCTCTATTTTATTATAGTCCTTCAATAGATAATCAAGTCTTATAAGACTTCTTGATTTTAACGAGGCCTTAAGTCCTACATAATCAGGATTATGTCTTTGTCCGATAGTTATTCTGGCTGACCTTCCGATCTGTCCTGCCACATATCCTGCACCAGACATCGCCCCTGCACTAACACCTATAACACATTGAAGATTAATATCCTTCTGCATGAGCAGATCCGTTACACCCTGAGAATATACTCCTCTGAAGGCTCCGCCCTCTAAAACGAGGCATCCTTCTGTCAATTTGCCGGTTGCCATTCCATCCGGAATTCTCTTGATTTCTGAATATACTTTTGAACTCATATTATGCCTCCTGTCTGTAATATTTAACCGCCCGGCGGGCTGCGTGCAAGACCGCAGTATGCATCAATAACACGACCAACACACCCGGAGCGTTAATGTTATACTCTATATTGAAATATCCGTTTTGTTAATATTATACCCCTTTTGTAAAAAAGAAAAAGAGCCTTACAGACCCTTTTGTACAAATGCTATTGCCATATTATTTGTTTTCTTTATATGCAAAAAAGCTACCGTAGATATACGATAGCTCTCGTGAAGCGATAGACGGGGCTCGAACCCGCGGTCTCGACCTTGGCAAGGTCGCGCGTTACCAACTACGCCACTATCGCAGATGTGCTCTGCACAACACGAGTAGTTTACTCTATTTAGCCGACCTTGTCAATCATTTTTTATGATATCGTATTTTTTGCAGACAAAAGCGAAAAGTTAACTTTCACCTTGAATAATCAAAGTTTATTTATCTTTTCATGCGTATCAGCTTACCTTGGTGATTTTGCCATTTTCCATTTCATATACGTCATCACATAATATGGCTATATCATCAGGATTATGACTGGATATCAGGATGGTCTTACCTGAAGCTTTTAGTTCTAAGAAAAGTTTTCGCATGTCCTGAAGTCCTTCTTTGTCCAGACCATTCATCGGCTCATCCAGGATAAGTATCTCAGGATCTGACATAACTGCCTGTGCGATGGCCAATCTCTGTTTCATACCTAATGAGTATCCGCCGACCTTTTTCCTACTGTGAGGATCCAGACCCACCTTCTCAATCGCTTTTATTACAATTTCTTTTGTGTTTTTCTGTTCGAGATCCATCAGAAACTTCAAGTTACGATATCCGCTAAAATTTGGCAGAAACCCAGGAGTCTCAATGATCACCCCAGCATTCTTAATTACATCTGTATCCTTGCCAATCTGTTTATTTCTCACATATATAGTTCCCGCATCAGGTTTGCACAAACCGCAGATACACTTAAACAGCACCGACTTGCCGCTTCCGTTTCTTCCAATTATCCCGCATACCGTCCCGCGGGGAACAGTCAGAGTAACACTATCCAGCACCTTCTGACCCTTAAAGCTCTTAGATACTTCATTTATGTTAATCATTTTCATACCCTCGGATTCTTTTTTATTACCTTATTGCTGTTTATTGCGACCAGCACAGAACATACTATTGTAATAGCGATTGCTGCTGACAAGAATATTGCAATATATGATGCTGACGGATATTTTGTTAATTCTCTATTTGTAATAAACGATATATCCAGCCAGCTGGCAGGCGAAAAATAATAAGCTGCAAATAAATTCGAAAAATTTGGAGCAAACATAGCCATAAAAGCTATTCCAAAGCCAATCAGCTGCCCAATTGCCTTATCAAATATCATATTAAACAGCAATATAAGCATCCCTGTCAGAA
Source organism: Bacteroidaceae bacterium (assembly GCA_963589005.1). Taxonomy (GTDB): domain Bacteria; phylum Bacillota; class Clostridia; order Lachnospirales; family Lachnospiraceae; genus RGIG5612. The sequence goes on along the minus strand of CAVAJR010000003.1, from coordinate 33,389 downwards.
ACATCACGGCAAATGTCATTAAAATACTATACAAACATGCAGCTATAGGATTTAAACTAACCTGCAGCTGATAATCTGGTTGTAATGTCCCTGCTGTGGCTGATGCATTCGTCTGCGCCAGCGTTCCAAGAACCTTGCCCCACTTATTTTCAAACTGCAACTGTGGTATAAGCATCAAAGCGCTCATCAAGAAGCATATTATGCTCATCAATAGTGAAACCATAAAAGTATAACCGATTTTCCCTACGATCCAGTTTTTTCTTCCCGTTCTGAGTATCAGCCACTCATTTACACCGTCATCAAAGGGATTGTCGCTTAACACAAACGCAAGCGCCACAATGATTACTACTTGGATAAACTTATCCATTGTAAGGAATGGATACAGCCAACCATTTACCTTAATTCCTACTGTCTCAGAAAACTCTCTGACCGGTGCTATAATTTGATAGAAGAGAACCGCCATCAGAAATAATGCTACATATAATTTACAGTTACATCCCGTCCTATATAGACTATCTCTGCATATGATCCACGACTGTCTTATGCTATGCATACTCCACCCTCTTCCTTACTCCTAATAAAAAGATGGTTCCTGCAATGACTGAGGCTATTACAAAATACATTACCGTTGCCACATAATCTGTTGATTCATTCTCAAATACTCCGATCAATGCTCTGCTTCTAAACAGATTCCAATTCAGAAAACGGGGTACTCTAAGCGCACTGCTCAAGAATTCGCACATCTTCGCAGCCATAACAGGTATGCAATACAGTACATACTTATTTTTAACAACTAACGAAACTGCCAATGTCAACAATGACAAAAATGCAGAAGACACACACTCCAGGATTATATGTAAAGCAAAAAATATCAGTGAATTTTGTTCAGCAAGAGAAAATAAGAATATCTTATTCCTGAAATGTTCTATTCTATCAGCCGCAGGAAATAACGGCATAAATGTGTCTAGTAACAAAATGAATATCACATATGAAACAAACACAGCGATAAATGTTGCAACAAAGGTTGTGATAATCTTAGACAATGCGTATTTCGTCCTGCCCTCTCTTACATATAGATTTTTCACAAACCCAGTATTAAAATCCTCAGAAAACGAAAGTGCATTTGGCATCACAATGAGTACCAGAGATATGATGGATATTCCTCCCAGACCATGCCTATACACAAAAAAGTAAATAACTGATGTACTCTGCCAATACGGACTGTGAAGCATCAATTCATCCCAAATATTCAGCATGTTAACTAGCAGCATACCTACTATAGCGAAATAAAAGTTTTTAGATAAAAATACCCTATTTATATCTGTCTTTAATACCTTCAGCATCGCCATCTCATCCTCTCTTATACTATCTCAATTCCTGTCTCAGCATCGAACCATACTTGATAGTCATAACCATATTCATCGTTCCACATCGTAACCTTCCATACAGGAATCAGCTTCATATCTGTAGTTGATTTATACTCAAGCTGTATCGATGACACTTCATATTTTGTCGTCATTATCAGATTATCGAATTTTTCTGTCAGTTTATTTAATACAGTATCAATATCTATAACATTTACGGCTCCAAGTTTATTGGTCACATTAATCGGGGCATCCATATTTAAATATTCTATGCCATTTTCAGAATATATACACTTCATTGTGAAACCCGGCATCCATATTCCGTTTTTCTCCATCGTATCCGGCTCTATAGATATGTCATCAATTACCTGCACAAATTTCAAGCAATATGCCCCATCAATATCATCAAAAAATGTCTGATCTCCAACCACCTCGCCTGTTTTCAAATCTATACTTTCTCTATGTGCATCATTGAATAATTTTTCAGACTCCTGGTCAATAACAAACGACTCTTCAATGGCAAAATTATAATCCATTTTCAATTTTTCTGTGATGAAATTAAGCACAGCTTCTGCAGCACTTTCAGGACTTTCGAAGTTTAACTCATTTGGGGAACTGCGATACTCGTCGCCAAAATAGAGGCTTTCTAATTTATCTCCAGATGCTGTATAAAAGCTAAAATATGTCGTTCCTATGGTGATGCCAAAATCATCATTAAAATACGTACTCTCATTAGGGCTGGTGAAATCTTCCGGATCAAGTTCAAATGCCTCAAAGACATCTTCAGCATTAAAATCAACCAGTTCTATTTCGTATCTGTCAGCGGCACCAGCAAAATTTTCGGGCACAATTATATCCGCATTAACATTTAGCCATTCAGATATAGACTTTTCCACCCTCGTTTGACTCCATTTACTATCTTCAGTCCGATTCTCTTCTGTGGTATCTGCCAAATCTGTTGATTCTAAACCTTTATCAGTAACATCCGCTGTTCCACATGCGCCAAGCATCATCAAACAGCACAGTATTACAAAAGACACTAGGATTTTATTCATACGCAAGCTCCTCCAAAATCAAAAAAAATTGCACTTATATATTAACCAATGCTGTTTTTAACAGCCTTGGCTAATTACGGATTAAGGACACCAATGTAATTATCTCAAATAAATTTCATGTCATCCTCACCCCCTAGCTAGCCGAATTAAAACATTAATCAAAATTATCAAAATGCAAAAATGAAAACTAACTAATAAGACACTATTAGATATTAAAGATAAAGAATCCTAAACTAAAAAAAATTTAAAGCATGTTTACTTTTAGAATGAGATATGCTGTATCTACGCGATGTAACTTGCTTAATATCTATGTCTCATATATAGCATTATGTTGTGCATATTGCAATATATTTCTTGAATAAATAGATTATTTTTGTGCACTTTAAAAGTACACCGCTGTATAAAAAGAGCAGAAAGCCTTGTGATAAGCTCTCTGCCTTTTTTCTTTAAAATACATTATTTTATTTTAAATTTTATTACTGATTGTCTTTCTTGTACCTGTTGATCGCACAAACGATTGCCTTCAACGGTGCTAAATTAATGTTGTGACTTAAGCCCACACCGAAGTAATCCCTGCCTTCAGGACTTCTGAGCTGAATATATGCAACTGACTGTGAGTCTGATCCCTTAGTAAGGGCATGAGACTTGTAGTCAACGAAGCTTAACATATTCATCTTCTCACCCTTTATTGCATTGAAGAATGCATCAATAGGACCATTTCCTTCGCCCTGTACATTAAATAAAGTTTCAGCTCCGGCATGTGTCGTATGTGAGATAGTTCCGAAGAAATTAACAACGCTGTGACCGTCTACTGTTTCTTCATGGAACACGTGTTTAACCAGCTTATACGGCTTATCGATCAGAAGATATTCCTTCTCAAACAAAGCCATAATATCATCAGCCTTGATCTCTGTTCCGACTCTGTCTGTCTCAGTCTGAACCACGGCGCCAAATTCTCCATGCATAGCCTTAGGCATATCAAATCCGAACTTATGATTCATGATAAAGGCCGCTCCGCCCTTACCGCTCTGGCTGTTAATACGAACAGGCTCGTATTCCCGACCCAGATCTGTAGGATCAATAGGAAGATATGGTACCATCCACTTATCAGTCTTGTGATCATGCATGTAGTTGAATCCCTTATTGATCGCATCCTGATGACTGCCTGAAAATGCTGTAAATACCAGATCGCCTGCATACGGCTGACGCTCCGGCACACGCATTTTGGTACAGCGTTCATACATATCACGGATCTTATCCATATGGCTGAAATCAAGCTCCGGATCAATTCCCTGGATATACATGTTCATAGCCAATGTGATCATGTCCACATTACCTGTGCGTTCTCCGTTACCGAATAAGCAGGCTTCTATGCGCTCTGCACCTGCCAGAAGCCCTGCCTCTGCTGTTGCAACGCCGCAGCCCCTGTCATTATGCGGATGCAATGAAATAATGGCCCGCTCTCTGCCAGGAAGCACCCTTGTGAAATATTCCAGTTCATCAGCAAATTGGTTCGGCATGCAATTCTCAACTGTTGTAGGAAGATTCAGAATAACCTTATGCTGTTCATCGGCATGCAATGCATCAAGCACAGCTGCACAGATCTCTGCTGCTGCATCCATTTCTGTTCCCATGAATGATTCAGGAGAGTATTGATATCTGAAATCCACACCGCTCTTAATCACAGGCTGTGCCATCTCATAAATCAATTCAGCTGCATCAACTGCTATCTTCTTAACGCCCTCTACGTCCGTTCCGAACACAACTTCTCTCTGAAGTGTTGATGTGGAATTGTAGAAATGCAATATAACATGCTTAGCGCCCTTGATCGCCTCAAATGTTTTCTTAATAAGGTGTTCTCTTGCCTGAACCAATACCTGAATCGTTACATCATCAGGAATGTGTCCCCCTTCTATCAGTTCACGGCATATCTCATAATCTGTATCCGAAGCACTGGGAAAACCTATCTCTACTTCCTTTACACCGATCTCGTCCACCAGTATATGGAACATCTCAAGTTTTTCCTGCATATTCATAGGATCAATAAGTGCCTGATTGCCGTCACGCAGATCCACAGAACACCATATAGGTGCCTTGGTGATCTGATTATCCGGCCAGGTTCTGTTCTGAATAGGCTGCGGTACAAATGGGATGTATTTCTCGTATCCTTTCAATTCTGTTCCTCCGATTATAATCTGGATATAATTTCGTCAGTCATCTGTGTTGTAGAAATATACTCTCCGCCGTTAGATATATCAGCAGTTCTAAGACCGGCGATAAGAGTATCGTTTACTGCCTTTTCAATTGCATCTGCTTCCTTTTCGAGTCCGAATGAATATCTGAGCATCATTCCTGCCGAAAGAATAGTTGCAATAGGGTTGGCAATTCCCTTGCCTGCAATATCAGGTGCCGAACCGTGGATAGGCTCGTATAAGCCGCATTTGCTGCTGCCCATTGAGGATGAAGCAAGAAGTCCGATGGAACCTGTGATCTGTGAAGCTTCATCAGAGAGAATGTCTCCAAACATATTGGATGTTACAATAACATCAAATTCTGAAGGATTCCTTACCAGCTGCATAGCTGCATTATCCACCAGCATATCGCTGAGCTGAACCTCCGGATATTCCTCGCCGATACGGTGGACCGTCTCTCTCCACAGTCTGGAAGTTTCAAGAACATTGGCCTTATCGATGCTTACCAGTTTCTTGCGGCGCTTCATGGCTGTTTCAAATGCAACTCTGGCTATACGTTCGATCTCCATTACGCTGTAGGCCTCTGTGTCGTAGGCTTCCGGTCCGTACTGACCTTCTCGCCTTCCTCTCTCGCCGAAATAGATGCCGCCTGTAAGCTCTCTTACTATTACAAGATCAAATCCATTAGCTACAATATCCGGTCTTAATGTGCAGGCATCTGCCAGCGCATCATAGATCTTAGCAGGTCTTAAGTTAGTAAATAGTCCCAGTGCCTTTCTTAATCCCAGCAAGGCCTTCTCAGGTCTGATATCCCCCGGCAGCTTATCCCACTTAGGGCCGCCCACTGCGCCTAAGAGTACGCTGTCACTGTTAATACAGCCCTGAACAGTCTCTTCTGGGAGCGGCTTACCTGTTGCATCAATTGCACATCCGCCTGCCAGATATGGCGTACAGTTAAATGTATGTCCATATTTTTTGCCAATAACTTCCAGTACCCTTACCGCACTGTCAACTATCTCAGGGCCGATTCCGTCACCCTTAACCAATGCTATATTGTAGTTCATATTACTTTATCTCCTGTCTGATTTTATTACTTTGAATAGTCAGCCATTGTATGAATGTATGCATGTCGGAACGGCACAGCCACTGTGAGGAAACAATAAGCGAAGGCGTTTTCTCACAGTGGCTGCACGCCGAGATTCACGACACGCAGATCTTTAGTCTTCATTCAGGGTCATGCCTGAATCTTAGTCTTCAGGTAGCTGAGCAGACCGCCATTTGCAATAATATTCTCAATAAACGGCGGAAATGCCGCAGCCTTGAACTGCTCGCCTGTTGTTTCATCCTTGATTATGCCGCTGGAGAAATCAACTGAAACAACGTCTCCTGCATTTATTTTGTCACAAGCTTCCGGACATTCAAGAATAGGAAAACCAATATTGATGGAATTTCTGTAGAATATTCTGGCAAAGCTTTTGGCAATAACGCATGAAATACCTGAGGCCCTGATAGCAAGCGGTGCATGTTCACGGGATGAACCGCATCCGAAGTTATAACCGCCTATCATAATGTCCCCCTTGTGGACCTTATTTACAAAATCTTTATCTATGTCTTCCATACAATGTTTTGCCAGTTCTTCTTCTGCAGGATTGTTCAGATATCTGGCAGGAATGATAACGTCAGTATCAACATTGTCACCATATTTAAAAGCTGTTCCGTGTGCCATATTTATACCAACCTTTCTCTTATTTCAAGTCTTCCGGCAATGCTACTGCACCTGCAACGGCTGAAGCTGCAGCTACATAAGGGCTTGCAAGTATTACCTCGCTTGATGTATGTCCCATACGTCCTACAAAGTTTCTGTTAGTAGTCGTAACTGCTCTCTCATTTTCACTCATGACGCCCATATGTCCGCCCAAACACGGACCGCATGTAGGCGTAGAAACAGCACAGCCTGCCTCAATGAAGATCTCTGTAAGGCCTTCCTTAATACATTGCAGATATACATCCTGTGTTGCCGGAATAACGATACAGCGTATGCCCTTGGCAACCTTGCGTCCCTTTAAGATGCTTGCAGCTGCCCTCATATCCGTAATACGGCCATTTGTACATGAACCGATCACTACCTGATCTATCTTCATTCCTGCTACTTCTCTGGCTGTTTTAGTATTTGACGGAAGATGCGGAAGGGATACTGTAGGTTCGAGAGTATCCAGGTCAATAACGACTTCTCTCTCATAAACCGCATCAGGATCTGCCTCATATATCTTAATCTCCCGATTAAATCTGCCTTTACAATATTCCAGAGTCTTCTCGTCTACAGGAAAGATTCCATTCTTGCCGCCGGCTTCAATGGCCATATTAGCGATAGTAAAACGGTCATCCATGCTGAGGGACGCAACGCCCTCTCCTGTAAATTCCATAGATTTATATAAAGCTCCGTCTACACCTATTAAACCGATGAGATGAAGTATAACATCCTTGCCTGTAACATATTTCTGCAGCTTGCCTTTAAGAACTATCTTAATAGCCTCCGGAACCTTGAACCAATTCTCGCCTGCTGCCATGCCTGCTGCCATATCCGTAGAGCCAACGCCTGTCGAAAATGCTCCCAATGCTCCGTAAGTGCATGTATGAGAGTCAGCACCGATAACCATATCTCCCGGTCCCACAAGACCTTTTTCAGGAAGAAGTGCATGCTCAATACCAACGCATCCTACATCGAAGAAATTGGTGATCTGCTGCTCATTAGCAAATTCCCTTGCTGTTGCACACAGCTGTGCTGATTTTATATCCTTACATGGTGTATAGTGGTCTAATACTATAGCAATCTTATCTTTATCAAATACTTTAGTAAATCCTGCGCCCTTGAATACTCCAATTGCAACAGGTGTTGTAACATCATTACCCAGAACAAGGTCCAACTTAGCTTCAATAAGATCTCCAGCTTGGACGCTGTCAAGACCTGCATGTGCAGCCATTATTTTCTGAGTCATTGTCATAGCCATGGGCTAGTCCTCCTTCAATCATGAATTGTTCCAAACAGCAGCTGCGCTGTTTTAGTTCATAGATAGCTTCACTTACAACGTGCCGTGAACCTCGCCGTGAGCCTCGGTGCAGCCACTGCTCGAAAACGCCTTCGCTGATTGTTTTCTTGCAGTGGCTGCGCCGTCCCGGCACTGGTACGTATAAAGCCATTACTCTGTCATGTTCTTCAGCAGCCGCTGCATGAAAACAAACACATTTATAATTTACTGCAGTATAGCGCCCTTGTCTGCAGATGTAACAAGCTTAGCATATCTTGCAGCATAACCTGTCTTGATCTTAGGTTCAGGGCATACCCATTTAGCACGTCTTGCTTCTAATTCTGCATCTGTAACCTTAACTTCCAGCTTGCAGTTAGGAATGTCAATAGAAATAATATCGCCTTCATTAACAAGACCGATATTACCGCCTGAAGCTGCCTCCGGTGATACATGTCCGATAGCTGCACCACGTGTAGCGCCTGAGAAACGTCCGTCCGTAATAAGGGCTACGCTGTCACCCAGTCCCATGCCAATGATAGCAGAAGTCGGATTAAGCATCTCTCTCATGCCCGGACCTCCCTTAGGTCCTTCATAACGGATAACTACAACATCGCCAGGATTGATCTTCTTATTATAGATTGCTTCAATAGCTTCTTCTTCTGAATTAAATACTCTGGCAGGTCCTTCATGAACCATCATCTTAGGATCAACTGCTGATTTCTTAACAACGCTGCCGTCAGGAGCCAGATTGCCCTTAAGAACTGCAATGCCGCCTGACTGTGAGAACGGATTCTCAATAGGTCTGATGATCTCCGGATTGAGATTCTGAACATTTGCCAGGTTCTCTCTCATGGTCTTGCCTGTTACTGTCATAACATCCAGATTCAACAGATCCTTCTTAGTAAGCTCCTTCATTACGGCATATACACCGCCTGCACGGTCAAGATCCTCCATGAATGTATCACCTGCCGGTGCAAGATGACACAGGTTAGGGGTTCTCTCGCTGATTTCATTAGACATATCAAGGCTTAATTCCATGCCTGTCTCATGTGCGATCGCAGGAAGATGAAGCATAGTATTAGTTGAGCAGCCCAGTGCCATATCAACTGTATCAGCATTTTCAAATGCTGCCGGAGTCATGATATCGCGTGGCTTAATGTTCTTATTAACCAGTTCCATGATCTGCATGCCTGCCTGCTTAGCAAATCTGATCCTTGCTGACAGCGGTGCCGGAATTGTTCCATTTCCAGGAAGTGCCATACCGATAGCTTCGCATAAGCAGTTCATTGAATTAGCAGTATACATACCTGAGCACGAACCGCAGGACGGACATGCATTCTTGGTATATTCATCAACGCCTGCCTCATCAAGAGTGCCTGCATGATATGCACCAACTGCCTCGAACATGTGGCTGAGGCATGTACGTCTGCCGTCCTTAAGGTGACCTGCCAGCATCGGACCGCCGCTGCAGAATATTGTAGGAATGTTAAGTCTTGCAGCTGCCATCAGAAGGCCCGGAACATTCTTGTCACAGTTAGGGATCATAACAAGACCATCAAACTGATGAGCTATAACCATAGCTTCTGTTGAATCAGCAATAAGATCTCTTGTTACAAGAGAATACTTCATGCCGATATGTCCCATGGCAATACCATCGCATACAGCAATTGCAGGGAACATGATAGGTGTACCGCCAGCCATTCTTACGCCGGCCTTTACAGCATCACAGATTTTATCCAGGTGCATATGTCCGGGAACAATTTCATTATGTGAACTTACAATACCAATCAATGGGCGGTTAATCTCTTCATCTGTCAAGCCCAGAGCATACATCAAGCTCTTATTCGGAGTTCTCTCAACGCCTTTTTTCGCATTATCTGAAATCATTAGTTTTCCTCATTTCTCATTAATCGTTGTACTATCTATTATAAAAGTCCCGATCAGCGCTTGCACAGACAGGCATATTCAGTCATATATCTATGCAGACATTGGACGGGCTAACCGCTGCTCTAACTTCTCTTTACAGTATAAATCCTATGTACCTTAATCATCTTAAGGTACATAGGATATCTTTATCAGTTAGAAGCAGAATCAAGATCTGCGTCATTCTTCCACAGCATCTTCTCTCTTAATTCCTTGCCAACAACTTCCATCTGATGTTTAGCCAGCTGGTCTCTCTTGGAATTGAAGAATGTACGGCCATTCTTATTTTCAGCGATCCATTTGCCGGCAAATGTTCCATCCTGGATGTCGTTTAATACTGCCTTCATGTTAGCCTTAGTCTGCTCATAAGGAAGAACACGTGGTCCTGATACATATTCGCCGAATTCTGCTGTATCTGAAATAGAGTAATTCATAGCTGCAACACCGCCCTTATTGATAAGGTCAATGATAAGCTTCATCTCATGGATGCACTCGAAGTATGCATTTTCAGGCTTGTAACCTGCCTCAACAAGTGTTTCAAATCCGCATTTCATAAGATCAACAACGCCGCCGCATAATACTGCCTGCTCACCGAAGAGGTCTGTCTCTGTCTCTTCATTCATTGTTGTTTCAAGAACACCTGCTCTTGCACCGCCGATACCTGCGATATATGCAAGTGCGATATCATATGCATTGCCTGTAGCATTCTGCTCAACAGCAACAAGACAAGGTACGCCTTTGCCTGCTACATACTGGCTTCTTACTGTATGACCAGGTCCCTTAGGCGCTGCCATGAATACGTCGATGTCAGCCGGAGGAACGATCTGTTTGTATCTGATATTGAAACCATGAGCAAATGCAATAGCCTTACCAGGTGTAAGATATGGAGCGATATCCTTCTTATACATATCAGCCTGTTTCTCATCATTGATAAGGATCATGATAATATCAGCCTTCTGTGTAGCTTCACTTACAGGCATAACATCGAATCCGTCCTTAACAGCTACAGGCCATGATTTGCCGCCTTCTCTTAAGCCTACGATTACATCGCAGCCTGAATCTCTCAGGTTGAGTGCGTGAGCATGTCCCTGTGATCCGTAACCGATAATAGCAATCTTCTTGCCATTAAGTCTGTTTAAATCGCAATCCTTTTCATAATACATTTTTGCCATAGTTGAATTCTCCTTTCTCTTTGGTGTCATTATAGATGGTATCAAGACCTCTCTCTAATGCCACATATCCGGTTCTTACTAATTCTATTACTTCGAACTCGGATAAAATACTTTCTATGCCATTTATTTTTTGTTCATCTCCAATCAGGGCAACTGTCAGAGAACCGATCGAAACGTCGATAATCTGTGCTCTGAAAATGTTAGATATCTGAATAATTTCATTGCGGATCCCGCTTGTAGGCGCATTGACCTTGATCATTACCAGCTCTCTTCTGATAGATTTGCTCTGATCAAGAATGTTAACTGAATGAACCGGCAATAATTTTCTGAGCTGATTAGCAAGCAGCACGATAAGGTCATCATCAGATATTACTTCAATAGTAATACGTGAAATCTCCGGTTTATGAGTCTTGCCAACTGCCAAGGATTCAATATTGTATCCCTTACGTGAGAACAGCCTTGAAACCTGTGACAAAACACCAGATTCATTATCTACAAGTACAGCTAAGGTGTACATCTTCTGTTCGCTCATTCTTCTACCTCCTTAACTGATAATGAAATCCGTGATAGGACTTCCTCCGCCTACCATTGGGCGAACCATCTCATCAGTGTCAATGATACAGTCTATAACAGTTCCCTTGTTTGATGCAACAGCATCTTTTATAGCTGCTTCAAGTTCTTCAACATTAGATGCTCTCCTTCCGTTGAGTCCGTAAGCTTCAGCCAGCTTAACGAAATCCGGACCTCTGTCAAGAGTCGTCTGTGAGTAGTGTTTGTCATAGATAAGTGTCTGCCACTGTCTGACCATTCCCAATGTACTGTTGTTAAATATAAATGTAATGATCGGCAGATTATAATGTTCCTCTGTCGCAAGCTCATTGCAGTTCATTCTGAAGCTTCCGTCGCCTGTAACATGAATAACCGTCTTATCAGGATTACCGACAGCTGCACCGATTGCTGCTCCCAGACCGAATCCCATGGTTCCAAATCCGCCCGATGTAAGAAGCTGACCGGCATAATCAAAATGAAAATGCTGAATAGCCCACATCTGATGCTGTCCTACGTCAGTAGCAACAATGGTATCCTGAGGTACTAATCTGGCTATTGAAGACAGGATCTGCTTAGGTGTAAGCATATTGGCAACCTCATCATATTCTGTCTCTACCGGATATGAGAATACATAATCCTTCCACTCCTTGTGGTCGTACTGTTCCATTCTCTCGATAAGCATCTTAAGAACTTCCTTGGCATCGCCTACAATATGATGATCTGTCTTAACATTCTTGTTGATTTCGGCTCTGTCTATATCTATCTGAACGATCTTGGCATTCTGAGCAAATGATTTAGGATCCAGTGCAACACGATCCGAGAATCTGCATCCGATTGCAATCAGAAGATCGCATCCGTCGCATGCCATATTAGAAGCCTGTGAACCATGCATTCCTATCATGCCTGTTGTAAGAGGATTTCTTCCGTTCATACCGCCGGCACCCATTACGGTAAGTGCTGTCGGTGCATCCAGCTTCTCGGCGAACTCTGTCAGCTCCTTCTGTGAACGGCTTCTTACTACACCGCCGCCACAGATGATAAGAGGCTTCTTAGACTCCTTGATCATATCGATAAGAATATCAATATCATTATCATCTACCTGTGGTGTCTTAAGCCTGTACATGGACTTCTTAATAAGCTCAGCCAATCTGCCTGATGTATAATGCTGGCTCCTCGGCAATGGGGTATACTCCGCCTTCTGGGCTGTTGCATTCTTAAGAATATCAATAAGGACAGGTCCCGGTCTGCCGCCTCTGGCAATTGCAAATGCTTCTCTGATCACATCTGCTATCTGATCAGCCCTTCTTACTGTATATGTAGTCTTAGTAATAGGCATTGTAACACCGGTAATATCAACCTCCTGGAATGAATCCTTGCCGATAAGGCTCTCACCTACGTTGCATGTTATAAATACAACCGGTGATGAATCCATGTAAGCGGTTGCAATACCGGTAACGAGGTTCGTTGCTCCCGGTCCTGATGTTGCAAAACATACACCTACTTTTCCTGTGCTTCTGGCATAGCCATCAGCAGCATGAGAAGCACCCTGTTCATGTGATGTCAGAATGTGTGTAAAATACTCCTGATAATCATAGAGAGCATCATAAATATTGAGAATGGTTCCGCCAGGATATCCGAAGATAGTATCAACTTCCTGTTCACGCAAACATTCAAGCACAATCTGTGCACCTGTAAGCTGCATAGTTTTCCCTCCTGATAAATAATAAGAAAATCTTAATTTTCTGCCAAACAATAAACAATCCTACGGCTAAAAGAATACCGTAGGATCTGCAAACGAAATGTTTCATCTAAATGTCATGCAATCAGGTACAACTCTTAGCACTAGCCGTCTTGGATTTACGCAGGACGAGAATAGCGCTCACGAGTAGTAATATAGCGATAATTACATAACTAAACATAGTAAATATTACCTCAATGCCTTAGATGTGTACTTTTATATCACTTTACCCTTGCAGTGTCAACGACAAAATGACTTATATCTACTATATCAGATTCCGCTGACCAGAACAAATGCCACGAAGAGCCATATCACAATATTTGCGATAAGTCCGATCCATGAAAATGTAAATATTGTATCCGGTTTTCTGAAAGTAACACAGGACAAAATTATGCCGACAGTTGAGATCACAAGCGAAACAAATGGCAGTATACCGACAAGTACGCCGGCCTGGCCCTTGGCTGATACAGCCATTGCGATTGAAAGCACAACCAGCGCTATTGAAACCAGCGCAATACATGTGGATATTATTCCATGTACAGAATGTTTCTTGTCTGTAAATTTGTATTTGCGGCGTCTTCTTTTATCGTCTCTTTTTCTTTTTCTGGCACTTATGGACTCTTCTATCAGTATCTCATGTTCTGTCTTCGCCTGTGCTATTATGCTGTCTTCTAAATCCATTATTTCTGTATATACTCCAATACCGCATCCCTGTCATTATGAGGAATGCTATATCCATTCATTATAATGTTGTGTTCATGTCCCTTGCCTAAGATCAGCAGCGTATCTGTCGGTTTGAGCTTGTCTATTCCTATCTGAATTGCCTTCTTTCTGTCCAGACATACCTCATAATTAGACAGGGAATTGCCCTCAAGCATATCAGCAACTATCTGTTCTTCCGGCTCAGTATGCGGATCATCATCAGTTATGATTGCGTAATCACAGTTGCTAAGCACAAGCTGTGTCATAACAGGTCTTTTTTCCTTTTCCCTGTCACCGGTGCAGCCAAAGACAACATATTTTCGGCCAGAAGCAAGCTTCTGGGCGGTTTTAAGGATATTGCTGATGGCATCCGGGGTATGTGCATAATCTATAATGATGCTGCATTCGTTATACCTTATAACATCCCATCTTCCATCCGGTGCACGCAGTCCTTCTACAGCCTCGCATATTCTCGCAGGTTCATATCCCATGATATTGAGGACACCTATTGTTGCCATTGTATTATATACATTATGCTCGCCGACCATATCTGTATGTACATTATATTTCGCGTCATTACATAAAAATGTAAGATCAGTTCCTTGGTCAAATGTATATTCTAATGCTCTGTAATCACCTGAATTTATGCCATAAGTATAATTTTTGTTTTCATCAAGCAGAAAATACTTCTTGCTGTCATCATCTGCATTAACAAGTGCTGCTCCTCCATGTTTTAAAGCCTTGAACAGCTTCTGTTTAGCCATGGCATAATTTTCCATGCTTTTATGATAATCCAGATGATCTTCTGTAAGGTTGGTAAAGGAAGCTATATCAAATGTTATTGTATTGAGTCTTCCCATATCAAGTCCCTGGCTGGATGCCTCAAGAGCTACAGTATCGAAGCCTTTTTCATGAGCTTCAAGAAGCAGTTCGTATAATTCGCATATATCAACTGAGGTATTAGACAAATCCCTTACTTTTTCGTCCAAGTAGAAGCCTATCGTCCCGATGTATCCACATTTTCTTCCGAGTCGGTTAAGAGCCTGTGATATCAGATAACAGGTTGTTGTTTTGCCATTAGTTCCTGTCAATGCTATGATCGTCATCCGAGAGATTATATTTCCGTATTCGCCTGCAAGCATCTCCTCAAGATATCGACGCGGATCATCTGTATTGATCGTCTCAACTTCATACTGACCCTTCTGACATATTATCTTAACTGCTCCGGCCTCTATTGCATTTGATATATATTGATCGCCATTACTGGCAAAACCAGGCAATGCTACGAAAACATCTCCTGGTTTTACTTTTCTTGAATCAGTTCTGATCATTTATTTTAATACTCCTATACGATTAAACGGCCAATAGCAGAACATTGCCTTGCCAAGTATATAATCTCTCGGAACATAGGTGTTTTTCCATTTTCTTGAATCATTGGAATTATTACGATTATCACCCATGACAAAATAGCAGCCCTCAGGCACCTCATATGGTCCAAAGTCCAGTTTGGCAGGTGTTTCATTCAAATACGGTTCATCAAGGATATCACCGTTAACATATGTCACGCCCTGCTTGATCTCAACCGTATCTCCCGGAAGACCTATAACTCGTTTTACAAAATCCTGTGTAGGATCATCAGGATATTTAAATACAATAATGTCTCCTCGCTGAGGATCGCTGAACCAATATGTTACCCTTAGTCCGAACATTCTAGATCCGGTCATGATGGTTGATTCCATCGAGCCTGAAGGAACATAAGAATTAATAATTATTACATTATTAATAAATAATGCTGCAGCTACAGCTATAACAATTATCAATACCCATTCAAGAACAGGATTCATCTTGCCTTTTTCTTTTTTCTGACCTTTCTCTTCAATATTTTCGACTTCTATTGAAGTCCTGTGTTCAGGCTTGCTTGTTCCTGCAGCAACCCCTGTAATTTCAGCTTCCTCGTCTGAATTTTTCTCAATATCATTTATCATCTAGTAAAATCTCCTTAAGATCAATCTTCCAGATAATCCTGTATCATTCTGCCTCTTACAGGATTTTTAAGTTTCTTAAGAGCCTTTGCTTCGATCTGTCTTATACGCTCTCTTGTAACATTAAATACCTGTCCTACCTCTTCAAGGGTTCTCGGTCTTCCGTCTTCAAGTCCGAAACGCAGAATGATTACCTGACGTTCTCTCTCCTTAAGATCCTGAAGAAGAATATCTATCTGCTCCTTGAGCATAATATTTTCGACGCTTTGCTCAGGTGACAGAGATATCTCATCCTTAACAGTATCCGCTACTACACCTTCACCGTCTTCACCCTTCGGTGCTTCAAGGCTGGTCGGTTCCTTGGATATCTGCATGATCTCAAGGACCTTGCTCTCAGGTATGCCCATCTCATCAGCTACTTCCTTAGCGCTTGGTTCATATCCTAATTTAAGAGTAAGATTACGCTGGATTTTAGTCATTCTGTTGATAGTCTCAACCATATGTACAGGAACTCTGATAGTTCTGGCCTGATCAGCCAAGGCTCTTGTAACAGACTGTCTGATCCACCATGTTGCATAGGTTGACAGCTTGAAGCCTCTCTGATAATCAAACTTTTCAACGCCCTTCATGAGTCCAAGATTGCCCTCCTGAATAAGATCCAGGAAACTTAATCCTCTGTTGGTATATTTCTTGGCGATATTAACAACGAGTCTCAGGTTGGACTCGATCAGTTTGTTTTTGGCATCTACATCGCCTTCAGCCTTGGCCATGGCGAGACGCTGTTCTTCCTCCGGAGTCAGAAGCGGTACAGTACCGATCTCTTTAAGATACATTCTGACAGGATCGTCTGTTTCAATTCCGTCAAGAAGAATAAGCGGATCGATCTCAAGATCGTCCTCCTCTTCCTCCTTGTTAACCTCTATACCCTGTTCCTCAAAAAATTTATATACTTCTTCTGTTTCCTTGATATTAAGGGGTTTATCAGAAAACATCTCTTCGATTTCGATCACATTGATAGACTTCTGAGATGGCTTCATCTCAGCAATATAATCATCTAAAACTTTCTTCGTTGTCTTTTTCAATATAATTCCTCGATTCTTTTTTTCTCTTATTTATATCAACAAGAGAGTTTCATTTGCGGACCCTTCCGTCCTATTTTACGTACTAATCTTTAACAGCACCTTAATTTTAGACATACATAATATATTTATTTATGCAGTTTAAAAAGTATCTGTCTCAAATACTACTTGTTGTCAGTCATTATGGTTACGGCTTTATTGCAGACATCTATCTCTACTAATCTATGTTTTCCTCCGTTTTCTCCATCTCTGACCCACTGAACAGGAGTATCTGATCTAAAAATAACTTTATCAGTCTTAAACCTTACGATAACGTCATCAACAAGCTGCTGACTGTCATCATTGTGTATAAGAATCATATCTATCTGCCTGTTAAATTCAATAATATTAGCAGGCTTTCTGAGCATTACCACTTCAAACAGGCCATCCTGCAGATCCACATTCTGGCCGGTTATGCCTTCAAACCCGCCGACAGAAATGGCATTAGTGATCATTCCCAGAAAAAACTCTCCGCTTATTACATGGTCATTGAATTCTATGGTCATATTAAATGACTCCATCTTAATAAGCTGCTTTATTCCTTCTATAACATATGCGCCGTGGCCTAGGAGCCGCTTCATATCCTGTGATGTAAAGCAGGATACCGCCGACAATGAGCCAACCGATGCAACATATGTAAAATAGTCGTCATTGATCTTGCCTACATCAGTCTGAAATCCTACTCCCTCTACGCACACTTTTGCGGCGCTCTTCATATCCTTCGGAAGTCTGAAACCATGCCTTGTATCATTAGTCGATCCGGCGGGAATAAAGCCTATCGGCACACGCCTTTTAGCCTCCATAATTCCAGATACGACCTCACTTAATGTACCGTCTCCTCCGGCGCAAACCACCAGATCATAATTATGAGCATCACTGCTTACTTTATTCTGCGCATCCAAAGGAGCCTTCGTTGCATAAGCGGTAACATCATAGCCTTCTGAACGATACATTTCAGCTATCTTATGTGCATTTCTTTTTATTTTTCCGCGACCCGAATTCGGGTTATAAACAAATAAAATCCTTTTCATAATAAATCACAGCACCGGAATTGAAGTACAGATCAACACTGCACTGCCTATGTTTACGGCACACAGGACAATCAAAACTTCTATGATATTTAAATCTCCCTAGTATATTCCTTGAGCCATTCTCTGACTTCATCATTGACTCTTGGTGCTACAATCTCATATACCTTCTTGTGATATTCATTCAGCATTTGACGATCGCCGAATGATAAGTATGCAACATCTATAGCGTCAATGTCAATCGGTATATAAGTCAGGTTGTAAAACTGATAGAATTCTCCGTCAGGGGTGCTCTTGTATTTCGTAACTAACAACTCATTTTCTGTACGAATGCCGAACTGACCTTCACGATACACTCCCGGCTCATCCGTTACAACCATTCCAGGCTGAAGCTCAGCTGTTGGATGTTCCTTGTTATATCTCCATCTGATGTTATGAGGTCCTTCATGGACATTAAGCACATGTCCTACACCGTGACCTGTACCGCATTTATAATCCCAGCCTTCCAGCCACATAGGTTCTCTGGCCATAATATCAAGATTCTCGCCTGTACATCCTGCTATAAATTTGGTATTTAACAGGCGCAGCATAGATACGGCTGTAAGCGTGAATGCTTTCTTTTCCTCATCTGTAAGAGTTCCCAAGGCAAATGTCCTTGTTATATCTGTAGTTCCTGTCTTGTACTGCCCACCTGAATCTACCAGAAGGAAGCCTTCCGGCTGCAGCTGCTTGCAGTTGCCTCTCTCAGGTGCATAATGCATCTGGGCTGCATTTTCCTTATATGCAGAAATCGTATTAAATGACAGCTCAATATATCCCTTCTGTGCCATACGCATCTGCTGCAGATGATCTGCAACTGATACCTCATCCATAGGGATTTTGCCTACATTTTTCTTAAGCCAGTACATGAAATTAACCATTACAGCACTATCCATCTCAAGTGCGTCCTTAAGGCAGGCGATTTCAGTCTCATTCTTGACAGCCTTCATAAGTGTTGAAGGGTTCTCGATAGATACGATATGAGTGCCCTTCTCTTCGTAAAATTTATATGTATCATAGCTGATTCTGCTGTCATCCAGAAGGACTGTATCATATCCTTCCATGCACAGGCATGTGCGAGAATATTCTCCGGCAGCAAATGGCATCTCAGGGGTCTTAGCTCCCGTAAATAAGGTTACATTATCACGGCTGATTGCTGCATATGCATACTGTACCGGATTGTTTTCGATATCATTTGCACGAAGATTAAACATCCATGCAATATCATCAAGAGAATTGATAATGTAGATGTAATTTTCGTTCTCACTTACGTGCTTCTCTAACTTTGTTCTGATCCTTGCGATCTTGCTCTCAGCTGTCTCTCCCGTATATTGAAGTTCTAATTCAAATATATCAGTAAAGATCTGCTTAGGTCTGTCTGTCCAGATCTCCCCTGCAAGGTCTCTGTCATATCTTACCTCGCACTTAAATTTATTGCCAAACCATGCCGGTACTACCGAGCCGTCAAATCCAAGAACCTTATCCTTAGACTCTCTTGCAATAAGATCTGATAATTCAGGCACTCCCGGCTGTCCTATCTTCATAAGCTCAATGCATGAGCCTTCTATCTGATTAGCAGCCTGAATATAATATCTGCCATCAGCGAAAAGCCATGCCTTATCCTTGGTTACAACAACAGATCCCGCCGAACCGGAAAATCCGCTGATAAACTTAATACAGCCAAAATGTTCAGCAACATACTCACTGTTATGGCAGTCACTCATGGGAATATAATATACATCTATTCCCGCCTCCTGCATCTTGGCTCTAAGTTCATTTATCCTGTTTGTATAAATATTCTCAGACATCTTTATTTCTCCTTGCCTATCTGGAAGTATTGTTCATTGGTTACTACAGCGGCTATGCCGTCCCAGCGCCGTAGCAATCACTGATTTTTATTTAATGCAGCTGCATAATCTGCGGCAAGCCTATTATTTCAAGAACCCGGCAATGATCTCCTGCTCGGCCTCTTCTTCCGTAAGACCCAGTGTCATAAGTTTGATCAGCTGTTCTCCTGCGATCCTGCCGATTGCTGCTTCATGTATCAAGCCTGCATCAATGTTATTGGCACGGATTTCCGGAGTTGCTGAGATTTTGGCATTGTCCATGATGATCGCATCGCACTCTGTATGGGAATTGCATCTTGCATTTCCTATAATGCCTGCCTTAAATGTCTGTGTGGAATCATCCTTGGCTACTGCTCTTGAAACAAGCTCACATGAGGTTCCGTCGCCATTTAATTCGACATCAAATATCGCATCCGCATGCTGGATACCATGAGTCATGAGCTTATCCTTAATAACAAGCTTAGCCTTCTCACCATTCAGGTAAGCCTTAGTATCACGAACGGTTGAATCAATGCCCTTGATCTGGGTTGTCTCCATCTCCATATATCCGTTTTCGTCTATATATACGATGGTTGTAGGATTCATGATATTAGTTCCTACCGCTGCAGGGTCATTCTCACCATAATGCTTCTCTATATATTTGACTCTGGCATTCTTTCCTACATGGAATGTATGGATTCCATCATGCCTGCTGCTCTGGTCGCCGCAATTATGTATGCCGCAGCCTGCAACAATAACAACATCTGAATCCTCACCGATGTAGAAATCGTTATAAACAAGGTCAGTAAGACCCGATTCACTGATTATTACAGGAATATGTACACTTTCATGCTTAGTGCCCGGCTTGATGATTATATCAATTCCCGGTTTATCTTCCTTAGTTACTATATCTATATTGGCTGTAGTAGCCCTTCCTCCCAGCGCACCATTTGCCCTGATATTATATGCTCCCTCAGGAACATCGTGAATATCCGCAACGGTTGCAAGAAGATCTCTCTGAACTTTATCCATTTTGTTCTCCATTTTTGCTGTCTGCTGCTTATTTATCTGTCTATCGGTATTACCGCTTACCATTTCATATCAAGCTGTGGCTTTCCTCATGCAAAATACGCCTTTACTGATAATATTTGCAGCCTGCGGTTCCCTTCAGCAGTTCCGGCAGGATCTTATCCTTCGAGCCGAAGTCTGCAATCTGCCCATCTCTGATAACAACAATCTCATCAGCAATATCCAATATTCTCTCCTGATGAGATATGATTATTATGTCTCTGGCTCTTTCTTCTCTCATTTTCTCGAATACTTTGATCAAATTAGAGAAACTCCACAGGTCAATTCCTGCCTCCGGCTCATCAAGAACCGACAGCTCCGTATTCCTTGCAATGAGCTGAGCTATTTCTATACGCTTAAGCTCTCCTCCCGAGAGGCTTCCGTCAACATCTCTGTCTATATAATCTCTTGCACACAGACCGACCTCCGACAGGTATTCGCATGCCTGTGTGATGTTGGTTTCCTTGCCTGCTGCAAGTGCCAGCAGATCCTTAACCTTGATTCCCTTAAATCTGATGGGCTGCTGAAAGGCGAAGCTGATTCCCATTCTGGCCCTGTCTGTAATAGACATATGTGTAATATCTGTTCCATTGAACAGTATCTGTCCTGATGTAGGCTGATAAATGCCTACTATAAGCTTGGCGATGGTACTCTTGCCTCCGCCATTAGGTCCCGTGACAGCGATGAATTTCTGATCATCTATCTTAAGACTTATATTCTTGATAATTTCCTTTTCAGTGCCGTTTTCATCGGTAACATCGAAAGAAACATCCCTCAATTCTAACATTCCCAATCTCCTAAAACTAATGTTGTATAGCTCATTTGCTCTGATTTTGAGCAAAATGTTCCGCATAATTTATAACACAAATGCCGACCTAAGTGTACCCTTTTTTATTTATTTTCATATATTTCGCCTTGAAAGGCATATTTATTTGCTATATAATCCATGTTATTGTTTTTCGAAAATATTATAGGAGGAAAAGCCATGGAAAGAACAGAACTTATTAATTTATTTGCAAATGTTCCCGCAGATGGCAGTGATATCACTGTAGCCGGCTGGGTAAAAACTTCCAGAGAGTCCAAGACTGTTGGATTTTTGGAAATCAACGACGGGAGCTGCTTCAATAATCTGCAGATAATCATTGATGCAAATGCTTTTGATAATTTCAAAGAACTTGCCAATCTGTCTGTAGGAAGTTCTGTAATTGTTAAAGGTAAGGTTGTATTAACTCCTGAATTAAAGCAGCCCCTTGAAGTACATGCTACTGAGATCATTATTGAAGGAACTTGTGATCCTGATTACCCGCTCCAGAAGAAGAGACATACATTGGAATTCTTAAGAACGATTCCTCACCTCAGAGCGCGTTCCAACACATTCAATGCAGTATTCCGTGTAAGAAGCGAAGCAGCATTTGCCCTTCACAGCTTCTTCAATGAGAACAACTTCGTTTATGTTCATACTCCGCTTATCACAGGCAGCGACTGCGAAGGTGCCGGAGAAATGTTCCGTGTTACCACACTTGATCCTGCTAATCCGCCACTTACAGAGGATGGACAGGTTGACTTCTCACATGATTTCTTCGGTCAGGAAACTAACCTTACGGTTTCAGGTCAGCTTGAAGCTGAATGCTTTGCATTAGCATTTGGTAAGGTTTATACCTTCGGACCTACATTCCGTGCTGAAAACTCCAACACACAGCGTCATGCTGCTGAATTCTGGATGGTTGAGCCTGAAATGGCTTATGCTGATCTTAAGGATGACATGGATACAGCAGAGGCTATGATAAAATATGTTGTTAAGCATCTTCTTAAAAAATGTCCGACAGAGCTTGCATTCTTCAACAATTTTGTAGACAAGACTCTGCTAGAGAGACTGTCTAACCTGGCTGATTCGGATTTTGGCCGCGTAAGTTATACAGAGGCTGTTGATATTCTGATGAAGCACAATGATAAATTTGAATATAAGGTTGAATGGGGTACGGATCTTCAGACTGAACATGAGAGATATCTTACAGAGCAGATTTACCACAAGCCTGTATTCGTATATAACTATCCTAAGGCTATCAAGTCCTTCTACATGCGTCAGAACGATGACGGCAAGACTGTTGCTGCGGCTGATATGCTGGTTCCCGGCGTTGGCGAGCTTATCGGAGGCAGCCAGCGTGAAGAAAGATATGATCTGCTGCTGCAGCGTATCGAAGAACTCGGTCTTAACAAGGATCAGTATCAGTGGTACCTGGATTTAAGACGTTTCGGCAGCACAACACATTCCGGATTCGGTCTGGGATTTGAAAGACTCATCATGTATGTGACGGGTATCAGCAATATCCGTGATGTCGAGCTCTACCCTCGCTGCGCAGGCAAGCTGGTATAAATGCGACAGATAATATTATTCTGACAATTGATATTAAACTGATGTTTGGCAAAAGAAGTCATCCGTAGAAGCGGATGACTTCTTTTCGTCATAGTGCCCTTTACAAGAAATGATAAAAACAATATTGGTGCCATTTCCTACTATTGTTAGAAAAGACTCGCATTTAAACATTTACGTTTGTTTAAAGGTATTCATGTTATAAATCACCATTGACGCAACGATCATCATGCATCCGAGAATCTTAATAATTCCGTGATCCTCGCCAGCCACAAGGATTCCGAGCACGCTGCAGCTTAAGGGATTAACCACTGTAAACATGGCTGCAGTCTCGGCCTGAATATATTTCTGCGCAACTGGTTGGAATGCAAATCCAAAGCAGCTGCATATAAGAACCAGACAGCCCATCATCGCCCATTGGTTCCCCGTTGACGGAAGGTCAAGTCCGCCTGTGAAAAATGCCATTATCATAGTCAGCACACCCATAACGCCCAACTGGATCATGCCTTCTGCAATCGGATCTCCCTCCTTAGATACTTTATCGGTAAGCATTATACATGCAGCATATGCCAATGCCGCGCAGATAGCCAAAATTATTCCCAGTGCCGAGCCTCCCTGCTGCATTTCAGAATATGACAGACCGCCTACTCCCAGAACAGCAATTACCGCACAGCATATTGTCTTGAATTTTGGAAGGACTCTGGTAAATATCGCGGCATATATAGGCACCAGCACAATCGCCATGTTCTCTATAAAGGCACTTGTTCCCGTATCTATCAGCCTTAATCCATACATTTCAAAGATCATTGTAACTGTATATCCGACTCCAAGCATAATGCCGCCCTTGAGCGTTGCCTTGCTTATATGTCGCAGTCTATCACTAAATACAATTGCCAGAATGATAAATGACATCGTAAATCTTACGCCCATAACACTCATCGGCGACATTGTATTCATAAGTGTCTTGGAAAATAAAAATGATGTGCCTCTGGCGATACACACCATGGCCATCAATAATTTTGCGCTGCTTGATCTCATTTCGTTGATTTTCCTATCATAAATATATAAGTGTACCCGTTCCGTCTCCTGCGCACTTAATCTCTGCCAGTGCTCCATTGATGGTAACAAACTGCGGCCCCTTGTGGCCTATATCAGCACCGGTTACAATAGGAAGATTTAGTTCACCCAGTCTCTCCAACAGCACTTCTTCATATGAAGGAAGCGCTGAGCCATCCCAGCCTTCTGTCGGATAAAACAATGGTCGTCCGAATACGAACCCTGCCGCATACTTAAACCATCCCATCTCCTTCATCTTCCAGAGTCCTTCCATCATTTGCTCAAAATGAAGGTCGAAGCTCTCCAGATACCAGATGATCCCATCATCCTTATACTTTTCTATGAATTCCATCGTGCCGTCATATGGAGTTCCGGCGAGATTAAGCAAAACATCCATGCATCCGCCTAACAGCCTTCCTTTAAATGATGCTCTGCAATCCTCAGAATTAATGCATTTCCATTCTACCCGGCTGTCCTTACTGTAGCCCTCCAGTCCTGTACCTCTGGCACCAAAGCCATCCTGATACATCTTAAAGCTGTCCTGCACTTTACAGCATCCCTCCAGAACTTCCAGACCTCTGCTTACGCTCAGCTCCCATTCGCCCATTCCGAAGTCGCCGAAATTGGCTCCATATGCAGTGGCAACATCACACTTTGTTGTAAGATAATACAGAAGTGACGTGTTATCAGAATATCCCTGAACCCACTTAGGATTGGACTTGAATGCATCAAGGTCTACATATGGCAGCATTTCTGCCAGAAAATCTCCGCCAGATGCCGAATAAATTGCTGATACATCCTTATCCTGCACCATGGCATTAAACTCGTGAGCCTTCTCCTCGGCAGATGAGCTTCTTCCGTATCTGTCAGCCTTGTTAAATACATTGTCAGTAAATACAACCTTGTATCCTCGGCTTTCCAGCTGCTTCTGACCATTCTTAAATCTCGTTATATCAGGCTCTCTGTCAATCGAATGGCTCGGGGCCGTCACGGCTATCGTATCTCCGAACTGTAAATATTTAGGAAATATCATTGGTTTTCCTCGTCTTTCTTTAATGTTCACTCTCGTTGTTTTTGCGCAGTGAATCCCGGCAAACAGTCACTGTTTGACTGTTTGAAACTGCCCATACTAATGTGCACGGATATTAAATTTCTAATTTTTTAAAACAGTTGGCTGCAGCATTTCTGTGCAGGAACAGCATATGCATCAATCACAATGGATTGCCTTACCCAACTCTATTGAATATATGATCTTCTCTGTTACTTTCCTTCCCTGCGTCTTCTCCAGAGCGTCTGCATATTCATTAAGCTGCGACATGTATCTCCCAGTATAATGTCCTTCATCTCTTGACTTATCGGTCTTATAATCCACAAGGATTATATTCTCCACGCCGTCCTCTGATGTTTCAAAAAAATATGCGTCTATTATACCTTGCACCAGCAACAATTCAACATCGGATTGCGATGAGCTGAAAGACATACCGGTCCGAGTCTTTATCTTCGCAATATCTGCGTAGCTGCCCTTAACGAACTGTCGTTCTCTGAACAGCTTGTCTTTATTAAAGGCTTGTTTCATCCGCTGACCGATATCAGAATTTATAAAGGTCTCCATACGGGATATCTCTATAGCACCGGCATATTCTGCACTTATCCTGCCTGATGTCGTATATTCGTCCAACTGCTGCCTGATGTCCTTGTTGTAATCTAACAGCTCAAAGAATCTGTGATAAGCATTGCCTCTATCCGTTCCTGTGAGCGCAGTTTTGCCCTTATGTCCGTGATTCCTGCGTTCTGTTCTTCTTACGACATTTTCCGTTTCATCAAACTCTGTTTCCCTGTCATCAACCTCAGCATCTGTGTAAGTATCCCTGCATAATATGCCCTCGCTGCCTGTTCCATTTTCTGCTTTTTTTATGCCTCCGCACGGAGCAGTCACTGTCAGACTCCGATTTTCGAAATCCTTATTTTCCAGCTGAGAGGCCGATATTTTGCCCTGTATATGTGCCGCCTTATCGAATGGATATTTATAATTGCACTGCCGCTCGATACCTGATATATCTGTCTCTCTTCGGGCTATTTCATAGACCTTATCCTCTGTTATCTGATTTTCGATCAGCTCAGATGCTCGTTTTTCTTCTGTCTCATATTCAAGCAGATAATTCAGATTGTACAAGGTATTGTTTTCTCTGTTCTTGTGAAGTGTGAGTCCAAGGACCTTCATGTAACTCGAACAATCCATAACCTTATAAGCTTTAAGCCTGTCTTCTGCAAAATGCTTCTCTTCATCCCATTTTTTTATGCTTGAATCCAGAGATTCGTTGCCCTGCGTTGCTCCCGATATAATAAGCATATCCACAGCTCTGGTCATTGCTACATACAGGAGCCTTAATTCCTCAGCATAGAGGCTTGTCTTCTGAAGTCTTCTTATAGTCTGCATCAGCACCGTCTTCTGGTTCAGACGCGCCTTGACATCTCTGTATTCAATGCCGATTCCCAGTCTTCTGTCAGGTATAATGTTCGACCTGTTTACATCCGTTTTATTATAGGATTTTCCGCAATTTGCCAGAAAGACAACAGGAAATTCCAGACCCTTGGACTTATGGATCGTCATCATGGTAACAGCCTTAACAGAACCCGATGCAGCATTGACCTTGCCAAAGTCTATGTCATTTTTCTGAATTTCATGCATGTATCTGAGGAAATTAAATAACCCTGTATAACTGCCGCGGGCAAATGTCTGTGCCTTCGATTTGAGAAGTCCTATATTTGCAATTCTGTCCATGCCCTGGGGCATCGCTGACAGAATGTTCTGAAGTCCGGAATCCTTCATTACATATTCTATAAAATCGCAAACGCTCATGTATTGCGACATACTGCGCCATTTATCCAGCTTCTGCACAAACCAGGTAAATTTGTCGTCCGACTGTTCGCAATAATCAAGAAGGCACTCGTATATTGATTTTTGTTTGCCGCCTGCAAGTCTTATTCTTGCCAGCTCGTCTGCACTTGCCGAGCATATCGGACTGTACAACACAGCTGTAAATGGTATATCCTGGTATGGATTGTCAACTATATTAAGAAGATTTAATATAAGCCTTATTTCAAAGCATTCGAAATATCCCTTGCCCGAACTCTTAATAACAGCAATTCCTCGTTCCGTGAGTACCTGCTCCAGCTCCGGATTATCAGAATTTCTTGTAAGAATTGCTATGTCTGATAATGAGTATTTGCCTTCTGCCGTTAGCTGCTCTATGCGTTTTGCTATCTCATAGCCTTCCTGATATTTGGCCTGCTTGCCGTCTCCTTTTCCGTTAATGAAGAAGATCTCCGGCGTATGATCTGAAAGTTTTTCCTCGTCCTGTTCTATTGACTTACCAAATACCAGCTCATGTCCTTCCTGATAATCAATGCCTCCTACCTCGCGGATCATTGATTGTCTGAATACATAATTGGTAATATCTACAACTTCCCTTCGGCTTCTGAAATTCATATCCAGCTTGATAAGCCAGCCGTGCGGAGACTTCTTGTCTGCGACAGCATTATAAGGAATATAATCCGCGATATCGTTAAGTTTCCTGTAATTGTCATACTTATTGGTAAATAATTCCGGACATGCCATTCTGAATCCATATATGCTCTGCTTAACGTCACCTACCATAAATACATTCGGACGACCGAATCTTTCTGAAGACAGAGCACCTACCAGATATTCCTGCAGCTCATTAGTATCCTGATATTCGTCAACGATTATCTCATCTATGGAACGGGACATAATGTCTGCTGTATCTGTATAAGCAATATGTCCATTCGCGTCCCTAATTATCCTGCCATCCTCGTCATATCTAAGCAGCACCTTCAATGCATAATGGGCGATATCTGAAAAATCCGCTATCTGTCTCTCCATCTTGGCCTGCTTAAGGGATGCTGCAAATCTCTTCGTAGTACTTACGATTGCCTTAGCAACAGGCTCACACGCAGCCAGTTCCCTGCACATAGACTCATAATCAGCATACAGAAAATCATCATGCAGCGAATTTAATTGTTTTTTTATCCCGTCACTTAAGCTTTTGGCATAATTCTTAAGGTCTTCATCGACCTCGTCATTTTTGCCATATCTGGGAGCTTTCGGGAAATTATCTATTATCGCTTCAATTTTATTTTTTATGCTGTCAAGGGGCAGTTCAGATTTTAATATTTCAGTCACTGCGCTTAATATATCTTGAAATAACTGTTCATGCTTAAACGGGCCATAATTTCTCCGGGCAATTTTCCGTCCCTGCAATGCCATGGTCTGAATGTTTTCCAGTGCATTTATTACAATATTTTTATAATCTGACATCCAATCAGACTCATTATCACCCTCCAGATACTTCTCATCTGCGAACATATTTCCGGCATCTGCATAAATATCCGCGCTTGCATCAAGCCATGCCTCCGGTGCCGGATGGCTCTCTGAATAAGCATGAAGCTTTAGGATAATGTCTTCCAGCTTCTTGTCATTCTTATCTACATAATATCCTGCAAATTGCAAAAAGCCTTCTGATGCACGGGCATATTCCGCCTCCAGAACCTCACCTAGTACATCCTTCTTAAGTAAACGTATCTCTGCTTCCTCTGCCAGCCTAAAACCCGGGTCAAGATCAATATCCTGGATATTATTGCGAACTATATCTGCACACAGCGAATCTATGGTACAGATTCTGGCATGCTGTACCTTCATAAGCTGCTGGCGCAGATATACATTCTCCGGATGTTCCTTGCTTACTTCCCTCAGCCTTTTATATATTTTATTTTTCATGCTGGCGGCTGCTGCCCTGGTAAATGTAATAACAACAAGCCTGTCTATGTCCAACGGTTTTTCTTCCCTCGACAACATTCTTATTATTCGTTCAACTAAGACAGCTGTCTTGCCTGAACCTGCAGCGGCAGACACCAGTATATTATCAGTTGGTGCATTTATTGCCAGTTCCTGACTGGCTGTCCATTTAAATTCTGCCATAAATCACTCTCTCCATGTCCTTCTTGTCTACACCTTCTGCACTGTCATTATAATCACTGCCCCATTTGCATGGCTCGAATTTGCATACATCTCTGTATTCGCAGAATGTGCAGCCATTAGAATTTCCGCTGATATACGGAGCGATCCTTACATCTCCGGCTTTCAGCTGACTGCTTACTGCACTGATCTTATTATTTGCAAATGCTATCATGCTGGCAAATTCATTGCTGTTTGCAATTACTGAGCTATTGGAATAATCTCCGCCTTTGACATAACCTATGTTAATAATATTACTTTTTCCATTTAGTCTGGCATCACTGTCTATTGCGTCAGGCACACCATAATCACAATTGGTAAGACCGCTCATCTGATATTTCTTACTTTCTTCGCCCGGATTTACAAAGCTGTCCTGGATCAGGTAATAATAAACGCCCCCAGGCAGAACCTGCCTGTCCGGGTATTTTTTCTTGACTTCTTCTATCGCAGCTCCCATATATGCCGCCAGCTGAAGCTGTATGCCCATATATATATCTTTTATTTCGAATTTCTTAGAGCCCGACTTATAATCTATGATCTTAACGAACACATCCTCACCATCATAGATGTCTACCCTGTCGATTTTTCCTTTGAATATTGTGGAATCACCATCATCTGTTTCAAATGCCAGCTCGAATAATTCCGGCTCGAACTTGCCTTTTTTAACATGATTTCTCAATACATCAGTTGTCTTGCAGGCGACCTCTGTAATTCGTTCAAGTATGAATTTATTTCTTTCTGATTCCGTTGCTGCATCATTTTCCATTTCAGCCGTAACTTCACTTACACATTCTCTTGTGATCTCTCGGCTCACATCATCAGCAACGTCCCTGAACGACAGCCCTCTTTCTTTTAATTTTCTTGCATACAGTTCCAGGCTGCCATGGTAAATATTACCTATATCTGTCGCCTTTACCTCGTATTCCGGTCTTTCCTTGATCTCAAGTCCGTAGCTCATAAAATGCTTAAACGGACATTCATAATATTTCTCGTAACGGCTTACGCTCGCTCTTAATTTGCCGCCATACAGATCAAGTGCTGTCTGCTCATCCAACGGCATAGGCTGGTTGCTATAAAATGCACCTGAAATAGCCTGTCTTAATACCTGCGGTTCATTAGCCTCGAAAAACCTCATAAGCTGCTGAGATTTTTCTGAAATGTCATCAATTTCCCTCTGTTCAGATAATTCACGAGCAGCATATGCCACCTCCCTGGCTGCTTGAACCTTCCATGTTTCATCCGGAATATCATTTATTTCTTTCACATTTATGCCGGGTACGAAGGATTCAAGATCATCCATGATATATGAAGGCATCAGCTGTTCACCTGCCATGTTCATAGCTGCGTAAGACAGATACAAGCTATCTTCCGGCTTCATCATTAACATATAAATGTAATAATTCTGAGTGCATAGATTTTCCAGTGCTGTAGGCGCCAGATCGAAATTTTCACCCTTAAGGAAGTCTCGTTCCCTCTGGGTGAATAATCCCATTGATGATGCAGGTGCCGGAAGCTTGCCATCATTAATGCCTGCTATAAATAGGTACTTAACATCCTCAAGTCTCGTTCTTGTAAGATCTCCCACAGTGACAGCATCAAGTGATGGTGGGATAATGCTCACCTTGATCTCTTCAAGTGCGCCGGCTGTCAGCTTCATATAATCTCTGATATCCGTTTTTTCCGTACCCATGAGATTAGATATTTCTTCTATAAGCTCTGTTATGAGCTTATAGATCTGTTCGTACTCCTTACTTCTTGACATATCACCGGCACTTGCAAATGCCTCTGACATTTGTTCTGTCTTTTCCTGCACCCTGTCGTTTTCAAGAAGCTCTGTCAATGCATCAGAAAAATCCGCTGCTGTCCTATCTCGTCCCCGACATAAATTATAAAATTCAAGAAGTTTCCCAATCGCCCTTTCTCTTACGTCATTTATTTCCTCAAGATTCCAGAAATATTCCTCATTACCTGATGAAGTGAATAATTTTCTGTTTCTTACAAATTCCCGGCTCCATGCATTTGCTCCTTTGATGCCAAATTCAAGGCAATAGTTTTCTAATCTGCATATATCTTCATATGATATGTCTGCAAATACGCTCTTAAGCCAGGCAAATACGCTTTCGTAAGAGAATCTCTCTGCAACTGCCTGAAGTGCAGCCAGAACGTACCTAGACAGAGCATTCTCTCCGAGACGCGACTTGTAATCGATAAAACAGGATATTCCCGCCTCCTCAAATATATCCTTCACTACATCATGGTAGGAGTCCATATCTGAGCAAATGACAGCAAAGTCCCTGAATCTGGCGCCATTATTTCTTACTTTATCAAGGATCTCTTTTGCGATAAAAACTATCTCAGAATTGATGTTATCTGCCCCGTATTTGTATACATCCGGGATGTTCTTCTTCCTCGACGCAGCTTCAATTCTTATCTCAGAGCCGGCATTCATTGCAATCTGCCTTAGGCGCGCATATGTCTGATTGCTGAGGCTGAATATATCATATAGCTGCAAATCATCTGACATTTTCTCCTCCGGCAGCGTAAGAGTAATCGTTATATCTGCGGCAGCCTTCAGCAATTCCTCTATAAGCTTATACTGAATAGGCGTAAAGCCGGTAAATCCGTCCATGTATATATGAGCGCCCTTGATCATGTTCGATTGAGGAACCACTCTTGCAAATATATCCAGTACCTCTTCCTGAGTTGTATATTTATTTTCTATTTCCTCAGAAAATCTGCGATAAATAAGCCTGATATCCTGCAGCTTGCTATAGAGCAATGAATTGGCAGAATCGTGAGCGGCCTGCTGCATAAGGAACAATTGGTTGTCATCAATGGCATATTGCTTGAGCTCTGTTACGACTGACTTCATTTCAGATGCAAATCCCGGCATATGAACCTGGTTTTTATATACGACCATATCATCGCGGCACGACTCTAAAACCTTTCTCAACACAAGCACTTTGCCCGTATCATTAAGTATATCCGTCTCCTTATATCCCAGCTCGCCGAACACCTTATGTGCCAGTCTGTTGAAACTTACGATATCAATATTCATGACCGCATGTGCCGGATGAGCATTAACTACATCCCGCTGCATCTTAAGAGTCGACTGCTCCGGAACTATTGCAATAAAAGAAGAAGTTGGCTGAGCAGCTGAACGTTCAACCATCTCCTTACACAGCATGTCTGATTGTCCTGCATAAGCAGGGCCGAGAATTATTTTTAGCATAACCTTATCCTACGAACTATTAATCTGGCATCACTATGATATATGCCGTCCGGCACATATCGTCAGATATCAGATCAATGCTAATGTTTTTAATAAAAATATAAATACTGTCAGCGTAACTACTGAACCCAGGGTGGTTATGACCACTGCTCCGGCCGTTATCATTCCCTCATGGCCGTAAGATTTGGCCATAATAAATGATGACGGTGTGGTAGCGCCTGCCAGCATAACAAATATAGCTATCAATGCTTCATTTCTAAATCCTACCATTATGGCAATTGATACGAATATTACAGGAAGCGCCACTATCTTAACAATTGCTGCAGCAATCGAATATTTCATAACCTCTCTGGCACTCCTGAAATTAAATTCTGCACCAATACAGATAAGTGCAAGCGGTGTGGCCATCCGTGCCAGATAATTAAGGGAGGAATCTATAATACTTGGGTAATCTATGCCGATAAGTGAAGAAACAAGACCTGCAATTACTCCTATAAGGATCGGATTCTTGGCTACGGATATCAGTGTCTTTCTGATGCTTCTCCTGCCAGTTTCCAAAGGCGATGTGGACTGAAGCAAAATAACTGCATAAATGTTATACAGCGGAACACATCCCAGTATCATCATACCGCTCATTGATGCAGATCCATATATATTCTGAATAAGCGCAATTCCCATTACCGCTGCACTGCTTCTGTAACATGCCTGGACAAACTCACCCTGCTTTGATCTGTCTTTGATCACTAATCTGGCAATCGCCCATGTCCCCCAGAATGTAAACGATGTTGTAATTGCACAGAATAATAAAAATTTCAGGTCAAATGCCTCAACAAAGTTAGCTGCAGACAGGTCTGTAAATAGTAACACAGGCAGTGTAACCTTAAAATTAAACTTATTTGCTGCAGACAAAAAG
>CAVAJR010000002.1:108900-122068 GCA_963589005.1 Bacteroidaceae bacterium | reverse complement strand
GGTCTATACATAATGTTATATCAGCGAGTCCTTTGAGAATCATATGGCGAATAGAATTCCAGTTGTGACGTTCGATAATGAATTTTTGTGATGCTGTGTTTCGATTGTAATCCAGATTAAATCTGTTGATTTTGTCATAAAAAGTATCGCTGGAAAACAAAACTTTAAGAGGAATGTTGGTGGTCGAATTAGACGAATGAAGCTTCTCCATCAATAAACGATCCTGCAGGAAGATGTTGTCTGCTTCGTCGTATAATATTTTTCCGGCTTCAGTAAGCTTAAGTCCGGTACGCGTCCTATCAAAAAGCTTTACATCCAGCGACTCTTCAAGTCTGAGAATGCTTCTGCTGAGAGCGGGCTGCGATATAAAAAGTGCATCGGCTGCCTTACTTATATTTCCGATATCTGCTATTTGAGTAAAGTATCTTAGGCTTGTCAAATTCATAGCTGATCTCCCCGTTAAAGTGATAAAAGTGAAAAAATTGGAAATTGTCGGAAGAAAACAGAATGTACAAAATTTATACAATGTGTTAGTGATACGCAAAAAACCTTTAATTTCAATGAAATCTAGTATTATTACATTTGTGTAATAATACTATGCAAGTAATTGTATTTCAAAATTCCAGTAAATGCAAATACAATTTTCATGAAATTATATTGAATATGTTTCGTGCTGAAAGGTGGGTATTCGAGTATGGCGGAGGAATTACTCAGAATTGAGAATATGGTAAAAAACTTTGGGGCAACAAAGGCACTGAAGGGTGTGGATTTCGTTTTGAACCGTGGTGAGGTCAGAGGCCTTGTAGGAGAAAATGGCTCGGGCAAGTCCACAATGACTTCAATCATAGCAGGCGTCCAGAATTGTGATTCGGGAAGGATGATACTAAAAGGGGAGGCTTACGAACCCCATAATGTTGGTGATGCCAGAAAAAAGAAGATATCCATGGTTGTTCAGGAAATCGGAACAATCAATGGAAGCACAATAGCGGATAATATGTTCCTGGGAGAAGTCGGAAGATTTTCTAGGTTTGGTTATGTAAATAAAAAACAGATGTGTCTTGAAGCCAGGAGAGCATTTGAAAAAATCGGAGTTACGGATATAGATCCGGCGGCACCGATAGAGAGTATAAATCTGGAAAACAGAAAGTTGCTTGAAGTAGCCTCGGCAATGAGAAACGATCCGGATATTTTGGTCATAGATGAAACAACTACTGCGCTTTCTCAGAGAGGAAGAGACATTATATATGATCTATGCAAGAAAATGGTCGCAGAAAATAAGAGTGTAATTTTTATTTCTCATGATCTGGATGAAATAATGAATGTCTGTACCAGTGTCACTGTCCTTAGGGACGGGGTAATGATCGGAGATCTGGATAAGGAACAGTATGAACGAAATAAAATCCAAACGATGATGGTTGGACGAGAAGTAAAAGATAACTATTACCGTGCGGATTATGATGGTTCGTATGATGATGAGGTAATGCTCAAAGTTGAACATCTGTATGATCTGCACATTTTGAAAGATATTAATCTTGAGGTGCATAAAGGCGAGATCCTGGGCATAGGTGGACTTTCAGAGTGCGGAATGCATGAATTGGGAAGGGCGATGTTCGGTGTTGACTTGATGGTTTACGGAGGCGTCTATGTTGGAGAAAAGAAAATCGTAAAATGTCATGAGGCAACGGAGGCAGGTATTGGATATGTATCTAAAAACCGCGATACGGAATCGCTTATGCTGCAAGGCTCGATAGGATTTAATATCACTATTCCGTCTCTGGATATGGTGTCTATAGGAAAAATTATCAGCAAGAGCAAGGAAAAGAAATTTGCGGATAAACAGATAGAAGCCTTGAGTATCAAATGTCAGGGCAGGAACCAGCGGACGAAGGCACTGTCAGGCGGAAATAAGCAGAAGGTGGCATTTGCTAAATGGGTGGGTCATGAATCTAAAGTATTAATTCTTGACTGTCCGACTCGAGGCGTTGATGTAGGAGTTAAGGCGGCCATGTATCAGCTTATTTACGATATGAAGAAGCAAGGCCATGCAATTATTTTAATCTCAGAAGAGCTTCAGGAATTAATCGGTATGTCAGATCGAATATTGATTATGAAAGAAGGAAAAATAACCGGTGAATATACAAGGGCTCAGGAACTTAGCGAATATGACTTGGTTCAGAACATGATTTAGGAGGGAATGAAGGATGAATGCAAAAGAATATATCAGAGAATGGATTTCCCTTATAGGACTTATTGTAGTATTGGCAGTATTTGGTATCTGGTCGCAGGGACAGATATTTGTTGGTGACAATCTGCTTACGGTAGTCAATCAATCATTTACAACAGTTATGCTGTGCGTTGGTCTGTCGGCAATATATGCGCAGGGAGGCATGGACTTCTCTGCAGGCGGTGTTATTGCGTTAAGTACATTAGTGGCAGTAGCAGTAGCGAATGCAACAGGAGTAGTATGGCTGGCACTTCCGGCATCAATAATAACAGCAATAGCGTGTTACGCAGTTACAGGATTTATAACAATTTCACTTAACATGAATGCATATATAGGAACGGTAGCCATGATGTCTCTTACGAGAGGAATCGTGAATTCTGTAATGCAAGGCAAGGCTTACAGTTCAGTAGATCTGGGAATTGCAAATGAAATGTGGTTCAGATTCATATGCCTTGCCGTTGTTATTGCGATTTGCTGGCTTATATTCAGCAGAACAAAAATAGGAAGAGCAAGCCAGGCTTACGGAGAAAACAGAGTTGCAGCTTCACAGACAGGACTTGCGCTTATGAAATACAGATTCATGGCATACCTGTTTGGAGGCTTGATAGTTGGAATTGCAACATTTTTCCTTTTGGCAAGAACAGGAAATGTATCTACCTCAACGGGCCTTAATGAAGAATTCAATGTAATTACAGCTCTTGCTCTGGGCGGTATGGCCATGAGCGGCGGTGTTAAGACAGCCATCAGATGCGGTGTAATAGGCGGAATAATTATTTCGGTCCTAACTAATGGCATGGTAGTTGTTGGCATCCCAGTTTCATGGACATACGGAGTAAGAGGCCTGGTGTTCCTGATCGTTGTTGCAATTGGATATACAAGAGAAGCAGGCAGTAAGGTATTACCGCGATAATTTATCTGCAGCAAACTTTTTCGATGGAAAGAGTATATAAATGGGCAGTTTATAAATACTGCCGTCATGTGGAAAGGAGAAAGTATGAAAAAAACATTATCAAGAATGGTAGCAGTCGTTCTCTCAGTGGGTACGGTTCTAACAGCGTCAGCGGGAATGGCGATGGCAGGTGAGGCTTCAGCATCGCTGGATGCAACCAGTGTAGCAGGCAAGAAGATAGGTCTCATGATTTATTCAACCACAACACCGTGGGCTATTAACATTATTGAAGGCTATGAGACTTTATGCGAGGCATTTGGAGTTGAGACAGCAATTGTTGAGGCAGGTAATCCCGGCGAGGTTATGACAGCGGCAGAAAATCTGGGAGCAGCCGGAGTAGACGCAGTATTGTGCATGATGGATGGCTCAATCGGCGATAAGGTACAGGAATATTTTGATAGTAAGGGCATTTATGTGTCATATACATGGGGCAACTATATTGATGCAGAATATTATGAGTCTATGTCAGGTTCAGATTACTATGCAGGCTCAATCAGTTCTACAGACTATGACGCAGCATATGCCATGACACAGCATTGCATAGATCTTGGCGCAGATAAATGGGTATTCTTAGGTATGCCTGAAGGTTCAGGTGTTGCTAATGATCAGCGTGCAGTTGGATTTAAGGCATGTCTTGCAGATAATGGCCTGGAGCTTCTCTCTGAACAACGCACATATGACAAAGTGGAAGGAAGTCAGAATCTTATTACAAATTTCCCTGACCTTAACGGCTTTGGAGCAGGCTTAAATGCAGCTAAGAATGCAGGTGGCGTTCTTGAATCTTCAGGTCTGGACGGAGCAAATCAAGTATATATGTTCTGCTATGAGGCTGCAGAAGATTATGTACTTGAATATTTCGAGAATGAAAGACTTCATGGCTGCGCAGATGGATGTATCGGTGATATGGAACTGGCATTTGCATTGGTTGTTAACGCTTTGGCAGGAAATAAGATAGATAATGCAGATTATCGTATGCCATACCTGATCGCATACAATGCAGATGAATATAAGGCAATGCATGAACTTACATATGATGGAAATCTTCCATTCTCAGTCGAGGAATTAGCGCAATATATTGTTGAAATCAATCCTGAAGCTGACGGAGAAATGTTTGAAGCAGCATGCGCAAATTATTCAATTGAAGAATTAAGCAAATAAGGGATAAGGACTTGCGAAGTTGCCGCATAGTAAAAGGAGTTTGTTATGAGCAGCAAGAAATCTATTAAAAAAATAATAAGCGATGTGTTTCAGGTGGCAGTCTGGCCGATAGGAGTATACCTTATATTTTTTATACTTTGTAAAATCTTCAGCACAAGCGTGTATGGCTCTTGGAACAGCATCAGAATGGTTCTCACACAGACTGTTCCGACTACGATGCTTGGATGGGCTATGTCCGGCAACATGACAAGCAAACGGTGGGATTTTTCTACTGGCAATATGATGATCATATCATGCCTTTTGGGCGTGGGGCTAGGCACTTCCATGGGCTTTGGCCCGTGTGGAGTGTCGGCCATGATCCTGATATTCGGTGTTCTGTTCGGTGCACTTAATGGTTTGCTGGCGGTAACAATTAAGATTCCAACTTTGTTACTTTCAGTTGGACTGATGAAGGTATATGAATGTATAGGTTACATCTACAATAAGGGACGTGCAGCTGAGCTTAGAGGTGAATATAAGATGTTCGGTTCGTCACCATGGATATTTGTACTGTTGGTTGTCGGAGGACTGGTTTATTACTTTTTATATTCGAGAAGCTCGTATGGCAGAAACTACAGGGCATTGCGTGATGGGCAGGTAATTGCGGTTAATAACAATATCAATGAGAAGAGAAATACGTTCTTATGCTTTGTAGTGGCAGGACTTTTTGTAGGACTTGCAGCTGTATGTTATGCAGGAATGTCAGGCGTAGTTGAATCTTCACCTTCACAAAATAATTCAATGAACATGATGTGTGCAGCATTTGCACCAATATTTATGGGCAGGTATCTGTCAAGACATTGCGATATGGCGATAGGCATATTCGTCGGCACATTAACAATGAAGCTGCTTACCTCAGGTATTGTGGCTGTGGGCTTACCTTCACCGATGCAAAATGTTGGAAATGCTATATTCCTTATCTTTTTCATGGCATTTTCAGCTAACCAGGATCGTATGAATGACTGGGCTACAAGAAAGAAGATGGCAGTTCAGATTAAAAAGGCACTAGCCATAACGGCTGAATAAAAAGCAGCAATAAATTTAAAAAATGAAAAGTGAGATTTTGAAAAAGTTTGCGAAATACTTTAATTCATAATTTAAAGGGTAACAGTATGAAAATTACAGCAATTACAAGCGGAAGACCTAATCAGATTTCTGATAAGATGGCTCGTCTGGCACTGAGGGGTGCGCAGGAATCAGGCGCACAGATACAACTTATAAACTTGATGAAGCTTGACATTAAGCCGTGTATCAATTGTGGAAAATGTGTAAGGAAAATGAGAGATGTTAACTTCCAGGGACATTGTCCTCTTGAAAAAGATGACATGCTCTGGCTGGACGACCAAATACTGTCCAGTGACGGAATCATATTTATCGCACCAATGTTTGAAGCAATGGCTCCGGGTATATACAGAATTATCTGTGACAGAATAGGACCGTCACATGATGTGACATTCTTAAAGCAGGCTTATGATGATAGGGTATCGAAAGGAATCGATCCTCAGATAGATACAAGATTTTTTGACCACAAAGCAGCAGCGTTTATAGGTCATGGCGGCAGTGAGTGGTCATATATGGGATATCCTACATTAGCATCACCGGCAGTATCTATGGGAATGGATATCGTTGATTATATACAGATCGAGTGGAATAACGACTGGGTGGCTAATGAGGAAAAGAAGGAAAGGGTAAGACAGCTGGGAAGAAATATAGCAGAGGCAGCGATGCTTTCTTCTGAACAGAGAACTTACAAAGGTACAGAAGGGGCATGTCCTGCATGCCATTGTAATGTATTTAGGCTTGATACGGTCGGGGAAACTGCAACATGCGCACTTTGCGGGATAGTTGGCTTACCTGTATTGAAGGGTGGAAAGTGGTCATTAAAGGTCACTGCTGAAGAAATGGCACATTCCCATATCTACGATTCTGGTCGCCAAAAGCACATGGATGATCTGAAGCACAACGCAATAGTTAGGGCGGGCATAGACCAGGAGGCGGTAAATAGGGAATTTGAACCATTGAAGGGAGAAATTCCGTTAACCTATCCTCAAAAATAAAAATAATAAGGTGAATATATAATGGCATTTTTAACATTAGAAGATAAATTATACAGACATTCTGAG
This sequence comes from Bacteroidaceae bacterium, assembly GCA_963589005.1. Taxonomy (GTDB): domain Bacteria; phylum Bacillota; class Clostridia; order Lachnospirales; family Lachnospiraceae; genus RGIG5612. Next base: position 115,575 of record CAVAJR010000002.1, on the reverse strand, counting down.
CTCAGAAGAAAGATGCATGAGCAGGAATTGGACGTGCTTGTTCTCACAGGTGATGCAAATATTAAATATGTAGCTGGGGAATTCCACATTCAAAGGTGGGCAAATGTAGTATTTTTTCGTGATGAAAATATTGAACCGGTCTCATTTATTGCCCATATAGGGCGGGAATATCTGCTGGATATACAATACAAAAACATGAAGTATTACTGGGTATCAGAAACAAGACTGAATGGACCTGATGCAATATCCTCACTTATAAAGGAAAAAATAGGCAGCGAGGTAAAGATCGGAATAACATTCAGAGACACGGGACTGGGTACATATTTTGACCTCAGAGACAATTTTGGCGAACAGTCAATTAAATCATTTGACGGTGCGATTGAAGATCTGCGTCATATAAATCACGGAAATGCACTGAAGGCATTAAGATTGTCCCCTCAAACGGTGGATTTATGTTGTGAAAACCTGAAAAATGTATGCATACCGGGAGCACTGCCGGTAGAGATCTGCGCAGATTGGGAATATAAGATGAGAGCTGCGGGAGCTCCGGACAATCTTAATCAGATAGTTGTGGATAAAAAGGATATTTCATCGGTACTTCCGGCATGGACTTGTGAACAAAAGCCATTAGAGAAAGGTGATCAGATAACGTGTGAGATTACTTCAGGGGCCGGAGGTTATTATACACAAAAAATACAGCATGTATCATTAGGTCAGCCGCCGCAGGCAATTACGGATTTGCATAATGCTGTTGATGAAGCTGTATGGGCAGCTGCAGATGCAATAGGCCCGGGAGTATTGGGAAGAGATATACTTCGAATTATAGACGAAAAAATTGCTTCAAAGGGATTTTTATATGCGTCACAATTCAATGGCGGACCGGTTATACATGGCAGCGGTCTTAACGTAGACGAGTATACATTTACACCAGATGCTGATTATAGATTTGATGAAGGATTTATGTTTGTAATCCACCCAAGTGCAGCTGTACAGGGATGGACAAGGGGTGATTATGCAGTATTTGGTCCAGGAACAATGTTTTTGGTTAATTCAACGGGCGTTGAGTGTCTGAATAAATATCCAAACGATATTGTAGTAGTCGATTGTTGATGCTGGCAAATAGAATTAGAGAGGGTCATATTTGCAGAAGGAGAAGAACGAAATGACATTTGATGAAATTTTAAAGAAAAAAATGCGTAATCCACGTTCTAAGGAAGAGATGGAGCGCCGTTTGGAGCTTACGAGAAATATGATGCGGGAAAATGACATCGATATGGTACTGGCTCAAAATGATAATAAATATTTGGGTGGATTCGTAAGATGGCTGATTGATATACCTGCAGTTCAGGCTTATCCAATGACAGTAATGTTTGAAAAAGACGGCAGTCTTACAACTATTACCCATGGAGCTCCTGATCAGCCGCTCCTTCCTGAGTGGGCACTTAGATATCCTGCGCAGAGACTTTCTTCTGCATATATCAGAACCCTTGATTATACGAAACAATGGGATTCAACACTGATAGTTGAAAGAATAAAAGAAAAAAATATAAAAAGGCTGGGAATTATAGGCGACGCGATGATCAATCATGTTATCTATGATGATATCCGTGAAAAAACAGAAGCGGAATTGATAAGTGTTACTAAGGAATTAGATAAAATAAAAAGTCCTAAAAGTAAAGAAGAAATTGAACAGGGAATACTTGCAACAGCACATATGCAGGATGAGGTTATGCGATATATAACCCGGATCCTTAAGCCAGGTATGCGGGAATATGAGCTTCATGCAGAGATTGTCAAGTTACTGTTAGAGTACGGGAGCGAGGAGCAGCTGGTAATGATAGGTTCAGCGCCTTATAACGAGTGTGCAGCAATTCAATATGAGCATTATCAGAACAGAACTATAGAAAAAGGTGATGCGGTAACCGTTATGGTAGAAACATCTGGACCGGGGGGATATTATTGCGAAATCGCAAGACCGTATATCGTTGGCGGCAAGCCTTGTGATGAACTTGTCAGGTTATTTGAACAGTCGAAAATAGTGCAAAACAGGACAGCAGAATTGTTAAAGCCTGGCATGATCGCGGGACAGATCACAACAGAGATCAATAAACTGCTGAAGGAAATGAAGCTGCCGGAGGACAAGCGAATATTTACTCATGGGCAGGGATATGATCTTATTGAGGCACCGGGATTTGCTGAAATGGATGATACTGTACTGCAGAATAATATGAATATTGCTGTCCATCCAACATATGCTACGGAACATGCATTTGCATTCTGCTGTGATAATTATCTTGTTACAGAGGATGGCGGCAAACGCGTAAGCCAATTTCCACAGGAAATAGTTATTCTCTGATTTTAAAATTTGCATATCAGTATGTCTTTTTTCTTTTTTACACAGGCGATGGAGTATGAGAAAATACATATAACGAAGGACAAGAGGTAGCTAATATGGCAGACATAGTTATTATTTTTAAAACAGGAAATCCCGTTCCTATGATGCTTACGCAAGAACATCTGGAGCAGATAAGGAATGCTGCAACAGGTAATGTTATATGGTGCGAAACTGAGCAGGAAGCATTAGAAAAAGGCGCAGATGGAGAAATATTGTTTATATGGGGCGGCAATGAGTCATCTGTATATAAGATGCCGGTGGAATATTGCCGGAAATCCAAAAAATTAAAGATGATCTATTCATTTTCTGCCGGTGTAGATGCACTTCTTTCATCAGAAATATCATCCCTGCCGATAGTGATAACAAATGCCAGAGGTGTAATGGCCAAAACCATGGCAGTTACAGCGATGGGATATATAATCAGTTTCTTAAGACATTTTCCGGAGATGCATTACGCGCAGCAGCGCCACGAGTGGAGCCGTATGTTTGACGGTCCGCCTATGGAACCGGAGGGAAAATCACTTGTTATTGTTGGGGCTGGAACCATCGGAGCAGAGGTTGCACGGCTTGCTAGTTTCATGGGAATGAAGGTTATAGGTGTGAAGAGAAATGTTTGTAGCCTTCCCAATTATGACATGGTATATCCGGATTCCGAGATTAAGGAAGCCATGGCTCAGGGAGACTTTGTATTAGTGCTTACTCCGCTTTCTGATAAAACCTATCATCTGATTGATATGGACAAGTTTAGTGCAATGAAAAAAAGTGCATATTTTATAAATATTTCAAGGGGCAAAGTTGTAAATGAGAGTGATCTTATCGCGGCTCTTCAGAATGGAATAATAAAGGGAGCGGCACTTGATTGTTTTGAAACAGAACCCCTGCCTGAAAGCAGCCCGCTGTGGGATATGAAAAATGTGATCATTACTCCTCATTTTTCAGCTCCGAGTGAGAAATTTATGGACAGAGCAGTTGATGTATTTTGTGAAAATATTAAAAGATTTCAAAATGGAGAAGAGCTGATAAACCAGGTAGATATTTAATAGCTGTACATCCTTGCAAAATGAATATAAGACCCTTACTGAGACTTCCTACGCCCGGAAGGGTTATGGGAAGTCTCAGTTTGTGCAAGACGAAACTTAGAAGTTATGGCGATATATCCATTTGATGAATATTGCAACGGCTGCGAAGAGCAAACATAGAGTAATTTTCACATGAATGCGGATGAAATTGTTATCTCTGATACTGAAAATAAAAAAATTATGTCAGATAATATTGATGAAAATCATTTTGACAGTCAAATTTCATTACTGTAGGGGAATGTTATAAGAACATTGTAGTAGGAAGGAATACAACATGACAATAGCAGAAGAAAGCTTAAAAATGCATGAAGAAAAAAGAGGAAAAATTGAAGTTATTTCCCGTGTTCCTGTAAGAAACAAGGAAGATCTTTCCTTGGCATATACACCGGGAGTTGCACAGGCATGCCTTGAAGTTCAGAAGGATATTAATAAATCATATGAATTAACAAGACGTTGGAATATGTGCGCGGTCATTACAGATGGAAGCGCTGTTCTGGGTCTGGGTGATATAGGACCTGAGGCTGGCATGCCGGTTATGGAAGGAAAATGCGTTCTCTTTAAGGAGTTTGGCGGTGTAGATGCATTTCCTTTATGCATTAAGACTAAGGATGTGGATGAATTTGTCAATACAGTTTATCTGATTTCCGGAAGCTTCGGAGGAATTAATCTTGAAGATATATCAGCACCGAGATGTTTTGAGATTGAAGAAAAGCTCAAAGCAAAATGCGATATTCCTGTTTTTCACGATGACCAGCATGGCACAGCTGTTATTACGCTGGCAGGCATTATGAATGCACTTAAGGTTGTAGGAAAGAAGAAAGAAGATATTAAGATCGCAGTAAGTGGTGCCGGCGCAGCAGCAACTGCCATTACTAAGCTTCTTGTGAATTATGGCATTAAGGATATAACCATGTGCGACCGCTCCGGCGCAATTTATGACGGCAGAGAAGGTCTTAATGCAGCCAAGGCTCAGATGGCTAAGATTACTAATCCGAATAAATATAAAGGACAGTTGGAAGATATTGTTAAGGGCGCAGATATATTTATCGGTGTTTCGGCTCCGGGAAAACTCACCAAAGAAATGGTAGAAACCATGGCAAAGGACGCAATTATATTTGCATGTGCTAATCCGGTTCCTGAAATATTCCCTGACGAGGCGAAGGCAGGCGGAGCCAAGGTATGTGCAACAGGACGTTCTGATTATCCAAACCAGATAAATAATGTATTGGCTTTTCCTGGTATATTCAGAGGTGCATTTGAAGTAAGAGCCAGTGAAATTAACGAAGAAATGAAAATTGCGGCAGCCAATGCACTAGCTGGTTTGATTTCGGATGAGGAGCTGAATGAAGATTATATTATTCCGGCAGCCTTTGATCCGAGAGTTGGCGAAGCAGTAGCGAAGGCGGTAGCTAAGGCTGCAAGAGATACAGGGGTTGCAAGAATCTGATGCGGCTGGCCGAAATCAATATAGCACAAAACGGCGAGAAAACATGGAGATGACAAAGATAAAGGGGGAAAATCTATGGTTAATGCAGTAGGAAGAGAACTACCGAATTTCATTGAAAACTATGGCAATGTTGAACCATTTACCGGAGCTTATACCCATATTGAGGGAACCTACAAGAAGGCATCAGCCAGAGTTGATGTTAAGCCCATGAGCAAAGCCTGTGTCTCTTCTTCCAAACTCCTTAATTCAATAGAAGAGGCAATAGATAGAGCCGGTATCAAGGACGGCATGACAATCTCCTTCCATCACCATATGAGAAATGGCGATTATGTTGTAAATATGGTAATGGAGGCAATTGAAAAGAAGGGTATCAAGGATATACATATAGCAGCATCGGGTCTTTTCAAATGTCATGAGCCATTGGTACATATGGCAGAGAATGGAACTATCCGTAAGATAACATTGAGTACGATCTCACCGGGACCACTTGCCAAGGCAATCACTTATGGCAAGCTAAAGGAACCATGTGTATTTCAAAGTCATGGCGGCAGACCATGTGCTATCGAGGAGGGCAGGCTGCATATTGATGCTGCATTCATTTCAGCACCGTGCTGTGATGAATATGGCAACATGAATGGAGCAAATGGCAAATCTGCATGCGGTGTCTTGTCATATGCTTATGCGGATGCGCAATATGCAGACAAGGTTATAGCGGTTACAGATAACCTTGTGCCATTCCCGGCGTGCCCGATAGAGATAAGCCAGGAAAAGGTAGATTATGTTGTAAAGGTGGATTCAATCGGAGATCCGGATGGAATAGCATTTGGCCCTACAAAAGCAACAACAGATCCGGAGAACCTTAGGATCGCGCATATGACAGCTCAGCTTATTGATGAAGCTGGATATATCAGAAATGGTATGTCACTTCAGACAGGTGCCGGAGGCACTTCAATCGCGGTTGCTGCTGAAGTTGGCAGCATAATGAAAGAAAAACATGTTAAGGGTTCGTTTGGATCCGGCGGTATTACGGGATATTTCGTTGATATGCTTGAAGCAGGACTGTTTGAAGGACTTTTAGACACACAGAGCTTCGACACACAGGCTATTGAGTCCGTGTCAAAAAACAAGAATCATCAGGTAATGAGTGCAAGCCAGTATGCTAATCCTCATAATAAGGGTGCACTTGTTAACCAGTTGGATGTAATGATACTTGGTGCAACGGAGGTTGACACGGACTTCAACGTCAATGTTATTACGGGATTTAATGGCGTTATTTTGTCGGCATCAGGCGGCAACCAGGATTGCGCAGCAGGAGCCAAGCTGGCAATTGTTGTAACCAATGCCCTGAAGAAGGGACTTAGCGTGATCAGAGATCATGTAACCACGGTAACAACACCGGGAGAAACTGTTGATGTTGTGGTAACTGATATTGGTATTGCGATTAATCCGAGGAGAACTGATATTATTGAAGCATTAGGCAAAACGCAGCTGCCAATAATGTCAATTGAAGAAATGAAGGCTCAGGCTGAAGAAAAAGCAGAGTTCTTGCATGTACCAACAGAATTTACTGACGACATTGTCGTCGTGGTAGAATACAGGGATGGAACAGTAATTGATGTAGTCAGAAAACCAAAGGAGAATTAGAAAATGAAATTAGTAATAATCGAGCCGTTGGGCGTAGAAAAAGAAAAACTTCTTGGCATAGCCAAGGAGGTAATGGGAGACAGAGTTGAGGTCGTTTATTACGATACAAG
>CAVAJR010000002.1:0-108890 GCA_963589005.1 Bacteroidaceae bacterium | reverse complement strand
ATACAAGAGTAACCGACACAACAGAGCTGATAAATAGAGGCAAGGATGCTGATATCATAGTTGAGGCTAATCTTCCTTTAAACGCAGACGTAATTAAGGGCTTCGAGAAATGCAAGTTGTTATCAGTTGCATTTACCGGAATTGATCATGTGGCAGCAGATGCGTGCAAAGAGCAGGGAATAATGATCTGCAACTGCTCAGGATATTCTAATGCAGCAGTAACTGATCTTGTTTTCGGTATGCTTATCAGCCTGTACAGATATATCAGCAAATGTGACGAGGCTGTAAGAAATGGCAAGACAAAAGACGGACTGGTTGGATTTGAACTTGAAGGCAAGAAGTTCGGTATTGTAGGCACAGGCGCTATAGGAATGAATGTTGCTAAGGTAGCACAGGCATTTGGCTGCGAGGTTTATGCTTATTCCAGAACAGTTAAAGAAGGAACGGGCATCAAATACGTATCACTTGATGAGCTTATGTCTGTATGTGACATTATATCTCTCCATGTTCCTTCAAATGCGCAGACAAAACATATGATCAATGCAGACAAGATCGCATTGATGAAGAAAAGCGCAGTTCTGATCAATCTTGCAAGAGGACCGGTACTTGACAGCCAGGCTCTCGCTGATGCCTTAAACGAGGATAAAATAGCAGGTGCATGCATTGATGTATTTGAAATGGAGCCGCCTATTCCGTCAGATCATCCATTATTAAATTGCAAGAATACGTTGCTGACACCGCATGTTGCATTTGCAACCAAGGAAGCAATGGTTAAGCGTGCTTATATAGTATTTGATAACGTAGTTAAGTTCCTTGATGGAACACCACAGAATGTAATGTAATAATACCGGATAACCGGATTTTAAGTTTTAGTTGGCGTGAAGCATTTACAGGAGGCATGCTTGCCAGCTGCGATTTTGGGGATGAGCGCTGACTAATTACGATAGTTTTAATACAGGAGGAAATTTATCATGGCTTTAATGAGAACAAATTTATATGTACCTGCAAACAATGCGGTATTCATGGACAAGTGCGCAAAATATGGTGCTGACAACATCACATTTGACGTAGAAGATGCAGTTCCACCACAGGAGAAGGCAAATGCCCGTAAAATGGCAAGGGAGCATCTTGAATATGCTCATACTAACGGGGCATCAGTATATGTACGTATCAATGGATTCCATACAGAATTTGCAGATGATGATCTTGAGGCAGTAGTATATCCAGGACTGGATGGCGTTACACTTCCAAAAACAAGAAATAAAGCAGACGTTGAGAGACTGGATGCAGCGTTAACAAGACTGGAGAAAGAGAGAGGAATTGAGCCTGGAACAGTTAAGATTGCAATTCTTCTTGAAACTGCAGAGGGAATTATGAATGCCAATGAGATCGTGCATGCAAGCGACAGAATCGTAGCTGCATTCTTCGGTGCAGTTGACTATTGCTGTGACATGAGAATTAAGAGAACAAATCTTGCCGCTGAGCAGTATGTTGCTCGTACAATCGTAGGCATTGCAGCAAGAAGCGCCGGAATCCTTGCACTTGATGCGCCATTTGCAGATTATTCTAATATGGATGATTTTATCCAGAATACAAAGGATGGCTGCCAGATGGGATTTGAAGGAAGAATGATCATTCATCCGAGCCAGATTAAGGTTGCTCATGAACTGTATTCACCAACAGCAGAAGAAGTAGAATATTCTAAGAAGGTCATTAAATTCTTCGAAGAAGAAGGACTTGCTAAAGGACTTGCATCTGTATCAATGGATGGTGCAATGGTTGACACTCCTGTATATACAAGTGCTCAGAACGTTGTTGCAAAGTATGAGGCAATCAAAGCGCAGGAAGCTAAAATGAACTAATTTTGTCCTTTCAAAATATACCCTAATATAATTTGTATTCCAAAGACAGGCAGCAGACGCACCTTGATAAATGAATCAGGAGGCGTCTGCTGCCTGTTTGATTTTCAGTATGTCAGGATAGAGGACTTCCTTCCGGATGAAAGCCTCATAAGTAAATGATGCATACTCCAGGAATAAATTGCTTGTAAACAGAATATGATTGTAATATAATCCCGTGAGTCACAATTTAATATATGCGCAAAGCAGAAGGAAGGTTTACTATGAAAAAAATTGTAACTTTTTGGCTGGTAATTGCAATCGTCACAGCGGCTGCACTCACTGTTTATGGAGGCACAAGCACAGATGATGAAGCTTCTAATTCTGTTGTTGTAGGCATATCACAGGATATCGACAGTCTTGACCCGCACAATGCGGTATATGCAGGAACCCGAGAAGTCTTGTTTAATTTGTTCGAAGGGCTGGTGAAGGCAACTTCCACCGGCAATATCGAACCTGCAGTAGCAGAAAGCTACGAAGTGGCAGAAGATGCCCAGTCTATTGTATTTACAATCAGAGACGGCATTACATTCCATGACGGAACAGCTGTAACTGCAGAGGATATCGTTTATTCAATTGAACGCTACGCCGAAATCCAGGGCGAGGAGTCATCATTTGCTGATTTTGAATCCGTCGAAATCGTTGATGACCAGACTGTCAAGATCAATCTGAGAGAGCCTAATACAGAATTCATTTACGAACTTACATGTGCAATCATACCTGCTGCAAACGACACGGATGTTAATGCAAATCCTATCGGAACAGGTCCTTTTAAGTATGTTTCTTATACACCGGGTGAGAGCCTTGTTGTAGAGAAATACGAGGGATATTGGAAGGACAATTGTCCATATCTTGATGAAGTAACATTCAAGATTGTAACAGATACAACAACAGCTATTAATGAATTAAATGCAGGAACATTAGATATTTATCAGTATCTTACAGCGGATCAGGTAACAGCCATTAACGATAATTTCGATATTCTCGAAGGAAGCGTTAATTATGTACAGGCACTGTTCCTTAATAATGCAATTGAACCATTCAACAATGTTCTCGTAAGACAGGCTATGTACTATGCTGTGGACAGAGATCTGGTAAATGAATTTGTATTTGGAGGCAAGTCACATATAATCGGAACCAATATGATCCCGGCAGAATCCTTCTATTATAATGCTGATACCGAGTCAACTTATACAAGGGATGTTGAAAAGGCTAGGGAACTTCTTGCGCAAGCAGGATATCCGAACGGGTTTGAATTCACGATCACGGTTCCTAACAACTATGCGCCTCATGAGTCAACAGCGCAGATTTTGGCAGAATCTCTTGCAGAAGCAGGAATTATAGCCAATATTGAACTGGTTGAATTTACGACATGGTACTCAGATGTATATGTGGATCGTAATTATGAAGCAACAGTTGTAGCAGTTGATGGGGCACTTGCACCGAATTCATGGTTTTCCAAGAATGTTTCAACAGCATCGAACAACTTTACGAATTATTCAAATGCCGAGTTTGATGAAGTTTATAACCAGGCAATGGCCGAAATAGATCTCGACCAGAAGGCCGTTTATTATAAGCAGCTTCAGCAGATTCTTGCAGATGATGCCGCATCTGTTTATGTTCAGGATCCGGCCAATCTGCTTGCGATCAATAACAAGCTGGAGGGATATGAATTCTATCCTATCTCAGCTCAGGATATGTCAATCGTTAAATATAAGGATTGATATGACAAACAGTCGTGCATAAAAAGATCAACATATAGATATGTTGCTAATGAACGTGCACATCCGCTGTCCGGGACTTTTATGCCACATCAGCGTAGGTGATTTCGAGCAGGGGCTGTACGCCGAGGTTCACGGGACGTGTTAGAGACTCGGTTCAAATGTTGTATGGTGAAGATGCTGTTATCAAGTATAATCCGGCTTAGTTACCGGATTTAATATAAGGTGTTGTGAAATACATACTAAAGAAAATATTAACATTAATAATTGCACTTTTACTGATATCGATTATAGTTTTTCTGGCATTTTCGGTACTTCCTGCAGATGCATCCATTGCCAAGCTGGGAACTGATGCAACGCCGGAGAGGATAGCAGCTCTCAGAGCACAGCTGGGATTAGACCAGCCGGTATTAGTAAGATATTTTTCATGGCTCGCCGATGCCGTTAGAGGAGATTTCGGCGAGTCTTATCAATACACGGGTACAACCGTTGTATCTCTGCTGGGAGGCAGGATCGCAACCAGTGCGGTTTTATCCGTAATATCGCTTCTGATGGTGGTGATAATCTCGATACCTGTCGGAATATTTGCTGCTAAGAGAAGATCAGCAGCCGGAAGAGCTGCAATGACAACAATCGTGCATATCACAATGGGTGTGCCTTCATTTTTCTTGGGCGTTCTGCTCACGTATTTTTTCTCATTGGTTTTAAAATGGTTTACAATAGGTCAATATACACCGCCGTCGGAAGGGCTGTGGCAGAGCGTGGCTTATCTTATATTTCCGGCCATAGCCATATCACTTCCTAAGATAGCGATGACAGTTAAGTTTCTGGTATCGTCCATTCGCAGTGAACTTCATAAGGATTATGTAAGAACAGCATATGCTAAGGGGTGTTCCCGCAATCGTGTATTCTATGCCCATGTGCTTAAGAATTCGCTTGTGCCTGTTATTACCTTTTTGGGAATTATCATTGCGGAAATTGTGGCAGGAAGCATTGTTGTAGAGAAGGTTTTTGACGTTAAGGGCATAGGAATGCTGCTTATTACAGCAATATCCAACAGAGATTATCCCGTTGTTGAGGCGGTGGTACTGCTGATAGCAGTGGTTGTAATAGTGATCAATTTCCTTGTGGATATCATCTATAAGATGATCGATCCGCGGGTTGAGATATAAGCAGTTTGCAAATGCTTCAAAGGATTGCGCATATGCCGTATCGGTACAGGAGCAGCCGGCAGCATTTTATAAGATAGAGTATATGAAACAAAACCGAAATCACAGCTTAATAATAGGCATGGTCATAACAGGCGTAATCCTGCTGCTGACATTGATCGGATTGTTCTGGACCCCGTATTCCACAACAGGGATGAGTCTGGAACTTAAGTTTGCAGCGCCGTCCTGGTCACATATATTTGGCTGTGACAATTACGGAAGAGATATATTCAGCCGTGTAATGCAAGGCAGCGGAACTACATTTTTAGTAGCGGCAGTTACTGTTGCATTCGGTATGGTTGTGGGAAGTACGATAGGATTTCTGGCAGGATATGTAGGGGGATGGTTTGATGAGATCGTCATGAGGGTAAATGATGTGCTTAATGCATTTCCATCCATCCTGCTGGCGCTTGTATTTGTCAGCTTCATGGGCTCAGGACTCATGAATATTATATTGGCGTTGGGAATATTATTTATACCGAGCTTTGCAAGAATATCCAGAAGTGAGATGCTGCGTCTTAAAAACCTGCAGTTTGTTCAAAGCGCAAAGCTGTCAAATGCAGGAATGTTCAGGATAATATTTGCACATATAATGCCAAATGCATATAAGAGCATACTTGCGTCGGCGGCGGTGGGATTTAATAATGCAGTTATAGCAGAGGCAGGCTTAAGCTTCCTGGGGCTGGGCGTGCAGCCTCCGAATCCGTCGCTGGGCCGAATGATCAGTGAGTCCGGAGGATACCTGATGCAGGCGCCATGGTATGCAATATTTCCGGGTATAACGATCATAATCCTGGTGCTGGGTGTAGCACTTATAAGCGATGGTATCGGCAAAGCGGATGCATAGCCGCTGCGCCATCTGGCTGCGGGAGCAATCTGAAGAAGTGCAATTAAAACATTAGATCGGCAATGGAGACAACAATGCTTCTTGAGGTAAAAAATCTTAAAGTTGAATATCATACAAGGACTAAGGTGTCATATGCGCTCAAGGGTGTGTCCTTCAGCATGGAGAAGGGAGACATCCTGGGGATTGTAGGCGAGTCAGGTTCAGGTAAGAGCACCATGGGGCTGGCACTTATGATGCAGCTTCCGTCAACTGCCAGGTTCGAGGGAAATGTTATCTTCAAGGACAGAGATCTGGTGCCGCTGACCTTTGATGAGATCAGAAAGATCAAGGGTAGGGCGATATCTACTATCTTTCAGGAACCCATGACATCACTAAATCCTCTGGTTAAGGTAGGCAAGCAGGTTGAGGAAATCCTTAAGATCCATGACAAAACCTTAAGCAAGGCTGTCCGCAGGGATAAGGTGATTCGAATGTTTCGCAATGTAGAACTTCAGAATCCTGAGGAGGTATATGATAAATACCCCCACGAGCTCTCAGGCGGTATGCAGCAGAGGGTAATGATAGCCATGGCTCTTATGAACCACCCGGATCTGCTGATCGCAGATGAGCCGACGACTGCGCTTGATGCTGATGTGCAGGATCAGATATTGGATCTGCTTAAATCCATCAACAGACGTTACGGCACCGGCATTATATTGATCTCTCATGATCTTAGGGTTGTAAGACAGCTGTGCCGCAGGACCCTGGTAATGTATAAAGGCGAGATCGTAGAGAAAGGGGATGTCGAGCAGATATTTGAGGCTCCGCAGAATGACTATACCAAGAGTCTGGTAAATGCATTTACAGAGGAGATAAAAGAGAGAAAGAGCGCAGCGCAGGATGACATACTTACGGTTCGGGATCTTACATTATATTATAATCTGAAATCCAATAAGTTGGGTCAGAAGCCGGGCCGCAAATACATTTGCAGGAATATGAACCTTACGGTAAAGAGAGGTGAGATCACCGGGCTGGTAGGGCCGAGCGGCATCGGCAAGAGTTCAATATCCCGTGCTATACTGGGACTTCATAAGGACTATACCGGAGAGATCATCCTGAAGGAATCCAATCCTCAGATGATATTCCAGGACAGCGCCTCATCTCTTAATCCCGGACGCAAGATAGGATGGATATTAGAGGAGCCGCTTAAAAATCTAAAAGACCCTGAGCAGATAGCACGCGTAAGAAAAATAAGCCATGTACAGCAGCTTCTTGAAGGACAAGCGGATATTGCACAGCAAGGCTCAGATCAAGCCGCTGGACACGGGGCAAATGCGTGTGCTATAGTGGGTTCACAGACCAGATTATCACGTGCTGAAAGAAAAGCAATTGCAAGGCAGATGCTGGCAAGAGTAGAGCTGCCGGAGGAATTCCTGAACAGATATCCGCGGGAGCTTTCGGGCGGACAGAAACAAAGGGTTAATATTGCATTGGCGCTTATCGCAGGATCCAGCTTTGTTATAGCAGATGAACCGGTATCGGCATTGGATGTAACCATTCAGGATCAGATATTAAAGCTTTTGCTCCAACTTCAGAAGGAACTTAATCTGTCCATGCTGTTTATTTCGCATGACAGAGCAGTTGTGGCCAGAGTATGTGATGATATTGTGGATTTGGGTCAGTGGATCCCGAGATAGGATAAGACCGGTGGCCTGACATGTGCATTTTCAAATGGGAGGAGGATGCCGTCTGATGGCGGCAATGTTAAAATTACTATGAAGGAAGACAAAACGAATCAGAAAAAGAAAAGCTCTAAGGGTATCAAGGCACTCTTGATAGTCATAATGGCAGTTGCGGTATGTGTGCTCGGATTTTCAGCTTATAAGCTTATAAGCATTAAGAAATCCTATGATGACACAGCCGATTATTATAGTAATGTTGCAGATCTTCTGACGGCTCCGACAGACGATTCAGATGATGATGCAGATGTTGAGGAGCCAGGCAGCAAAGGCGCTGATGATACTGCCGCTGATGATACAGCAGCGAAGGATGATAAAGAAAGTGCTGACGTAGAGGACGCCACCGAAACTGAACAAAATACAGTTGGTGTGGACACAGCAGATAATATCGGCACAGGCAATGCAGATAATGAAGAGAGTTCAGCAATTGCCGCTGAAACGGCTGGCGCTGATACAGATGATGATGCCAATGCAGGTGTCAATACCGGTGCAGATGCGGAAGGTAGTACAAAAGCGGGTGACGCTGAAACAGACATTTCAGAAAATGCCGCAGACAAGGAGACAGCTGAAGCAGCAACGGAAGGCACTGACAGCCGGCAGCAAAGTGACAGCGAGGATGCTGATAAGGATGCAGCCTCCTCACAATCAACAAAGAATTTTAAGATAACGAATATTCCGGAGAATAGAAATAATTCAATCCTTGATTATAATAAGATTCACTATAAATCCATTAATTTTAATTTCAAGGCACTTCTTAAACTATGCGAAGATGGCGTAGGATATATTTATCAGGATGATACAGTTGTTTCATATCCTATACTCCAGGCAGAAGACAATGACAAATACCTGAGACATCTGATGAATGGCGAATATAATGTGGCAGGTTCGTTATTCGTGGATTATGCATTTGAAGATGGACTTAACAGCAGATATTCAATCATCTATGGACATAACATGGATGATGGATCAATGTTCGGAACACTGACTAAGTATAAAGACGAGGAATATTATAAGGAGCATCCGGAATTTCAGATATTTGTAGGAGACAGAGGATATGTATACTATGTCTATGCAGCAGCCCAGGTTCCTATAGACAGCTTCGTTTTTAACTACAATGAGATGACAGATGAAGAATTTCTTGAGTTTATGGCTGAGGCTAAGGAATTGACAGATTATGAGATTGACATACCTGTCAAGATTACAGAACATTCACATGTTGTGCTTCTTTCGACTTGTATAGAGTATCCGCGAGACTACAACTACCGTTATGTAGCTATATTAGTAAGAGGCGAGAAGCTCTGGGATAAGGCAAATTCCTGAATCAGCTGATCTTCACAGGCTGCTTGAAGTCGTTCTTGCTGCGTTTCCTGTAATAAATAATAAGCGCAATATCCGTAACGACCCATGACACCGGGTAGCATAAACACAGGCAGATGAGTGTATGGAAGAAGTGGAAGGCTGTGAGTACCCATACGATTCTGAGGGCACATACTCCGATAGCCGTAATTATTGTAGGTCTTATGGCATCTCCCATTCCTCGCAGGATACCGGAGAGGGTTTCAATTATGGTCCAGGTTACGTATACAGGCACGAAGCAGGTCATAATAGTCCATGTCGTATCAATAACAGCTGTATCTGTTGTAAATATGTGAAGCAATGGACGAGCCAGAACCAGCAAAAGCAAGCTGATGCAGGCAGTGCTTATGAGAAAGAGTACAAATCCCTTTTTAGCACAGGCTCTGATACGATCCATTTTGCCTGCACCATAGTTTTGTGCTACGAAGTTCATAATAGAAGTTCCGAATGCACTTGAAACAGCCCAGTAGAAGCCGTCTAATTTGCCGGACATGGACCAGGAGGCTACGACTACGGTGCCCAGAGTATTTACACCAATCTGAAGAATGATATTCGATATGCCATACATGGCAGACTGCAGCCCGGAAGGAACACCGATGCCCAGCATTTTACTAAGGATGGTGAAGTTGACTTTTACGGAACTGATATCGAGTCTGTAATACTCTTTGGTACGCAGAAGCTTAAGAACAACAAGTATGCAGCTTACGGCCTGCGCAATGAAGGTAGCCCAGGCAACGCCGGGAACTCCGAGCTTGAATATGATTACAAAAACAAGGTCCAAAATAATATTTGTAATACAGCCGGCAACAAGATAGAGAAAAGGTCTGGTGGAGTCACCGATAGCTCTCAGAATACTGGAACCCATGTTAAATACCAGCAGGAAAATGCTGGCAGAAAAATATATCTGTACATAAGTAGTAGCGCCTGCCATGGTCTCATCCGGTGTTTTCAGAAGCGTAAGGATAGGCGATGCACAGAAGTACATTATTATGGTAAGAAGTGCGCCCAGCACAACACACAGATAGATGGAGGATCTTACTGCAATGGTAATCTTCTCCTGTTGGCGGGCACCGCAATATTGAGCAATAACAACAGCGGCACCGGAGGACAGGGCAACGAAGAATCCTATGATCAGCTGTGTAAGCGTCGATGGGCTGCCGCCTACTGCCGCCAATGCTTCGGTACCTACAAATCGGCTTACGACTATGGCATCGACAGCATTATAAAGCTGCTGGAATATGGTTCCGGCAGCAATTGGAAGGAAGTACATTATTAATTTCTTGATTATTGGTCCTTCTGTAAGGTCATTAGTATTTGAATTGATTTTGCTCATAAATATCTACCCATAATATAATACATAAGAAACGCGTGATCCGAATATCGGATCGCTGACATGTTTCTGAATTCATACCGGAAAGATATTATCACAAATAGCTGAAAGGTCAACGAAATCTGAAGATGAATGAAAAATTGACAATTCCCATAGCGTAGTTTATAGTACCAAAGTAGCAAAGGCGCTTCGATCAGAGTCGAAGTGCCTTCAGTTCTTAATCATGAAAAAGGTATCTTGAGTGAATAATTTGATCAAAAATTTAAACGAAAAAACTTCTTGTAACAACATGATAAGTTATTATGCGGAAGACTTTAATGCATCCGGTATTAAAGCTCTTAATTATGATGACCATGATGATAAATTTCATGAAGAATGCGGTGTCTTCGGTGTCTGGAATGAGGCACCTCAGGAGGTCTCACATGATATTTATTACGGACTGCTGGCATTGCAGCACAGGGGTCAGGAAGCAGCAGGAATTGCAGTATGCAACACCTACGGAGAACGGGGCAATATATGCATGCATAAGGAACGCGGTCTGGTTACAGAAATATTTGACAGCGAGACATTAGACAAGCTTAAGGGCAATATCGGCATCGGCCATGTCAGATATTCTACCTCCGGAGACGGAAGCATTGAAAATGCGCAGCCCATAGTCAATTATTATTTAAAGGGCACATTAGCCTTGGTTCATAACGGAAATATCGTTAATTGCCAGGAACTGAAACGGGAGATGTTCGAGGCGGGTGATGTATTCAGAGCAACCTCGGATACAGAAGTTGTAGCCAAATTGATCGCCAAATGCAGAGCGGTAACAGGGTCGATCGAGGAAGCTGTTAAGAAGGCTGCCCCTAAGCTCATAGGAGGATATGCACTCATTATTATGAGCCCGAGAAAACTCGTTGTAGTAAGGGATCAGCTGGGATTAAAGCCCTTATGTATAGGCAAAAAGGAAGGCGGCTGGGTAGTTGCATCAGAAAGCTGCGCACTTCAGGCAGTAGGCGCAGAATTTGTACGTGATGTAGAGCCCGGCGAGATCATAAGCATATCCCGCAAGGGACTGATCTCAGATAAGAGCATGTGCGTCAAGAAGCATGCACATTGTATTTTCGAATATATCTATTTTGCCAGATTGGACTCTAGAATAGATGATGTCAGCGTATACAGCGCCAGATTCAAGGGCGGTCAGGCCCTTGCAGAGGCATATCCTGTGGAGGCTGATATTGTAGCAGGAGTTCCTGAGTCCGGAATGACAGCGGCTGCAGGATATGCGTATGAGGCGCATCTGCCATTTGTCCATATTTTCCATAAGAATAGTTATATAGGCAGAACATTTATTAAGCCTACGCAGGCAGAAAGGGAAAATGCTGTGCGTATGAAATTAAATGTGCTGGAGGATGCAGTAAGAGGCAAGAAAATAGTATTGATCGACGATTCAATCGTAAGGGGAACAACGATTGCGAAGCTTATAGGAATGCTGAGAAATGCAGGAGCCTTGCAAGTGCATGTAAGAATCTGTTCACCTCCGTTCATGCATCCTTGTTACTATGGCACAGATGTGCCGGACAGCGACCAGCTGATTGCGGATCGTATGTCGATAGAAGAGATAAGGCAAATGATAGGTGCAGATTCGCTGGGATATATGAGGATCGAGGATCTCGATAAGACTACAGGCGGTCTGCCGACATGCAAGGCATGCTTCGATGGCATTTATCCTACAAAGGTTTCGGAAGCTTAAACCGGCAGCCTTATTGCGTGAAAATGGAAAGAGTATGTCGTAAGAACACTTTACTTGATGAAATAGGTTAATACATGTCGTAGCTTATGGCATGTTAAATCTGAAGGGAAAACAAATATATGTATACGATCAATGAAAATTACCAGAAACTTCAGGGAGGATACCTCTTCTCTGAAATAGCGAGAAGGATCAAGACTTATCAGACAGAAAATCCTGATAAGAAGATCATCAGATTAGGTATCGGCGATGTTACGCAGCCTATAGCTCCCGTAATAATCAAGGCATTGCATGATGCAGTTGATGAGATGGGAACAGCAGAGGGATTTCGCGGATACGGCCCGGAGCAGGGATATGATTTCCTGCGTGAGGCAATTGCAGCAGGCGACTATAAGAGCAGAGGCTGCGATATTTCGGCTGATGAAATCTTCGTATCAGACGGAGCAAAATGTGATGTCGGCAATATTCAGGAGATCTTCGGACTTGATAATAAGGTGGCAGTATGTGACCCCGTTTATCCTGTATATGTGGATACTAATGTAATGGCAGGAAGAACAGGCGAATTCGATGAGGCAATCGGCGGATATAAGAATCTTATCTATATGCCATGCACTAAGGATAACGGATTCATTCCGGAATTTCCTGCAGAAGTTCCGGATATGATCTATCTGTGCTATCCTAATAACCCGACGGGCATGACTATTACTAAGCCGCAGCTTCAGGAATGGGTCGATTATGCCAATAAGAACGGCTCAATCATTTTATATGACGCAGCCTATGAAGCATATATCTCCGAGCCGGATATTCCGCACAGCATCTACGAGTGTGAGGGTGCCAGAACATGTGCCATTGAGATGCACAGCTTCTCTAAGAATGCAGGATTTACAGGATTAAGACTGGGATATACAGTTATTCCTAAGGATCTTGAAAGAAATGGAATTACTCTTCACAGCATGTGGAATCGTCGCCACGGAACCAGATATAACGGAGCTCCGTACATCGTTCAGAGAGCAGGTGAGGCAGTATATTCAGAGGAAGGCAGGACACAGTTAGCAGCGCAGGTTGCATATTATATGAATAATGCCAAGACCATCAAGGCAGGTCTTGAGGCTGCAGGATATACAGTATACGGTGGTGTAAATGCTCCTTATATCTGGCTTAAAGTTCCGGGCAAATCATGGGAATTCTTCGATTATCTGTTAAATACAGTACAGGTAGTCGGAACACCGGGTGTAGGCTTCGGCAACAGCGGTGAAGGATACTTCAGGTTAACTGCATTTGGTACATATGAGAATTCTGTGGAAGCGTTAGAGAGAATTAAGAGATTGTAGGGAATAAATTGGGGCAGGTGCCGGGACGGCGTGCAGCAACTGTGAGAAAACAATCAGCGCAGGCGTTTTCGAACAGCTGCTGCACGCCGTCCCGGCACCTTGTAGATGAAAGCCGGATTGCTGCGATATCTGCCCAGCATTCGCAATCCGAGCTGCCGCTCGTCTTGCTCATGTGGGGCAGGATAGTTCAACGTATTGTGAGAATATATATCGGAGGATGAAAGCCGGATTGCTATCGCAATCCGCCCTGCATTCGCAATCCGGACTGTCGTCCGTCTTACTCATGCAGGTCACTACGTCCAATGTCTGTGCAGCTGCACGAGCAAGCTCGCTCATCTGTACAGACATTGTCCATAGCTTTCATCATACAGACCGACCCCGGGAGCTTTTGGCTTCCCGGGGTCGATCTATTTCTACGATGACTATTATTCAATGCAAATTAAGGGGGTACTTTGCATGAACAATCTTTTACATATTGGTATATCCCATGAGATATTCGTCTACTTCTTTGGCGCATGCTCGTCCTTCGGTGATTCCCCATACAACAAGGGACTGACCTCTGTGGGCATCGCCTGCAGTGAATACTTTAGGTATACCTGTGGCATATTTGCCAGATTCTGTTGCCAGGTTGCCTCTCGGAGCTTTCTCGCATCCGAATGCATCAGCAACATAATCTTCACATCCGACGAATCCGGCGGCGATCAACAGCAGTTCACACGGGATTTTCTCTTCTGTGCCGGCCACTTCACCCATGTAGCGTCTTCCGGTTTCCTTATCTACCATTGATTCAAGCTTAATAAGAACTAATTCCTTAATATTGCCTTCTTCGTCTTTTATGATCTCTTTTACAGTTGTCTTATATAATCTAGGATCATGGCCGAATACCGCGATGGATTCCTGCTGACCGTAGTCTGTTTTGCAGACCAGCGGCCATTGCGGCCATGGATTGTTGGCAGCTCTTGTATCTGGTGCCTTAGGCATCATCTCCAGCTGGGTCACTGACTTGCATCCCTGACGGATAGATGTGCCTGTGCAGTCATTGCCAGTATCGCCGCCGCCTACGATAACTACATTTTTATCCTTGGCAGTAATAGCGAAATCCTTAGTCTGTCCCGTTACCTTCTTGGTAGCAGCTGTAAGGAATTCTACTGCAAAATGAACGCCATTGGCATCTCTTCCGGGAACATTAAGATCCCTTGCAGCCTTAGAGCCGCAGCACAGAACAACAGCGTCATACTCATTTAAGAGCTCATCTGCACTTACAGCCTTAACCTTGCCGCAGTCCTTTTGGGCACCTACATTCATGTTGGTCTTAAATACTACGCCTTCAGCCTCCATAATATCGGTACGGCGCTTGATAACGCTTTTCTCCAGCTTCATGTTAGGAATACCATACATCAGAAGTCCGCCAGGGCGGTTCTCACGCTCGTATACGGTTACGCTGTGACCACGCTTGTTAAGGCAGTCTGCAGCGGCAAGTCCCGAAGGACCTGAGCCTATGACAGCAACCTTCTTGCCAGAGCGGATCTGAGGAGGTTCAGGCTTGATCCAGCCATTTGCATAACCTGTTTCAATTATGGCATATTCATTGTCATGTGCTGTTACCGCATCACCGTTTAATGCGCAGGTACATGCAACCTCACACAGAGCAGGGCATACACGTCCGGTAAATTCCGGAAAATTATTCGTCTTGCGCAGTCTCTTTAATGCCTGCTCCCAGTTGTCATGGTATATCAGATCATTATATTCAGGTATAAGGTTGTGAAGCGGACAACCTGTATACATTCCCTTTAATTGCATGCCTGACTGGCAGAATGGTACGCCGCAGTTCATGCATCTTGCAGCCTGTTCCTTACGTTCTTCCTTAGAAAGAGGAGGATGAAATTCGTCGAAGTTCTTGATCCTTTCCAGAGGGTCTACGGAAGATTTGGCTTTTCTGTTATATTCTAAAAATCCGGTTGGCTTACCCATTTCTTAATTCCTCCTTTACTGTTCCTGTACAAGATAAAATGCATCCAGTTTTGCCTGTTCATGAGGAATTCCTTTTTCCTCTAACTGTCCGATAGCAATCATCATCTTCTGATAATCGCGTGGGATGATCTTCTTGAACAGATGCAGATATGAATCGAAATGATCAAGTATCTGTTTGCCGAATTTAGATCCGGCTGCCTTAACGTGCTTCTCTATAATAGAGCGAAGCTCTTCTATATCGTGCTTTTCTGAAACCTGTGACATGCTTACCATATCTTTGTTAAGACGCAGGTACAGGTCATGCTGCTCATCAAGAACATAAGCAATACCGCCGCTCATGCCGGCAGCGAAGTTCTTGCCGGTATGTCCGAGGATAACGGCACGTCCGCCGGTCATATACTCACATCCGTGGTCGCCGCAGCCCTCGGCTACAGCTGTTGCACCTGAGTTTCTTACACAGAAACGCTCGCCGGCAACACCATTTACGTAAGCCTCACCGCTTGTTGCACCATAGAGAGCAACATTTCCCAGAATGATATTATCCTTAGCGGCAAATGTAGACTTAGGATCCACCTTAAGGATCAGCTTGCCGCCGGACAATCCCTTGCCGAAGTAGTCATTGGCATCGCCTGTAAGCTCAAGTGTAAGTCCCTTAGGGATAAATGCACCGAAGGACTGGCCTCCGCCGCCGTGGCAATGAACAGTATAAGTGTCATCTGCAAGGCTCTGGCCGAACTTTCTGGTAATAACGGAGCCGGTAATTGTACCGAAGGTTCTGTTGGTACTTGAAACTTCAACATCAATGCTGGCAGGCTTCTTTTTGGCAAATGCCTTCTCCAATGCCGGAAGAAGTACGCTCTCGTCGAGTGTTTTCTCCAGGTGGAAGTCATATATATCTTCCTGCTTAAAGTGTGCGGGAGGGAAGTTGCTTATGATCGGTGACAGATCAATCGTATCAGCGCGGTGAGTGATCCTGTTCTCACGAGCTTTGATCAGATCAGTACGTCCTACCAGTTCATCAACAGAGCGGACACCTAACTTGGCCATGATCTCACGCATTTCCTCAGCGATAAACATCATGAAGTTGATTACATACTCAGGCTTGCCGCAGAAACGTTTTCTTAATTCAGGATTCTGTGTTGCAATGCCTACAGGACATGTATCCAGATTGCATACACGCATCATAACGCAGCCCATGGTAATAAGCGGAGCAGTAGCAAATCCAAATTCTTCTGCACCCAGGATACAAGCGATGGCAACATCACGTCCTGTCATAAGCTTGCCATCGGTCTCAATTCTTACACGGGATCTGAGGCCGTTCTTGATCAGCGTCTGATGAGCTTCTGAAAGTCCTAATTCCCATGGAAGTCCTGCATCATGTATAGAACTCTTAGGAGCAGCACCTGTACCTCCGTCATATCCGGAGATAAGGACTACCTGAGCTCCGGCCTTGGCAACACCGGCAGCAATCGTACCTACACCAGCTTCAGATACCAGCTTAACAGTAATGCGGGCATCCTTATTGGCATTTTTAAGGTCATAGATAAGTTGAGCCAGATCCTCAATAGAGTAGATGTCATGGTGAGGCGGAGGAGATATAAGTGCAACGCCAGGTGTTGAATATCTTGTCTTAGCAATCCATGGATATACCTTTCTTCCAGGCAAATGTCCGCCTTCTCCAGGTTTAGCACCCTGGGCCATCTTGATCTGGATCTCATTGGCAGAACACAGATACTGGCTGGTTACACCGAAACGTCCTGATGCAACCTGCTTGATAGCACTGTTGTATTCTGTTCCGAAACGTGCAGGATCCTCACCGCCTTCACCGGAGTTGGAGCGTCCGCCGATAGTATTCATAGCCTTAGCCATGCATTTGTGAGCTTCCTCTGAGATAGAACCGTAGCTCATGGCACCTGTCTTGAATCTCTTAACGATCTCACTGGCAGGCTCTACCTCTTCAATCGGAACACCGCCGTTTTTATCCCATACGAATTCCAGAAGACCTCTTAACGTATGCGGAATCTTCTCATCATTAACCATTGTTGAGAATTCCTTGAATCTCTTATAATCACCATTTTGAGTTGCTTCTCTCAGGGCGATGATGGTCTGAGGATTATACATATGGTCTTCAGCATAAGCATTTGAACGGAGCTTATGCTTGCCGAAGCTGTCTAATGTTGTATCAACACCCAGTCCCAGCGGGTCAAATGCATGTGAATGTCTCCATTCAACACCCTCGGCGATCTCCTTAAGACCAATGCCGTCTACAGGGCTTACGGTGTTGGTAAAATATTTGTCTATAACTGATTTGCAGATACCCACTGCTTCAAATATCTGAGCACTCTGGTATGACTGCAAGGTTGAAATACCCATTTTAGCTGCAATCTTAACGATTCCGTGGAGAATTGCATTATTATAATCCTTAATAGCTGTATGCGGATCCTTATCCAGGTTGCCATTTTCTACGAGTTCCTCAATGCACTCGTGAGCCAGGTACGGATTGATGGCACGTGCGCCATATCCCAGAAGCAGGGCGAAGTGATGTACATCCCTAGGTTCTGCACTTTCAAGGATAATAGAGATCGCAGTACGCTTCTTGGTTCTGATCAGGTATTGTTCCATAGCCGAAACTGCCAGCAATGAAGGGATGGCTACATGATTTTCATCAACGCCCCTGTCGGAGAGAATAATGATATTAGATCCGTTCTTATATGCACGGTCACAATCTACGAAGAGTCTCTCTACAGCTGTCTCCAGGTCTGTATTTTTGTAATAAAGCAGTGAAACAGTCTGAACCTTGAAGCCCTTCTTCTTCATGTTCTTGATCCTCATCATGTCAACTGATGTAAGAATAGGATTCTTGATCTCAAGAACACGGCAGTTTTCAGCCTTATCTTCAAGCAGATTGCCATCGGAACCAACATATACTGCAGTATCGGTAACAATTTCTTCTCTGAGTGAATCTATAGGAGGGTTGGTTACCTGAGCAAATAACTGCTTGAAATAACTGAATAATGGCTGATGTTTTTCGGAAAGCACTGCCAATGTAGTGTCATTTCCCATTGATGCAGTCTGTTCAATGCCGTTCTTGGCCATCGGAAGGATCGCATCAGTAATATCTTCATATGTATAACCAAATGCTTTATATAATTTTGTACGCTCTTCAGGTGAGCTCTTTTCTACCTTCTTATTAGGAATAGAAAGAGATGACAATGTTACCAGATTGTCATCAAGCCATTCGCCGTATGGATGACGTGATGCGAAGAAGGCCTTGCATTCTTCATCGGAAACGACTTCTTTTCTTACTGTATCGATAAGAAGCATCTTGCCAGGCTGAAGACGGGATTTGCAGATGATATTTTCTGCAGGTATGTCTAATACACCTACTTCAGATGAGAGGATGACCTTCCTGTCTTTGGTAATGTAATATCTGGAAGGTCTGAGACCGTTTCTGTCAAGGACAGCGCCCATGATATCGCCATCTGAGAAGAGAATAGCAGCAGGACCATCCCATGGCTCCATCATAGTAGAGTAGTAGCGGTACATATCCTTCTTAGCTCTTGAGATCTCTGAGTCATTCTTCCATGGCTCCGGAATTGTCATCATAACAGCAAGCGGCAGCGGAATGCCTCCCATCATAAGGAATTCAAGAGTATTATCCAACATAGCCGAGTCAGAGCCTGCTGAGTTAATAACAGGCATAACCTTGTCCATGTCGTCGTCAAGAAGATCTGAATGAAGTGTCTCTTCTCTTGCTAACATTCTATCTGCATTGCCGCGGATCGTATTGATCTCACCATTGTGAAGAATGAGTCTGTTAGGATGTGCACGCTCCCAGCTAGGAGTTGTATTGGTTGAGAAACGTGAGTGTACCATGGCAATAGCACTCTCATACAGATCGCTCTGAAGGTCACAGAAAAATCTTCTGAGCTGACCTACAAGGAACATACCTTTGTAGATAATGGTCCTTGAGGAGAAAGAACAGACATATGTATCCTTCCTGCTGTGTTCAAATTCACGGCGGATAACATATAATTTTCTGTCAAAATCAATGCCGCGGGCGATCTTCTCAGGTCTTCTTACGAAACACTGAGCAATATAAGGCATGGTATTTCTTGCTTTTTCACCTAAAATATCAGGCTCGGTCGGAACATCTCTCCAACCGATGAATTCAACGCCCTCCTTGCCGCAGATGATCTCTATCATCTTCATAGCCTGACGTCTTGCAAGTATATCCTGCGGGAAGAAGAACATGCCGACACCATAGTCTCTGGCATCTCCCAGATCATCCCTTATGCTGCTGAAAAATTTATGTGATATCTGAACAAGGATACCGACACCGTCACCGGTTTCTCCTGCTGCATCCTTGCCGGCTCTGTGCTCTAACTTCTCAACTATGGAAAGAGCATCATTTACAATAGAATGAGAAGCGATGCCGTCGATACTTACAACTGCGCCAATACCGCAGGCATCATGCTCAAATCTTTCATTATATAATGTATTATTCTGCTGATTCATAATATATGTTCCTTTTCTTATGCCGGTATATCGGTTCATAACCGGAGTCATTCTAAGAGAACGGCTGTTTTCAATTACGATGAACGATATACATTGTTAGTTGCTCTGTCTCCTGTCATATGATGCTTTGACAAAGTTCTTGAACAATGGATGCGGTTTGTTAGGTCTTGACTTGAATTCCGGATGGAATTGAACGCCTACATAAAATGGTCTGTCGGACAGCTCCACTGTCTCTACCAATGAATCGTCAGGAGCCATTCCACTCAGCACCAGACCGGCATCTGCAAGAGCCGTTCTGAAATTGTTATTGAATTCATAACGATGACGATGTCTCTCGGAGATCGATAAGGAGCCATAGCATCGTTCCATTGTAGTTCCCGGCTGTATCTTGCAAGGGTAGGCTCCAAGTCTCAGGGTTCCTCCCTTATTAATATCGTTATTTTGTCCAGGCATGAAGTCGATGACTTTATTCTTGCATAATTCGTCAAATTCACCGGAGTTAGCATCTGTTATGCCTGCAACATTTCTTGCATATTCAATAACTGCGATCTGCATTCCCAGGCAAATGCCAAAATAAGGAACATCATGTTCTCTTGCATATTGTGCTGCAATGATCATTCCGTCGATTCCTCTGTAGCCGAATCCGCCAGGAACCAGGATGCCGTCCAGACCGCCCAGTATTTCATCTGCATTTGCCGCAGTTATCGTTTCTGAATCGATCCATTCGATATCTACAGTAACAGAATTGGCAAATCCTGCATGTCTTAATGCTTCTGCTACTGACAGATAAGCATCATGGAGCTGTACATATTTGCCTACAATACCGATCTTAACAGTGCCGGAGCAGGACTTGATCCTTGCAACCATGGCTTCCCATTCTGTTGTATCAGGTTCAGGAACCTCCAGATTCAGAGCCCTTCTTACAACACCGGAGAAGTTAGACTGTTCCAGCATCAGAGGTGCTTCGTAAAGGCACGGAACAGTGCGATTTTCAATAACACAGTCAGGCTTTACATTACAAAACAGTGCAATCTTCTTGAAGATGCTCTCGTCTGTAATAGGAATATCGCTTCTTAATATAATAATATCAGGATTAATGCCCATACCCTGAAGCTCCTTAACAGAGTGCTGAGTAGGCTTAGACTTATGTTCTTCTGAGCCTGCCAGGTATGGAACTAATGTAACATGAATGAATAAACTGTTCTCGCGTCCCACTTCCAGGGATATCTGTCTTACAGCCTCTATGAAGGGTTGGCTCTCCATATCACCGATGGTGCCGCCGATCTCAGTGATCACGACATCTGCATCAGTCTGTTTTCCTACGCGATAAACAAATTCTTTGATTTCGTTAGTGATATGCGGAATAACCTGAACGGTTGATCCCAGATATTCGCCGCGGCGCTCTTTGTTAAGAACATTCCAATATACCTTACCTGTTGTAAGATTAGAGAATTTATTCAAATCCTCATCTATGAAACGTTCGTAATGACCGAGGTCGAGGTCAGTTTCTGCACCATCTTCAGTAACATAAACCTCACCATGCTGATATGGACTCATTGTTCCGGGATCAACATTGATATAAGGATCCAGCTTCTGAGCTGCAACCTTGAGGCCGCTCATCTTAAGAAGTCTGCCGAGAGATGCCGCAGTAATTCCTTTGCCGAGACCGGACACAACGCCTCCGGTCACGAAAATGTATTTAGTCATCGTATGCCTCCATTTAAAATAAAAAAATCCCCTAAAACAAAGAAGGCATTCATTTGGACAGCAAATCCAAACGAACGCCCTTGTTCAATGGAGGTATTCTACCCCTATTGAAAGATAATTGTCAATAAAAAATTGATTTTATAAAGCGGTTTTTATTGTTCTTTTATTGTACATGCAATATTTCAGCCTAGCTTGAGTAGGTATGGATAATATTCTCCGCACACTCCTTTTTAGAAAGTCTCATATCCATGGCTTGCTTTTCA
Organism: Bacteroidaceae bacterium; assembly: GCA_963589005.1. GTDB lineage: Bacteria > Bacillota > Clostridia > Lachnospirales > Lachnospiraceae > RGIG5612. The sequence continues at coordinate 87,287 of CAVAJR010000002.1, read as the reverse complement.
ATATAATGGTGAGCCTGCTCCTCTGTCATGGACAGATACTCGATAAGAAGCCATTTTGCCTTATTGACAAGACGGATCTCCTTGATTTTGTCCTCAACCGTTGCCTGCCTTGCTTCCATGCCCCTCATTCGTTCCCTGGCAGAGCACATCAGATGAAATGTCTGGCTTATCATCGGCGCAGGAGCTGGCTTGGACATTACCATAACGCCGGCTTCCATGACTTTAGAATATATATTTTCATATAGTTCGGCCTTAACAAAGAGCAGTACGCCGGCACTTCCGTGAGAACACAGGTCTGTGGCAAGGCTTGTTCCGAACTCATCTGCAAGAGGCGTATTGATCAATATCATGTCATATGCAGTATGCAGTGCTTCACGGCGAGCCTCACCTGAGGTCGTTACTGTATTAACAGGCCAGAAGTCTGTAGAAGGCAGTAATGATTTAAGAGACGCAGCAAATTTTTCACCGGAGGACACTATAAGAACACTATATGTATTTTCCCTGAAAACCATATACAAACCCCCTTTCCCCTGTGATGATTGTAATATGGTGAGCTGCGATTATTTCCTGCAGTATGATCTTATAATAGCGGCAGGAAGGTGTTCTTTTACAAAACTGCTTAATGCTGCGGCATTGGCTGCTTCGTCATATGTGGACGGAAGTTGACGAAACTGTGACAAAACTTCCGCAGGTGCATTGAAGAGATTGAAGTCAGCGCTGTCTGCAAGAGCCAGTCTGTTCTCAATGCCATGCATGCAGGCATATATTATCAATGCATATGCCAGATAAGGATTGGCTGTAGGATCCGGAGATCTTAATTCTGCACGGGCAGTCATGTGAGGTGCGGCCGGGATTCTTATAAGCTGAGAGCGATTCTCCGTTGACCATGATACATATTTAGGAGCCTTATTGCTGCCGAGTCTTAAATATGATTCCTCACATGGGTTGAGAAAAGCTGTGATGTCACAGACCTTATCCATGATTCCTGCGATTATGTAATTAAGCGCATTGGAAACGGCAGGCGCGTTAACAGAAACATTGATATGCTGACCGCTTCCGGGAGCATTGCTTAATGGCTTCGGCGAGAATTCTGCTGTAAGTCCGTAACGGGCTACTATGGTAGAAACAACGGACTTAAATGTAAGAACATTATCAGCAGCAGTTAACGGGTCTGAATATCTGAAGTCGATCTCGTTCTGACCAGGGCCTTCTTCATGGTGGGAGCACTCAGGATGAATACCCATCTGAGATAAGGTAAGGCATATCTCACGACGGATATTTTCACCCTTGTCATCAGGTGCTATATCCATGTAGCTGGCGTTATCATAAGGAATCCTGGTAGGATTGCCATCTTCATCTGTTTTAAATAAATAAAATTCTATTTCTGAGCCGAAATAAAAAGAAATGCCGGAGCGTCTGGCATACTCAACTGCATTGATAAGCACTGCACGAGTATCACATTCAAATGTTTTTCCGTCAGGATAGGTAATGGTGCAGAACATACGAACGACCTTGCCATTTTCTGAACGCCACGGAAGGGAAGATAATGTAGATGGATCCGGATGAAGGAACAGATCTGATTTAACATCTCCTCCAAATCCTGCTATAGCAGAAGCATCTATTCCGATTCCGTCCCTGAACGCACGTTCCAGTTCTGTAGGAAGAATGGCGATATTCTTCATCTTTCCAAATACATCGCAAAATGCCAGACGGATGAATTTGACGTCCTCCATTTCGACATATTGCATTACTTCTTCTTTAGTATATTTCATGAGGTTTCGCCTCCTTTTTTCTGACAAAAAATATCTCTTTTGGCAGAAATTATTGCAGAAAATGACAAAAAGTCAACTGCATTTTCGGAAAATCAGTGAAATAAAATAAAAAAAGTCCTTGACATTTGTCGAAAGCGGGAATATATTACGCCCATCAGGACAATGTCGTCTCGGGAATGTACGTTCCCAGGTGCCATTGTCTTTTTGTTTTTGATAGAAATGGTCGTAATTACAATGAAATAAAAGACTAAGTAGAAAGGAAGCAACAAATATGTCAACAGTACCTGAAATTTTTGGATCAAATGTATTTGACGAGAGGGTTATGAAGGCCAGACTTTCTGAGAAGACTTATAAAGCTCTGAAGCAGACTATTCGTAAGGGCCAGCCTCTCGACCCATCAATTGCAGCTGCAGTTGCTTCTGCGATGCGTGACTGGGCAGTTGAAAAAGGCGCAACACATTATACACACTGGTTCCAGCCTCTTACAGGCATAACAGCAGAAAAGCACGACAGCTTCATATCCCCGTCACCTGACGGCGGCGTTATTATGGAATTCTCAGGCAAGGAACTCATCAAGGGTGAGCCTGATGCATCAAGCTTTCCATCAGGCGGAATCAGAGCTACATTTGAAGCAAGAGGATATACGGCATGGGATCCTACATCATATGCATTTATTAAAGGAAAGACCTTATGCATTCCTACAGCTTTCTGCTCATACAGCGGAGAAGCACTGGACAAGAAGACACCTCTTCTTCGTTCAATGGAAGCAATCAATAAACAGGCATTAAGAGTCCTCAGATTATTTGGAAATACAGATGTACAGAGAGTATCAACATCAGTTGGTCCTGAGCAGGAATATTTCCTTGTAGATAAGAAAGTATTTGATAAGAGACCTGACCTTATCTTCACAGGCAGAACACTGTTCGGTGCTAAGCCTGCCAAAGGACAGGAACTTGATGACCATTACTTCGGCGTTATCAAACCAAGAGTTCAGGCTTATATGGATGAGCTTAATGAAGAACTCTGGAAGCTGGGTGTTTTCGCTAAGACAGAACATAACGAAGTTGCACCGGCACAGCATGAGTTAGCTCCTATTTTTGAGACAACCAATATAGCAACCGACCACAACCAGTTAACTATGGAGATTATGCAGAAGGTTGCAAGAAAGCATGATCTGGTATGCCTGCTTCATGAGAAACCATTTGCAGGCGTTAACGGATCAGGCAAGCATAATAACTGGTCTATTGCAACAGACACAGGTGTAAACCTCCTCTCCCCAGGCGAGTCGCCATATGAGAACGCACAGTTCCTGCTCTTCTTGGTAGCAGTTATCAAGGCTGTTGATGAATATCAGGATCTGCTGCGTCTCAGTGTTGCAACAGCAGGCAATGACCACAGACTCGGAGCAAATGAAGCACCACCTGCAGTTATCTCAATCTTCATCGGTGATGAACTTAAGGGCATTCTCGAAGCAATTGAGACAGATACACCTTATGCAGGCGTTGAAAAGACAATTATGAAATTGGGAACAGATGTAATTCCTAAGTTCCCTAAGGATACAACAGACAGAAATAGAACATCACCATTTGCATTTACCGGCAATAAGTTTGAGTTCCGTATGTTAGGCTCATCTAATTCAATTGCAGACTGCAACATTATGTTAAATGCAGCAACTGCACAGGTACTTGAAGAATTTGCTGATAAGCTGGAAGGAGCCGAGGACTTCGAGACAGCAATGCATGATCTGATCAAGCAGACGATCATTGAGCATAAGAGAATTCTCTTCAATGGAAATGGTTATGACGATGCATGGATTGAGACAGCTACTAAGGAGAGAGGACTTCTTAACCTTAGAACCACTCCGGATGCTATACCGGCACTTCTTCTTAAGAAGAACAAGGATATGCTGATCCACCAGCACATTTACAATGAAGTTGAGATCGAGTCTCGTGCCGAGATTGCTTACGAGAACTACAATACAGTTATTGATATCGAGGCAACTACTATGGCTAATATGGCAAGAAGAGGAATCCTGCCGGCAGTTGAGAGCTATACAGCTTCAGTTGCGTCACGAGTATCAGCTAAGAAGGCAATCTCACCAAGCATAGCATGCAGGGCTGAGACCAAGCTGGTTGAGAAGCTCTCAGCACTTACAGATGCAATTGATGAGAGAACAGAATGTCTTGAGAAAGCAATCATCAGTCTCGAGGAAATCTCAGATGCTAAGACCAAGGCAGAGACTGTAAGAGACAGTATTTTACCTAAGATGGCAGTGCTTCGTGCAGCATGCGATGAAGCAGAGACAGTTACTTCCAAGGATTACTGGCCATTCCCTACATATGGCGAGCTGTTGTTTGGAGTAAGATAAATACATGATAAAGGGGCAGATAATAACATGTGTTCAATAATGGGATGGTGCAGCAAGGATGCTGCATTAGATAAATTCAATGAGGCATTGGCCAAGACAGCCTCCAGAGGTCCTGATATGACAAGGACAATTGATACAGGATATGGATTTCTGGGATTCAACAGACTGTCGATAATGGGACTTACCGAGGCAGGTATGCAGCCATTTGAACTTAATGGAAGTTATGTGGTATGCAACGGCGAGATATACGGATTTGAAGCAATAAAAAATGACCTGATCACTAAGGGCTATTCGTTTAAGAGCGATTCGGACTGCGAAATATTGCTTCCTATGTATTTTGAATATGGCGTTGACATGTTCGAGAAGTTAGATGCTGAGTTTGCCTGCATAATATTTGACAACAGGACACATGAGTACATAGCTGCAAGGGATCCTATCGGAATCAGACCTCTGTTCTATGGATATGACAGCGAGGGTGCGATATTATTTGCCAGTGAAGCTAAAAACCTGGTAGGAATATGCGATAAGATAATCGCATTTCCTCCCGGACATTATTACAAGGATGGCAAGTTTGTTCAATATCGTGATATCACGGAAGTTAAGGAAGTTGTAACAGATGACCTGGAGACGATCTGCAAGAATATCCATGATAAGCTGACAGCCGGAATTGTTAAGAGATTAGTATCTGACTCTAAGGTAGGATTTCTCTTATCAGGCGGACTTGATTCCTCACTTGTATGCGCGGTGGCAGCTAAGGCCAGCTCCAAGCCTATCAGAACATTTGCAATTGGCATGGATATTGATGCTATCGACCTTAAATATGCCAGAATCGTTGCCGATTATATAGGAAGCGAGCATACAGAGGTTATAATTTCAAGGGACGATGTAATAGCAGCACTTGAGCCGGTTATTGCGATGCTGGGAACATATGATATTACTACTATCAGAGCTTCCATCGGTATGTATCTGGTATGCAAGGCTATTCATGAGACTACGGATATCAAGGTACTGCTGACAGGTGAGATATCAGATGAGCTGTTCGGATACAAATATACAGACTTTGCCCCATCAGCGCAGGCCTTCCAGCAGGAGGCTGTAAAGCGTATCAGAGAGCTGTATATGTACGATGTTCTTCGTGCCGACAGATGTATATCGGTTAACTCATTGGAGGCGAGAGTTCCTTTCGGTGATCTGGATTTTGCATCATATGTCATGTCAATAGATCCTGCTAAGAAGATCAATACCTATAATAAAGGTAAATACTTATTAAGACATGCATTTGAAGGCGATTATCTGCCGGAAGAGATCCTCATGAGAGAGAAGGCAGCCTTCTCAGATGCAGTAGGACATTCCATGGTGGATGATCTCAAGGAATACGCAGAAAGCTGCTATACTGACGCAGAGTTTGAAGAAAAGCGCAGCAAATACACCCATGCGCAGCCGTTTACGAAGGAATCACTTCTGTACAGGGAGATATTTGAGAAATATTATCCTGGTCAGGCTGAAATGATCGTAGATTTCTGGATGCCTAATAAGGAGTGGGAAGGATGCAATGTAAATGATCCTTCAGCCAGAGTTCTGTCCAACTACGGCGACAGTGGCAAATAAGCATTCATACAGGTTGGACGTGTGTGCCGTGAACCTCGGCGTGCAGCAACTGTTCGAAAACGCCTTCGCTGATTGTTTTCTCGCAGTTGCTGCGCCGTCCCGGCACACATGGCAGACCTTGAACATTTGATAGACTATATGTCGAAAATACAATTCATGTAAGGCCGGGAAAACCATTCATGAATCACAGATAATGATGTTTTTGTACAAAGGCGTACATTTCGATAGGATCGAAGTGTACGCCTTTGTCTATAAAATAACAATTGTTCAGAGCCTTTTCCCCAAAAAGGATCTGAAGCTGCAAAAACTTACAAAGGAAGGTAACAATTATGTTGGAAGAAATTTACAGTGCTGTTAACAGTCAGGTTTTCAGCGTGTGGTTCCTGATAGGTGCCGCATTGGTATTCTGGATGCAGGCAGGATTTGCCATGGTTGAGGCTGGTTTTACCAGAGCTAAAAATACCGGCAACATCATAATGAAGAATCTGATGGACTTCTGCATCGGAACAATTGTATTTATTGTTTTAGGCTTCGGATTATTATTCGGTGAAGATGTTGTCGGAATCATAGGCAAGCCTGGATTTGATATCTTTACTGATTATGCAAATTTCGATTGGTCGAACTTCGTATTCAACTTGGTATTCTGTGCAACAGCAGCAACTATTGTTTCAGGTGCTATGGCTGAAAGAACAAGATTTATCTCATATTGTGTATATTCAGCGGTTATTTCGGCAATTATATATCCGATTGAAACACATTGGATCTGGGGCGGCGGCTGGTTATCACAGTTAGGCTTCCATGATTTTGCAGGTTCGACATGTATTCATATGGTTGGCGGTATCTGTGCTCTTATCGGTGCTGCAATGTTGGGACCTCGTATCGGAAAGTATGTTAAAAACAGTGCAGGCAAGATCACTAAGGTTAATGCATTCCCTGGCCATAACATTGCACTTGGCGCACTCGGTGTATTCATTCTGTGGTTTGGCTGGTATGGATTCAACGGAGCTGCTTGTACATCAGTTGAGCAGTTAGGCTCAGTATTCCTTACAACAACTGTAGCTCCTGCAGTAGCAACTGTAGTATGTATGATCTTTACATGGATCAAGTATGGCAAGCCTGATATTTCAATGTGTCTTAATGCCTCACTTGCAGGTCTTGTAGCAATCACTGCTCCTTGTGATACAACAAACTGTCTTGGCGCTGCTATTATCGGTGCTGTATCAGGACTGTTAGTAGTATTTGGCGTATGGCTTCTTGACTTTAAGCTTCGTGTTGATGACCCTGTTGGCGCAGTAGCAGTTCACTGCCTGAATGGTATCTGGGGAACATTTGCAGTTGGTCTGTTCTCAGATCCTGCTGTTCCGGGAAATGAAATTGCAGGTCTGTTCTACGGCGGCGGATTCAAACAGTTAGGAATCCAGGCTGTGGGATTTGTTGCAGTAGCAGCATGGACTGCAGTTACGATCACAATAACATTCGTAATCATTAAGAAAACTCTGGGTCTTCGTGTTGAAGAAAGAGAAGAGATCATTGGTCTGGATCAGACAGAACATGGACTTCCAAGTGCATATGCAGGATTCAGCATTATGGATATCTCTAACACCATGACAATGGATGTTAACGATAATACAAGCCTTGGAACAGAGAGTTATGACAATGCTCCTCAGTACAAGAAGGATGCATCTGTTCCTGTTGTTACATCAAATGCAGCAGTAGAAACAGGCATTAACAAGGTTGTTATTATCTCAAGACTTAACAAATACGATGTACTTAAGAAAGCAATGAATGATATCGGTGTAACCGGTATGACAGTAACTCAGGTAATGGGTTGTGGTATCCAGAAGGGCGCCGGCGAGAAATACCGTGGTGTTGAAATGGATGTAACTCTTCTTCCTAAGGTTAAGGTTGAGGTTGTCGTAAGCAAGATTCCGGTAGATGTTGTTATTGAGGCTGCTAAGAAGGCTCTGTACACCGGTCATATCGGTGATGGCAAGATCTTCGTATATCCTGTAACTAAGGTTGTTAAGATCAGAACCGGAGAGGAAGACTTCGCAGCACTGCAGGATGTAGAATAATAAATTGCATTGCTGGTTCTTCATATTACAGTGAACGAAGACAATGGTGTCCGTGCCGGAACGGCGCAGACACTGTTCAGCGTAGGTGCTTTCGAGCAGTGTCTGCATGCCGAGGTTTACAGCACGGAAGAACAAAGAAAATAGTGTTAATGTAATAATGCGTATCTCAGGTTGAGGGAGCATGATATTCACGCCAACTGCCCGGGCGCTGAGCATCATATTCCTGACAGTCGATAAGACAGCTTGATATACATATAGCTTCACCCCATAGTTGCTATTTGCGGCTTTTGCCATATTTGCCCGCAGACAGTGACTATGGGGTGAAGTGCTGTTATGGGACGATTTACTGCGTAAATAAAACCGCCTGGCATATCGACGCCGAATGGGTGAAGTGCTGTTATGGAATGATCTGCAGCGTAAATATAAGCGGATCCGTATTTTACGAGTCAAAAAACATCAGTAAAATGTCAAAAAATATGGATTATCCTGAGCCTGTTCTGGTATACTTACACGGCTCTGTGAGAGAAAATACCTTATGCAGCAGCGGTATTTTAACGGTGTGAAGGCAGTGGTATGATGAGAGTTTCGGCAAATGCTATGCTGTGTTTATACCGGTTGGCAATGTTATTGAGGTTAGGTCAGGAAAAGTCTATGTTCGAAAATTACGAAAATGCAGAAATTACGATAGAAGAGCTGGCAGATATTCATCCGTCAAAATATGCATTATATGATGTAAGGGATGGGGTGTCACATAAATATGGATTTATTCCGGGGGGCCTGTGGGCTGATGATCTGATTGAGCAGGCAGAAAAGGGAATATTAGGTCATGATAAAGCATATGTGCTTTATTGTATGAAGGGCATGCAGAGCCGTGATATGGCATATGCCTTAAGACATTATGGCTACGATGCGGTAAGTCTCAAGGGCGGTTACAGTCAGTGGCTTATTTCTGGATACAGGGATGATTACAATTCCAAACAAAAAGATGTAGAAGTAAGTATAAGAAAGAAGTTCCATAAGCAGCTTTTTACACCGTTTGCCAAGGCGATTAACCAATACCAGCTGGTGCAGGAGGGGGACAAAATAGCAGTATGCATCTCCGGCGGCAAGGACTCAATGCTTATGGCCAAACTATTTCAGGAATTGCAAAACCACAGAAAATTCCCTTTCGAGCTGGTCTTCCTGGTTATGGATCCGGGATATAGTGAGATTAACCGTATGGTTATCGAGAAGAATGCGAGAATGCTGGGAATACCGATTACCGTATTCGAATCCACTATATTCGATGCAGTATACGATATTGAAAAGTCGCCTTGTTACCTGTGCGCAAGAATGAGACGGGGACATTTATACAGTAAAGCTCAAGAGCTGGGCTGCAATAAGATCGCACTCGGCCATCACTATGATGATGTGATTGAAACCATACTGATGGGGATGCTCTATGGAGGGCAAATGCAGACGATGATGCCTAAGCTTCACAGTACCAATTTCGAGGGAATGGAGCTGATAAGGCCCCTGTATCTGATCCGAGAGGAGGATATAATCCACTGGAGAGATTATAATGACTTGCATTTTATTCAATGCGCATGCCATTTTACAGATACTTGTTCCTCCTGCCGTGATGACGGAACCTCAGCCTCGAAGCGCATGGAGACAAAACAGTTGATAGCCAATCTTAAGAAGGTCAATCCGTATGTGGAGAGTAATATTTTTAAGAGCGTAGAAAATGTAAGTCTCAGCACGATCATCACTTATAAAGATAAGCAGGGCGTAAAGCATAATTTTCTGGAGGAATATTGAAGGCACGCACGTATTAATAATTTGTTATTCATGCCGGGACGGCACAGGCACTACTCGAAAACGCCTGCGCTGATTGTTTTCTCGCAGTGCCTGTGCCGCCTTCTGTGAGCATACTAAAATAATTGATCTTGTGCTGCCCATGTTTTGACATTAAGTATTTAAAAAGTATATTCAACAGAGGTTGAAAAATCGGCAATAATTCATTATGATAACCAAGTTAAACTGACATGCTGTAAATGGCAGCACAACTTAAAAAAGAGGATTATAGATTATATGTTAAACGATTATAAATATTATCTTAATGAAACCTATGATTTTGAGAAGAGTACATGGGTGGGCATAGGGCTTGCGATCTGGACCATCGGCGGTGTGCTGGGATTTTTATATGAGACATTATTTTATTGGGCTAATTCCGGATTTCAGACCTTCTATTGGACCAGCAGCACGTTTGGCCCATGGATGGGAACATATAGCATAGCTTCACTTCTGATCTTTCTCATTCTGTATTGCTACAGAAAGAAGCCGTGGGTTGTGATCCTGGTAAGTGCTGTGGGGTGTTCTCTGATACAGCTGCTTATAGGTCTGTGCATGTATTATTTTTTCGATGGCAAGAGAATATGGAATTATAATCTTGAATCCCTTAACTATGGCAATCTGGGCGGATTTATCTGCCTGAGATCTGTAATCGTTTATGCAATTCTGAGCATACTTATCATGTATGTATTTGTTCCGATATTATTCGAAATGGCGTGTAAGATGAGTTATTCGTCATTTGTCAAATTATGGTTCATTATCGGCTTCATATGCCTGGCCGATATTGCCTATAATGACATTATTACAGCAATGGTGCCGGGACTTCATACGGCAGAAGGCATTTACAGCAGGATCGGATTTAATTTCAGATAAATGCAAATGCACATAAATATAGTTTAAAAAGAAGAATTTAGATAAATATATTTTTGTCGGCTCATTTGCGGGCAAAGGAAAAGAGGAACAATGTCAAAACCGTATTATATTACAACAGCGATCGCTTATACTTCAGGCAAGCCGCATATCGGCAACACATACGAGATTGTATTGGCTGATGCCATCGCGCGCTTTCGCAGGATGGAAGGATATGATGTAAGATTTCAGACCGGAACCGACGAACACGGCCAGAAGATCGAGGATAAGGCTAAGGCAGCAGGCTTGACACCTAAGGAATTTGTTGACAAGACCGCAGCCGAGGTTAAGCGTATCTGGGATCTGATGAATGCATCCTATGACCGTTTCATAAGAACAACTGATGCTGATCACGAGGCGCAGGTTCAGAAGATTTTTAAGAAACTCTATGACAAGGGAGATATTTATAAGGGCTCATATGAAGGTATGTATTGCAAGGAGTGCGAGGCCTTCTATACAGCCAGCCAGATCAAGGATAACAAGTGCCCTGACTGCGGCATGGAGGTTCATCCGGCCAAGGAAGAGGCTTATTTCTTCAAGATGAGCAAATATGCTGACCGTCTGATCGAGCATATCGAGACTCATCCTGAATTCATACAGCCGGAATCACGTAAGAACGAGATGATGAATAACTTCCTGAAGCCGGGACTTCAGGATCTGTGTGTATCACGTACATCATTTAAGTGGGGCATTCCGGTGGATTTCGATCCGGAACATGTTGTATACGTATGGATCGACGCCCTGTCTAATTACATTACAGGCTTAGGTTATGATGCTGATGGCAATCATGGCGAATTATACAAGAAATACTGGCCGGCGGATCTGCACCTGATCGGCAAGGATATTCTGAGATTCCATACTATTTACTGGCCGATCATGCTGATGGCATTGGATGTGGAGCTGCCTAAGCAGGTATTCGGACATCCATGGCTCCTGTTGGCTAAAAATGACAAGCAGGAAGACGAGGATGCTCCGGTTAAGATGAGCAAATCCCGCGGCAATGTAATCTATGCTGATGACCTGGTAGAGGTATTTGGCATTGACGCTGTAAGATATTTTGTATTGCATGAGATGCCATTTGAAAATGACGGAACTATCTCATGGGAGCTGATGGTTGAGCGTGTTAATTCAGACCTTGCCAATACTCTGGGTAATCTGGTTAACAGGACAATCTCTATGTCTAATAAATATTTCGGCGGGGTTGTTGAAAACAAGGGAACGACTTGCGAGAAATGTGCAGCTCTTGATGAGGATTTTAAGTCTGTAATTACCGGCATCAAGGATAAGGCTGTTGAGAAAATGGTTGATCTGCATGTTGCTGATGCAATGACTGAGATATGGAATATCTTCAAGAGATGCAATAAATATATTGACGAAACTGAGCCATGGGTTTTGGCCAAGGATGAGGCGAAGAAGGACCGCCTGGCAACAGTTCTTTACAATTTGATTGAAGGAATCACCATGGGTGCTTCACTTATTCAGCCATTTATGCCTGATACAGCTGATAATATTGCCAGTCAGTTAAATACTGAGCTTCGTGCATTTGATGATCTGGATAAGTTCGGGCTCTATCCGTCAGGCAATAAGGTAACAGAGAAGCCGCAGATCCTCTTCGCACGCCGTGATATTAAGGAAGTGCTGGCGCAGGTGGAGGAGCTTACAGCAAAATAATTATATGAATATGATTATAGATACACATGCACATTATGATGACCATGCATTTGATAAAGACCGGAAAGAACTTCTTTCCGGTCTTTTAGAAAGAGGCGTGGCAAATGTAATAAATGCCTCGGCAGCCGCAAGAACGATTCCTAAGGTTCTGGCGCTTGCACAGTATTATGATTTTGTATATGCAATGGCAGGCTTGCATCCCTGCGAGGTATACGGCTGCGGTGATAATACAGGCAGTCGTGTTATGGAAGTATACGGACGTGAAATTGATGCAGAATGTCAAGCTGCAAGTATGCATGGCAGCGGTACTGGAAAAGTGGCTGACAGTTTTGGGACTGTGACAGGGTCGGGCATTGTGCTGCCGAAAACAGAAGATCTGGATGCCGCACTGCAGGTTATGAATACTAACAGATCAGATAATGATGAGCATGCTAAATTGTCACAACTGGCAAATAACAGCTGCATGAATACGGAAGAACCATGTGAGGATCCGAAAGAGTTGGAAAGGAAGGCAGCCGGGGCCAGTGCAGATATTGAGTGGGTACAAACTTATAATATAATTAAAATACAGGAATGGTTAGGCGAGGCTTTTGCGGCATATGACCATGATGAGATAATTTCACCAGAATGGACAGCCTCAGAACGTGAAATGAAGCTGCTGCGGGCAGCATTGACGCATCCTAAGGTTGTGGCAGTAGGAGAGATAGGTCTGGATTATCATTATGATGATACAAATAAACCGCTTCAGAAGAAATGGTTTGCCGATCAGATCAATCTGGCTAAGGAATTTAATAAACCTGTTAATATCCACAGCCGCGATGCGGCTGCAGATACAGCGGACCTTATGAAAGCAGAGAATGCACGGGATACAGGCGGCATAGTTCATTGCTTCTCCTACGGTAAGGAGATGGCAGCAGAATTTCTGGACATGGGATTTATGCTGGGAATCGGTGGCGTAGTTACATTCAAGAACTCCAAAAAGATTAAAGAGGTCGTATCATATATGCCGTTGGACAGGATGGTACTTGAGACAGACTGCCCATATCTGGCGCCGTCACCGTACAGAGGCAAGCGAAACGATTCCGGATACATAAGTTATGCTGCGCAGGCTATTGCAGATATCAAGGGAGTGACGAGGGAGCAGGTCATTGACATTACATCGCAGAATGCCAGACAGGTGTATAAGCTAGGATGACGGTGGCTGCGGCGTTTCGACATAACTAAAGCTTGTTATGTGCGCCTTGAATGTAGGCTCAGTAATCTCATTTTAGCAGCAGCTGCCCCGTCTTGGCGCACGAAAAATTGATTGCGGATTATCTCGAGCTGCGGCAGCCACTGTTCGGGATTATATTGACCTATTAACAAAATGAGATGAAGAGAAGGGCTCAGATGAACCTTGAGAACTGCAGATTATAACAGGAGGATAAGATATGGCAGGTACGAACAGCACCACCATTGAATTACTGAAAAAATACAACTTTTCTATTCAAAAAAAATATGGTCAGAATTTTCTGATCGATGATAATATACTGAGTGGAATTGTAAGTGCCGCCGAGGTTACGAAGAATGACATTGTGTTAGAGATCGGTCCCGGACTGGGAGCATTGACAGGTCAGCTGTGCAGGGCGGCAGGCCAGGTTATCGCTGTTGAAGTGGATAAAATGTTAATTCCGATACTTGGTGAAACCATGCAGGATTATGATAATTTCACTCTTGTAAATGAAGATATCCTGAAGGTTGACATAGAGGCCTTGATCACTCAGGTGGTGAGAGAAAAGATGTCGCAAACCAATGCGGTGGCAGCATCTGCTGAAGATGGCAGCGAATCTTCACCTGAACAACCGAGGATAAAGGTAGTTGCGAATCTTCCTTATTACATAACAACTCCCATCATTATGGAATTGCTTGAGAAGAAGAGCTGTATTGAGAGTATAACCGTTATGGTACAGAAGGAGGTTGCAGAGCGCATGCAGGAAAAACCCGGCAGCAAGAGCTATGGTGCGCTGTCACTGGCAGTTCAATATTATTCAAAGCCAGAATATGTAATGACGGTTACGAGGAATTGCTTTCTTCCGCGTCCCGATGTTGACTCAGCAGTTATCCGGCTTGACATATATGAACCGGATCAAAGACCTGTCAAGGCAGCGGATCATTCCAAAATGTTTGCAATAATAAGAGCGGCATTTAATCAGAGAAGAAAAACACTTGCCAATTCCATTGCAAATGCCGATGCACTCAGTTATACCAGAGAACAGGTCGTGAATGCACTTCGTGTTATGGGGCTGTCGGAGACGGTAAGAGGAGAGGCATTGTCGCTGGAGGAATTTGCGAGACTATCGGATCTGCTGTGATATGATCAGAGACTGAATAATTATGGCGAATTACAGTTTGCGCGTCGGGTTTTCATGATGCCGCAGAAAACAGGATAATTATTTGACAGAGCATTACACGAAAAATGGATTGCATCCGCGCTTATGTATATGTAAAATTCTTATAATCTGTAAGATATTGACAGAAAGGCATGAAGATGAAAACATTAGTAATATTAGCAGGCGGCAAGAGCAGCCGCATGGGTACAGATAAAACATTTCTTGAATATAATGGCAGGACTTTCCTGCAGATACTACTGGATGAGGCAAATAAGCATTTTGGCAGAGTAATAATCGCAGGCGGAAATAAAGAGCATGCGCTGAAAATATATGAATATATAAAGGCGTCGGGTATGCGTGCGTCAATTAAGCCGGAGATTTTAGAGGATAAATATGACAGTATCGGTCCCATGGGCGGGATCATGTCGGTATTTGAGCAGACGAAACTCAGGGAATTTGCAGTGACGGCGGTTGACTGCCCAAATGCATCAATGGAAGTGCTGGCACATCTTCTTGATAGAATGCAGGCAGCTGATGATAAATATGATGAAATGCATCCTGTTTCGCCAAAAGGACATGAGCTGCCTAAGCTCAGGCTGGTAGAGCCTGATGAATCGCTGGAGGATATTTTGCAAGCTGAGAAAAAACTTGCCGAGGAAAAGGAACCGCCGGTGGCAGCCATGCTGTCATTAGATGGTGATTTATCAGGACACGAAAACAGCGATCAAAAATGCGCTGCAGATAATGCCGGTAACTGCGTAAAAAATGATATGGACGCAGATCAGCATAAGGAGAATACTCATATAGAAGCCTGCGCTGCAGCATATTCAAGAAGGGCATATGACTTGATGAAACAGTCACAGGAGCTGGGTGAGTTCGCCCTGCTTAAGGCACTTGGTATGGAGAATATTGAGTCAGTTCATACAGAGGATTTAAAGAAGATAAATCCCAAATTAAATAATGCAGATTTGGAGAGAGCATTTGCCAATATCAACTGTATTGAGGAATATAAGAGCCTGATGACAGGCAAATAATGTATAATTGAGACATTGGGGGAATATCTGTATAGAATTTCGAAAATATCCGGTTGAACTGATAAACAGGGGATGTTTCAAGGAGACGTTTTACAAGTCGATGATTCAAGGTTAAGAATTATAGGAAGGAGTGATTTTATGCCAGGACATGGACCAGGTGGACCAGGAATGGGCGGCGGCCCGGGAATGGGCGGAGGACCGAGAATGGGTGGCCCGGGAATGGGCGGACCGAGACCAGGCGGACCAGGAATG
This sequence comes from Bacteroidaceae bacterium, assembly GCA_963589005.1. Lineage (GTDB taxonomy): Bacteria > Bacillota > Clostridia > Lachnospirales > Lachnospiraceae > RGIG5612. The sequence goes on along the minus strand of CAVAJR010000002.1, from coordinate 71,396 downwards.
GGTGGCCCGGGAATGAGAGGCCCGAGAAGACCATGGGGACCGCCACCGCCAAGACGCGGAGGCTGCTGCCTTATGCCATTTATATTTATCGCTGCAATTATCGCGGCGATAGTTGCTATCATTTTATAGTCATTTTTATTATCTGAATAATTCTATTTTTAGCCTATTCTAAGGAAGATTATTCAAGAAGCAGGTATCAATTGAAAACCTGCGGTCAGTGTTACCTCCGGCTGTATGTTCGCACATGGAAATGTTGATTGAACATACGGCTTGGAGGTTTTTATGTAATAGCAAGCCCCTTAAGATTTCAATAAATAACGTTGTAATTGGCAAAAGTAATAAAAATTACTAAATTATAATAAAACCCTTGACATAGTCAGAAATTCATGTAAAATAAAATCAGTAATAATTACTGATTTGGAGATAAAGCAGTGAAAACACTGAATTATTCAAAACAAAGAAATGCAATATTAGATTTTCTCCATACGAGAACTGATCATCCGACAGCGGAAGTGATCTACCAGAATGTTCGGAATGTGATTCCTAATATCAGCCTTGGAACGGTTTACAGAAATTTAAACCAGCTGGCTGACAATGATATGATTTTAAGACTCAAGGGCAGGAATGGCGCAGAACATTTTGATGGTAATACACAGGAGCATCAGCATTTTATATGCAGCGATTGCGGAGCCGTGGAGGACATTTTTCTGAAGGATCACGAGCTGTTAGATTCTGTGAATGCGGCAGCGAAGGAGATATTTGACGGAGATATACAAGGCAAGGATATTTATTTCTTTGGACAGTGCAGCAAATGCAAGGAAAAACTTGTACAGCGACATAGCGAATAGGCTGTGATTTTAATAAAAACAACAATAGTAGAGAAAAAGGAGAAATTAAAATGGCAAAGTGGATTTGTAAGGTATGCGGTTATGTACATGAAGGCGATACTCCGCCGGAAGAGTGCCCGGTATGTCACGTAAAATCAGATAAGTTTGAAAAAATGGGCGGCGATAAGACATGGGCTGCAGAGCATGTTGTAGGAATCGGACAGGACGCTCCTCAGGAGATAATTGAAGGTCTCAGAGACAACTTCAACGGCGAGTGCTCAGAGGTCGGAATGTATCTGGCTATGGCACGTGTTGCCTTCAGAGAAGGATATCCGGAGATCGGCCTGTACTGGGAGAAGGCAGCTTACGAAGAGGCAGAGCATGCTGCAAAATTTGCAGAGCTGTTGGGTGAAATGGTAACTGATTCAACTCAGAAGAACCTTGAGATGAGAGTGGAAGCTGAAAATGGCGCAACCCTCGGCAAATTTGAATTAGCTAAGAAGGCTAAGGAACTGGGTCTGGATGCTATCCATGATACAGTTCATGAAATGGCTCGTGATGAGGCAAGACACGGCAGAGCATTTGAAGGTCTTCTTCAGAGATATTTCCACTAATTTGAAATTTACGGCACAGGCGTTTCAGCTTTATGAAAGCGATGTGAAACCGGTACGCGGGCAAAGACCAGTTCAGCGCTGAATAAAATCGTAAGTATATAACTTGTTGAGAAGAGTTCCGAAAGGAGCTCTTTTTCTGTCCAAACTAAAATAAGAATTTAGTTTGGTCGGATATTCTGGCTAAAATTGGCTATACTAATGTTATTCCTTAATCATCAGCAGTCCGCAGTTTTCGTTTGAGATTTTCCCTTCAGCTCTGAATGAATAAAAAATATCGCTCCTGCATCGGGTGCACAGGTGGGAAACCTCAATATTGTCAGGGTCTACGCCGCACGCCGTCAACGATTGAGTGACAGCACGAAGCAGGTCAATATGATAGCGACCATTTATGTAAGGCATACATGGCAATCCGTTGCCTGAGTGATCCGGGCAGTCACCAGGACATTTGCCGGCTGCATAGGTATCGGAAGGTTCAGTTAAAACATTTGCCGCCCGGAGATTCATGAATTTGGTCTTATTCTTGTAATCTCTAACGAAATCCTCGGCAACATCATCACCGACTTCGTAGCAATCCGTGCAGATGCCCGGCGATATCGCAGCCAATACATCGGCCGGCTGTGTGCCATAGGATTTGAACATTGCTTCCAGCATAACAGCTGCGATATGAGTCTGTGTGCCCTTGCGACCGGAATGACACAGGCCGATGGCCTTATGTACAGGGTCAACTATATAAACGGAGGGGCAGTCTGCCCCAAATGTCTCCAACATAACACCCGGGATGTCGGTAATAAGACCGTCGATGCTCTCAAGATGCAGATTGCCATTTATGGATGCTTCCACATCGTCTGAGGTTATCCGGTAAATATTATTGGTATGCTTCTGTGCAGATGAAATGAGATAGCCGTCTTTAACCTCGAACTGTCGCTTAAGAAGCATCTCGCAGTGAGCAACTTCTTCCGGCTCGGAGGATACTCTCAGCAGCGGCTGAAAAAAATCATTGATAGTTTCACCAATGCCTCGTCCGTTTTTCCAATAAAACTTGGTCGTAAAGGCATTTGTCACAATGTCGGTACGTTCAAGATTTTCAAATGTAAAAAAAGGAACATCATATTTAGGTTCATCCATCCACTTCACAATTATTACCATCCTTATATCGTGTTAGAAATAAATCCTGATTGGATTATATGAAAGATAGAAGATGGTGTCTATACTTAAATAGAATTTCTGATGTCTACATCAGTGCAGAGATGTGCAAATGCAGTTCACACATTTTATTGATCAAGTCAGATAAAAATGTATTGCAAGCGCTCGGTAAACTTGAATTAGCCAAGAAGGCTAGGGAATTACTTATGATCATAAAAACCTCCCACCGCCATGATTTTGACGATGGGAGGTTTGTTTTGCAATATTATTTTATTTAGTCAATGGAGGAGCTAAAATTGTCGTCTTTAATGCGGCTGCTATGCAATCAGCCTTCTGCACTTGTGGTGTCAACTGTTTCATCTGCAGAGATGTCATAGTAAGCATCCAGAAGGAGGTCAGCCTGAGCATTGAAGATATCGATTAATTTATTGTCAGCAATTGCATCGGACTTCTCTTCATTTGTAAGAATATCAAGGCTGTTTATGAAGGACTCCATGTCTTCAATGACTGTGAAATAATCGTCAGATTCGTTAAGTGCCTCGTCAATTACATTCCACAGGTCAGCATTTGTCTGACGAACTGCATATGCACGGTTATAGAATGTTAAGATCTTGTTCCAAACGGCCTGTTCTTCATCAGTTGTGCCGCCTGAGTAGTCTGTGTTATTGATAGCAGAGAGTTCATCCTGTAATTCGCAGAGCTGTGTCTGGTATGCATCCTCTTGTTCAATCTGCTTAAGAAGCACATCTTTCTCGTCCGCTGTCAAATTCTTAGATTCGGTAATAAATGCTGATTCGTCGAAGTCATTGTCGATGTCCTCAACGGTAGTGTTCTGATACAGTTTCTTCCATGTATCAATATTTGAAGCTTCGAGAACGTCGATAGCGTCATATACTTCGCCCATCTGGTTGAAAACAGCCTCTTCCTCAGGTGTCATTTCAAAAAGGCTTGCATCGTCCTCATCCAGACTGATATTTGAGCTGACTTCATCGAATACTTCAACTAACTGGTTCAGGAATACTTCTGCATTATCTGTAACTCCGGTTATGAGAGTGTCAAATGCATTATTGATCTTCTGAATCTGCTCCTCAGAGAGGGCATTCTGGATTTCTGTACCGATCTGGGTAAGAATGCTGAGAATTTCTGTCTCTAATGCTGATCCGTTTATGCCTTCAAGGTCGTAATCACTGTCGGCGCCGGAATCTGATGATGTGTCCTCGGCAAGTGAAGCTGCCAGTGAATCTAAGAATGCTTCAATGTCGTCTTCTGTTATTTCAACTGAAATCTCTGTCTGTTCTGATGCGTCAGATGTAGTTGCTGCCGGCTCAGAAGCCATTGCTGTAAATGGTACTGCGGCTGCCATAATTCCGGCAAGAGTTGCTATTGATGCTTTTTTTAATGTCTTTTTCATGGTTTTTCTCCTTATATTATTAGTCAATGGCGATGGAAACTAAAATTGCCATCCGTTATACAGCTGCTCTGCAATCAGCCTGCTGCATTTGCAATATAATCTGATTCATCTATGATGCTGTTGTAGATAGAGTCTTCGAGCAGTTCAGCCTGTCTGTTAAAGATATAAACTAAGTTATTGTCTGCAATTGCTGCAGCCTTCTGCTCATCTGTAATAGTATCAAGACCATTTATGAATGAGTCCAGATCGTCGAGGACAGCTGAATAATCAGAAACTTCATTAAGGGCTTCGTCAATTGTACACCACAGTTCTGCATTGTTCTGATGAACAACATATGCACGGTTGTAGAATGTTAAAATCTTGTTCCAAATGGCCTGTTCTTCAGCAGTTATGCTGCCTAAATAATCTGTGTCTCTCATAGCATTGAGTTCATCCTGATATGCACTAAGCTGCTCCTGATATAAGTCTTCCTGCTCAATCTGGTCAAGAAGAACGTTCTTCTCATCTGTTGTCAGATCCTTAGATTTAATAATAAATGCAGATTCGTCGAAATCTTCATCAATGTCATCAACAGTGGTATTCTGATACAGCTTCTTCCAGGTATCGATGTTTTCAGCTTCAAGTTCATCGATTGCATCATATATTTCGCTCATCTGGTTCCAAATAGCTTCCTCTTCAGCTGACATCTCAAAATAGTTGGTGTCTTCATCAAGACCAATCTCAGAGCTTGCATCGTCAAGTATATCAACCAGTCTGTTTAAAAATACCTCGACATGATCTGTAACTCCGACTAAAAGAGAGTTAAAGGCTACATTGATTTCCTCGATTTGTTCTACGGAGAGAGCATTTTCAATCTCGGTACCGATTCCGGCAAGAATGTTGAAAATCTCCTGCTCTAATTGCGCCTCGCTGATGGTATCTGTGCTGTAATCGCTGTCCCAATTGTAATCGCTGTCCCAGCTGTAATCGGAGGAGGTAGTGTCCTCATCGAGTGACTGCAGAAGTTCATCTAAGAATGCTTCAAATTCTTCTTCTGTCATTTCAGCTGCCATCTCTGTCTGTTCTGATGAGTCAGGTACGGTTGCTGTTGGCTCAGAGGCCATTGCTGTAAATGGTACTGCGGCTGCCATAATTCCGGCAAGAGTTGCTATTGATGCCTTTTTCAATGTCTTTTTCATTTCTTTCTCCTTACTTTTCCTTAAACCTTCTTGTGTGATAATTTAATCTTTTTCTCTGCCCGTGTTTGTTCCTTACTTGTTTAGGGCTTTTGCAAGAGTGTTTTGAACATCTCTCTGCTTGTTTCGTTGTTGTATATCTCTTACGCTGGTCATTATATAAGGACTCAAGATAAACTTCTCCGAAAAACTGCGTTAAAAGTGTCATAAAAGTGTCATAAGGTTAGATAGACATTAAAAAAATAAGAAGACTGAATTTTGGGATAATTATGCTCACAACCTAATAACGTTTTTCTCTGCCTGTATTATTGCCTCACTGTGGGTCACCAGGATTATGGTCTTGCCCATATCATTCATTTTGTGCAAGATATCAATGACCATTTTCGCAGTTCGGATCTATCAGTTCTTGCGTACGGGTCTTTGTGTCATTGCTTGTTGCATATAATATCTCAAAATCTCGTGTAATTTTGACACCATATAAATTTCCTCCAGGCTCAGTTACATTCAGCAAATATGCATATGAACCAAATGCATTTCTAATAATATCAATTCTCATAAGCGGAGGATCATCACTGGTTATCTCGCCAGTCTCTGCATTGATTGTAGCAATAACATGACGATTATCACCAATTGCCAATGTTAGGGGAATAAATCTAAGATAACTTGGTTGGTATATTTTATAACCGTATCCCATTTCATCGTCATAATACGTATGAAAATACATCTCAACCTCTTCCATCGAAGTAAATTTACTGCTTGTGCAGAATTTCTCACTTCGCTCACAATAGTGCTCATACGGCAGTTTGATCATAAACAGCCATGCCAGATTGATTATTGCGAAAATTCCAATCAGGATTCCAAGTATAATAAAAATTCTTCTTAATGCAGATCCCTTCAAACTTTTACCCTCTCAGTGAAAAAAATAGCATAACTACACAGCATACCCTCATATCCATCTTTTCTTTCTATCTGAAATAATTTTAATATAACAATCTCCTATTCGTGCTGCAACCAGATTGCACTGAGCGGTAAATTTTATATTTGTTACATCTTATTTAGTACAAGAAAGACTGCCGGGAAAAAAAACAAAGCCGAGAAAAAGAAGGCCGCACTTGACGATGTCAAGGACGGTTGATACCATAGTAATATGGTTAATATATAGACGGATTACGAATAGAGAGGAACAGCGTCATGAACAATCTGTTTGCACAGTCCCGTTCCCATTGGGGGCGGTATGACCGCTACGAATTGAAAACTGCAGCAGATGGCAAGCGGTATATTACGGCGGAAAAGACGGCAAAGCCCGATGTATATAATCCGCTGAAGAAATCCTCCGAGATAGTGCTGGAAGCGCTGAATGCGGGGATGCTGATGATGTTCAGCTTTATGTTGGTGGACGAGGCGAAACCCCTGCGGCTGTGCAAACACTGCCAGAAGGTGTTCCTTGGCAGCCGGGCTAATTCCGCATTTTGCAGCGCCCGGTGCAAGAATCAGTATAATGTCTATAAAACACGGGCTAAGAGCCGGGAGGATAAAGGAAATGGATGAGAACATGGCGCTTACCCCGTACGAGACAAGAGAAATTTTGTTTTATAAGACTGATAGCGGGGATGTCAAAGTTGAGATTCTGCTATATCAGGAGAATTTATGGCTGACGCAGGCAAAGATGGCGGAGTTGTTTGAGGTGCAGAAAGCTGCCATCTCAAAGCACCTGAAGAATATCTTTGCCTCCGGCGAATTGATGGAGGATTCAGTTGTTTCCGTTTTGGAAACAACTGCGGCAGACGGGAAAAATTATTCCACAAAATATTATAATCTGGATGCTATCATTGCAGTCGGCTATCGGGTGAACTCCAAAAAGGCCACCATGTTCCGCATCTGGGCAAACAGAATACTGAGGGAGTATATTATCAAAGGCTATGTCATGGACGATGAGCGCCTGAAAGAGCCGCAGAACTTCTTCGGGAAGGATTATTTTGAAGAACAGCTGGAGCGCATCCGCGACATTCGCGCCAGCGAGAGAAGATTTTACCAGAAAATCACGGACATCTATTCCCAGTGCAGCGCAGACTATGACGTAGACAGTCCTGTTACAAAAGAGTTTTTCGCCACCGTGCAAAACAAGCTGCATTACGCAATTACAAAGCACACCGCAGCGGAGATCATCTATGACCGGGCAGACAGCACGAAACCGAATATGGGGCTGACAACGTGGAAAAATGCACCGAGCGGCAGAATCCGCAAATCTGATGTTGTGATAGCAAAGAATTATCTGGACGAAACCGAGATGGGAAGCCTGAACGAAATTGTTACGATGTATCTGGATTATGCCGAGCGGCAGGCACGCCGTGGGAACATCATGTATATGCAGGATTGGGTCGCACGGCTGGACGCGTTTTTGCAGTTTAACGAGGAAGAAGTGCTGCATCATAAAGGGAAAGTGACCGCTGCCATTGCAAAAGCCTTTGCTGAGAGCGAATTTGAGAAATACCGTGTCATTCAGGATCGTCAGTATCAGAGTGATTTTGACCGACTTGTAGCCAGCACCGAGGAAAAGAATTAAAACGCAGAAATGCCCTTTCCTACAACTGCTGTTCCATTCACCACAAATGAGCCGCAGCCATATGTATTAGGTGGGAGAAACCACCCTCTACATAGTAACTCTTGTTGATTAATTCTTATCAAACTTTGTGGTGCAACTCTGCACTATTCAATCCGAGCATAAACTTACACGGCCCGAGTTTTTGCGTAGTCTTGACCGATAAGCAAATATTGTGCTACTCTGAAAATGCAAGCTTGAAAACAATTCGATTTGCATTACAACAACGATAAGAATATCTAGTAATGGCAAAATTATCCGAGAGGCGGTGCAGCGTGAAGAAGTTACCGGTTGGCATTGACAGCTTTGAAAAGTTAAGAACAGAGAATTTTTATTATGTAGACAAAACCGGTCTGATTATCGACCTTATGCAAAACTGGGGAGAGGTCAATCTTTTTACGCGGCCGCGACGCTTTGGCAAATCACTCAACATGAGCATGCTGCAGGCGTTTTTCGAGATTGGAAGTAACAAAAACATATTCAATGGGCTGGCTGTCAGTAAAGAAAAGGAACTGTGTGAAGCATACATGGGCAAATTTCCGGTGATTTCAATTTCGCTCAAGAATGTAGACGGACTGACATTTGATGTTGCTTATGAGCTCTTAAGAAAACTGATTTTTGACGAGGCTCTGCGACATCAATATCTATTAGACAGCAAGGTCATCTCTGAGGCAGAAAAAAGTTCTCTTAAAATACTTCTTGACCGAAATGACAGTATCTCCGATATTACCGATAGCCTAAAAATGCTTAGCCGACTTTTGGAAAAGCACTATGGTAAGAAGGTCATTATATTGATCGACGAGTATGATGTTCCCCTGGACAAGGCTTATGCGCATGGTTATTACCCGCAGATGGCCGCTCTGATTCGATCTATGTTAGGTGCTGCCCTCAAGACTAACAGCAGTCTTTTTTTTGCTGTGCTGACAGGATGCCTTCGCATATCGAAGGAAAGCATTTTTACAGGACTTAATAATCCGAAGATATGTTCTATATCGGATGTTCAATTTGATGAATACTTCGGATTTACAGATTCTGATGTCAGAGAAATACTCTCAGCCTATGGTCTGAATGACCACTATGAAGAGATATGGGAATGGTATGACGGTTATCTGTTTGGCAACCAGAATGTATACTGTCCTTGGGATGTGATCAGCTATTGCGATGCCCTGCGTTCCAATCCATATGCCAAGCCAAAGGCTTACTGGCTGCATACCAGTGGCAATGATATGGTTCGCAAGCTTATTAACGAAACGAAGACAAGCACCACTCGCATGGAGGTGGAGGATTTAATTGCAGGTCAGACCATTACAAAAATCCTGAACGACCAATTGACACATAGTGAAATTGATAATAATGTCAATAATATTTGGAGTCTGCTATATATGACCGGATATCTGACGACTGCAGAATGCCCGACAGATGAAAGGTACAATCTCCGTATTCCTAATCACGAGATTCAGCAGATTTTTAGAAGCCAGGTTCTGGAATGGTTCAGCGATAAAGCTCGAACAGAAACGGAGCAGCTAGGCAAATTATATGAAGCATTTGAAAATGGTGATACAGATACTATTACTGATTATCTAATTAGGCAGCTGGTATCTACTGTTAGCTTTTATGATGCCAGAGAATCTTTCTATCACGGATTTATGCTGGCATTATTATGCACTTGCGCACAGTGGGCAGTTTCGTCAAATGATGAATCTGGTTCCGGCCGTGCAGACATTATTGTTGAGCATGAAAATGGCGAAACGGGTTTCGTAATTGAACTCAAGGCCGTCAAGGATATAAAAAAATTAGACGAGGCATGCAAGGCTGCCATGCAGCAGATTGAAGATAAGGATTATACCGCTGCTTTGCGTCGCTATGGGGTCAAAAATATCCGGGCATATGCTATCGCGTTCTGCGGCAAGAAGTGCCAGGTCATCGGTAAGAAGATACAGTAGTCCAATTCCATCATTGAATGAAAAAACACTATTTTGACCAATTATGGATGGTGACGGTTATTTTGAATCCTTAGTTGTGTCATAAATATCCTTGGCCATAGTGACATATGCGTCGAACAAACCGTCGTGTATATTCCAGATAAAGCTGCCGTTATATTTATCAGCTAAGTCGCGGATAATCTCCATTCCTAGCCCGTGGACACCGGGATCCTTTTTAGTAGAATTTAGTACACGCCCCAGAACTGAACTGGATATCGGTTCTACTGCATAACTGTTAAGTGTGCGGATGAAGATGTGCGAATCATAGTCCATAAGTTGAAACCTGATATATTTTTTCTCAGACACAGAGGCGGCTTCATATGCATTATCCAACAGATTCGAAACAACAGATGTGATATCTATATTTTCTATGTGAACGTCATTAAGAAAATCCAATTCATATTCGAAGTTGATATCATGTTGTCTGAACAATGCCAATTTATTGGTCAGGATGATATCCACATAGATATTCCCCGTTAGTTCTTCTATTTTAGCCGATGGCAGTTCCAGATTGGCGCAGAATTCATGCAGTACGGATATAGCTTCTTCAACATTGTTCTGCCTAATTAAGGCTGTAACTGCTGATATATGAGCCTTCATATCGTGACGCATCTTCCTAGTTGCGGTAATGGCATCCAGTTGGACATAATAGGCTTCTTCAAGATTTTCAAAAGTATCTCTTATTGTACGCAGCTTGTCTGCCTGTCTCAGTTTGTCAGATACAGTAATTGAGAGCCGTATAATCACTATTGTCAAAACAAAAAACATTGCAGTGGTGATTACATATATATATTCAGCCACAGACGATGGCGATGTGACTGGGTATGCGGTCATAAACATAACCGAAATAATAAAAAATGTTATTATCAGAATGTTGAATATTTTCCAGAACTGAAGACCATATTCCGGTGAGAGTTTCCTTTGAATATGGGCAAAATAGAATAATAGTCCAATAACTGCAGCCTCTGCCAGAATATGTGAAATAATATGATGCCAGGAAACGCCACGGAAAATGGTGAGAATATATTCATCATAACATACGGAAAGCAGAATTCCGACAAGCAGATTTACAATACACTCAATATAGCCGAACATGATACAAAGAGCGCTGGCAATGTATGGTTTTATAGTATATACGGCAATACATAGCGGTATACAGACAACAACAAAAACAGGTGCTCTCAGCCAGACGGGCAGATTAAAGGCTAAAGTATCAACAATGGTTGCTATAAGTACAGCAGCTATTGTAGTAAGAACATTATATCGCCTTTTAAATAACCTATCTAAGATAAAAAAGAAGGCTGCATTTTCAATCAGGTAAGCAATAGCTTCGATGATCAGATCAGAGGACATATTATATAGCTCCATTTGCCAGATATTTGTTGAATGCGTCGCGCAGAGGTTTTAAACAACGTTTGCTGACGGGTAATTGCTTCTCATTATCAAGTAATATTTCATCAGTTCTAATTGCTTTAATGTGACTTATATTAACAAGATAGTTTCTATGTGATACGGCAAATCCTTGTGAAAGGTAAGCTGCCTCTATTTTCTTAAATCTTTTTTCAACCAGTTCGAATTCCTCGGAATACGTCATTAGATAGATGGAACGATTTTTTGTATAAAATCCCAGGATGTTATGCAGCAAAAATTTCTGCTGCATAAATTGACCGGAGTTATCGATGATCTCAATCGGTTCAGCAGGCAGCTGTATTGAAGAATGACGCCGGATAATCTGCAGTAATCTTGAACTGTATGGCTCTTTGATCAGGTTCTTAGGTATAAAATCTGTTGTCTGGTATTTGAAGGAATCAAAGACCTCTTTTTCGTAGGATGAAATAAAAACTAATGAAAATGATCTGTCAATTGCACGCAGTTTTCCGGCCAATACCTTGCCATTCATGTCTGGCATTTCTATATCAAGAAATAGGATGTCGGGAATGCTGCCTGATCTGAAGACCTCAAGAACCTGAAGCGGGTTGCTGAAATATTGAACAGCGAAACTGGCAGGATCATGCTCCAACAGTTCGTCAAAGGCGGGCTTTAAAACCTGATTTATAAAGTTAACATCGTCATCACAAACTATAATTGAGAGCATGCTGCACCCTCCTGTCGAAAATACAATCAGTTAATACAATTTGCTTTAATACTACTAAAAAAATAGTGAAATGCAAGATAAACTTGTACAACATTACTGAATGCACTGGCATTTTTACCGCTCAGTGCCTATTTTTTACCGCTCAGTTAAATTTGGTTGCACACTAAATATGGACCTGATATATTCAAAATATCTTATGGGGGAGGCAGCGTGGCTGCCGTCCATTCTGTAAAAAATACAAACATTATACGGCTAGCATCTGCAAGAGGGGGTGACGGGATGAGACCGATAATAACAGTGGAAAATCTATCGAAAGAATTCAAAACCAAAAATTATACGGTTCGCGCACTGGACAATATAAATCTGAATATCAATCAGGGAGATATATGCGTACTGATAGGTCGCAGCGGATCCGGTAAAAGCACGCTTATGAATGTTATAGGCGGTTTACTGAAACCTGATAGCGGCAGTGTGATAATAGACGGGGAGACAATGTATTCAGATAATCAGGGAGCACTAGGACTTCTGGGAATAAGTGACAGCAGGCGTGCCAAGATCCGCAACAATAAAATCGGTTATGTATATCAGGAATTTAATCTTATAAAAGAGCTGAATGTACTTGAAAATATCAGACTCCCCTTCGATATCGCAGGCAGGAAATACGATTTAGAATATGAAAAACAGATCATTCAGCTGTTACTGCTCAAGGACAGGCTGAATTTTTTTCCATCTCAGCTGTCGGGCGGTGAGAGACAGAGAACAGCGATAGCCAGGGCGCTTATTAAGAGGCCCTCCATAATACTTGCTGATGAGCCTAATGGAAATATTGACTCTAAGATGAGCAAGGAACTGATGAAATATATTAAAAAGACTAATCAGGACTTCGGGCAGACGTATCTGATAGTAACGCACGACATGGCATGGCTTGAGTATGCAAGTCGGACATATGAAATGTGCGACGGAAGATTAGAGGAAATATGAAAATGAAAGAGAACAGATGGGGACTGCTTAGAGCAGTTCTAAAGAGTACATTCCAACATAATCCTTCGGCGCTGCTTATAATTTTGTGTATAGCAGTTTTTGTTATTATGCCATCTGTCCTTCTTAATTCATCTCGCAGTATATTGCAGTCAGTGACAGAATCAGTGGCAGAGGTTTATGGAGGTTTTGATTATATATTTTATGCTGACTTGAGTTCTTCATCAGAGGAGGTTCAGAACGAAATTAATCTGATAGAAAGCAACGCTTCATTCACGGACATTGGAAAAATGAATATTGCAGGTGTAATACCCGGCGATGAGAATATAATGCATGCCGGTTATGCTGATGAGGCGGGGGTCAGATTAAGCGGAATCAGGCTTGTATCAGGACATTTGCCGGAGAAATCCGGAGAGATAGCGGTTACGGAATCGGCAATGGAATATATCCGGGATATCGAAGATGCACTGGGCTATGAAACTGATGTGGTAGGCGTGGTAGCGGACTATGGAAGGCTGTGGCCTAGAGGAAAAAAACAAAATGACATGTCATTGGACAATATAGATGTGTTCATAGATCGTTCTGACGTGGAACTCTTAAGAGATGAGACAGGGGTGAACATCTGCTTGTTATTACTGTTGTGCGATGGCGTGATGGTCGATACATCTGACAGAGATGGCATGTATGAAAACTATAATTGGAAAAATGCGCAGACACAAAATAACAGCTTCGATACTCCGCAGAGTTTTCTCGCAATATCAGGAGTCGTGTGTGCCTTCCTGCTGCTGGGCACCATGATATTTAGCTGTCGTTCTATTATAAGAAGATACCGTTTCATGTGGATGTTGGGGACAGAATGGGGACGAGCCAGAAAATATTATAATCTGGAGCTGGGAATATATCTCATCATAGGCAATGCTGTGGGATTGATGTTAGGCATGGCAGGCACAGTTTTGGCGGTAAGGAGCCTGGGAGACAGCCTGGAGCGAAGTATTGATATACAGGTTGACATTCTCAATATACTTATGCTCGTTCTCGCAAACGCAGTTATAGTTTTTGTTATCGGCAATCTGATTTTCAGATTGAAGGATAATAAACTAAGAGAAAATCGCATTCGTCACAGGGCTCATAAGACAGGATGTATGAGGCTGGCATTTCTGGAATATAAAACTGTTCCCAAGGCGTTCATATTTACAATCCTTATCATTGTTATTTCAGCATTTTTCGTAATCTATATTAATAATTACATTAAGAATTTTAGTGCGCAGACCGCTTATGCGGGCGGATATGACGGTGAGATGCCTATGAATTATGATTTTGAATTACTGGCGAAGAACAAATCATATGATGGCACAGAGGAAGGAGATATCAGTTATATATATACATATGAGAAAAATGGAATTAGTGCAGATGACCTGCAGAAAATTGCACAGGCGCAAGGAGTGGGACGGGTTAATGCGTATAAAATAACGGATAAAATATTACTTCTGAAGGATGCAGACAGCTTCGACGAGTATCTGGATATTTCTGATACATATCTTGACGGCCAATACAGTATTAAGACTCTTGGCGGGCAGAGGTTTGTGCCGGGTCATGACGAGCTGCTTCGGATAGTGGGATATCAGGATAATACGATAATACAAACTGTTATGAAGGGGTATCCGGCCAGCGATATGCAATTCCTCAGTGATTATGTAACAGAAGGAACCATTGATATAGAAAAACTCAATAGCGGTGAAGAGATAATAATGGTAGTTCCTGCATGCATATATGAAGAATATGGCGTTTCCAGAGATGGAGAGCCACCGAGCAGAGGTCTGGGTTATGTGGATTATCTGGATGAGAATGCCATCAATGATACGCTGTTTCATGTGGGAGATGAGATCACTGTCTCAGAGTATAGAGTTCTCACTGAAATAAATTCAGGAATAAATGAAGAGGAAACGCGAAATCTGATCGAACGACATGACCATACTGTCAGAATAGGCGCAATAATCAGAAGCCATGCAGGTTGGTTTGACCGAGTGGATGAAGTGCAATTCCAGCCTAGAACCTACGCATTGATAACATCATGTGAAGCCTTCGATGCGCTGGATATAGATTCAACATATACGAGGGTAAGGATATTTGCAGATGAAGATGCAGATATGGACAGCCTCAGAACAGAAATAAATAATCTGGCATCAGAATATCCTAATATGACATTGCGTGATATATCGTCTCAACTGGTAAGTTACCATGAACTGAATCTGCTTGTATCTATGGCCTGCATGCTGCTTAAATATCTTGTTATTATACTGGGATGCATCAGCGTCGTGCTGCAGATGATCACGAAAACGAAAACCAATCGTGAGAATTACATGCTGTATAGGATGAATGGCTTGTGCTTCAGGGATATTATCATGATATTCCTTATTCAAATGATTATTACAATAGTGATTTCGATGGTACTGATGGGCATTTTATGTTTGATAGTAAACGGAAACATGGATTTAATAGCTGAAGCTGAGAATGTAAATGCAATTGCCATATATCTGCTTATCGTGCTGGTATGCAGTGTTGCAGGGTCAGGAATAATAGCAGTTACTTCATCCATTAAATGATCAGTGTATAAGTCCACCGTTTGTTATGACATCAGTTGTCATAATAGAGCTGAGCACTGGAACTGACGTAATAACTGGTTCCGGTGCTCATAGATCATACTTGATTCTTCGTCTTGCGGCTTCTTTGTATACTTGTTCGTCAGAACGCGCAGAAATCACAATGATTTTCATCGTTGTTTCTGTGCGTTCTACTTTATAGACAATTCTGATACCAAGGTCGCGAAATTTGATTTTGAGAAGATTGGTCAGATTTGTGCCAACCTTATTGCCAAGCGGCTTTCCGTACCCACCCTCATGAACAGAGAGAGGATTCTGGGCTACTTTCTGAACGCCTTTTACAATCTGAATCTGGATGCTGTGATCCAATCTTTTCAAATCCTTTTTGGCTTCATCTAAGAATTCAATACTCCAGTTCATTCAATCACCACATCTTTCACAGATGCAAGTTCAGCCTCGCTGATGCCTAGTTCCTTCAAAACATCTTCCATGGAAGTGGTAGGAGCGGTGTTGTTCGCAAGCCTTTCAGTGGCTTCGAGAAGGAGAGCGTAATCTTCTTCAATTTCACTTAGACGGGAGAATTCCGCAGGGGAAAGGATAATCGCAGCGGGTTGATTGTTCTTAAGGACAACCAACTGACTTTCAGTGTGAAGTCTGTCAAAAATACGAGATGCCTGACCACGATTGAACTGTGTAATTGGGACAAGGCTATTCAGTATATCAGCAGTATGAGCCATAGCATATACCTCCTTTTGCTATCTATTTGGTTACAGTATACTGCATAGAATGAAAGGAGACAAGAAAAAAGACGATAAATAATAATTACTATTTCATGCAGAACAAATGTAATAACATCTCGTACTGGCACAGACAATAATTGTAAAGCCTCTAGCAAAATAAAAGATGCTGGTGAATGAAAATACTGAATGTACTGGCGTTTTTGCCGCTCAGTGCCTATTTTTTACCGCTCAGTTTAATTAGGTTGCACACTAAATATGGACCTGATATATTCAAAATGTCTCGAGGCGGTAATATAGTTAAAAATTTAGTAGACAGAAGGGAGTAAGACATGAAAAAATCAAAAAGCATTATTTTATGTATTGTGTGTATGGCGGTAATAGCTGGATTTTCAGTTACTGCGCTGGCAACGTCTTCATATGGCACTTTGAGTAATTCTGTATCTACAACTGGAAACTATGCTGTAGATTATGTATGGTCTGACGCCTTTGAAAACATGCTGGGAATTAAACCAGATAACTATGATTATGCTTATGGCTGGCAATATGGATACTACGATTATATTACCGGCGTAAGTGCCGGACAAGCATTAGGTCAATACGTTTATATTGGTCGTACAGACAGCCATGGCTATGCAATGATTACTAATTATGCAAATTGGTCACAACAGTCAACCGAAAAAGTTTTTTATTAAATAACCTGAATAAATGGGTGGCAGCTATGCTGCCACCCATTCTGAAAAAACACAAACATTATACGGCAAGTACCTGCAGATTAGAGAAAATATGAAAATGAAAGAGAACAGATGGGGACTGCTTAGGGCAGTTCTAAAGAGTACATTCCAACATAATCCTTCGGCGCTGCTTATAATTTTGTGTATAGCAGTTTTTGTTATTATGCCATCTGTCCTTCTTAATTCATCTCGCAGTATATTGCAGTCAGTGACAGAATCAGTGGCAGAGGTTTATGGAGGTTTTGATTATATATTTTATGCTGACTTGAGTTCTTCATCAGAGGAGGTTCAGAACGAAATTAATCTGATAGAAAGCAACGCTTCATTCACGGACATTGGAAAAATGAATATTGCAGGTGTAATACCCGGCGATGAGAATATAATGCATGCCGGTTATGCTGATGAGGCGGGGGTCAGATTAAGCGGAATCAGGCTTGTATCAGGACATTTGCCGGAGAAATCCGGAGAGATAGCGGTTACGGAATCGGCAATGGAATATATCCGGGATATCGAAGATGCACTGGGCTATGAAACTGATGTGGTAGGCGTGGTAGCGGACTATGGAAGGCTGTGGCCTAGAGGAAAAAAACAAAATGACATGTCATTGGACAATATAGATGTGTTCATAGATCGTTCTGACGTGGAACTCTTAAGAGATGAGACAGGGGTGAACATCTGCTTGTTATTACTGTTGTGCGATGGCGTGATGGTCGATACATCTGACAGAGATGGCATGTATGAAAACTATAATTGGAAAAATGCGCAGACACAAAATAACAGCTTCGATACTCCGCAGAGTTTTCTCGCAATATCAGGAGTCGTGTGTGCCTTCCTGCTGCTGGGCACCATGATATTTAGCTGTCGTTCTATTATAAGAAGATACCGTTTCATGTGGATGTTGGGGACAGAATGGGGACGAGCCAGAAAATATTATAATCTGGAGCTGGGAATATATCTCATCATAGGCAATGCTGTGGGATTGATGTTAGGCATGGCAGGCACAGTTTTGGCGGTAAGGAGCCTGGGAGACAGCCTGGAGCGAAGTATTGATATACAGGTTGACATTCTCAATATACTTATGCTCGTTCTCGCAAACGCAGTTATAGTTTTTGTTATCGGCAATCTGATTTTCAGATTGAAGGATAATAAACTAAGAGAAAATCGCATTCGTCACAGGGCTCATAAGACAGGATGTATGAGGCTGGCATTTCTGGAATATAAAACTGTTCCCAAGGCGTTCATATTTACAATCCTTATCATTGTTATTTCAGCATTTTTCGTAATCTATATTAATAATTACATTAAGAATTTTAGTGCGCAGACCGCTTATGCGGGCGGATATGACGGTGAGATGCCTATGAATTATGATTTTGAATTACTGGCGAAGAACAAATCATATGATGGCACAGAGGAAGGAGATATCAGTTATATATATACATATGAGAAAAATGGAATTAGTGCAGATGACCTGCAGAAAATTGCACAGGCGCAAGGAGTGGGACGGGTTAATGCGTATAAAATAACGGATAAAATATTACTTCTGAAGGATGCAGACAGCTTCGACGAGTATCTGGATATTTCTGATACATATCTTGACGGCCAATACAGTATTAAGACTCTTGGCGGGCAGAGGTTTGTGCCGGGTCATGACGAGCTGCTTCGGATAGTGGGATATCAGGATAATACGATAATACAAACTGTTATGAAGGGGTATCCGGCCAGCGATATGCAATTCCTCAGTGATTATGTAACAGAAGGAACCATTGATATAGAAAAACTCAATAGCGGTGAAGAGATAATAATGGTAGTTCCTGCATGCATATATGAAGAATATGGCGTTTCCAGAGATGGAGAGCCACCGAGCAGAGGTCTGGGTTATGTGGATTATCTGGATGAGAATGCCATCAATGATACGCTGTTTCATGTGGGAGATGAGATCACTGTCTCAGAGTATAGAGTTCTCACTGAAATAAATTCAGGAATAAATGAAGAGGAAACGCGAAATCTGATCGAACGACATGACCATACTGTCAGAATAGGCGCAATAATCAGAAGCCATGCAGGTTGGTTTGACCGAGTGGATGAAGTGCAATTCCAGCCTAGAACCTACGCATTGATAACATCATGTGAAGCCTTCGATGCGCTGGATATAGATTCAACATATACGAGGGTAAGGATATTTGCAGATGAAGATGCAGATATGGACAGCCTCAGAACAGAAATAAATAATCTGGCATCAGAATATCCTAATATGACATTGCGTGATATATCGTCTCAACTGGTAAGTTACCATGAACTGAATCTGCTTGTATCTATGGCCTGCATGCTGCTTAAATATCTTGTTATTATACTGGGATGCATCAGCGTCGTGCTGCAGATGATCACGAAAACGAAAACCAATCGTGAGAATTACATGCTGTATAGGATGAATGGCTTGTGCTTCAGGGATATTATCATGATATTCCTTATTCAAATGATTATTACAATAGTGATTTCGATGGTACTGATGGGCATTTTATGTTTGATAGTAAACGGAAACATGGATTTAATAGCTGAAGCTGAGAATGTAAATGCAATTGCCATATATCTGCTTATCGTGCTGGTATGCAGTGTTGCAGGGTCAGGAATAATAGCAGTTACTTCATCCATTAAATGATCAGTGTATAAGTCCACCGTTTGTTATGACATCAGTTGTCATAATAGAGCTGAGCACTGGAACTGACGTAATAACTGGTTCCGGTGCTCATAGATCATACTTGATTCTTCGTCTTGCGGCTTCTTTGTATACTTGTTCGTCAGAACGCGCAGAAATCACAATGATTTTCATCGTTGTTTCTGTGCGTTCTACTTTATAGACAATTCTGATACCAAGGTCGCGAAATTTGATTTTGAGAAGATTGGTCAGATTTGTGCCAACCTTATTGCCAAGCGGCTTTCCGTACCCACCCTCATGAACAGAGAGAGGATTCTGGGCTACTTTCTGAACGCCTTTTACAATCTGAATCTGGATGCTGTGATCCAATCTTTTCAAATCCTTTTTGGCTTCATCTAAGAATTCAATACTCCAGTTCATTCAATCACCACATCTTTCACAGATGCAAGTTCAGCCTCGCTGATGCCTAGTTCCTTCAAAACATCTTCCATGGAAGTGGTAGGAGCGGTGTTGTTCGCAAGCCTTTCAGTGGCTTCGAGAAGGAGAGCGTAATCTTCTTCAATTTCACTTAGACGGGAGAATTCCGCAGGGGAAAGGATAATCGCAGCGGGTTGATTGTTCTTAGGGACAACCAACTGACTTTCAGTGTGAAGTCTGTCAAAAAATACAGAATGCACTGGCATTTTTACCGCTCATAGCCTATTTTTTACCGCTCAGTTAAATTCGGTTGCACACTAAATATGGGCCTGATATATTCAAAATGCCTCGAGGTAACAAATGAAAATATCAATACAAGGGGGTAGTTAAATTCATGAAATTAATTAAAAAATTATTTTTGCTAACAACTATGTTTACAATTGTAGGAGCGTCCGTGGCATTTGCAGGGAATTCGTCATTTAATTTAACTGTTACCGCTGGAGCGGCGTCGCAGTACACTGGTGCGGTACAGAAAGACGATTTGGATAGTGCAGTTGTTAATGTGAAGAGTGGAATACTATGGGACCATGTAACATTCAGAGTACGAACTAGCGGTGGCTCGTATGCGACAGACTATATTGATGCATGCGCTCATGGTAAATATTATTTAGCATATTATAGTCCAAGTTACAGCCAGTATCGGTTGTATGCAAGCTATGATTCAGGTCAATGGCGTAGTGGAACTACAGTAACAGGAATATGGGCGCCATGATAAAATAACTAATTAATTTTGTGAACATGGGTAGCATTATGATGATGCTACCCATGTTGGATATAATCGGGGAGGTAGAGGTGAAGAAATATTTTTTGATAATGATTGTACTTATTATGGTCATGATGTCAGCTTGCTCTGAAGACAAGAGCTCTAGTGTGAACAATGTATCTGATAATGCAGATGTGACCAGCATAGGAAATGAAGATAATGCTCCTGAAACGGCGATTATATATTACGCCTCATACAGAAATGATATAGACGATCCTGCTTTGTTTAAAGGATTATTTTCATATGAACCAGAGTGGATTCAGAGGGATGATGGGCTGGAATATTTATATTCAGATGCTCTGGGCGAAATTGCGTCTAGCGAGTTTTATGCGACATCAACAGGAGAAAAATATAGTGAATTTATTACAGCAATAAAAGCGGATGATTTTAATGGATATGGGCTATCTTATATAGATACACAGGTAAGATTTTCATTTGTTGAAGAGAGTCAGATGATACAGAAAATGCAGGATGTTTTAGATACATTTGATATAGGAGAATGTGACTTCAGCTTTTATCCGGTCACAGAGGATATTTATAAAGTATATGGAGCATTTTATGATGAACACATAAATGGGCAGGCCAAGGGCGAATTCGAGGAAAATTATTTTGGTAAATATAAGGAATTTTATTATGTAAAGGCAACTCAGGTAATAGATGGAATCGAGCTTAAAAGTTTTGAAAC
Source organism: Bacteroidaceae bacterium (assembly GCA_963589005.1). Taxonomy (GTDB): domain Bacteria; phylum Bacillota; class Clostridia; order Lachnospirales; family Lachnospiraceae; genus RGIG5612. The sequence goes on along the minus strand of CAVAJR010000002.1, from coordinate 49,923 downwards.
CTACAACTCTGGGGATTTAGTTAAATACGGAGAGGTATCTCGCATAGAGTTTATATACACCCCAGACGGAATAGAGTTTTTGGGCATTGCGCATGTTTATAAAATTGATGGAAAAAAGGAGACTGTATCATTGTTATCGGAGCAGGAAGCGAGACAGCTGTTGTCAGATAAAATGAACAGTTTATTAGAGACAACTGCCAGTGAGGAGGACTATTCCTCATTAAAGCTGATTTATATCCCGGTTTCACTGGATGCCGTACTGAATCGTGGAGCTGACGATCTTAAGTCTGATGATTCTGTTCCGGCAGGTGCTTCTTTTGAATTGGTTCCGGCATGGTGTTTTGCCACTGATAAGGGTGGTGACGGGGACGTGATATATTTTAACGCAGTCACCGGAGAGGAAATAGCGTGATGAACAGATGTATTAATCTGGTAGGACAGTATATCCGTAAGAACTGCTGTTCATACTATTTTCTTGTTTCCGTAGTTATATACAGCGGATTGCTGTTTGCATCAACATTTAAAGAGATCCAATGGCATGTGGCAAATAATGCGGATGCAGGGCTATACTACTATCTTAGGTTTGCATATCAAAATGGCAGTACCAGCTACATACTGCCGATTGTATGTGCGATTTCGTCTTGCATGACATTTTGCAGAGAATGGCGAAGTGGGGCATTTCTTTATTACTATTCACGGGCAGGAAGATTCTCTTATGCATGTGCATCATGCATTTCCTCAGCCGTTACTGCGTTCATTACAGCATTTGCAGGAGGTCTGCTGTATGTGATAGCAACATCCGGGGTAACGTCATTTGCAGGAGATCAGGAAGGTGTAATGCTGGAGCAGATTACAGCTGTATATGCCAATGGGCAGCTGATAGCAGATGGACAGTATGTCTTATATTATTTTCTTGCATTGGCAACGCAGGGTGCTTTTATGGCATTTATGGCAGCATTGACAATGCTTATATCTACATTTCTGCTGGATCCTTATCTTACAATGGTTTCTCCGATGGTATTGTATATATTGTTAACCAACATTATCAGTATGTTAGGCCTGCCTATGCTGATGAATCCGTATCATGTATTTAGCAGTCTGAATATAGTTAATAAGATTATGTATGCAGACATGTTGAAGTCAACAGAAAATGCATATAACTTCTCCATATGGTCGTGCCTGTATCCATTTGCATATACGATAGCGGGAATCATAATATTCAGTGTGCTTACGCATCTTTCGCTGAGGAACAAGCTGGAGAGGAGGCGACTGTAATGCGGTTTTTTAGGACTTTTTGGTATCATTTTAGAGCAAATATTGTTAATAAGAAGTATCTGGCATCAATGGCATTAATATTTTGCACAGTATACTTGATTTGTAATCCCATTTATCAGGCATCGGAATATTATAATCTGAATATAAATATCGGAATTATTGCAATTGTAATAAATTCGGCCTTCATGATTAATATTCTGTTTGTATCTGCACTTTTATTCTTTTCAGATCTTCCTGTCAGGTACCCGGATCAGGTGCTTTTGCTGGCGAGAAGCAGCAAGAGAAAATGGCTATTGTCTCAATTCCTGTATGTCATAGTCATAAGTGTACTTATGGCGGCTTTCTTCGTTATATCTATCGTGATCGTATGCAGAGGAAGTATGTATATAGATGATAGTTGGGGCAAGATAATTACATCTATGACTCAGCAGGAGTTTCTGACAAAATTCGAAATGGGCGTAACAGCCAGTGCAGGTATGTTGTCGACGATAAGTCCGTATGAGGCAATCGCATGGTGTCTGTCAGGGCTGATATTAACTTGGATGATGTTCGGATTTATAGCCATAATCCTTAATCTGTATGTTGCAGAATTTGCAGGGATCCTGGTAAATGGACTAATGATATTTGTCAGGATGATGATCGGATTCTTCGGAATGGAAGAATTATGCTGCATATCACCGATACATTGGTGTACGACATCAATACTTTATAATGAATATATGATCAAAATGCCATCCACTACATATGTTTTAGTATTTCGGTTGGCTGTGCTGATGGGGTTATTGATTGCTGCAATAATATTATCGGGTAAAAAGATGGATTTGCTTAGATATTTGGAGAGGGCTAGGTCATGAGCGAATATATTGAGGTAACAGGCGTAAGAAAAAAGATACGAAATATGTATTTGATAGATAAAGTGTCGCTGACGATCGCTAAGGGACGAACGGTAGGATTTGTTGGTAATAACGGCTCGGGAAAAACCTTGCTGCTGAAGCTGATCAGTGGACTATATCGGGTGACAGATGGAATAATCATAGTAGATGGTAAGATCCTGGGACGGGATGTGGATTTTCCGGATAACATGGGCGTGATCATAGAAACACCGGGATTTATATCGAATATGAGCGGATATAAGAATCTGAGAATGTTGGCGAAGATTAAAAATAAAATCTCGGATGAAGATATTAGAGAAGCCATTAAATTCGTAGGGTTGGATCCTGATGATAAGAAGCTGGTCGGAAAATATTCATTGGGGATGCGGCAGCGATTGGGACTTGCACAGGCAATAATGGAGAAACCGGATATTTTGATCTTGGATGAGCCGTTTAATGGTCTTGACAGAGCGGGGTGTGAGGAGATGCGTAATTATCTGTTGAAATTAAAGTCACAGGGCAAAACCATTTTGATCGCATCACACCTTGATAAGGATATTGAATTATTGTGCGATGATGTATATCAAATGGATCAAGGCAAGATAATATCAAGCAAAATAAAAGACACTGGTGAATGAAAATGCAGATATAAGCTGTTGACAGAACCCTGTGGAATTTGTAATATCCTACTGAGAATTATCCGGGACAAATGTTTGTCTTATCGAATTAAAATACAAAAGTATAGTTATGATACTGTCTAAATGAGCTATGTTTGAATTGATGATTTTTCGAAGGGAGGCAAGTTATGGAACAACATTTCTACAGGTGCAGTAAATGCGGCAATATTATTGCCTATGTTAAGGAGTCCGGTATTCCTGTTATCTGCTGCGGTGAACCTATGAAGGAGCTGATCCCGGGAACGGTTGATGCATCTCATGAGAAGCATGTCCCCGTATATACCGTAGAAGGCAGTACCGTGACCGTAAGGGTAGGTGCGGCAGAGCATCCTATGATAGAGGAACATCATATCGAATGGATATCGCTGCAGACCAGGCAGGGCAATCAGCGTAAGCTCCTGAACGCAGGAGAAGCACCTCAGGTTTGTTTCGCATTATGCGATAATGATGAGGTTGAGGCTGTTTATGCATATTGCAACCTGCATGGGCTGTGGAAAGCATGAGACAGCAGTAAATATTGCATATGCTGTCCGCAATGAATAGCGTATAGAGTTTACGATCCGGCAGATAGGCAAGGCGCTTATCTGCCGGATTTTGGCGTCAGGATAGTTGGCAATGCAAACTGGGTATTTAAAAATTCAAACAAAAGTGTATAATATTTTCATTATCTAAGGGGGATAACAATAACCTGCTTGTGCGGGATATAAGTGAAGGAGGAAATGCAGATGGAAAATTATGATCTGCTGGGCAGCGCTGACGCCATTAATGAATTGCTTGCAAGATATGGTGTCAAGTTCGGAATCTACAAGAATGGAACCTTCAAAGAGCAGTTGTTCCCTTTCGATGCAGTTCCGAGGATAATCGGCAAGTCGGAATTCGATTATCTGGAGCGAGGACTCAAACAGAGAGTTAAGGCTCTTAATCTTTTCATCAAGGATGTTTATAATGACAAGAAGATCATCAGAGACGGTATTGTCCCTGAGGATTTTGTTTATGCGGCCAGCGGATATCTGGCACCGTGCGAGGGCGTAATTCCGCCTAAGGAAGTATATTCTCACATCTCGGGAATTGATCTGGTGCTTGGTAAGGATGGAGTATGGTATATTCTTGAAGATAATCTCAGAGTTCCGTCAGGTGCGTCATATCCTATGATCGCCAGAAATCTGTGCCGCAAGGCCAGTCCCAGAACTTTCAATAAACAAACGATTGCAGATAACAGAAATTATGCCGAGCTTCTCAAGGCAACCATGAATTATGCCAATACCGGAGGCCTGAATGTTGTTATGACACCTGGCCGTTATAATGCGGCATATTTTGAACATTCATATTTCGCTGAGAAGATGGGCGTTCCACTTGTTACATATAACGATCTGGAGGTTGACGGCGATTATCTGTATATGAAGGGATATGCCGGCAAAAGAGAGCGGGTCGGTGCTGTATATCGCAGGATCTCCGATGAATATCTGGATCCTATTACATTTAACCATGAGTCGGTAATAGGAATACCTCATATATTTGATGTTTACCGCAAGGGCAATGTTGCGCTTATCAATGCACCTGGCAATGGTATCGCCGATGATAAGGGCATATATTATTTTGTGCCTAAGATGATCAAGTATTACCTGGGTGAAGAAGCGATTCTTCACAATGCGCCTACATATCTGCCTTTCTATGAGGAGGATATGAAGTATGTTATGGACAAATTCGATACCCTTGTTATCAAGGATGTAGCGGAAGCCGGAGGATATGGCGTTGTATTTGGCAGTAAGATGAGCACGGAGGAAAGAGAACGGTTCAAGGCCATGGTTAAGGCGGAACCTAGGAGATTTATTGCTCAGGAAGTTGTGGACTTTTGCGATATTCCGATTATGGATAATGGCAAATTAGTTGACAGAAAGGCGGATCTGAGAGCATTTGTTTTAAGTGCAGAAGATCAGATCGTATGGAAGAGCGGCCTTACCAGATTCTCCAGAAATCCGGATTCATTTATTGTTAATTCATCTCAGGGAGGAGGTTTCAAGGATACATGGATACTAAATCAGTAATAACAACAGACCGCCTGTATTGGCTGGGACGCTATACGGCCAGAGTCTATACAACATTGAAGATGTTCGAGGTCAGCTTCGATAAACTGATTGAGGCGGATAACAGAGAATATGCTGAATTTTGTAATCAGCTTGAGATTCCTAACATATATAAGGATAAGGACGACTTCATCGCAAGGTATGCATTTGACCAGGAGGATCCTAATTCCATATTGTCTAATCTCATGAGAGCTTATGACAATGCTATTGAATTAAGGGAAGAGATAGGAAGCGAATCCCTGGCTTATATTCAGCTGTCGGTATACAGCATACAGAAGGCCAAGGCGTCAAATGCGCCATTTCTGGAATTGCAGAAGGTCATGGATGACATTCTGGCATTCTGGGGTATAGTAGATGACCAGATTGATGACAAGACCACCAGAAATATTATTAAGGTAGGCAAACGCATTGAACGAGTTGACCTGTATGCTCGGGTAAGAACCAATGATGAGGCATTAAGGCGTGAGATGAGCAGACTCGTTCCAAGGCTTAAGGAAAGCGGCCTTAAGTATAGCGAGGAGAAACTGGAACATCTTATCAAGCTCTGTGATGCAGACAAGCTTGATTATCACCAGATCGTAAATGAAATCGAAAGCCTTACGGAGGTGTAGCTTTTTTGACAGAACTGTCATTTAATTATCACTTGAACATAGATTTTGATGAGCCTGTACATAATCATAATTTTGCCATAAGGTGCTGTCCGCAGACGGACGAGCGCCAGCAGATAAATGACATGCGGTTCAATATTCTTCCGCAGGAATCCTTGTGGTTCATGGAGGATAATTTCGGCAACAGATATGCGGCAGGAAGCGTTAAGAGCGCACATAACCATTTCGAGGTTGATGTAAGTGGCACGGCAGAAGTCGGCATATCTGACAGTACGGCCGAGGTTAATAAATACAGGGAAAATATATTTAAATATCAGACAGCTCTGACTAGACCGGACAGAGCTGTTCTTGATGCTGTGTCTGAGATAATCGGGTCAGATGATCAGAAAAATTGCGGCGATGATCCGATAGAGAGTGCTGAGTGCATAATGTCGTATTTATCAGAAAATATGACGTATGCACCGGGAAGTACGGCTGTTGATACGACCGCTGCCGAAGCATTTGCCATGAAACAGGGTGTATGTCAGGATTATTCACATATCATGCTGTCCATGTTAAGGTCGCGGGGCATATGCTCCAGATATGTTGTGGGAATGCTTCTGGGCGAGGGCTTAAGTCACGCCTGGGTAGAGGTGAAATCTGACGGACGATGGTATGGCTTTGATCCGACTAATAATCTGCGGGTGACAGATCATCATATTAAGATGTCTCACGGCCGTGATTATAAGGACTGCATGATCAATATAGGCTGCATGTCCGGAAGGTCGCAGCAATATCAGACCATATATGTGAACGTTAAGGATGTGACAGAGTGAAAGCCGGGGCTGTTTGTGTGCTGGGTTGGCGCAGCCCGCGAGTAAAATATACAGGAGAATACAGATGATAAGCAACATCGTGTCATTACCGCTTCCGGTAAATGAGACATTTAATATAAGAAAAAACACCTTTTCGAATGGAGAGGGCAAGCGCATATGCATTGTAACAGGCACCCATGGTGATGAACTGGAGGGACAGTATGCCTGCTTTCTGGTGGCACAGAGACTTAAGAAGGAACCGGAGCATTTGCACGGAAGCGTGGAGATATATCCCGCGACTAATCCTCTGGGAATAGATTCAATTAACAGAAGTATTCCTGTATTTGAGCTGGATATGAACAGGACATTTCCGGGGGATCCAGACGGAAGTATGGTTGAGTTCTCAGCGGCTAAGATCATAGAGGATATCAGCGGCGCAGATATGGTTTTGGATATTCATGCCAGCAATATATATTTAACCGAGATGCCCCAGATCAGAATTAATCAACTGCATGAAGATGTATTGCTTCCATGGGCCAGAAGGGCAAATGTGGATTTCATCTGGGTACATGGTGCCAGCACTGTTCTGGAGTCAACATTTGCATATTCATTAAATAGTACAGGAACGCCGTGCCTGGTTGTGGAAATGGGCGTGGGCATGAGACTTACCGAGAAATACGGAAGGCAGATCTGTGACGGCATATTTAATATAATGAAGGAAATGGGTATGTGGGATGGTGATACGGCACCGGTAAGAGAGCCGATAGTATCGGATGATCCGGATGAAGTGGTATTTCTCAACGCTCCGACCTCAGGAATGTTTATGAAGGTTAAGCCTCATGGCAGTTGGGTCAGAAAGGGTGAAACCGTAGGATACATATTCGATCCACTGACAGGCGAGATCAAGGAATATATCAACGCGACTAAGAGTGGACTGCTTTTTACTGTCAGGGAATATCCGCTGGTGGATGAGGGCTCGTTGATGGGAAGAATACTCGTGAAGGAGAGAAACAGATGAAAGAGATAATTGTATATCAGACTTCCTCCTTATACAGGGATGATTTCAGAGTGAAAGGATATGTATTCGGTAGTGGAGAGAAGAGCCTGTGCGTAGTCGGAAGCCTGAGAGGACATGAATATCAGCAGCTGTATATGGCTTCACAGCTCGTCAAATATCTCAAGGATATGGAAACTGCGGGAATGATCGCGGAGGGCAAGCAGATATTGGTTATTCCTACGCTTAATCCCAGCTCCATGAATATATCCAAGCAATTCTGGGCTATAGACAATACGGATATCAACAGAATGTTTCCGGGATATAATCAGGGAGAGACAACCCAGAGAATCGCGGCAGGTGTATTTGATGTAGTCAATAAATATGAAAACGGAATTCAGTTTTCATCATTTTATATGCCCGGTTCATTTATGCCCCATGTAAGGCTCACTCATACCGGATATGAGAATCTGGATAAGGCGGCGGATTTTGGCATACCTTATGTAGTGGTGCGTAAGCCACATCCGTATGATACGACAACTCTTAATTACAATTGGCAGGTATGGGAGACGGATGCATACAGCCTGTATTCCAGCACTACTAAGAATATAGACCCTGTGAGTGCCGAGATAGTATTAGACGGCGCCAAAAGGTTTATGGTGAAGAATGAAATATTGAAGGAAGCAGCAATTGACGGTAGAAACTGCTTTGGTATTGGTAATCGCCCGGGTATGGGGCAGACGAATGCTGATGCTCGAAATGACAAGAATGAATATTGCAAAACAGAGGAATCTAAGCCTAGGATCTTCTTCGATACAGAGATGATTCCGGTAAGAAATAAGACCGCCGGCTTCTATAAGCCGCTGGTTAAACCGGGCGACAGGGTTAGAAATGGTGATGTATGCGCCGAGATATATGACACCTGTAATGGCGAGAAGACAGAAGAGCTTATATCACCGGCAGACGGAATTATATTCTTTCAGCAGGATGAACCGCTTATATTTGCCAGGACGGCAGCAATGAAGGTACTGCCGGATGTCGAGAACAGTTCATTATAAATCACATCAGGACTGTTCCAGCTCAATCGTATTAGGCAGTCATTTGAGAGATTGCTCTTAAGTGAATGGCATGTATGTAACGACTCGTGGTGAGAACGTAACTATTTCAAGGTAACAGAAATGCCGCAGACCATGCGGATGACATGTTCTGCATAACTGGCAAGGAGTGTACATAATCTTCCGGTTTGTTCTCTGTACATACGCTCTGAAGCCAGCATAGGAATGATGCCGGATCCGACCTCATTACATACGACGATTTCTTTAGACAGCAGATTAGTAAGCCACTGATCTGCTGGTTTTGTTTTCTTGACTGCTGCGCTGATTTCGGCTGAGAATTCTGCTGACTTATCAAGAGCAGAGCTGAATTTTGCAGGAAGCTGTGTTGAACTTCCAGAGGCAATTCCCGGAGCCGCTTTATTGAGGGCATTTTCTGAAAACGAGTTTTCAATGCGGCTTAGAGTATTGCGAACCATATCCGGGTTAGCCGCAACAATTTTATGCAGACCATATAAAACAGGCTTATTATCGTCAATACACTCAGATATCATATCATCGGTATATCCGAGACTTTTAACATATTCTCTTTTGCCGGAGGCTTCACTTCCTATTATAAGAATCATTTTATCTCCATTCTGCAGCCGTTCAGTTGGCGGCATAAATAGTTATTAAAGGTCTGCATTCTCTCACATCATCATTCCTTACTGTTAATAGTAATCGGCTGCTTAACAGTGATTGGTATGCCGCATACGACTTCAGTAACAATGTCTGCCTCCTGAGCCAGAGCGCAGTTCAGCCGACCCAGTGTGGTTATATAATTCATCGTGCCGGAGTCATATTCATGACAGTCATTACCTACATCATTTGTTACGATTATCAGATTGTCGAATTGAGACTTAAGATGCATGATTTCATTAATGATCTTATCATATACGTCATGACAGTTTCCTTTATCGTCGAACATCTCATTAGCAGTCAGATTGCACATACATTCAAGAAGTGCAGTCCCGCCGGAAATGGTGATGGTATTAAGGTCAGTGTGCTGCTCGATCGTTTCGAAACCCTTTTCGGCACGAAGGCGTCTGTGTCTGTCGATTTTCCTCAGACATTCATCATCATAGGGCTTCATAGCAGCTATATAATAGCGCGGCATGGGAAGGCTAACCGCCAATTTCTCCGCATAAGAGCTCTTGCCGCAGCCAGAGCCTCCGGTTATAAGTATCATCATATAATTTGTTCTCACATCTTACAGAAATATAGGCAGGTGCTGTGGTATCCTGCATTTTATTGCTGAGTAAACCACTTGCATTACACGGATAAAGTGTAGATATGTGCTGCAAAAAAGTCAACCGGATAAAAACCCGGAAATACTATGAATACGAAAATATTCAGCCGGATAAAACCAGGTAATGTTATGGATACGAAAACATTCAGTATGGCTGAGGTTGTTTGAAAAGCAGGATAGTGGTAGAGTACCTGTGTATGCATTGCTTTGGCATAGGCATAAGTTATCCTGCATGCCGGGATAACTGAAAAAGAAACGAAAAATACATCCAATAAGCTGCAGATTACGTACTATTGCAGCAAAGAAGAATATATGGACAGAAAATTAGTAAAAAAGATAGTGATTATATGTGCCGTTATCATTGCAAATGTGATGCCATTTACGAATGGTTTGGCAATGAAAAATGTTATGGCGGCTGACGATACTGCAGCATATGAAACTGCTGCAGCCGAAGCAGTCGATACAGCAGATGAAACTGAGGCAACCGATGGGGCTGTTGAAACCAAGGCAATTGATACAACCGATGGGGCTGTTGAAACCAAGGCAATTGATACAACAGATACAAGCAATGTAACAGATGAGACAACTACTGCAGTCGGTTCTGAAGCAGACACATCACCGGAGGCTGAAACGGATGCACAGAAGACGGTCTATAAACCGGTCAATTTGTCCAAACCACATGAATTGGTGGCCGAACTGAAGGCTGGAACTGTGCTTACACAGGCACAGGTAGACAGTATAGGTGCTGATCATTTCTTCTATGTAGAAGAAATCAGTGACGAGACATTTGCCAGAATGTGGCTTAAATCTTATAAGGAAAACTGTACCGTACCTAGGGAGGAACTTAGATATATCAGATGCCTTCACTGTGATATAGATGGCAATATCAAGGTGGGAGAACTTGTAATGAATGTCAGCGTAGCCGATACGGTATGCAATATCTTCAGGCAGCTGTATGATGCAAAATATCCGATAGAGAGCATGATACTGGTAGATGATTTTAATGCAGACGATGAGACATCCATTATGTCCAATAACACATCAGCCTTTAATTTCAGAACTGTGGATAATACAGATGAGATATCTAACCATGCATACGGGCTGGCGATAGATATTAATCCTTATTATAACGTTTATTATATCGCTTCAGAGAATTATATATTCCCTGAGGATGGCTGGCAGTACTTGGACAGAGAGTCAGATTTTCCTTACAAGATAGAAGTAGGGGATCTGTGTTATAACCTGTTTACTGAGGCCGGATTTGAATGGGGCGGCTGGTGGACATATAATACAGATTATCAGCATTTTCAGTATGTGAATCAGTGAGTATATAAGAGATCACATAAGGGAATAAAATGGACAGAGCAAAAATGGAAGATGCAATGTTGTTTTATAATGAAAGATCGGGATTGCATCTTTATGCCGGGAGACACACATTTAATCTGTTGAAAATCTAACGCTGCCCTCAGGGCGGAAGAACTACTTGAAATGAGTATATATTTAATATAAAATCAGCGTGGTTTTCGGAAATGCTGCAGCGGGGGAGCTCCCGATCAGCAATGGTCTGAATACAGACGACAAAACCAGATTGCGAGGGAGCCCGTGTTCCGGGTTGAGAGGACGCCAGTGAGAGTCGACCGACCACTATCCGCGTGGTGTGCGGAGAAACAGCGTCTGCCGAGGTCGATTATACATAGATGTATGTGCAGAAGCGCATATGTCTATTTTTATGTAAGAGGAATTTAATCTGATGCAAAACCCTCAGAGAGGACGCGCAGTAATCGACATTTGGCAGAAGAAAAGAATCTGGAGGTAAAAAACAAATGAAGAAACTTATTAAACTATTTGCCGCAGCAATATTGGCAGCATCAATGACAGCCCTGCCTGTGATGGCGTCGGATGTGACAGAAGGAACGCAGCCAGAGGTCAAGGAAGTGGAGAGTCTCAAGATAGCTTTCTCGCCTTATGCTGATGCAGATGAAATCACAACAGCGACAGAACCATTAGAGCAGCTTCTCAAGGACAAACTCCTGGAAAAGGGATATGATGTTAAGGAGATTGACATGACTGTAGGCACCAGCTATACAGCAGTCGGAGAGGCTCTGTCAGCGGGAAGTGCGGATCTGGGATTTATATCAGGCGGCAATTATGTTCTGTTTTCTGACGACTGCGATGTCCTTCTTACAGCCCTCAGAAAGGCAATAAATAAGGACTCAACGGAGCCAAAGGACTGGAATGACGGGACTATAGAGGAATATACGGACGATTATGCAACCTACTACAGATGCATTATTCTTGCAGGCCCTACAGAGAAGGGACAGGAACTTATATCCAAGGTAAATGCAGGAGAGAAACTTACCTGGGAGGATCTTAACAGTGCATCATGGACGGTACTGAGCCCGACATCGGCATCCGGATATATTTATCCGTGCTTGTGGCTGCAGGAAAATTATGGCAAGAGTATCAGCGATCTTGAAAATGTTGTTGAGTCGGAGTCACACACGACAGCTGTATCCCGTTTGGCAGCAGGACAGGTGGATATAATGGTTTCCTATGGACATATCCGGATTAAGAATGCTCCGATATGGGAATCTGAACTGGGAGGCACTGCGCCTATGGCTGAACAGACCGGGATTATCGGCGTGACAGAGGGCATATATAATGACATGATAGCTTACAGCAAAACATCTGAAACAATGGAAGATGAAGATTTTCGTCAGGCTGTAGGCGAGGCATTTATAGAAATAGGTGAAACGCAGGAAGGCCAGGAGATTATCAGTGTATTCAGCCAGGTTGGATATACATGGGGCCAGGATTCGGATTATGACGGTGAGAGGGCTGCGCAGGAGCTCCTTAAATCATTTGAATAATTGTTGCATGCAGTGGACTAGCGCATCACGGCAGCAGCCCAATAACACATTCAGTATGTAAATGAAATTAAGATTAGAACATTTAAAAAAGACTTTCGGACATACAACGGCATTGGCAGATCTGTCCTTCGATGTAAATGAAGGAGAATTTGTCTCTGTTATCGGATTATCGGGTGCGGGCAAGACAACTCTTTTCCGCACCCTTAATGGCGCAATTAAGCCTGATAATGGCAAAATACTAATTGATGATGTAAATTTTGCTGCATGCAGAGGAAAAGAAAAAAGAAAGCTTCAGCATAGGATCGGAACGATCTATCAGGACTTTTGTCTTGTAGAACAGGCGAGCTGCCTTCAAAATGTTCTTAATGCAAGCTTATATGATATGAGTTTTATATCAGCGGCAGTGGGGGCATTTGGAAAGGAGCGAAGAAACAAGGCATCGGTTTTGCTTGACAGAGTCGGGCTGGCAGATAAAATAAATGAGCCTGTCAAGAATCTGTCAGGAGGGCAGAAGCAGCGTGTTGCCATTGCAAGGGCACTTATGCAGGAGCCGGATCTGCTGCTGGCAGACGAACCGGTGGCATCTCTTGACCCGGCAACAGGCATGCAGATAATAGGGCTCTTGAAGGAGCTGCAGCAAAATGACGGACTTACAATATTGATGAACAGCCATAACCTGACCGTGTCGCAGGAGGTGTCAGATAGGCTGATAGGATTGCGGGACGGAAGGGTAGTATTTGACGGAGAACCGCAGCAGCTGCATGAGGAGATCATAAACAAAATCTATGACAAATGCTGAGAGACAGCATACAACAATAAACAATAGGAGAATATTATGAGTACAAAAGAAGAATATGCAATTTCATTACACGATCAGGGATACAATTGTGCACAGGCGGTTGCCTGCACATTTTGCAAGGAATTCGGGGTAGATGAAACAGAAATGTTTAAGATCGCCGAAGGTTTTGGACTTGGCATGGGTATGATGGAGATGTGCGGTGCATTGTCAGGTATGATGATGGTAATCGGTCTTGCAAACAGCGTGGGTGATTTAAAGCATGGCGCACCGACCAAGGGAGGCACCTACAAACAGGTCGAGGAGTATGTAATGACATTTAAAGAGAAAAATGGTTCATATCTCTGCCGTGAACTGAAAGGCGTAGAAACCGGAAAGGCTCTTTGCAGCTGCCCGCAGTGTATCATGGATGCAGTAGCATTAACGGAAAAATATTTAAAAGAACATCAGTAATTACGATTTTCATACGGATGGATCAGAACAAAATACCAAAAACTTCTATAAAGAAATGGATATGGTTCGCAGGGATCCTACTTCTTGTTTGTCTTGCATCTAAATTGCTTGATATAGATGCAGGATATTTTTTTAAACGCGCCGATCATCTTACAGATATCGTTGGCAAGATGTTCCCGCCGGAGTGGGATTTTATTTTCAAAATAATTGAACCTGTTATTTCAACTTTGCAGATGTCCGTTACAGGAACTGTAATGGGCTCGTTTTTTGCGCTGATCTGTGCTCCGCTTTGTGCAAATATCGTTGGCTTTCCTGCAGGCATAAGGGGATTATTTAAGCTTATAATTCAGATCCTGCGGTCATTTCCGGCTCTGATACTTGCACTTTCAGCCACATTTGTATTCGGATTGGGGACATTTGCAGGAACTGCGGCGCTTACTTTATATACATTTGCAATTATGACCAGACTGACCTATGAGGATGCAGAGAGTATGGGGCGCAGAACATATATGGCAATAAGAAATATGGGCGTCGGAAGATATAAGGCGTTCATGAGAGGTATATTGCCGGACATATTGCCGTCATATCTTGCAAATGCGCTCTATATGCTGGAGTCTAACGTGCGGCAAAGTGCGATTCTGGGCTATGTGGGAGCAGGGGGCATAGGGCTCCTGATAAATGAGAAGGTATCCTGGCGGGAATATGGCAAGGTAGGGATGATCCTTGTTGTCCTGTATATTGTGGTTTGCGTAATTGAAGGATTGAGTCAGTTTCTTACAGCAATTGTTAAAAATGAGAAGGAAATGTCACGGACGGGTAAGAAAATGATAGCTGTAATCCTTGCAGCAGCATTCTTATATTGTATTATCATGCAGAGCCCGCCGGATTTCAGTCATACATCATGGACGGTAATAAAAAATATGATGCTTGGATTCGTGCATCCGGATTTTGCATTTATTACGGACATGAGCAGATCAGGTCTGTTATATCTGCTGCTTGAAACTGTATGCATATCATTTTTAGGAACACTTCTGGGAGCAGTGATATCACTGCCCTTATCACTCCTTAATACATCGAAGCTGATGCCGCGCCCTATAAGCATTGTGTTCAGATTCATTGTTATGGCTGTCAGGGCGGTACCGTTTGTTATATATGGAATAATATTTGTCAGAGTAACGGGACAAGGGGCATTTACAGGCGTACTGACTATGATGGTATGCAGCATAGGCTTGCTGACGAAGAGGTTCACACAGTCTGTCGATGCGTTGGATCTGAGAAGCTATAATGCGCTTAAATCCATGGGAATCACATCATTTAAGAGGATAAGATACAGCCTGCTGCCCCAATTGGGGCCTCAGTTTGCCTCGGCTGCGTTATATAGATTTGATGTTAATATAAGAGAAGCCTCTGTGCTGGGCCTTGTCGGAGCCGGAGGAATAGGTACGCCGTTAATATTTGCAATGAATCATTATGACTGGGCTACAGCCGGCGCTATATCATGGGGCCTGATCATAATTGTCTGGATCATTGATTTCTGCTCGGTAAGGTTAAGATCCCGTCTGCAATAAGCAGATCCGGCGCTAGATATACGGGCAAAACCTCAGCATAGAACAGGCTTTAGAGACACGGTCTTCGGGACTTGAAAAAAGCAAGTGATTAGGTATACTTAACGAAGAAAAACAAGGAAAAAGCGAGGTTACAGCAATGAAGGTACTTATGCTTAATGGCAGTGCAAGAAAAAATGGCAACACATACATGGCTCTTGAAGAGGCAGGAAGATTTCTGAACTCGCAAGGGATTGATTATGAGATATTTGAGATTGGTGCAGAGCCTCTCAGAGACTGCATAGGCTGCGAGCAGTGCAGAAAGACAGGAGGCTGCGTATTTACGGATGATAAGGTTCATGAGTTTGTAGAAAAGGCCAAGGATGCAGATGGATTTGTATTCGGCACTCCTGTATATTATGCACATCCGAGCGGAAGGATATTGTCATTTTTGGACAGAGTGTTTTATGCGTCAGGCAAGATATTCGCCGGCAAACCGGGATTTTCTGTAGCTGTTGCAAGAAGAGCTGGAACTACAGCCTCTGTTGACGTACTCAGCAAATATTTTGCTATCAGCGGGATGATATATGTGGGCTCAACATATTGGGGTGTTGCTCATGGCGCTAAACCGGGACAGGTTATGGAAGATGCAGAAGCGCTTAAGACGCTGAGAAATTCGTCGGCCTATCTGACATGGGTTATGAAATTGATAGAATTAGGCAAGGCAAATGGCATAGAACAGCCTGTGATGGAGAAGGGAAATTATACTAATTTTATCAGATAAATCGACGAACAGCCGGAACTTACGAAAATGTAGATTATGATGCGATGTGATCCTCAACGCACAGACGCGGCTGCGAAAGAGATGTAAACCGCAGCTGACATTTATGATTACATTTTAAGAATATTAACAATTACAGGACTGATTAATGAGCAGAAGAAAGCATTCTACATATAAACGATATTACAGAAAAGAATATATTCGCAGCAGGAAGCCGTTTATCATTATTGGTGCAGCAGCACTGGTACTGTTGATAGCGGCAGCTGCTTTTCTTTATATAAATAAAAAAAATAATGAAGAAAAGGTATATTACAGCGAGATAGAGGAATGCTCTCTGCCGACTCTTACAATGGATTATGATGGTCAGCCGATAAACAGAATGTACGGCTATCTCAGGGAAATGGATCCTAATTACATGAGAGACAGCATATTTGTTCTTGATTATGATTATGACATTACAATAGAGGCGCAGCTCTATGGCAATACTGTAAGGGCACTGGAATTTTCCCTGACTGATCTTAATAATGACAAGCTGGTGCAAAGACAAGCTGTCACGGAATATACGCTGACAGGCGACAGCAAAATGACTGCTCAGCTGCGGCTTGAAAATATGATCGAGGAAAATGAGGAATATTTCCTGGATATCAAACTTACTGACGGCAATAACAGAGAAATACATTATTATTCCCGTGTCATTAAGGAATCTACAACTAATATAGCGCAGAGCATGGCGCTGGTGATGGAACATCATAATGCCATGTATAATGGCGACAAGGATGACATATTGGCTGATTACCAGACACCGAACTCTGCAGCAAATGACAGTACCAATTACGGCGATATCTCTCTTTATTCTACCTTAGGCTCAATGACCTGGGGCTCAATGGATGTTTCAGAAGTAGAAGAACCGGTGGTAAGCATAATTGACGTGGATAATGATATTGCATTTTTCCGCCTGGACTATCAGGTAACGCGAACTACAGAAGAGGGTAATGAGGAATATTACAATGTATCGGAGTATTATAAAACCAGGATATACGGAGAGAAGAAGTATATCTTAAGCTATGAACGTTCGGTAGATGAGATATTTATTCCGGAGGCAAGTCAGATTGGCAATAAATCTGTGCAGATCGGCATTGCCAGCGACCTTGATATCCAGACGATGACCAATGCAGCGGGCAATATGAATGTATTTGTGGCCGATAAGGCGGTTTGGTTTATGGACACAGATACTAAGACGCTGCAGAAGGTGTTTTCATTCGGAACAGATCCTACAGATATAAGGCAGAATTATAATCAGCACGATATAAAATTATTGAAGGTCACAGACGACGGAGATTTTGAATTTATCGTATATGGATACATGAATTGCGGTATGCATGAAGGCCAGGCGGGAATAGGACTGTATACGTATTATGCAGAAAAAAATGAAGTGCAGGAGGATATCTTTATTCCTTCCAATCTTCCTTATCAGGTATTGAAGAATTCCATAGGCTCGTTATGCTATCTGAATTCCAATAATATTTTCTATATCCTTCTGGATGAATATGTCTATGCCCTGAATCCATCGTCCCATACAGCCAAATTGGTTGTAAGCGGATTGAATGAGAATAACTTCAAGGTATCAGATGATGGCAGGATGCTGGCATGGCAGGAGGAAGGCAAGGAAAATGATGCCGTAAAAATAAATGTTATGGATCTGGCGACAGGAGATACATATTCGGTAGAAGCTGAAGCAGGCAAATGCATTAAGGTTCTGGGATTTCTGAATCAGGATCTGGTATATGGCGTCGGCGATGAAGGAAAAACATATGTAACAGCAGAGGGGGCAGAATATTTGCTGATGACGGATCTGTATGTCATCGACAAAGACAAGAATGTGCTTATTTCAGAAACCTCCGGCGACGGATACTATGTAACATCGCTTGTTGAATATAACAGAGTAGTCGTAAACAGGGTGGCGATCGTCGGAAATGATTATAAGGATGCACAGGAGTTCACATTATTTGCAACAGATATAGAAGAGCGTGCCGAGGCCGAGCCATACAATACCTATAACGAGGACAAGCGTACAGTTAACTATATAGAGGTAGCCAAGACTATGGATGCAAATGTGCAGGCTACAATAAATGACAGCATGAAGATAACGCTGTGCAGCGAGGAAACTACGGATGTAAGCGATATGCTGTCGGATGTAGGCAAATACTACGTATATGCTGCAGGTAACCTTAACTTGATCACAACTAGTCCGGCAGAGGCTATCATGAGCGCATATTATGCGACAGGTGTAGTTGTAACCAGCGACGGATATTTCTACAAGAGAACCTCAAGACCTAATGAGTCAGAACTTACAGCCACAGCGATCAAGAATGCAGCAGACAGTTACAATAACGGAACAGCACTTAATATCACCGGTATATATCTGAATCAGGCCCTGTATTATACAGGCAGAAGGATTCCGGTTATATGGGAGGATTATGATGTTACATATATAATCTACGGATATGACCTGTATGATAATCTGATGCTTTATAATATTGATACCGGCGAGGAGACATTGGTAGCATATGACGACGTGGATGCGATCTTCGACGAGACAGGAAGGTGCTTTATATATACGCAATAACAGTCTCGTCCGGCGAAGGCACATTAAACGAGCTTGAGTATCTAAACGGGGCGGTGGCTGCGCTGTCCCGGCACGTGCAGTCAGCTTTTATCAAACAGCAGGGACTTGAGCTTTACTGTCTGTTATCTGAAATAATGCGATCTGAAAGGTAACTAACATGAAACTTATATCATGGAATGTAAACGGAATCCGTGCCTGCATGGGCAAGGGATTTATAGATTTCTTCAATGAAGCGGATGCGGATATTTTCTGTCTGCAGGAGACAAAATGCCAGGAGGGACAGGTAACACTGGAACTTCCGGGGTATTATCAATACTGGAATTATGCCGAGAAGAAGGGATATTCTGGCACAGCGATATTCACAAAACAAGAACCTCTAAGCGTAACCTATGGTATTGGAACAGAGGAATTTGACCACGAGGGCAGGGTCATAACATTGGAATTTGACAAGTTCTATATGATCACTGTATATGTGCCTAATTCTCAGGACGGATTAAAGCGGCTTGATTGGCGTATGGCATGGGAGGATGAATTCCTCAGATATATCAAGTCTCTTGAGGAGAAAAAGCCTATCATATATTGCGGAGACCTAAATGTGGCTCATGAGGAGATAGATCTTAAGAATCCTGCATCTAACAGGAGAAATGCTGGATTTACAGATGAAGAGAGACAGAAAATGACGAATATACTCACCTCAGGGTTTGTAGATTCGTTCCGATTTTTCTATCCGCAGCAAGAGCAGATATATTCCTGGTGGTCATACAGATTTCATGCCCGGGAGAAGAATATCGGGTGGCGTATAGATTATTTTATATGCTCAGAGTCGCTTTCTGAAAACATGAAGGACAGCAAAATCCTGACAGAAGTATATGGTTCAGATCATTGCCCGGTGGAGCTGGATATTGATATCTGACGGTGACATGAATATTGACCCGCAGGGCAAATGCGTGAATGCATGTCATGATATTTTACATAAGCCGCTTAGATTAAACACGGAGAGATAATTAATGACAGATAAGATTGAATATTGGGATATATATGATTCAGATAAGCAGCTTACAGGCAGAACCATGCTGCGAAATGATTGGAATATGCAGCCGGGGGATTATCATCTTACAGTGCTGGGTGTGATCAGAAGGCCTGACGGAAAATTCCTGATAACGCAGCGTGTTATGAGCAAGTCGTGGGCAGCCGGATGGTGGGAAGTATCAGGCGGCGGTGTTCAGGCAGGAGAGACTTCTAAGGAAGCTGTAAGAAGGGAAGTTCTGGAGGAGACCGGACTTGATATAGCAAATGCAGCCGGAGGATATGTATTTACATATAGAAGAGATAATCCCAAGGAACGGGATAACTACTTCGTAGACGTATATAGATTCGATATGAATGTATCAGAAACGGATGTAAGGATCCAGCAAGAAGAGGCCATGGGATTTAGATTCGCAGACCTTGAGGAGATCAAAAAGCTGGCAGATGAAGGCGTATTTTTGCACTATGACAGCATAAAGCAGGTATTTGAATGAAGGATGTCTGATTACATAATGCACGTGACAGATCCGGCTAAAAAATGCCGCTTACACAGACATGTTGCGAGATAATACGATAATTATGCATAAAATGCAGAAATATACATAATAAAATGCATAAAATACAAAATAATTGCATAAAACATCAAAAAACACTTTGACAAATGCATTCAATAAGAGTATAAGTGTGCATATGCGCCTGAGGGCAAAAGGGAGCTGCAATTGCTGCAGCTCCCACATTGATTTAGGTGAAGTAATGCATCTGGTACAGACCGATGGTCGGAAGTGCCGGCATTGATGATATATGTGATAAAAAGGACAATACAGATGAATAAGATTTTCATTGACGGAAGCGCCGGGACCACCGGACTTAGGATAGCAGAGAGACTAGATAAGCGCAGGGATATTGAATTGATTAGACTACCGCAGGAACTGCGTAAGGATGCGTCAGCCCGCAAGGACGCTATAAACAGTGCAGATATAGTTTTCCTGTGTCTTCCGGATGATGCTGCAAGAGAATCTGCAGCTATGGCGGAAAATGATCATACCGTTATAATTGACACATCAACTGCTCACAGAACAGCCGAAGGCTGGACCTATGGATTCCCGGAGATCGGCGGCAGGCGGGAGATGATAAGAACGGCTAAGAGAATAGCCAATCCGGGCTGCCATGCCAGCGGATTCATCTCATTGGTAGCACCGCTTACGCAGGCAGGGATAATCAAGCCGGATACCAATATTTCATGTTTCTCGCTGACGGGTTACTCAGGCGGCGGCAAGAAGATGATAGCAGATTATGAGCATCCTGATGCAGATGCCGATTATAAGAAGCTCCTTACGGGTCCTAGAATGTATGGCCTTAGTCAGAACCATAAGCATTTGCCGGAGATGGTTAAGGTATGCGGTCTTGCAAATGCTCCGATTTTCTGTCCGATAGTAGGTAATTTCTATTCTGGTATGGAGGTGACAGTATCGATATTTGCCCGGGATGTGTCAGTCGGAATAGAGGAAATAAAGAAGATTTATGCAGATTATTACAGGGAAGGCCTTGTAAAATATGCAGAAAATGCTGATGAGGCAGGATTTGTTTCGGCAGCGGCATTTGCCGGAAGAGATGACATGCAGATAAGTGTATTTGGAAATGAGGAGAGGATATTGCTGGTAAGCAGATTCGACAACCTGGGCAAGGGGGCATCGGGTGCGGCGATCCAGAATATGAATCTTGTTATGGGAATTGATGAAACGACGGGATTGGAGATATAGCAGTGGCTGCGCCGTCCCGGCACAATATAAGAAATATAATTATATAGATATAGGTAGGAAGTGCAGATGAAATTAATAGAAGGCGGCGTATGTGCCGCACAGGGATATAAGGCTAATGGTATCAGATGCGGTATCCGCAAGAATAAGGACAAGAGGGATCTGTCACTTATCGTAAGCGAGGTTCGGGCGGCATGTGCTGCAGTATATACCACCAACCTGGTTAAGGGAGCACCTATTATAGTTGACAAGAAGCATCTGGCAGACGGATATGCACAGGCGATCATATGCAACAGCGGCAATGCCAATACATGTAATGCAGATGGCATAGAGATTGCCGAGCAGATGAGTAAGCTCACTGCAGATGCGCTGGGCCTGAATGAAAATGATATAGTTGTAGCATCAACGGGTGTAATAGGACAGCGTCTTGATATAACTCCGATAGCGGCCGGAATACCTGAGCTTGCAGCAGGGCTCTCAGCAAACGGAAGCGATAAAGCCATCGAAGGTATCATGACAACCGATACTGTGCCTAAGAGCGTTGCAGTGGAATTCGAGATCGATGGCAAGACCTGCAGGATCGGAGGTATCGCTAAGGGAAGCGGCATGATCCACCCGAACATGGCCACTATGCTTGTGTTCATTACGACAGATGCGGCAGTATCTTCTGAGATGCTGCAGAAGGCATTGTCAGGTGATGTACAGAATACATTTAACATGACCAGTGTTGACGGAGATACTTCTACCAATGATACAGTAGTTCTTATGGCAAATGGTCTGGCAGGCAATGCAGAGATCAACTCAGAGGGCGCTGATTTTAACGAATTCATGAAGGCCCTTAATACTGTAACCGTTGCATTATGCAGAAAGATAGCAGGTGACGGCGAGGGTGCCACCAAGCTGCTCGAATGTATAGTTACAGGCGCAGCTGACAAGGAGACTGCCAAGATCGTAGCTAAGAGTGTTATATGCTCAAGCCTTCTTAAGGCAGCAATGTTCGGTGCGGATGCCAATTGGGGACGTGTCTTATGTGCAATCGGCTACAGTCAGGCGGATGTTGACGTTAATAAAATCGATGTGTCCTTCCGAAGCAATAAGGGACTCCTGGAGGTTTGCCAGAATGGAGCAGGCATTGAGTTCTCAGAGGAGCAGGCTAAGGAAATTCTGCTTGAGAAGGAGATTGAGATCCTTGTAGAACTTCACAGCGGCAGCGAGAGTGCCACCGCTTGGGGCTGCGACCTTACATATGACTATGTGAAGATTAACGGTGACTACAGGACCTGATATATCCGGGGCTGAATCGTGGCTGCACGCCATACATTCATGACAGATACGGATTAATCTTGTGCCGATACGAAGGACGGTGCAGTCCGCTGCGAGAAAACAACAGTGGCTGCATGACGAGGCTTACGGCACATGCTGAGTCATGTATATGACAAAATGGCAGCGACCGCTCATAAATGCGAACTGCTGCAAGTGAGGTAAAAAAATGCATACAGATTTTTCAAATGCGGAGCGTGCCAGTGTGCTGGTACAGGCTCTGCCGAATATAAAAAAGTACACAGGTAAGATAGTTGTAGTTAAATATGGCGGCAATGCCATGATAAATGAAGAACTCAAACAGCAAGTCATGGAGGATATCGTCCTTTTAAGCCTCATTGGAGTTAAGGTAGTGCTGGTTCACGGCGGCGGTCCGGAGATCTCAGAGATGATGACCAAGCTGGGGAAGAAGACAGAATTTGTCGACGGACTGAGAGTAACCGATGAGGAAACTGCAGAGATAGCACAGATGGTTTTATCCGGTAAGGTCAACAAGAGCCTTGTTAATCTCCTTCAGCAAAAGGGCGGCAATGCCATCGGTCTGTCCGGTGTAGACGGAAGGTTTATTGAAGCCGAGATGAAGGATAAGAGGCTGGGATATGTAGGCCGTATTACCAAGGTTAATGTAGATCCGGTGGAGGGATTATTAGAAGGCAGCTATATTCCGGTTGTTGCAACAGTGGGATGCGACAGGGAAGGACATGTCTATAATATCAACGGAGATACGGCTGCTGCATATATTGCAGGGGCACTTAATGCCGAGAGGCTTATTATGATGACAGATGTAGCCGGAATCCTTAAGGACAAGGATGATCCGTCGACGCTGATCTCTGAAGTGACTGTAGAGGAAGCGAAGCATTTGCGTGAGCAGGGCATAGTGGCAGGTGGTATGATACCTAAGGTAGAGTGCTGCATCGAGGCTCTCAGCAAGGGGGTAAAGAATGCTGTTATTATGGATGGCAGGGTTCCACATTCGATATTGATGGAGCTTCTGACGGATGAAGGTGCGGGCACGATGATCGGAGCATGACCGCCGGCGAGGATTAGCCAATGCTTTCATAATATAAAACAATTTACAGCTGATGAACATTGGCATGAGAATTCAGCAGGAAGAAACATTTCTGAGGAGAATGGCGGAGGCTTTTTACGCCAAATATATAAGAGGTACAGAGAAAATAATGAATATAATTGAACAGGATAAGGAATATGTAGCCGGAACATACAAGCGGTTTCCGGTAGAGATAGTATCAGGTAAGGGCTCGATCGTTAAGGATGAGTCAGGCAAGGAATATATTGACATGGGCAGCGGTATCGGTGTTACATCATTTGGCGTTGCGGACGATATATGGCAGCAGGCAGTAATTGACCAGATTTCTAAGGTGCAGCACATGTCTAACCTCTATTATACAGAGCCATGTGTCAAATTAGCGCAGGCATTGTGTGAGAAGACAGGAATGAAGAAGGTATTCTTCTCTAATTCCGGCGCAGAGGCCAATGAATGTGCCATCAAGGTTGCACGCAAATATGCCGCTGACAAATGGGCGGCTGAGCATCCAAATGCAGAGCCTTGCGAGAGGTATACTATCGTTACTCTTAAGAACAGCTTCCACGGAAGAACGCTTACAACCCTTGCGGCTACAGGCCAGGATCATTTTCATGAACTGTTTCAGCCGCTGACACCGGGATTTGCTTATGTGGAGGCTAATAATATCGAAGATCTTAAGGAACTTGCAAAAAATACGCAGATTGCAGGCATTCTGCTTGAATGTGTACAGGGGGAGGGCGGCGTACTTCCTCTTACTAAGGAATATGTTCAGGAGGTTCGTAAGTTTACAGAAGAACAGGACATCATCATGATGGTAGATGAGGTTCAGACCGGAAACGGACGTACAGGGCAGCTCTATGCATACATGAATTTTGGCATCAAACCGGATGTGGTATCTACAGCCAAGGGCCTTGCAGGCGGTCTGCCGTTGGGAGCAACACTTATGAGTGAGAAAGTCCAGAATGTATTGGGATTTGGCGACCACGGATCAACATTTGGTGGCAATCCTGTAAGCTGCGCCGCTGCATACAGCATTATTTCGCGCATTGATGATAAACTCCTTCAGGAGGTTAAGGAGAAGAGCCAATATGTATTTTCAGCATTTGAGGGTGCAGAAGGCGTAGAATCCGTAGCCGGTATGGGACTTATGATAGGAATTAAGACTGTTAAGCCGGCATCAGAGGTAATAGGCAAATGCATTGAAAACGGTGTGCTGTGTCTTACAGCCAAGGATAAGGTAAGACTGCTTCCTGCACTTAATATCCCGATGGATGTGCTGATGAAGGCAGTTGATATTATCAAGGAAGCCTGCAAGTAGATAAGAAATTGTTTTGCAAATGCAATATAACAGGCACACGAATCAGTGACACTAAAAAACAAATATAAGAATAGACGGGGCAAAACTATGGATTTAAAAGGACGAAATTTTCTGAAACTTCTGGATTTTACACCGGAGGAGATAACATATTTGCTGGATGTAGCGGCAGATCTTAAGGCTAAGAAGAAGGCAGGGATCCCACATCGTATGCATGAGGGCAAGAATATTGCGCTTATTTTCGAGAAGACCAGCACGAGAACGAGATGCTCATTTGAGGTGGCAGCTGCAGATCTGGGAATGCACTCAACATATCTTGATTCAACCGGATCACAGATAGGCAAGAAGGAAAGCATGGCTGATACTGCATGTGTGCTCGGAAGGATGTTTGACGGCATCGAGTACCGTGGATATGAGCAGGAGAAGGTAGAACAGCTGGCCAAATACTCCGGCGTGCGGGTGTGGAATGGTCTTACTAATGAATTTCATCCGACACAGATTTTAGCTGATTTTCTTACCATAAGAGAGCATTTCGGTGAGCTTAAGGGTAAGAAGCTGGTATATATGGGGGATGCACGTTATAACATGGGCAATTCGCTTATGGTAGGCTGTGCCAAGATGGGTATGCACTTCGTTGCCTGCGCGCCTGAAAAATATTTTCCGGCAGCAGATCTCATAGATACATGTCAGAAGATCGCATCTGAGACAGGAGCCGTGCTTGAATTTATCACAGATCCTATGGAAGCTACCAGGAATGCGGATGTTATTTATACAGACGTGTGGGTATCAATGGGTGAGCCTGACGAAGTATGGCAGGAGAGGATCAACGATCTTCTGCCTTATCAGGTTAACGAAGCGCTTATGGCAAATGCCGGACCGCAGTGCCGCTTCATGCATTGCCTTCCTGCGTTCCATGACCTTAATACCACAGTAGGCAAGAGTATCTATGAGAAATTCGGGCTTACATGTATGGAAGTTACTGATGGTGTATTCTCCTCTGAGCAGTCAATTGTATTTGATGAGGCAGAGAATCGTATGCATACGATTAAGGCAGTTATGGCTGCAACACTGTTTGCATAAAACACCGGTAATGATCATAAAGGCGGTATGCCTATAGCGGTATTGGCACGAACAGAAATTGAATGTGAGTATCGCTGCAGGCATGCCGCCTTTTGTTTGAAAAAATTCATGAAATCTGTGAGAAAATGTTGCAATTTGTGGCGATTAACATAAATAAAGTTATATGTCAAGAAATTTTAATACTGAAGCATGTATAAATTTTATACATTTTTTTGTATGAAGTTGATACATTGTACTATTTACAATACATGATATTTAATGTTAAAATCCAGCCAAATGCCACAAATAACAGTTATGGCATGTCGTGTAATATTGAAAGGAGACAAAATGAAAAAGAGAATCTTAGCAGTTGCGATCTCTGCAGTTATGGCTGTTGGCCTTTTTGGCGCAGTTAATACGCAGGCAGCAGATACAATCAAGATTGGTTATGTTAACCCGACAACTGGTTCACTTGCAGGTAATGGTGAAGGTGCTCAGTGGGTTATTGACACAATGACTCAGTGGGTTGCTGATCAGGGCGGCATCGAAGTAGATGGCGAGAAGAAGCAGATCGAGGTTATTCTGTACGATTCAGAATCTGACTCATCTAAGTGTGCAGAGATGGCACAGAAGCTTATCGAAGAAAATGAAGTAGACATGATGATCGCTATCCAGACACCTGAGACAGTTATCCCTGTTGCTCAGACAGCAGAACGTTATGGTGTTCCTTGCGTATCTATTCAGTCACCGGTTAACCCTACAGCAGCTAACGTTGCCGGCGGAATCGAATGTGAGTGGGTATTCCATGCATTCTGGACAATCGAGAACGTTTATGAATGCCATAAGGCACTGTGGACAGCAGCCGGATATGGCCCTGGACAGGGATATAAGGTTGGTCTTACATTTGCATCAGATGCTGACGGAACAGCATGGCACGATATCTTCGTAGAGAAGCTTCCGGAAGATGGTTATGTAGTAGTTGATCCGGGTCAGTATCCTTCAGGATCAAATGACTTCACATCATTAGCTAATACTTTCAAGCAGGAAGATATTGATATCCTTGCAGGTACAAACATTCCTCCTGATTTCCTGAATGTATACAAGGCTTGCATCGCAGCAGGTGTTGAAGTTGGATGTATCACAATGGGCAAGTGCTGCTTGCTTCCAGGTGATGTAAGCGTTCTTGAAAATGATACACAGGGTCTTGCTCAGGGTATCATGACAGAGGTTTGGTGGACACCTAACTATCCATTCTCATCAGCTCTTACAGGCATTTCTTCAGCAGAAATCGGTGCTGCATATCTTGCAGATAACGGAAGAGAGATGCCACAGCCTACAGGTTATGCTTATGCAGCTCTTGAGATCGCAGTTAACGCACTCATCAATGCCGGAACAACAGAACCGGAAGCTCTGAGAGATGCACTTGCAGCTACAGACCTGGATACAATCGTTGGACCTATCAAGTATGATAAGGATATGATGGGACTTAAGTACGGCGATACAGTTATTGCCGGTGGACAGTGGCAGTTACAGGAAGACGGAACAGAGAAGCTCGTTGTTATCGATAATACAGTATATGATATCATTGCAGTAGAAGGCGAGTATGTTCCTGGAAACGCAACCAGCAAATAAAATATTTTTCAATATAATTATTGATTATAGGGAGAGCCCAGATAATGGGCTCTCCAAAAATTTGAAGTATTTACGTAAAACGCAGCTGTCTTTGGACAGAATAAGTTGAGGAATAATTATGGGTAATATTTTAACATTTGAAAATGTAAATGCAGGATATGGCCGTGTTCAGATTTTGCATGATTTATCATTTTCAGTGGAGGAAGGCGAGGTCTATGGCGTTATCGGACCTAACGGATGCGGCAAGACAACCATGTTCAACGCTTTGATTGGCCTTATAATGCCTACCAGCGGCAAGATAACCTTCAATGGTCAGGACGTTACCAAGGTTAAGCCGGCTGACAGATGCCATATGGGTATAGGAAGAACATATCAGGTTCCGCGCCCGTTTGAAGGAATGAGCGTATATGAGAATGTTCTCGTGGCATCAGTTCACGGAGCAAATCATTCTGAACATGAAGGAAGAGATGTTGCTCTGGAAGCTCTTAAGCTGACAGAATTATATGAAAAGAGAGAGATCCCTGCGGGAGAACTCACACTTCTTGACCGTAAGCGTCTTGAGATCGCAAGAGCTCTGGGTACACAGCCTAAGCTGCTGCTTCTTGATGAGGTCGCAGCCGGTCTTACAGAAGCTGAAGTACAGGATGTAATGAAGATGGTTGCAGATCTTAAAACTGCCGGATATTCCATCATCTGGATCGAGCATGTTATCCAGACTATGGTTGAGTCTACAGATCACCTTATGTGTATGTCAGACGGACACCAGCTGCTCATCGGTGATCCGAGACCGGTTATGGAATCTAAGGAAGTTGAAGCTGTATACCTGGGTGTAGAAGAGGAGGATGAATAAAATGAGTGAACCTTTACTTAAGATAGAGGGCGTTCAGGCTAAATACGGAGATTTCATCGCTGTTCATTCTGCATCATTAGACGTGCCGGAAGGCAAGATTGTATCATTGATAGGATCAAATGGTGCAGGCAAATCCACACTCATGGATACAGTAGCAGGTCTTCATAAAGCCAGCGCAGGCAAGATATATTTTAAAGGGGAAGATATTACTAATCTTCCGGCAGAAAAGATCGTAACAAGAGGATTAAGTCTTGTACCTCAGGGCAGCAGATGCTTTGTCAGAATGTCAGTAGAAGACAACCTGATAATGGGAAGCTTTCCTAAGAATGTAAGAGCACAGGCTAAGGATTCTCTCGAGATGGTTTATAATCTGTTCCCTGTTCTGAAAGAGAAGAGAAATGATGCTTCGGGATCTCTTTCAGGCGGACAGAGACAGATGGTTGCAGTAGGACGTGCACTTATGACTAAGCCACAGTTGGTTCTTTTTGATGAGATATCATTAGGTCTGGCACCGACAGTCATCAAGGACATTTATGCAACTATTAAGAAGATCAACAAGGACACAGGCATGACTATTCTTCTGGTTGAGCAGGATACCCAGAGAGCTATGAAGACCGGCGAGATATGTCATGTAATGCTTAAAGGAAATGTCGTTCTGTCTGGTAATCCTAAGGATCTCGGTCAGGACGAGATCAAGAAGGCATACTTTGGTATTTAAGGAGAGGAGGTAGAAAAATGATCGTTATTCAGTATTTAATTAACGGCATATTGCTTGGTGGTATCTACGCTCTCCTGGGCGTTGGAATGACAATGATATTCGGTATCGTTAAGTTAACCAACCTTGCACACGGCGAATTTGTAATTATAGGTGCTTATGCTTCAACACTCATTGCGCAGGCTCTCGGTGTTGATCCGATTCTGACACTTATTGTAACTATTCCGTTCATGTTCCTGATAGGTATGGGACTCCAGTCAGGACTTATTAACAGAGTTATGCAGAAAGGCTCTGAACCGGCACTTCTGGTTACATTCGGTCTTTCGATCATCCTGCAGGATGCTATGCTTCTTCTGTTCTCAGCAGATGCTCGTCATGCAGGTGCAGCTTACAGTTCAACTATACTTAAGATAGGCAGCGTAAGCATTGCCCTTTTGGATATTATCCTTCTGGCAATCAGCCTTATATCCATCTGCATTCTTACATGGTTCCTTAACAAGACTTACATGGGACGTTCTATCAGAGCTACATCTGATGATACTCAGGCAGCAGCTCTTATGGGTGTAAGCGTTAAGAAAACATATGCTATAGCAATGGGTATTGCTATGGCTACTGCGGCAGTAGCAGGTCTGTGCATCGGTCTTAAGTGGACATTCTATGCATCATCAGGCGGCAGCTATCTGCTTATTGCATTCGGTGTAGTAGTTATCGGTGGTATGGGATCAATACCGGGAACACTTGTTGCAGGACTTATCTTCGGACTGGCACAGGTTATCGGCGGAGCAAATTATGGCTTGCTTATAAGCTATATCTTGCTGATCATCATGCTTGCAGTAAGACCACAGGGTCTGTTCAGTAAATAGAAGGGAGGATGTTATGGGAGACAATAAAACATTAGCATCAGCCCACAAGCCTATCAGGGTTCTGGACGGCAAAGTAATGCTTATCGTATGCATCGTTATCGTTGCAGCATTGTATATTTTTAATATTACAGGTATATTTTCAAGCAATACCATGCGTTATTTGATGAAAATCTTCCTGTATATAACACTTGGTGAAATGTGGAACCTGCTGTCAGGATTCACAGGCATGACCAGTCTTGGTAACCAGACATTCATCGGTCTGGCAGGCTTCTCTGTAGCAGTTGTAACATCAACATATTCTATGTCCATCTGGTTAGGATTGTTGGTAGGTGCGGTAATCGCAGTTATAGTTGCATTGCTTTTGTCATTCGTATTGTTCAGAATGCGAGGCATGTATTTCGCTATTGCAACCTGGGTTGTTTCAGAGGCTATCTGTACCTGGTTCTTAAGCTGGAAATACGTTAACCAGGGCGGTGGTATCTCCATCAAGGCAAGACCATATCCTAAGGTTCCTGAGATATATCTGATGGCTCTTACATTATGCGTAATTGCTATGATCGTCGTTTATGTTCTCTTAAGAACTAAGACAGGTCTGGGACTTACAGCCATGAGAGATGATGCAGATGCTGCTTCATCAGTAGGTGTTAACATCTTCAAATCAAAGCTGTTAGTATATGTTATTGCAGCACTGTTTACAGCACTTGCAGGCGGCATATTCTTCATCAACAAGGGAACGATCTATCCTAATTCAGGATTTAGCATTGACTGGACAGTATCTATGGTATTTATCGTAATCATCGGTGGTATCGGAACTGTATCAGGCCCTGTTGTAGGTGCTATCATCTATGTACTTCTTGAGGAAGTATTGGCAAAACTGCCTGGATGGTCTAACATCATCCTCGGTGCTATCGCGATCTTAGTAATCCTGTTCCTTCCGGATGGTATCATGGGAACACTTCAGAAGAAGCTTCACTTCGAGATCTTCTCACAGAAGAGATTCTCAGAGCCTAAGAAGGGAATTAAAGAGAGAGCAAACGCTTCTGTATAACAGACATAGTTAATTAAAAATAGCGGCAGGCTGTCTGTCAGCGGCATTAACACACAGATTGTATTCGTGTTCGTGCCATGGCAGGCGGCCTGCTTTTATTTTCTCACGGTTGCAGTCAGCCGATTTTTACATTATGTATAAAGATGAATACTTCAATTGACGGTGGAAACGTGGGATTGTAAAATCTCTCAGTGTTTGTTTTAACAGTCTTATAAGCGGTCAGAGGCCTTCCTGACGAAAAACCGGGGACAGCATTATTCAATTGACTGCGATGGATAGCTGAGCAAACACTGCGAAATAACCATAGATAGAAGTGGTTTTACTATGACATATAAAAGGGGATAAAATGGAAAATTCAGAATTAAAAGCTAAATACGTCAATGAAGTTACGGCTACTGATCCGATTACAGCCAAAACTCCTTGGAAGGACTACCTGGGGGATCTGCCATTTCATATGGATTACTTTGATGGTACCTTATATGAAGGACTTAAGGCTACGGCCGAAAAATACCCTAATAATATAGCATTTGATTTTATGGGCAAGTCTACTACATACAGAAAAATGATCTCAGAGATCCAGAGATGTG
Organism: Bacteroidaceae bacterium; assembly: GCA_963589005.1. Lineage (GTDB taxonomy): Bacteria > Bacillota > Clostridia > Lachnospirales > Lachnospiraceae > RGIG5612. The sequence continues at coordinate 17,992 of CAVAJR010000002.1, read as the reverse complement.
CGAAATCCCTTAAGACTCTGGGAATCAGGGAAAATGACAGAGTAACAGTAGCTCTTCCTAATTGCCCGCAGGCGATATATACCTTCTATGGACTTAACTGCATCGGTGCGATTGCCAACATGGTGCATCCGCTGTCAGCAGAGAAGGAGCTGGAATTCTATATTAATGAATCCAGAAGTATCTCAGTCATTACACTGGATCAATTTTATAATAAAATAGAGGCCATTCGTCAGAATACCAAGCTGGTAAATGTAGTAATTGCTTCGGTTAAGGATGAGCTGGCACAGCCGATCAAGGCCGGATATATGCTGACTGAAGGCCGCAAGATCAAGAAGATCCCGAAGGATGCTCCGGTGATCAGATGGGCAGATTTCATGAACATAGGCAAGGCCTGCTTCTGGAATTACGAGGTGCACAGGGATGCAAATGAAACTGCAGTTATCCTGTATTCCGGAGGAACTACCGGTACAACCAAGGGTATAGAGCTGTCCAACAGAAACTTTAATGCATTGGCAACGCAGATCGTCGGTGTTAATCCTATGTTTAAGCCGGGCGATAAAATGCTGGCAGCCATGCCTGTATTTCACGGTTTCGGTCTGGGTGTATGCATTCACTCAATGCTCTTTAATGGCGGCAGATGCATATTGATCCCAAGATTCACACCGCAAAGCTATGCTAAGCAGATCACAAGATATAAGTGCAATTTTATAGCAGGTGTTCCTACACTTTATGAAGCCTTATTAAGGCTTGATTGCATGGATAAGGCAGATCTGAGCAGCCTTAAGGGCGTATTTTCAGGCGGAGATTCCCTGTCTATTGAGCTTAAGAAAAAATTCGACAAGTTCCTGTATGATCATAATGCTTCTATTCAGGTACGTGAGGGTTATGGAACTACAGAAACAGTTACAGCCTGCTGTCTTACACCTCCGAACATGCATAAGGAGGGAAGCATCGGAGTGCCGTTCCCGGATACATTTATCAAGATCGTACGTCCGGGCACAGATGAAGAGCTGCCATACGGAGAAGAGGGCGAGATCCTGCTTGCAGGTCCTACTGCCATGAAGGGATATATGGACAAGCCGGAGGAAACAGACAATACATTAAGAAAGCATGCAGACGGTCTGACCTGGGTATATACAGGTGACCTGGGTAAGATGGACAGCGAGGGATTCGTTTATTTCAAGGGCCGTTCTAAGAGAATGATCATCAGCTCCGGATATAATATTTATCCGGCTCAGATGGAAAATATCCTGGACGGCAATAAGATGGTTCATATGAGCTGCGTAATCGGTCTGCCGGATTCATATAAGATGCAGAAGGTTAAGGCATTTGTAGTTCTGAATCCGGGATATACACCATCAGAAGAGACATGGCTGCAGCTGATGGCATATTGCAAGAAGCATGTAGCCAAATATGCAATGCCATGTGATATTGAATTCAGAGATTCCCTGCCTAAGACACTGGTTGGTAAGGTGGCATACAGAATTCTTGAGGAAGAGGAACTGGCCAAGATTGCTGCCCAGACCGAGGAAGAGAAAAATTCCGTAGACCCGGGAACTGCCAAAAAGGAACAGATCGCCCAGGTTGCTGCAACATTAGAGGATGATGATGTAGCCAAGATGGATAATGCTGAATAATAAGCTTGCAAATGTAACTATATTTGGAATATAATCAGTCGGTTCGTGTCAGCGGACGCGTGTCCACTGACAATAAGTTTAAGAATGAGCAATCAGCTAAACATCATGTTGAGAACCTGAATGTATGGCTGCTGTTGGTAAATGCCTTGTATGACTGCTTTTGGCAGCGGTTATATCGCAAATGCGGCGGCACGGGCAGGCTGATAATATTTTCAAGATAATATAGAGGGCAAATATGGCGAAAAAGAGAGAACGCCGTCGTTTTGGAGACAGATTTGACGGCAAGTTGATACGTGACTTAGATCCTATGCATGTTATTACACCGATACTGTATCCGAATCGATGCGATAATGAAGCATATTTTCTGGAAAAATTCGATATGGCACCTATGAGGGCATATTTGGAGAAACTAAACGAAAATGAGACAGATTTTCCGTTTACTCCATTTCACATTATTGTAACTGCAGCGATCAAGACTCTGACATTAAGACCGAGACTGAACAGATTCGTGGCCAATAAATTAATGTACCAGCGTAATGAAGTTTCGGTTTCATTTGTAGTTAAGAAGCTCTTCTCAGACAATGGAGCAGAGGCATTGGCCATCATCCATGCTGAGGATAAGGATGATATTCATACCATCCATGAGAAGCTGTATAAGCAGATAAGTTCCGGCAGAAGTGATAAGATGGATAAGTCATCAGAAAGCATGGATATCGTAAGCCGTATGCCGAGAAGACTTACGAGACTGTTCTGCGAGATAATCTGCTTCCTGGACAAGATCGGCAAATGCCCGAGGGGACTGATCGAGACGGATCCTTATTATACGTCAATGCTGCTGTCTAATCTGGGTTCGCTTAAACTGAATGTAGGATATCATCACCTTACAAACTGGGGCACCTGCTCATTGTTCTGCATCATGGGCGAGATCAAGAAGGTTGTAGAAAATGATGAAAATGGCAATCCGGTAGAGAAGGAGATAGTAAGTCTGGGACTTACCCTGGATGAGAGACTTGCAGACGGATATTATTATGCCAAGTCATTAAAGCTTCTGAAAACTCTTATAGAAAATCCGCAGCTGTTGGAGCTTCCTATGGATCAGGAAGTTGAATATTAGTATAACAGGCTTAATTAACTGCGCCTGATCACTTGCCTGATTTCTTGATAGTACAAGAGAAAACAGCGCAGCCGGAGCAAGGGGGATTGCAGCAGTTATTAAACTATTGCCTGTGACATACCCTGCCTGACGGAACATGGATGCAGGAAGCGTTTATGAATACTTATTTAAATTATCGACCGTCATCGATCATAAATGACATAGCCAGATGAAGCAATTCGTCTGGCTTTTTCAGATCTGTTTTTCCTATCTCACAGATACGCTTGAGCCTGTATACCATGGTCAGGCGATGTATATAGAGCGCAGATGCAGTCTGGGCTGTATTAAGATTCTGTTCCAGATATTCGCGCAGAGTTTTCAGATATTCGGTATTATTTTGCTGGTCGTGCTGCTTGATGCGGGCGTATACAGGAGATACGAGATCATCCCTGGTAAATTCCATGGTTGCCAGATTAATAAGCAGCGGCAGTACACATTTGTGAAAGTAGCTGACCATAATCTCAGGATGCTGCCTTGAACCGATGTCAAGCGCTGTCTGTGCCTGACGGAAATAATGTCTGATCTTATATATATTGTTAAATGCATTCGATATGCCGACACGCATATTATAGGAAGACAGAAATTCTGACAAGGCAGCAAGATATTCAGGATCCTCGGACTTGATGCCTGTGGCAGCTGCAGTTTCGGCAGAAGCCATATTGTCAGCTGCCGTGCCTGATTTGGTGCCTTTATGCATATCAGCCTGGTCACTATCGGTGTTATTAGTGATCTCTGCCGGAGCATTAGCAGCATCAGCAGAGTCCGTTTTGCCAGAGGATCTGCCGGCTATATCGGATTGAGTGAGGTCCGGCAATTCGCCTGTATCAACGGCACCGCTGAAGAGATTCAGATTAACCAGTATGGCTATATTTCCCTGATAGCTGAATGTCAGCACGCCGGGGTAGTCGTGGGCGATCTCTTCACAGTAGTAAGGAATAGAATCAAGCGTAAGATCCTGATAGGTTGTCTGGGTATACGCAATTACGAATTTATCGGACTCGGACCAGCTTATTTTATCCAATTCCAGCCTTAATGCAGATTTATTGATTATGCCTGAGGAAAGTGCAGCAGCCAGCAGTCTGGACAGAACCGCACTTCCTGATTCAGAATCAGGGAAATCCTTCTCATAGGATTCAGATATATAATGAGCCAGAAGATCCAGCAGAATATAATCTGTCTCTCGAAAGGCTCTTGCAGATTCATGAACGCTCAGTCTGTAAATAATATCTCTTCCATAGAAAACATTCCGTACGATCATCCTGTGCTGCAAATGCGGATCGCTTATGGTAAACACATCCTTCTCTGAAATAAGCATACGGCCAAATGGGCTGTTGTTAATATAATCCTTCATCTTGTCAGATAATTTCTTTACATTAAAAGTAGCCTGCGAGGATTCCAGGCTGGCGATCAGATAATTATAAGACGGATCAGAGATGGAAACAGGATTTTCAAATACTGCAAGCGAAGCTTCCAGACATTTCTTAAATGATGACATCCTTCCGTAGTGTGTAGAGATATATTCCAGCTTATGCTGCCAGTCATCGAAGAAATCGAAGATGCTATTTACATAATTATGCACCTTCAATATGTCTGCAGTCTCCGAAATAAGGATTACAGCAGGGCAGTTAAGCACATCAGTATTAACATTGCCGATTAGAATAAGCGCGCATCCGTTCTGATATGTCAGATCCGCAGGCATTCTGTCTGCAGATGTAATATACAGCGTATCCGTGGCAAGCTCTGCCTCGCCAGTCAGGAAAACAGGACGGCTAAGTCTTAAAGTGCTGTAAATGTCCTTGAAACGAAGAATATGCACATGTTCTTCCAGATGTTCACTGATGATCTTTAATGACAGCTTCATATCTTGCTTTCCTTTCTGCCTCGAATTGGTATGATCACCTTGCAAATATACAAGGCACTTCAGTTCATGCAGCTATTTAATTGCCTGCGCGGATACCTACAGTTTATCACATTCCGGCGTTGATGTGTATGATATCTGAACTGCGGTCCGGGAGAGTTGATATATCACATTTGCAGCCTCTTTGATAACTAATGTATGGAATGTGTCAGAAATTGCCCTAAGAATGCGCTGTAATGTTGTTTTTAAATTGCTGAACGATTATAATCATTTGCGGAAACTTAACCAAGGAACACCATGCGCACTGAGATCATGTGCAATGAAAGTTTTAATTGGTATGAAGCAAACCATGCAAGGAGGAGATTATGAATATTTCACCACTTCAGAGAGCAAGATATGAATACCAGCCTAAATTGCCGGGTATGTTAAGAAACGGCATCGAGAAGATCTGTGTCAGAGTGGGCGAGCCTACGCAGAGCGTCGCAGATCAGGACAAGATCAAGGCTTTATTTCCAAATACTTATGGCAAGAATGAGATTACATTCGTGGAAGGAACCAACACTGCCGAACATAAAAAATTAGTAGTAGGTGTTATCCTCTCAGGCGGCCAGGCTCCCGGCGGTCACAATGTTATCTGCGGACTGTATGACGCACTTAAGGCAACTAATCCGGATAATGTCTTGATGGGCTTTAAAGGCGGCCCAAGCGGCCTTATTGATGATGATTATGTTGTAATGACTGATGAATTCGTTGATGCATACAGGAATACAGGCGGATTTGACATCATCGGCTCAGGAAGGACCAAGCTTGAGACTGTAGAGCAGTTCAAGGTCGTAACTGAGGTATGCCAGAAGCACGGCGTAACCGCGATAGTAATAATCGGCGGCGATGACTCTAATACAAATGCGGCTGTTCTTGCTGAATATATGGCGGCAAATGATACCGGCATTTCAGTTATCGGCTGTCCTAAGACTATTGATGGCGATCTTAAAAATGAGGATATTGAGATATCCTTCGGATTCGATACAGCTACCAAAACCTACAGTGAGCTTATCAGCAACATCGAGCGTGATTGCAATTCTGCCAAGAAATATTGGCATTTCATCAAGGTTATGGGAAGGTCAGCGTCTCATGTAGCTCTTGAATGTGCCCTTGAGACTCAGCCGAATATTTGTCTCGTGGGTGAGGAAGTGGCGGCTAAGAAGCAGTCATTGTCAGAAATCGCAGACCAGATTGCTGATGCAGTCGAGGCAAGGGGTAATAAGAAGGAGAATTTCGGCGTTGTTATTATTCCGGAGGGCATAGTAGAATTCGTCCCTGAATTCTCAGCACTTATTGCAGAGATCAACGAGCTTCTGGCAGGTGAGAAGACGCAGGAGTTCACTGCACTGGGAAGCTGGGAAGAAAAGTACGCATTTATTGAAAAAGGACTCTCGGCTAAGGCAATGGAAGTATTTGCGATCCTTCCTGTGGGCATCCAGCAGCAGCTCTTCCTTGAAAGAGATCCGCATGGCAATGTTCAGGTTTCACTTATCGAAAGCGAGAAGCTCTTCGCAGCTCTTGTTAAGGATAAGCTGGCTCAGAGGAAGGCTGCAGGCACATATAAGGGCAAATTCTCACCACTTACGCACTTCTTCGGATATGAAGGAAGGTGTGCATTCCCTTCGAATTTTGATTCAGATTATTGCTATGCACTCGGATACAATGCATGCATGCTGATCGCTTATGGTTATACAGGATATCTGTCTAAAGTATCTAACCTGTCGGCGCCTGCACAGCAGTGGGTAGCAGGCGGCATGCCGATTACCAAGATGATGAATATCGAGAGAAGAAATGGACAGGACAAGCCGGTTATCAAGAAGGCATTAGTTGAACTTGATGGCGGTCCGTTTAAATATTTTGCAGCTCACAGAGACGAGTGGGCAGTTAATACCTGCTATCAGTATACCGGCGCCATTCAGTATTACGGTCCGAGTGAAGTATGTGATATTACAACCAAGACACTTGCACTTGAACACCAGAAATAAGGCAAGATTGGCTTCATGAGTTATTTAGCCTTACCGTGTATGTAAATGCAATGTTTCTTGATTAAAAAGTTCGGATAACTGGCATAATTAATTAAGTCAAGCTGACAGACCAAGGGTCTTAGTATTAAGAATGATACTAAGACCCTTGGTGTCGTATAAGTGCTGAATATTCGTGAGCATCACAACCGCTGTCAAGATGATGACTGCGTAAATGCTTCTGCCGGATTGAAATGAAGGACCGTATATTTTGTCTGCATGGTCAGGATGTCGGCTGCATAAATGCGTCTATCAGATCCTTCGCCTCAGCAACCGGGTCATTTTGCATATCGATCCAGTGAATATCCCTACGCTTCCTGAACCATGTCATCTGCTCCTTGGCCAGGTGACGGATCTCCATAAACAATTTATCATAAAATGCATCGAAGCTTTCGAATTCACCCCTTAAATACATGAGAATATATCTGTATTCCAGACCGAGCTTGTAGAGAAAATCATCTGTCGCACCATTTGCACGCAGGGATTTTACTTCCTCTATCATGCCTTCCTTCAGACGGCGGTCAAGCCGTTCTTCTATTCGTTTATATAAGATATCACGAGGCCATGTAACACCGATAACGAGAGTCTCATAACGAGGGGTATTGACAGGCTCATCCAAATAACCGGTGAGCGCACGCTCGACTGCCCGTTCAACACGGCGTTTATTTTGAAGATCAACACGATCAAGTGCTGCAGGATTCTTCTCACGGAGAATCTCAATAAGCTCATCAAGATCTTTGGAGGCGACATCGTTCCTGAGCTCCGGACTCACAGGCTCTGCCTCTATATTGTACCCATCAACGATTGAATTAATATACAGGCCGGTGCCGCCTACCAGAAATGCAATCCTGCCTCGTGCATGAATATCATCAATGGCTCTATATGCCAGATGCTGAAAATCAACCAGGGTGAAGGAATCATTAGGATTGGCAACATCAAGAAGATGATGAGGCACACCTTGCATTTCCTCCGGCATTACCTTGCCGGAGCCCAGATCCAGCCCCTTGTAGACTTGCCTGGAGTCGGCAGAGACGATTTCTGCGCCGTATGATCTGGCAAGTTCTATGCCCAGACCGCTTTTACCGGAGGCATTTGTACCGGCTATAACTATAAGTTTATTCATTATGTTACCTCGTGCTCATGCAGCCTTTTTCGGCTGTGTTTTTCATAGGACGCCTGACATATCCTGTGCAGTTCTGTGATACGATGACTGAGGGCTGCGCAAGGACAACCTGCTCATATGCACAGCCCATGCCTATGACTTTTAGAAGCAAGTATAAAAGAGAAGAAGCTGGGTGTCTACATTTTTACGGGGAAATCGGGCAAATGCTGCAAATGACAAATGAGTTCAGCAGCATAAAGGCAAGATTAAATTCATATGCAATATGAAGACAAGATTACGGAATTGACATATTGCTTGAAAATTGTGAAAATAGAAAACGAATATTTAGCGGCGTTGCAGCCATAGAGTTGAACCCGCGAAAAATAAAGAAAACGGAGGATACAGTAAATGAACATATGTGTATATGGTGCGGCAAGCACTGAAATAGATGAGCTTTATATCAAGATAGTAGAAGACTTGTGCGAAAGGCTGGCTCAAAGGGGACATAATCTGATATACGGAGCCGGTGCCTGCGGACTTATGGGAGCAGCTGCAAGAGGCTTCAAACGCGGCGGCGGTATGATCGCAGGAGTGGCACCGGAGTTTTTCAAAGAGTCGAATGTCGAGGCTCTTTATAAGGAATGTAATAATATAATCCATACCACAACCATGAGCACACGTAAGGAGATTATGGAGATAAATGCGGATGCATTTATAGTTGCGCCGGGAGGAGTCGGCACCCTTGATGAATTCTTCCAGGTGCTTACTCTTAAGCAATTGAAGAAGCTGGATAAGCCGATAGCATTATTTAACATCAATGGATATTATTATTCGATAGAGGCATTGATGCACAATGGCGTAGAAGAAAAATTCATGAAGCCTCATTGTCTGGAATTATACAGATGCTTTGATGAGAGTAAGACAGATGAAATGATCGAATATATTGAGACATACTCGCGAAAAGATGCTTAATTCTGAGAAGAAATAAAAAAATCGCCCGGTAATCTGCCCCCACTGATGGGGAAATGCTGTATGAGCATAGATTTCCGGGCGGTTTAATTATATCGGTATTGTTATCCCCTATGCCGAGGGCATAATATGGTGCGGCCAGCAATAGAGATTAAACATATGACTATCTTGCTTCTACATAAGACCATGTTCCGTCAGCGTGCTTTTCAGGCGGAAGGTTCTTATATTTGTGTCTCCATGTTCCATCTTCATTCTTAACCATTGTAAGGTCGAACTGAACATTCTCCCATGGGTCAGGATGGTTGATCCAGAGCTTATACAGAGGAGGAAGAACTACATTCAATCTGCCTGACTCATATTCCATATGGCTTGAGAGATCGGGCATTTTATCTGCGATAGATGCCATAACAGCAGCATTTGCCTTGGTCATGAACTGAACACTTCTCCATAAGATACCGCCTTCGGTGTCTTCATACATATGGATCAGGAAGGTCTGTACCGGACCTAACATACATGCGCTCATCCAGCAATGCTCCATGCATTCTGTAAATGGATATTCCTTCATGCTGAGTCTTGTAAGAGCCAGCGGATTGTGAGGGTCAAATTCGTATGAAATCTCTACAGAACCTTCATATCCGATCTCACAAGGCGGAACCTGCCATGTGAATCCGTAGTGCTCGCCCGGAGCCCATACATTGTATCCTTTTTCCATATTGCCCCACCACCAGTCGCACATGGCAGCAGTAACATCAGGAATAAATTCTGTCAGATCAGATGTTACAACATAATCCTTGTCTGCAAATTTCGGATGCACCTCGAAAGGCGGCATTTCTACAACTTTTACTTTAGTAAATGGGACTTTTTCGAATTTTACAGGGACTTCTCCGTCCTTGTAGGTGCGGCACTGACCGCCATTAAATAAAAATTTTGATTCGCTCATATTTTTGCCTCCATAATAAATTGACTTCCAATTCAGGCATGTGCAGTCACGGATAAATCAGAAATACTCATAATTTTCCGGAAAATTGCTATTGGATAACGAGCATATTTTCAGAAAATCCTGAGAGAAACATTATTGTTAATTGTATTCAAAATTGCACATACAGCACATGCGGTTTGAGTATAACATACAGCATTTTCGATTTGTAGCTAAAGTTGAAAATTGTTTGCCGCAAGAAGCATAAAGCTCCGCTCGGAATATTAGCCGCAAATGAGAAAGTTTTATTGTGCAATAAGTATTTTGTGTAATATAGAAAACAGTGGTAAAATCATTCAAAGTTCAGAAGGAAACACAGTCCGAATGATGATAAGGTACATCAGTAAATTGCGTTTTATATGAACATCGAGGGTGCAGCAAGAACGAAAGGATTGCTGATTCTATTTAACAATATATGGATAATGGGGTAACAACATGAAGAATACTATCTACATAACAGGACATAGAAATCCTGATCTGGACAGCCTGTGTTCGGCATATGCATATGCGAAGCTGAAGAATGTCATCGATCCTGACAATGAATACAAGGCAGTAAGGTGCGGTCAGCTGTCGGAGGGTATCGAAAAGCAGCTGGAGATGGTAGGTGTCGAGGCACCGCCTTTTATGAAGGACGTCCTTTCTAAGGTTCAGGATGTTATGATGGATACAGAGAAAAGGACAGAGATATCAGAGCCTGTATATCACCTTGTTAAGACATACAGCAAGGACAATCCTTCCGTAATGCCTATGTTCGATCATGGCGAATTCGAAGGTCTCTTAAGCATTGACGATGTTACGGCATGGCTTCTGAATGAGAATATAAATGACAATCCGGAATATGATTTCTCGGTAGAAAATATACAGGATGTTCTGCCGGGACATATCTTGCACAGAGGAAACAGGGAGTCGTTTACCGCATCAATTACAGTAGGGGCAGCGTCACTTTTCGGATTTTTTGAGTTTCTGAAGACAAATGCTTCAAGAACCGTGGTAGTAATGGGCATGCGCCCAGAACATATAGAATGTGCCATCAGATTAAATGCTCCTGCAATCATCATAACGGCAAGGACGATTGAAGAACAGCTCCTTGACGGAAGCAATGTTCTTCCTGCCATGAATCTGGAAGGCGGGGAAGGAATCGGAGACAGGCTTATGCCGGAGATAGATCTGGCGGGATATGAAGGACTGATATACAGCACATCATTAAGTACCGCTGAGACTATCAGAAGACTCAGGATGAGCGGTCCTATGGGCAAGCTCATGAGAAAGAAGGCTCTGACTGTTCAGAGTACGGATCTGTTCGAGGATGCGAAGGATCTGCTGGCATCATCAAAGGCACGAGGACTGGCGGTACTGGAAGGCAATAAATATGTCGGATATGTAACCAGAAGGTGTTTCTTAAGCAGACCATCCTACAATGTTATCATGGTGGATCATAATGAAGCAGGGCAGAGTATAAAGGGAATTGAAACTGCCAATATTGTAGAAATTGTTGATCATCACAGATTAGATACCATGAAGACAACATATCCTATATTTGTGGATGCAAGGCCGCTGGGAAGTACATGCACGATAGTATGGCAGCAGTATTTGGTAAATCAGATCACGCCGGATATTGATACTGCTAAGATGCTGCTTACAGGCATATTGTCGGATACATTGATCCTTAAAAGTCCGACGACCACTGAAATTGATAAGAAAACAGTTAAGCAGCTGGCAGATATTTGCCGGGTTGACTATAAGGAATTTGGCTCAATGCTCTTCAGCGTAACATCAAATCTGACCAAGACAGATGCAGAATCTGCGATCATGGCAGATTTCAAGATGTATAATAACAATGATGTTAAGGTAGGAATCGGACAATGCGAGACTACGACATTAAGTAATCTGGATGAGTATATAGATCACTACCTGGATGTTCTGGAAGAGGTAAAGAATAAATCAGGGCTTGACTGGGCGATGCTTATGATAACGGATGTTCTGCATGAGAAGAGCGTCCTGCTTACGACCGTATATAAGGCCGGACTGAAACTGCCCTATGAGAATATGCTTAAATACAATGCTGCTGATACTCCGGGGGCTAAGGGCTGCAGGGTATATGATATGCCGGGAGTTTTAAGCCGCAAGAAGCAGCTGCTGCCGGCGGTGCTGCGCACGATCGAAGGCTAGGCAGTGCAGCTGCCAACGAAAACAGTGTCCTTCGGCATTCATATTATGAACGTCTCGGGACACTGTTTTCGGAGTTTTTTGTATATGAATTATATTTTTAAATGAAGAAAAAACAATTTAGGCTGCTATTTGGCAGCTTTTTTTGCGGCTGATTTTGTGACAGCTCTTGCTATAAGGATGATGCCGACATTTACGATGGCATTGCCTATGAGTACACCTGCAAAATGTCCCCAAGGATGAGCTAATAATTCCTCAGCACCCAGAAAAGCTACTGTAAAGAAGCACAGTGCGATCGTATTAAATACGTAAGGAACCAGCGGATGCAGACCGATTGAAAGGAATAAAAATACTGCTATAGGAATAAGCAGTGCTACTAATTCCTGAACACCCAGACCAACAAGCCATGTCATAATGCGCAGTGTACCGTAGGTTCCTATAAGGCCGAATATACCGCCCAGGAAATCCTCAAGGAGACCTTCCTTCTGGTTGTGATTGCCCTTGATAAAGAACAGAACATTCGCAACGAAGATGGTCCAGCCATGTATGCCGACGCTTGCCAAAGGCTCGTTGAAAATCTGCACCAAGGCTGTACAGATCAGGATCCAGACAAATGCCAGGATCTGGATCTTCATTGTTGTGCCGTTAGGCTTTTGAAAAAATTTCATCATAATAAGTTACCTCTCTCTTTTGCTTTTTTGTTTTGCTCCGTAGTACAAAATGTACAAAAAACATAACAAACATATAATAAATTATGTTGCAATATGCTGTCAAGTACAAAAATTTATGCGTAAGTATCTGCTGCGTTGTTCCCTATGAAAAATACTTTGACACGATTTATTATCGAGGATATACTTGAACTGATGTTAATATGAATGTTGGCATTTTAATGGCTGATGCGAGCTTTAAAGAGAGGAGGAAGTGAGCATGAGCAGGGAGAGTTTTGCCATAGGCGATAATAAGCATCTGAATTATCAGATGTGTATTTTGTCTGTCATTGCCATCTGCATGGTGGTGCTGGGCCATATTAAGAACGATCTGACATCTGTGGGAACATTTTTCGGTCTGTTTCCGTATTATTCACTGCACCTTCCTATCTTTATGTTTATCTCCGGATATTTTTTCAGGGATGAAACTGCAGGTGAGTCTTATGGCAAATATCTGGGCAGATATGTACTTCACAAGATAAAAACGATCCTGATACCATATTATGTCATTAATGGCATATTCTTATTGATTAATTTAGTATTGGCCGACAGAGGATTTACATATGTCAGAAAATTCTCATTTGAAGAATGGCTGCTGCAGCCGTGGACCAAATTCTACACTATTACATTTTCTTCTCCTACGTGGTATCTGATAGGCTTCTTTATAGCATCAATTTATTATGTTCTGGTCAGAAAAATAATCAGGCTGATCATAAAAAATGAACTGGCGGCAGAGATCGTTCTGACGGTTTTGACATTGATAATGGGAATGGCAAGCGTATATGTATGCAATACCATGAGGCTTCCGGAAACTGCACAAGTATATTTAAGATCTGTTGTAATGCTCTTCTTTATCCAGCTGGGACGATTATATAAACGTTATCTTGAGAAGCTGGATACGTGTCCTGATGTTATATATTTTGCGGTAGTATTTGCAATACAGATCTTACTTATAGTCATACTTGGCAATAATTCGCTAAATCCTCAGTTATATGAGATGACAGGATTTGACAAATTTGGCTGCAATATGCTGATAGCCGGAATTACGGGAACGGCTCTGTGGCTGCGTATCTCCAGACTTCTGGCCAGGATTCCGATACGCAGCAGGCTCGTCATCTTCATTGGCAGCAATACGAAATACATAATGGCATTTCACATTGTGGGATTCTTCCTATTGAACTGCAGATTTCAGCACATGCATGAGCGGGGCATGGCTCCGGAATTCATCGGCGGCTTCAGTCCGGAGAGGTTTCATACTTATCTGTATTATTTCTGCGTAGATAATGTCCGCATGGTCATTATATATTTTATTGCAGGCATGACAGTTTCGCTTGTGCTGGCATGGCTGATAGCATTGGTCAAGAGGCGGCTTAAGAAAATAAGTGCAAGCTCGCAAAAAATGTCGGTTTAACGAAAAAACAAAGAAATGCAAAAAAACTCACATATTCCAAAATTTTATACAAACTATTGAAATTTTTAAAGCGTGGAGTAAAATTTACATCAGTACGGGATGTTGGACAATATAGAAGATTGACAGAAGAAATCCATTGTCTATTATGTACAACACATTAATCGTGACCGGAGATGGTGTGGCGATTTATTCAACGGAGATACTTAAGTTTTATGGACATTAGTATTTAAGTGAACAAGAGACAGAATATAATAATTGCTGTTCACAGAGAAGAAGTGGAATATGTGCGTGAGAATAACCATAGGCAAATTAGTCGCTGTGTTATTTGCAGTCTTAGGACTTACACTTGTTGGCTTCATTTGCGTAACACAGGCATCAGACAGGTTTTCGTTAACAGACCATTATGACGGAGAATACAATGGAGTACTAACCGTCGAGAGTACATCAGTAAATGTAGATACCTATTATACAGATATCTCAGGAGCCGGGGAATCAGCGCAGGCGATCGTTGATGCAGAGAACTCGGCAGCCTTATTCAAGTATGATCAGTACAGTGTCTATTCAGATCATAGCGATCAGGGATTTTCAGAAATATACAATGTAGATGAGGGCGATCTGGCGGCCTTATTGCTGGAGGACGGCAATCCGGATTCGGTTGCCGCTGTTTATGAATGTGTAAGAGTCTGTATAGGCTATAATAACGGCGATCTCATGGATGAAAATTATACAGAGATCGGATATCTGGCAGACGGAACGATCTTGATGTATACATGCCTTGGTCAGTCGGGGATGATCTTTATGACATTTTGGAAGGCTGTAAGTGACTTGAGTTCAGCATTAGTCGGGCGATGGTGCGAGAGAAGTACATTACTTGGATTGGCTGACTGTGACAGAACGGCGGTTACGGACAGAGAGACAGTTCAAAATCTGGTTGACTGCATAAATATTAGTGTCGGTCATGAAATACTGACGTTGGATGAATCTACACAGGGATGGCTGTATCAGGTTGTAGATGAATGCAGAAACGGCGCATCGGAATATAGCATTCCGGAGGATGTGCAGAGGCAGATAAATGAATGCACATTATCGATATTTGATAAGAGCGAAGAAGAGCAGCTAAATGATACGACTTATAAGGTTATTTCAAGTGTTCTCGGAGCGTATGGCGATAAGGATTCAGTTCTTGCTGATAGGAGTACAATAGTCAGCCAGATATATCAGGGAATGATTGATGCCGGAGTTGATGCAGTACAAGCCAAAAAGATTGCGAAGGCAGCAGTTGAAGAGGACAGTCTTAATGCCTGGTTTGGGACATCTGTATCCTATGGATGGAGACATTCGGGATTTATTGAATCGTTGGTATCAAATGGTATCCTTACAATGAATTCAATATGGAGCACATGCTGTGTATAAAATAATGATTTGAATATACAAATGGCGGCTGCGCAGGCAGCCGCCATTTCTGTGTAATTATAGATGAAATACTTCTATCAGAAGTACCCAGACCATTCCGTAATAAGTTATTACTGCAACAAGATCGTTAACTGTTGTAATAAGTGGACCTGAAGCAACTGCCGGGTCTACCTTGATCTTGTGGAAGAACATAGGAATAAAAGTTCCCACAAGGCTGGAGATCACCATCGCAATAAGCAGCGATATTCCTACACAGCCGGAGATCAGGAAAGCATGAATCACAGGATTGGATTTAAACAGCCATATATAAAGTCCTAAGATAATAAATGACATTATTCCCAGGAAGAGGCCATTCATAAATCCTATACGCATTTCCTTGAACATAAGATGCATTTTTTCTTTTGTTGTCAGATTTTCGTCCATAAGGACACGGATCGTAACCGCCAGCGATTGAGTTCCTACATTTCCAGCCATGTCCAGGATTAATGACTGGAAACACATAACGATAGGAAGTGCTGCAACTACTGCCTCGAACATACCCACAACAGATGATACGCCTATGCCTAAAAACAGCAAAATGATCAGCCATGGAAGACGCTTTCTGACGCTTACGAAGGTTGCCTCGTTAAGATCCTCTTCAGCAGTCAAACCACCGAGTTTAGCATAGTCGTCGCTCATCTCATCGTCTACAACTTCTACGATGTCCTGAGATGTAATAACACCTATCAGCTTGTGCTCGTCGGTCAATACAGGAATGGAATCCTCAGCATAGTCCTTGATTCGCTCAATACAATCGCTGATCTTCTCATGGTCAGTAACATAAGGATAGGATGTACTTATAATATCGTCCAGTACGTTATCCTGCCTCGCGATAATAAGGTCCTTGAGGTCAATCGCACCATAGAATTCATCATTGCGCTTAACTACATATACTGTAGAGATGTTGTCATTCTCGCCTGCCTGGCGGATGAGCTCACGCATGGCCTGCCTGATAGTCAGATCCTGGTAAATGACAATAAAATTCGTTGTCATCTTGCTGCCGATCTCATCATCGTCATAGGACTGGATCATCTGGATATCATGGCTTGATTCCTCGTCCATCATATTGACCAGCTGTTCCTTAGTGCTGTCGTCAAATTCATCAAGAACATCAACAGCATCATCTGAATCCATGAAGGAAAGAACCTGAGCAGCCTTTTCCAGATCAAGTTCGTTCAGATATTCATCAGGATCATCTATATATGAAAATATTTCGGCTAATCGTTCTGCACCCAGAACAGGATACAGCTTTTTTCTTTCTTCCTCTGTTAATTGAGCCAGCGCATCGGCAATATCATTTTCGTGATAATCAGAGATGCGATTGAGCAGCTCTTCATCGGATAAGGAGCTGTGAAGAATCTCCAACAGCTCTTCAGCGTAATTTGGCATAATCATTTTTTCGGTCATATTAACTCCTTTCTCCCAGCAAAAGGGCATAGAAAAACCACCGTTCATCGTGTCAGGCGATTTAAACAGTCACATGCTTAAATAACATGAATAGAAAATACGGTGGTTACCAGTTAATATGAACCAAACATCAAGAGCGAATCCATGAGCAGATGCATGATATATTCATTTGTATGCCACCGCAGCTATTACTTCGACCGCCATTGTCGCAACTGTCCATGTTGTATTCCTCCTATGTATTTTTATTTTATCCGCAAATATTCTAGCCCCGCGGATTTTTCGTGTCAAGAAAATTGTATGCAAAATTACCGTGAAAAATCTGAATATTTCATGGATCAGCCTGATATTTAAGTCCATGCATATTGCAGCTGCTGCAGACAGAAAGACCGCACCCGTATCCGGGGTTCGGATTACAGGTGCGGCCCTTCATGTAACTAGAAAATGTTGACTATATTTCGTCAGCGAGCCTTTGGAGCCACTGCCAAAATAACTTAGTGGAGTATGTAATTATGATACGACCCTAACTTTAAATAAACCTGAACTTTTGAAAATAGTTAAAGTTAGAATTATTCGACTCGCGAGATTGTGACTATGAACAAGAGAATATTGTTTTTTCAGACAATAACGTACAAATTCTGTGAAAAACTCTTGAAAAAATGGGGGGGGCATGCGGTATAAACTATACGGAGTGCACTAATAAGCAACACCTAAGTACACTGCGTATGGACACCAGAGGGAAACACAACTAAGTTTTACGTGTATTTCAAATCTTATATGCTCTATTCTTAAGATGACGATCTAACCTCATCGTCCATTTGTTCCACCAAAGACCTAAATGTTATTGCATATATAAAAGGAGAACACAATGGTAAGAAAACAATTCAAAAAGGCAATTATTGTTGCCACATCATCTATTACAGCAGTAGCAGCGGTATCACCGGCCATTGCAGGAACGATATCTGCCGCAGACGCTGTCACAACAACAGACGGTATCGTTTCTGAAACACAGGGTACAACCTATGAAGAAGCAAAAGAAGCTTACTACGACATGAAAGAAACAGTTGCAGGCTATGATGATGCTGTAGAGGCAT
>CAVAJR010000001.1:88546-150613 GCA_963589005.1 Bacteroidaceae bacterium | reverse complement strand
TCTCTTCCTGTGCAAGGCTGCTCATTATCGTAAGAAGCAGCTCACCCTTGCTGTCAAATGTCCAGATATTTTCCTTTTCAAAATAACACTCGATGTTATGGTCTTTCAGCTTTCTGATAGTCGAAAGAGAATCCTCCGTGTTTCTGGCGAAACGGTGCATGAACGTGAATTTTGCACCCATTTTTGACGCATCGGATTTATCTCTGCTGCTGGCATAGATTTTTATCATTTCTTTCCGAAAATACAAACTGGAATTCATCGATTATATTTTGCTCCTGCAGTAATCAGCATGACCAAACCTGCTGCAAAACAAACAGCAAAACAAAGAAAACTATAAGCAGAATCTGTAATATAAAGAATTACAGCAGTCACCAATAACCCGATCCCGATCACTATAAGGCCGATGCCAGACAGTTTACAAAAAGCCGTCCTGTTTTCATAGAGACCTTATCAACATGGTAATTATGCATCAGAGAGAGCTTTTCCTTTTTCCAAATCAACCACCCGAAAACAGTTAAAACGACTCCTGCTCCGCCGGTTATTATGACTCCGATTATTTTGCCTATCATATTGAAATTCTCCATTATAAATTTGGAGTTGTATTAGTCCGCTTCCAGCACTTCCTTCAGTTTATCAAGATCTGGCAGAGCATTACAGCATTTCCGACCGCGAAGCCTCTGCCTGTGCCCGCAGAATGGCTCCCTTGATCCGTGTGACCGCTTCATCGAGAGCATCGTTTTTTCTATTTGAATCTGCCATAAGTTCCCTTTCCATAAAGCAAAAGTGCGATTACTCGACTTCCATATAGCAAAAAAATCGTGGAGAACAGGAGCCTTAAGCCCCACTTCCCCACGTAAACCTGCAGCCTTTGTGAACCGAAGTATGTTCCTGCTCCTATGTCTTTTATTTTATCAGAAAGCTCTACATAAAGATAGTGCTTCGGCGGCATTATCAACGGACTGGCGATAGCACTGTGCCTTCATGCATCGGCCGGTTTTATATGCGGCCGAACGACTGAAGATCTGCTGCATGGCAGCTTGCCAAGCACCACTTACGCACAAAAAAGTACAAAATACGAATTAAGAATCGCAACCCTTCAAAGAGATGATATAGTCCATGCATAAGGATTTTAAAATATTTTATCAGAAATGGAGGACTGATATGAACTGGAAAAAATTTGTAGTAATTGCATCTGCATGTGCATTGGCAATGCCGGCAACCGTTTTTGCGGCTGAACCTGCCGCTGCAGAAGTAACAGTTGAAAAAGTTGTAGCCAACTGTACTTCTGAACCTTATGGAAAGGCAATTACATCCTTTACCTATTATGTGGATTCGACAGCAAATATTCTGAATATGACGGCTGAAGATTTCTACGGAACCTATCTTTGCTACGATGCTATGGAGTATAAAGATTTCTTTGACGCTCAGGCGCTTGGCGTTACTTTTACATCCGATACTGTCACTGTTGAGGTTCCGGCTTTTTATCCTAACAACAGTTATGGAAGGGACGGATATTGGTCCTTTACATGTACCAATCCTGCATTCAATGTGGATGCGACCATGGATCTTGAATACTCTGACCCTGTAACAGAATCTTTCGAGGAATACGAAATTTCATATGGAACAGCCATTCTGGACACCTACCTTTATACACCGGAAGGAGCGGAAGAAGAAGGCCCGCTTCCTTTGGTAGTATTTAATTCTGGAGGTTCCGGAATTTCCACAACCGGGGATATTTACGGCGCGAACTTCCTGGTATCCTTTGCGAAAGAAGACGCACAGGATATCATGAAATGCTATGCTTTGTACCCGCAGAGAAACGAAGGCGAAGTAGATGATTTATGTGCGGCAATAGCAAATGAAATCAATCGTCTGATCGAGGAAGGCAAAGTGGACGAGAACCGGGTTTTCATAACCGGAGAATCTGCAGGATCCACCTTTACCATGAATTTTGTCAGCCGTTATCCGGGGCTGGCAACCGGTATCGTTATTTTTGACGGCGGCTATAACTATGATGATGTTTCAGGAAGTGACCAGCTGGAGGATACCGTTCAGATTGATGCGGAATCCCCATGGTCAGACGCGGAACTTCAGCAGTTGGCGGATTCCGGCACTAAGGTTATGATGGTGCAGTCCCTTGGCGATACTACTTCCACTCCTATTCGCTATGCAACAGCTTACACCAAGCTGGTCGGTATGGGAATGGTTCTCGGGGTAGATATTTTCTGGCATATCTATACGGCTGAGGATTTTAATGCCCTGCTTGGCGACAATACCCATTGGGATCTGATGGCTGACGGAGGCTATGTGACAGATCCGATCACAGGCGTGGTCACTTATTATTACCCGGAAGGCAAACTTCATAACAGTTCTTATCCGGGCGCAAATGATCAGTCCATCAAGCTCTGGATGATGAATCAGTCGAAAGCTGAATATGAAGTGGAAGCCTCTGAGCTTTATTCCGCCGTTTATGATACAGGGACAGATTATTCTATTCTTCCCGATAAATATACGCAAATCGCAGTTCTTGAAAATGCTCCTGGCATTCCTGCCGGAACAGAAACAACACTTGTGGTATGGACAGATGATGCACATGGGTTTTACTACGTGGGCTTTGCTACTTTCTTCACTCCTGAAGTACAGTATTGTGAAGGAATTGTAATTGCGGGAGTCGGGCACACTGTTATGGATTGCAACGGAACATGGTGGACAACGGACATGGATAACTCAATTCTCCCATATATCATTGCAAAGGATGAAGCTGGCGAAATCGAATGGACGCCCTATCTTGTAGAAGAAACCAATGTTGAAGAATTACTCGGCCTGGCATCCTCTGATGCTGAATCCGCTGAAGGCGAGTCTGAAGAAGATGCATCCGCAAATTCTGAAATACCCGAAGAATAATCTGGATATATAAATTTCTGGAAAAAGGCAGGAGCGGACAACTCTCCTGCCTTTTTCAGATAAGGTAAAGCGTTCGAACCAGCTTGGGCTATTTCAGATGTGTACTGATATAAGTCAGCAGAGCCGATGAAAAATCCTTTTTCCTGGAACGGCTGACAGGAAGCAGATCTCCGTGAACACTGGTGTCATTTTCCTGAATAAAATCCACATGAGCCAGATTAACCAAATATCCGTTATTGCATCGTGCAAAATTAAAAGGCACAAGCTGCGCTTCGACATCTTTCATCCTGCCGGTGGTCTGGAAAATTCCTTTCGCAGTATGATAATATAACGTATGGTTCTGTATTTCGACATAATAAATATCGGAAACCGGTATCTTGTGGATGGCATCCTTTAAGCGGATCGTATAAAAGGGAACCTGGCTTATACCGTTGATTCTGGAAATTGCTCGCCCGAAAAACTGTGAAAAAGGGAAATAAGCCAGCGGCTTCAAAATGTAGTCGAAGGCCTGCACTGAATAACCCTGGATGGCATATTGAGACAAATTTGTGATAAAAATGATAACTACAGACTCATCAAGCTCTCGTATTTTCCTGGCTGCGGAAATCCCGTTCACTAATGGCATATCTATGTCCATCAGTATAATATCGTATTGGGGAACATAGGAGTCTGAAATTTCAAACCCGTTGGTAAAATAAGTAATCTGTAATTGAAGTTGATTTTCAGCAGCATATCTGTCAAGATAGCTGCGGATCTGTTCATACGTATGCAATTCGTCTTCAACAACGGCAATTTTAAACATATACTAATTTTAAAGAAAACCAGGCTAAAAGTAAATCCGCGAAATAAATTTTCCAGCAGCTTTGGCTTTCATGGAAAATCCTTGGGAGAAAATTATGGTTTCATGGATAAATGGAGAGTATTTTATGGCAGCACTGGCAGAGTGGATGGGCTGCCTTGTCATCATCTGTACAAAAGAAAAAAAGCGCAGTCATATCGGAAGTATAGCCATCTCTTTCGGCATGCTTGCTGTGCAGATATTTATCACCTGGATGCTGACATATATTCCGGAAATTGCCAGTCAGGAAACTTTCTCTGTTCATCTTCTGAAAGCGTGCGCCTATATCATAGTCATGACACTTCACATTTTCCTTATTTGCAGGATATCCATACTTTCGGCATTTATCAGGGCCCTCTTCGCCTTTCTTGGGTCGGAACTAGCCTGGGGAATTGCCATGTACGGACATTATCTTGTCCTGGTTAATTTTGGAACGCTGACATTGTCAGCCCAGTGGGGAATAGTCATATTGGTCTATGCGGCAATATTTGCGCTTTTGCTGCTGGCGGAAAAAAAGAATGCAGAAAAGATGGTATATCATACAGGGTCAGTCCGGGAACTGGTTTTCACTTTTTTAGTTACATTTGCCAGTTATGCTCTCAGTAATCTCTATCTGATTTTCAGGGAAAAAGACTGGCTGGAACTGTGGACAAAAACGCTCGGTACAATTCCGCGTTTTTCCTTTATTCTAATCGGATTGTTTATTTTATACGGCTTGAAAACCTGGAAAGAGTATATGCAGGTTCATCAGGAACTCAAAATTATCTGCAGTGTATTAGAAAAGCAAAAAGGCCAGTATGAACTTGCCCGTGCCAATGCGGAAATAATCAACCAACGTTATCATGACCTGAAAAATCAGATTGCGATATTAAAGTCTGACATTTCCGTATCAAAACAGCACCAATGGCTTGAGGGATTGGAAAATAAGGTGGAACAGCTGGAACCGAAACGGCTTACCGGCAATTCAGTTCTTGACACAATATTATGGGATAAAAGCCAGCTTTGCCTTTTGCAGGATATCCAATTGAGCTATGTAATGGACGGTCACCTTTTCGACCAAATTGAGATGGATGATCTGTGTGTTGTTTTCGGGGGAGCCCTTGACAATGCCATGGAGGCTGTTGTGAAAATAGAAGACAGACAGAGGAGGCTGATTCATGTAAAGGCCATGGAACAGCAGGGATTTCTGGCAATCTGCGTGGAAAATATCAATGACTCCCCTTTGGAATTCCAGAACGGTCTTCCAGTTACAACCAAGGAAGATAAAAGCAGCCATGGCTATGGAATAAAAGGGATCCGTTATGTTGCTGAAAAATACGGTGGAAAGATCATGTTTACCCAGGAAGGTTACTGGTTCCGGCTTACCATTCTGATGCGTAAAAGTAGTGTCAACTGAGATATGAAAGATGTTCTCTTTCTGAAAGAAAACCTCCACATTCAGTTCCTTGAGCCTCCGGAGCATTTCCACCGAATCCACGGTATTCCTCGCGAACCGGCTGATGGACTTTGTGAGGATCAGGTTGATCTTTCCGGCCTCGCAGTCCTCCATCATCTTCAGGAACTGTGCCCGCTTCTTCACGCTGGTGCCGGAGATTCCGCCATCGGTTGCCGTGTCTAAAGTGATACGACCTAACGAAGTGTAGTTCTTACTCCGTAACGATGAACACGGGGGTGTGCAAAAATGCACATTCCTATTAACGATACCGTATGCACCGTTACGAGGTATAATGTTGCGTTTTATCGCTGCTTGTTCATACATCAGCAGTGCCTCCTTTAATGCAGCATTACTGGCTATGAATCTCCGCATCTCAACAAATGTATTCATTATGCGTATGTTTACATCAATAGCCACATCGCTACGTAGAACTGCAGATAGCATGGCGATGCCTTGCTCCGTAAAAACGAAGGGCAAATATCGTCTGCCACCGTATTCTTCACTTGAGGTCGCAATTTGCGACCTCAAGATATCAAACTCATCCTTGGTCAGCTGAAAGCAAAAACTTACGGCGGATCACCATCATCGGCAGGATGGTTTTCCGGTAATCGCCCACATCATATACATCTACAAGACAATCATTGGCAATGCCAAAGATAAAGGACACCAACTGTCCGAAATTCGCTTTTTCCATTACTGTACACCGCCTTCTTCTGTGAGTTCCATGATATCGGAAATATCACAGTGAAGCGTGCTGCATATCTTCACGAGAATCTCCGTATTCACATTTTCATTCTTGCCAAGCTTGGCAAGTGCGCCGGTGCTGATACCGGCATCTTTTCTGAGCTGAGTCTTTGTCATATCCCGGTCGATCAAAATCTTCCAGAGCTTTTTTTATGAAACCGCCATTGCCCGTCCTCCCAAAGCAAAATCTAATATTTGAAAATCAAATCATTTATCTTAATATAGCACCCAGGAAGAGGCCGTTCAAGGCAATGTTAGAAATTCGCGAACATTTGTAATACTAACGCTTGCTTTCGTGTTCGTTTAGCGCTATAATGAAGCCATCTGAAAGAAAGGAGGGCTTCGTGATGGCACTGTCAACACTTACAGCACGCGTCGATGAGAACGATAAAACCAGCTTTGACGCCTTTTGTTCATCCGTCGGTCTTACTTCGTCTGCCGCAATCAACATGTATGTAAAGGCTGTCCTGCGTGAAAGAAGGATCCCGTTTGAAATCAGACAGGAGGATCCATTCTTCAGTCCGGCTAATCAGGCATACGTGCTGAAATCTGTTCAGGAGCTCCGTGCGGGCAAAGGCACTGCGCATGAGCTGATTGAAGACGGCGATGAGTGAAAAAATCTGGTCTGATGACGCCTGGGAGGATTACCTGTATTGGCAGACACAGGATAAGAAGACCCTCAAGCGCATCAACCTCCTGATCAAGGATATCGAACGCAACGGCGCAATGAACGGAATCGGAGAACCGGCGTGATGATGAGCCTGCTGTCCTCACACTCCACTTTGACGTGCGTGCCGATGTCAAAGCCGAACTCACTGAGCCATTTGCCGGTCTGATAATAGTCATCCATATTGACGGAGACTTTTATCGTATCATCGGTTTTCGTCTGCTCAAGAGGCACACAGTCTCCACATTTGGTGTCTGCGGAAACATATCAACGCAGCAGCATTTCTCTATCTTATATTCTGCCAGCCTGAAGCTCTGAAGATCCCTTGCAAGCGATGACGGTTTGCAGCTTACGTAAACTATATTATCTACGCCATAGCTTAATATCTTCCCCAGAGCCTTAGGATTAATGCCATCTCTAGGCGGATCTAAAATTATAGAATCAGGCTTTGGCAGTGTGTCCAGTGCCTTTAATACATCATCAGCTACAAATTGTGCATTTGTGATACCATTCAATGCAGCATTCTCCCGTGCGGCATCAACTGCTTCCGACACAATCTCCACGCCGATCACATTATCGACTGCAGCGCTCATAAGCTGTGCAATTGTTCCTGTTCCGCTATAAAGGTCAAACAGTAACCCTCGAGCCTCGGCTGCATATTCCCGGGCCTTACTATACAGCTTCTCAGCGCCAAATGTATTAGTCTGAAAGAATGAGAATACCGATATCTTGAACCTTAGTCCTAACACTTCGTCGTATATGTAATCCCTGCCATACAAAATGTCGGTTCTATCGGATCTTACCGTGTCTGACAGTCCATCATTTACGATATGAAGTATGCCTGCGATATTTCCCTCCAACTTCAGCGACAGCAGCAGATCCGTCAATTCTTTTAGGAGTTTCTCCTCAGGTTCTGTCTCCACGCTGTCAGCAATTCCTTCGCATCTATTTTTATCAGTCTGAGCATTTATCTCTCCGCCGCAGACATTATCCCGTTCAGCCGCCGGTATATCATCAAGCTCTATATCCTGTCCTGATATCTGAGCTTTTATCTCATCGGTTGCCTTATCCCTTGATATGTCATTCGTGCCGGGATAATCTGAACTCGTAACCAGCACTGCCAATATCTCGCCTGTCGCTGCGGCGCGTCTTATCAGCAAATGCCTCAGATACCCTCTATGCGTCTTATTATTATGGAACGTTATCTGACCATTTACATAATATCTGTTAAAAAAATCTCTGACAGTATTTCTTACGATATTAATATCCTCATGAACCAGATGGCAGTCTGTGATATTAACTATGTTCATGAAACTTCCGCGCATATGCAGTCCCAGAGCGAATTCTCCGCCCTTACATACATCGCCGAAGGTAAACTCCATCTTGTTCCGGTATCCCTCTTCCGACGGACTTGGGATTATACCCTCAAATGGAGGATCTTCCAGCAATGTCTTAACCTCCTGCGCTTTCATCTCCAGCTGCTTATCATATGAAATTTTCTGCAGCGTGCATCCGCCGCATACGCCAAAATGAGGACAGAGTGCTTCCCTGTCCTCATAGCCTGACAAATCAAGTTTTTTCTTTTTCTTGCTCATATATGAAGATTATTCTCCCGAATTTGTACTATTATTCTTCTTCATCAGCTTCTGCTGCGTTCGTTTCCGTTTCATTCTCCGGTTCTTCAGCAGATACGTCTTCTGCATCTGCATTCTCGCATTTATCAGCAGCTGCTGGGTTTTCATTCGTCTCTGCACATTTATCAGCACACTCTGTTTCAGTATTTTTCACAGATTTTGATTTCATCTCATCTCCCGGATAATAGCACGGTCCGTCATCGAAATCATAAAATCCCTCATCATACATGGCATAATTCTTCTTTTTCTTCTTCTGAAAAACAGACAAGAACACTACTGCCGCTCCTGCTATTGCCAAAACAGCAAATATCGCGCACAGAATACCGATGAGAAGCTTGCTGCTCTTCTCATCTATCTTCTTGTCAATATAATCCCTAAGTTTTGCCAGCTGCATCACATCAGATACCTTGCTTCCTATTTCGTTCATAACTATTCCTCCTGTTTCTATTTTGATCCCGTACCAAAATTACAACTCTGCTATATAATCAATTTAAATTTGAGGTTACATATATTAAGTCCTATCTTCTGGAAAAGTAAGTCTACTGCTAATGGATATATCAGCAATGTCCTTCAATTCAGCTTTCGATCTGATATAGAGCTGAAATTATTCCAGCAATAGCCGACCACATGCTGTATAAAAGTCGGCGCTTCAAGTATTCTTACAGGCTGCCGCAAGAAACGTCACCTATAACTTCTCCAATTTGGCAAATGCTGCAAACATTTTCTTTGTACCGAAATCTTCAAAATCCACCGTTACCTCGTAGTCGCGTCCTCCTTCGTCAATTGCAAGCACAACGCCCTCACCGAATTTGGCCTGATATACACGATCACCTACATTATAACCCAACTCATCCCTGGATTTAACAGCAAATTGCTGTTTTGGTGAAGAATTTGAGGCAAATGGCTTCTCATTCAGCTTAGACATAGCCGATCTAGGCCTTGTATTTGACGAAGCGTTCACAGCTGTTTTTACAGCATTTGCCTGATTTTGCTTAACATACAGGTTATCTCTGTCATTTTCAAGCAAAAGAGGCGGAATCTCCCGAACAAATCTTGACAAAACAGATGTTGTCGTCTCGCCCCGCACCATCCTGTTCCTTGCAGCTGTAAGCACCAGATGCTTTTTGGCTCTGGTAATTCCTACATACGCAAGACGTCTTTCTTCTTCAAGATCAGAAGGATCATCTGAGCATATCGACGCATTCATAGGAAAAAGCCCATCCTCCATGCCGCATAAAAACACATTATCGAATTCCAGTCCTTTGGCAGAATGGATCGTAATAAGCGACACATAATCATCTGACGCATCCCAGGAATCTATATCAGCGATAAGAGATACCTCCTCCAGAAATCCGCTTAACGATGCACTATCCTGAACCATGACGAACTCGTCTTCCGTCATGTCACGCTCGTCCGCTCCGCCATCTCTTGGCTCAAAACTCTCTTCATAAGTTGATGCTTTATTTACAAATTCTTCGATATTTTCTATTCTTGCATCCGCTTCCGGTGTTTTCTCCTGCTGCAGCTCCCTCAGATATCCCGTTTTATCGAGAACCTCATTGATAAGATCCTTAAGTCCCATCCGGCCTACATCTGCTCTGAATTGTTCGATCAGGTCTCTGAATGGCCTTAATTTCTCGCCTGTTCTTCCGAATACACCTTCTGTAATACCGGTATCAAGCGCCGAATAGAAGCTTATGCCTCTCTCATCAGCAAGCTGCTGAACCGTATTTATCGCAGCCGCTCCGATGCTTCTCTTAGGAACATTGATGATCCTCTTAACTGCCACATCATCTGCTCCGTTGTCAATGGTTTTAAGATAAGCCAGAACGTCCTTTATTTCCTTTCTCTGATAGAAATTAACACCGCCAACGATCTTATATGGTATGTTAGCTCTTATAAATGCTTCTTCTATCGCACGGGACTGCGCGTTTGTTCTATACAGACACGCACAGCTGTTGAGGGGATAACCCTCCTGACGATATTTGCGTATAACGGCTATTATCCTGTCGGCCTCAACATAAGGATTGTCTACATAGAACAGCCTGATCTTCTCACCACTTTCAGCCTGAGTCCACAACGTCTTGGCCTTTCGCTGAGTATTATTCTTAATAACTGCATTTGCCGCATCCAATATATTCTTAGTCGAGCGGTAATTTTGTTCAAGCCTGATAATTGCGGCATTTGGAAATACCTTCTCAAAATTCAGGATATTGGCAATATTAGCGCCCCTGAACTTGTAAATCGACTGGTCATCATCACCTACAACACAGATGTTCTTATATTTTTTAGCAAGCAGACCTACAAATACAAACTGAGCTGTATTGGTATCCTGGTATTCATCGACAGAGATATATCTGAATCTGTCCTGGTACATCTCCAGCACATCAGGGAATTTTCTAAAAAGCTCTACTGTCTTAACAATGAGATCATCGAAATCAAAAGCATTATTTCGTTTCAATTCTGCCTGATATTCTCTGTATACCATGGCTACTTTGCTTAAATAATAGTCACCGCTGGCATTTGCCTCGAATTTATCTACGCTTATAAGCTCATCCTTGGCAGATGAGATCTGTCCCAGAAACCACTTTTCTTTGAATTGTTTGGTATCAATATTGAATTTTTTGCAAATGTTTTTAATTACCGTTTTCTGGTCGTCAGAGTCGTAGATCGTAAAATTACTGTCATATCCCAGCTTATCGCAATGCATCCTTAATATACGCACACAGCATGAATGGAAGGTACATATCCACGCTCCCTGCAAGTTCATTCCCAGCATCTGCTCCTGACGTTCCCGCATCTCTGCAGCCGCCTTATTGGTAAATGTAATTGCCAATATCTGTCTCGGATTAACGCCCAGCTCCTGGATCATGTAAGCAATCCTGTTAGTTATAACTCTGGTCTTGCCGGATCCTGCTCCGGCCAGTATAAGAAGCGGCCCTTCTGTTTTAAGGACCGCTTCTGTTTGTTTATCGTTTAATGTATCTGTAAACCTACTCATAAACTTTTTATTTCTTCATTCTTTCAAATATTAGTCTATATCCTTCACCGCCATCATCAATTGAGCGTTTTACTCGGGATATTGTAGCAGTAGATGCCCCGCTTGCTTCCGCTATCTCCTGATAGGTTCTCTTATCTTTAAGCATTCTGGCTACCTGAAAACGCTGTGCAAATGACACAACTTCATTGGCAGTGCAGACATCCTCCAGAAAAGCACAGCACTCTTCTATATTTTCCAGCAGCAGGATCGCATTTAAAAAATCATCTACTTCTTTTGTTCTAGTTATTTTACCCATCACTAATCGCCTTATATATGCCTAAGTGTTGCTGTCTGGCAATTACCCCGCTTATGCCGCACTCAGGTCAAACTGTATGAACACTATCAACCTATCTTAGCTCCGCACTGCGAGCAGAATTTAACGCCTGCCTGAAGAGCCGCACCGCATTGTGAACAGAACTTCGGTGTTGCTCCCGGCTGCGCTGTCTGCATTCCTGCATTCTGCGCCGGTGCCGTATTCTGGGCAGCATTCTGTGCGCCCATCTGATACAGTCCCTGTATGTTGGCAGCACCTCCTGCCATTCCCATGCCCATGAAGCCTGTCATTGCTCCTGCTGTATTAGAGGCAGCTGCCTCCATGGCATTGGCCTGTGCTCCTGCCAGCACTCCTGCTGCCAGTGACGGATTAGACAATGCAGCACCTCTCTGAGTCTGCTTGATAAGCTCTTGATCTTCCTCCGGAAGAGTAACTGAACCCAGAGCAACACTTACTACTTCAAGACCTCTTAAATCGCTCCACTTGCTTGATAATGCCTGGTTCATGGCCTGCTCAAGCTCTGTATTATGTGTAATGATCTCATTAGGTCTTAATTGAAGTGCTGACAAATGTCCCATTGCCGGCTGAAGCGCTGAGATGAATTCTGTTTTTAACTGATTATCGATCTGAGATCTCTTGAATGTATCTGCAACATTGCCGCATACATTTGTATAGAACTTAATAGGATCAGCGATCCTGTAAGAATATATACCGGAACATCTGACAGAAACATCCAGATCAAGACCTATCTTCGCATCTACTACTCTGAAAGGAACAGGATTAGGTGTTCCGAATTTATTGTCAATTATCTCTTTGGTATTAAAATAATAAACTCTCTGATCATGGCCTGTGTCGCCGCCATATCCGATACGTGCTCCGATCTGCTGGAATGTCTGCTTGATCGCATCACCGAGATTTCCTGAAAACAGACTAGGCTCTGTAGATGTATCATATGTAAACTGACCCGGCTCTGCACAAATTTCAACAACCTTGCCCTGATCAACAATGATCATACATTGTCCGTCAGCTACAACAATGCCTGAGCCGTTAGAGATAATATTGTCATCTCCCTTAGTATTAGATGAACGATTTCCGACCTTCTTCTGGCCCTTAACCATAAGTGTATCAGAATCTAATGCCTCGCAATAGAAAAACTCCTTCCAAGTGTCAGCTAAAGCCCCGCCTGCTGCACCAAGAGCTGCTGAAATAAGTCCCATAAGAATCTCCTTTTTCGCTAAATAATTAAAATTAACCTCATATATAATAGTTTAAAACAGGATTTTATTCAATCTATATCTTAGCAAAATGTTTCTCTTTATGCAGGTCTGGCGTAGCTTTTACTTTGTAACATTTGCATTTTTGTTTCACTTATTATAAGATTATTTTGAGTAAATATATACAAGGATCTGACTAATAATGAACTAAATACTATTTCTGACTTGCTATGGGATTTTCTTAACAGGTGAACATTATTATTCATGCTCCTTCTAATACAAAGAAACGGAGAATAAGATGACAGATACTAACAGATCCACACACAGAGCATCTTCACTCAGGTCCTCATACAATGAAGGAAGTACTCGCACATCTAAGATGCATATTGTCCATTTAGATAAACCATCTTATAAGAATGAACCTTCGGAAAATAATGCAGCTGACATTTCAGCTGCTGCGAAGATATCAGCCAGCACAAGCAGCCATTCTGGTGTTGACAATGCAAATATTAAGCCAGAATCTTCATCCTCCGCAAGGGATGTTAATAGAACAGACAGCCGCAGTTCTGCAAATGATGCTGTAAATACTAAATCCGAGACTTCTCATACAGCTAAGAAAAGATCTCATAATTCAGCCTCATTTGTCAGGAAACATGTAAAAAAAGGACAATCCTCTGCTCGGTCTCTTCTGAATACATTCAGACAATCAAAAGACAAAAAGCCTTCTTCGTCATACAAGGAACAATTCGAAGCTCAGGCAAGGCGTAAGACATTATTTACCAGGATCGGGTTGGCTGCAGCAGCTGTTGTTATAATTATTCTTATTCTCGTTCTTGCTCTCAACCTGGGCAAGATCAATAATGTCAGCAATCTTACAATAGAGTCCACAGCGTCAACTCAGACATTAAAATGGTCCGGTGCCTCTAAGAATCTCACGTATGAGGTCTACAGAGCCGAAGGAGAAGGCAATCAATACCAGCTTATTGATTCTCTGTCTGGGGGAGAAAGTGGCGTGACCTATGACAGCCTTCAGGCCGGCACATTATACAGATATCAGATAATAACAGTAAAGGACAGTTCTCATAAAACCGATGGTGCATTTATTGAAGCATATACTAAGCCAAATCAGGTAACCGGCGTATCTGCGGCCTCCGGAGGGCAGAATTCTCTTACGGTTACCTGGAGTCAAAATGGTTCGGCAACAAGTTACGAGATAAAATTCGGCTTATATGAGAACCTGCGTGATGCCCAGGCGATCGTATTCCCATACAATGATGCCAATTATGACATCAATACCGGAATTTATAGTTATACACTGTCTGATCTGGCATCTAATCAGACATATTACATTTCAATTAAGGTAATTGCCGGTGAAAATGCCACCGACTGGAGTCCTATTTTCGAGGGAACTGTGACTGATACAGTCGAACTTACCTCTGTTGACAGCACGAAGCCTATGGTTGCCCTTACATTTGACGGAGGGCCTGAAGGCGACGGATACACGGAGAAAATCCTTGACCTTCTTAAGGAATACGGAGGATATGCAACGTTCTTCCAGACAGGCGAGCATGCCAGTGAATATCCTGATCTCATTAAGCGTATGGTAGATGAGGGACACGAGCTGGGCAATCATACATATGATGAATCCCATGTAGGATATGAAGTCACAGCCAGTGATATTATTGATGCCAATACCGCCATTGAAGAAGCGGGCGGCGTTAAACCTCTTCTGTTCAGAGCCCCTCAGGGAGAGGTAACTGACGATATTATAAGCACATGTAAGGATGAGGATATGTCCATTGTCCTGTGGAGTCTTGATTCATATGACTGGAGCACATATGACAGCAATGAGATCGTAGAAACAGTTGAAAACAATGTAACAGATGGAGATATTATTCAGTTCCGCAACATATATGAAGAAACTGCCGATGCCATTGCCGAAATTATTCCATACCTTGTAGATGAAGGATACCAGCTCGTGACTGTATCCCAATTGATCCAGTCAGGAACAGGCGCTGCTCCTGAAGCAGGAACAATATATTATTCTGCTACAACGAACGAGTAACCCTGCATTATCTGACGCATGTGCACCGATATAATGACGTTAAATCCTTATTTAGGTTATAATCACTAATATCGTTGGTCATAATTGCCAATATTGTGGTTTGACGTGCGCTTCATTTTGTGATATTTTTTAGGCAGTGTTAGACATAATTTTTTTCAGCAAAATGGAGGTTTTACAATGAACAAGGGGAGCGTTAAATGGTTCAATAACCAAAAGGGTTATGGCTTTATCTGCAACGAAGGTGGAGAAGATATCTTTGTACACTATTCCGGACTGAATATGGATGGTTTCAAATCTCTTACAGAAGGGGAGTCTGTTATCTTCGATATTATCGAAGGCGCGAAGGGACCGCAGGCCATCAATGTAGAGAAAGTTCAGTAATTCCCAGTGAATTCATTTAACATCTATTGATTTTAACGATGAGGCTGTCAATTAATTGACAGCCTCATCGTCCGTTTTATCTTGTGTCAGCCCTAATTTCTTAGCTGCACTTTTAAGCTTGGCATTTTCCAGCAGGAACTCCAGTTCCTTAATGCTGTATGTATAATCCTTATTGCAGAAATGACAATTAACGGTTATCTCCTTACCATCGTTTATGATATTCTGCAGTTCCTCCTTACCCATGGCAATAAGTACCCTTGATACTTTGGACTTAGAACAGTCACAATAAAACTGTGTCGGAACCTTATCAAGTATTTGCAAGTCAAATTCGCCCAGCACCTCATTTAATATCTCCTCAGGTCCCATGCCCTGCTCCATCATTGATGTTACAGATGTTATCTTGGAGATCTTAGCTTCCAGCTTGTCTATTATCGCATCATCAATGCCCGGCATGATCTGAATTATGAATCCGCCTGCCTGTGCGACAGTATTATTACGGTTCATAAGAACACCGAGAGCTACAGAACTAGGGGTCTGCTCTGATTTTGCAAAATAATAAGTAAGATCCTCAGCGACTTCAGATGTTCCTAACGGCACCTGACTGACATATGGTTCCTTCATTCCCAGGTCCTTAATAACAGTAAGTTCCCCATAGCCTATGGCTGCCCCAACATCCAGCTTACCTGCATAATTTGCCGGGATGATAACATTAGGATTGCCCGGATATCCCTTGACATTTCCATGAGAATCAGCCGTTACCGTAAGGCCCTCAATAGGTCCGTCGCCCTTCATCATAAGAGTAAGGACATCCTTCTCGCCTTTCATCATGATACCCATCATTGCTCCTGCAGACAGCAGCCTTCCAAGTGCAGCAGTTGCTACAGGGCTCGTATTATGGCACTGCCTTGCATGCTCTACCAATTCAGTTGATTTTATTGCAAATGCCCTGATCTTCAGATCAGCTGCAGTTGCTCTAATGATATAATCAGACATTTGTTTACCTCCATCAATCATTTATTGAATAATCTTATTATTTATTTTATACTGCAACAGTCCTGCGCAGGCATCTTGCATGTCAGCAAGCAGACATCGCATATGCGGTCATACATTTTCAAAACGAGGTCAAGATATGAACAACAATAAAACTAAGCGCATAATGGCAATTATCGGCATTGTAATATTACTTGGTTTATATATTACCGCCTTGTTATTGGCTGTACTCGGAGATGAAAACAGCACTCCCTGGTTCATGGCTGCAATCTGTGCGACTATAATAGTTCCTATCCTTATATGGGTCTACCAGTGGTTATACAAGCTTCTTAAGAAGGATGTATCCGATAATCACAAGAACTCCGATCAGCAGTAATATTTAATAGATTGCCTTTCTTTTCATCTTCTTGCCGAGATTTTCAACCGGTTTGAACAGATAGATAAATAATGCCATTATCGGGAATATCTCAAGCCTTCCTACCAGCATGTCAATTATATATGTCAATTTCGTCCACCAATGGAAGTTCCAGAATTCACATAATGTTGCATCGCTCAATTCTATTCCATTGTTGTTAAGAGATGTTGCGACAGTGGACACTGCTGTATCTATGCTGATATTCTGTTCAGCCGACACAACCAATACTGACACGCCCATTATCAGGAAGATTACCGTAAAATACATTACGACAGACTTTACAACAGTCTCCGGCACCATCCTTCCATTATATCTTATCGACTTTACTTCATTCGGGAATACAGTTTTTCTTATATACCCCTTTACAGTCTTAAGCATAAGTATGACACGCGAAACCTTAATGCCTCCGGCAGTACTTCCTGCGCATCCTCCGATAAACATCAGGATCATTATGACAGCTCTCGAAAAATCCGGCCACAGTACATAATTATCTGCTGCAAATCCCGTTGATGTCATTGCAGACAAGGCGGCAAATGCCGACTGATGAAATGCCTCTGCAAAATTATCATACTGATTTTCTACAAGGGCCAAATTCAAAAACATAGAAAATAATCCTATCAGTAATATTATCGCATACCATCTAAGCTCAATGTCCTTGAAAACCCGTTTGACCTTGCCTGTAATTACAAGAAAATACAGGCTGAAGTTAACACCTGCCAGGAACATAAATATCTCAATTATGACCTGCTGCGCATATGTAAGCCCTATTACAGATGAATTAAGGCTGGAAAATCCTCCTGTTCCCAGAGTTGAAAAGGCAAAAAGTGTAGACTGGAAAACCGTCATCCCTGATATAGTAAGCGATATTATCTGCGCACCTGTCAAAATAAAATACATTACATAGAGCCACTTGGCTGTCTGGCTTATCTTAGGAGTAATCTTCTCGGTGACAGGTCCCGGCGCCTCCGCCTTCATCAGCTGAATTGATGAGCCTCCGACTACGGGAGAGATTGCCAGCATAAATACAAGAACACCCATTCCTCCTATCCAATGAAGCATGCTCCTCCAGAACAGTACCGCATGGCTGAGTATCTCAACATCCGGGCATATCGTAATGCCTGATGTGGTAAATCCCGATACGCTTTCAAAAAAAGCATCCATATAATTAGGCAATGCACCTGTAAGTGTAAACGGAACCGCACCTACCAGACTCATAATTATCCATACCAGTCCTACAGTAACCAGTCCATCCTTGGCATATATTTTTCTGCTTTTAAGTTTAATACGAAAAAGGGCAGCTCCCACCGCTGCAGATATTACAAGCGTAACTAAGAACGCCTTCCAGTCAGGCTCATGACAGATAAGAGCTACAATAACCGGAAGCAGCATAAATACTGCTTCTATTAATAGTATTACACCTATAATTTTACACAAAAATCTGTAATTCATTATGCAAATATCTCCGCAAACCTGCCGATTCCTGTCTCGGTTGTGATCACCAGCACGGTATCGCCTAATTTGATGCAGTCATTGCCGCCCGGAATAAATGACTCTCCTCTTCTGGTTATGCTGGCCAGAAGGACATTTCTTTTTATCTTAAGATTTTGTATATCTACATTAAGTCCTTCTGTTTCTTCTTCAATCCTAAATTCCAGTACCTCAACCTTATTATCTATAACATGGCACAAGGACTGTACTTCATTGCCTACTGTAGCCTGCATTGCCCTTACATATGTAATGATCCTGTCTGCTGCAACATATTTCGGATTGATCACACTGCCCAGATTTATACCATACAGCATTTCTTCAAAATCAGATTTTTTAACCTTGGTTATTACCTTAGTATCCGGGCAATTCTTGGCTATATACATGGATAAAACAACATTTGTCTCATCTGAGTCTGTGGCAGTTACAACTGCAGACGTTGAAAACACCCCGCATTCATCAAGCACGCCTGTATCTGTTGCATCCCCGCATCTTATTTCAGCTGCCGGCAGCCTGTCATTCAGTTTCTCGCAGATCCTCCTATTCTTGTCAATTATCCTGACGAGAATACCATTGGCAATAGCCATATCTGCAAGATAAAATCCCAGGATGCCTCCTCCGATGATGGTAAGTGAATTAATTTTGCCTGTCTCATATTTCATTTTGCGAAAGAAGGCAATTGCATCCGCTCTGCTGGCGACAAATGATATTGTATCATTAACCTGTATCTTAGAATCGCCTCTTGGGATAAATATGTCCTTATCTCTCTTGATTGCACATATCAGGATCCTTCTGTTGATAAACTTCGATAAATCCCTCACATACATATCACAGATAGGATTTTGCTCCTTTACAACGAAAGTCATGACCTCATGGCTTCCTTTGGCAAATGTCTCCACCTGACCTGCACTCTTGAACAGGAGACTTCTTAAGACCTCCTTGGCAGTATCTCGTTCCGGACATACTACAAAGGACAGACCCATTTCTTCCTTTATGATATTGATCGTTTTTGAATAAATAGGATTTCTGCTGCGTGCGATCGTATTGGCAGTGCCCAATTTTTTCGCAACTACGCAGATCAGCAGATTTACTGCATCTGAATTCGTTACCGCGATCAAAAGCTCACTGTCCATCGCACCCGCTTCCATAAGCACATCAGCCGACGCTGCATCGCCTTCTACTGTAAGCACATCAAAATTGTCATTCATATACCTTATGGTATTCTCATCACTGTCAATGACAGTTATATCATGATGCTCATTAACAAGCTGTGCAGCAATAACCGTGCCTACGCGCCCGCATCCGGCAATAATAATTTTCATAATATCCTCCAACATTTCCATGTACGGAACAGGGAAATATGTCTTGTTGATCTTGAATTTTCAATATTATAATGCAGAAGTATTAGTCCACAAGCCATGAGATTTTACCACAATGGACTCATTAACTCAATTACTTGGTACTATCGGCAAAAATCCCCGTTTTTACGCCAAAATACACTTTTTTTGATTGTAATAAATTACAAGATAGTTTAAAATACCTAACCATAATGTATATGTTTCATGCATGGTTTTTGTGCATGCTTACTACATATAATGTTACTAAAATATCAATAACAGACTGCAAACCGGCCATATTAATTGCTATCATATGCAGTCCTTAAAAATCAGGAGAATTCACAGATGATAAAAGTTGTTAAATTCGGCGGAAGCTCACTGGCAAGTGCCGAACAGTTCAAAAAAGTCAAAGCAATCATTGAAGCTGACGAAAGCCGTGTATTTGTAGTACCTTCCGCACCGGGCAAGAGATTTACAGGAGATACTAAGGTAACCGACATGCTTCTAAATATGTATAAGACAGCCAGTGAAAATAAGGATTTTTCTTCAGAACTTGCTGCGATCAAAACAAGATATGAAGAGATCATTGAAGGTCTCGGGCTTACAGATTTTAACCTTGATGAAGATTTTGCTGTAATTGAGCAGCAGCTTAAGGAAGACCCACAGAAGGATTTCACAGCTTCCCGCGGTGAATATCTGAATGGCAAGGTCCTTGCAAAATATATCGGCTATGAATTCGTAGATGCCAAGGACGTTATCTTTTTCAATGACGAGGGCAATCTTAATACATATAAGACAGAAAAATATATGTCTGCTAAGCTTAAGGAATGTGGGAAGGCTGTTGTTCCGGGATTTTATGGCCTTGGAAAGGACGGCAATATCAAGACATTTTCGAGGGGCGGATCTGATATTACCGGTTCTATCGTGGCACAGGGCTGCAAGGCCGATGTATACGAGAACTGGACAGACGTCTCAGGCTGTATGATCACTGATCCTCGTATCGTAAAAAATCCTGAAGTTGCAAAATATATCACATACAGAGAATTACGAGAGCTGTCATACATGGGTGCTTCCGTTCTGCATGAGGAGGCAATATTCCCTGTAAGAAGCTGCGGTATTCCTATCAATATCAAGAACACAAATGCTCCGACAGACGAGGGCACATGGATCGTTGAAAGCACCTGTCAGAAACCTCAGCATGTAATCACCGGCATCGCAGGCAAGAAGGGATTCTGCTCTATTCTCATTACGAAATCAATGATGAATTCTGAAGTGGGATTCGGACGCAAGGTGCTTCAGGCATTTGAAGACTGCGGAATATCATTTGAGCACATTCCGTCAGGCATTGATACTATGACAATTGTGGTTCATGAGGATGAATTTCTCCACAAGGAGCAGTCTGTTATATCTGCAATTCATCGTCTTGCCTCACCTGATACTATCGAGATTGAGTCAGACCTGTCATTGATCGCTGTGGTAGGACGCGGAATGCGTTCTGCAAGCGGCACTGCAGCCAAACTGTTTACAGCACTTGCAGATGCACACATTAATATAAGAATGATAGATCAGGGTTCATCAGAGCTTAATATCATTGTAGGTGTTGAGAATAAAGACTTTGAAAATGCTATAAATGCTATTTATGATGCTTTTACAAAATAATTTTCAACATATTATGTAACTATATATGGCGCGCATGCACTGTTTAAAATCACTGCTGCCTGGCGCGCCATTTCTGTACATATATAAACACAAATTAGTCGTATAAAGCTAACTAAAGGAGCAGCATCATGGAGCTTCGCAATATATATACATTTCTTAAGGTAGTCGAACAGCATAGTTTTTCTAAAGCAGCCAAACAGATCGGATATACTCAGGGTGCTGTTACAATGCAGATCCAGGCTCTGGAAAAGGAACTGGGTGTTGCATTATTTGACCGCATGAACAAATCCATACAATTGACTCCGTATGGTGAAAAATTCCTGGTTTATGCGCAGTCTGTAAGAAAATTAACTGACGAAACTCTTCAATCGATCAAGGAAAATGATCTGTTGAAAGGTTCTCTTCGAATTGCCATGGCAGATTCTATCTGCACCTCGCTGTTTCCTGATATTTTAACTGAATTTCATTCACATTATCCTGACATAAGCCTCAAGGTCGAGACATGCGGAACTATCGAACTAATGTATCGCCTCAATCATAATGAGGCTGATTTTGTTTATACATTTGACAAGAGATTCTATCATAAGGCACATGTGATCGAATTTGAAAAAGAAGAGTCGGTTTATTTTGTTGCAGCACCGGATTCTGCTCTGCGCGGCTGCAAGCTGACACTGGAGAAGATATCCCACCAGCCTCTGCTTCTTACCGAATCCGAAGGCAGCTATCAGCGTGACCTTAATGAGCTGCTGGCCATGCATTCAATCGAGATCCGTCCAATATTGCAATTAAGCAATATTGAAATACTTAAAGATCTCGTAAAAAAAGGCCTCGGAGTATCATTTCTTCCTGCTTATGCAGTCAACAATGATATCTCTCAAGGCAAACTTATAGTTCTTGATGTACCTGAATGTAATATTACGGAATGGCGTCAGCTCCTCAGACATCGCGACAAAAATATCACTCCGCAGATGAAGGCCCTTATTGATACCCTTAATAATATGGGGTCCATCAGCAATCCTTCATGACCAGGATCGCTCAGGCTTAATTGATCATGCTTATCTGTCAGTCGAGCCCTGAGTAATGTCCCAGGAATTCTACTGTCCTTGCGTTAGTCGGATGATTAAATACCTGATCAGGAGTGCCCTGCTCCGCTATCATTCCGTTATCCATGAAAATAATCTGATCTGAAACATTCTTAGCAAATCCCATCTCATGGGTAACAATGATCATGGTCATCTTTTCTTCAGCCAATTGCTTTATTACCTTCAAAACTTCGCCTGTAAGTTCCGGATCCAATGCACTGGTAGGTTCGTCGAAGAATAATATCTCAGGAGACAGTGCCATAGCCCTTGCAATGGCAACACGCTGTTTCTGTCCGCCCGACAGCTGATGCGGATAGAGATCCTTCTTCTCAGCCAGACCGACGCTCTCTAATATTGCCAGACATTTTTCATCAATCTGCGCATTTATCTGCTTTCTGTTAGCCTTGTAATCCGGAAGTTCCTGTGCATGTATTTTACACGCAAGACTTATATTGCCTAATGCTGTATATTGCGGAAACAGATTAAAATCCTGGAATACCAATCCAAAATGCAGTCTGTTCGCACGGATTTGCTTGTCAGTAAGCTCCTTCGAAGCATCAAATATTATCTTATCGTTAACCTTGATGATTCCGTCATCCGGCTTTTCCAGAAAATTAAGGCAGCGAAGTATGGTTGTTTTACCGCCTCCGGAAGGTCCTATGACTGACAGGGTCTGTCCTTTATCAAGAGAAAATCCGATGCCTTTAAGCACTTCATTTTTCCCAAAGCTTTTCTTAAGATTTTCAACTTCTAATAATGCCATGTTTTTCGCTCCTGTTATTGTATCATCGACATTCATACCTAGATCGCTTAGTTCCTTCTCGCAGCAGATCTGAAATCAGACATTTGCGATATTGATCATACCCTGAAATATTCTAATTTCTTCTCCAGTTTATTAAGGACTACCGTCAGAATGCCGCTGGCCGCCAGATAGAAAATGCCTGTAAAGAATAATGGCCAGATAACGCCTTCACTCTTCATAAATGACTGACCTGCCCAGATAACCTCCTGAAGTGCAATGATTCTCGAAAGCGATGTATCCTTAACAAGCGTAATGATCTCATTAGACATAGGAGGTACGATTCTCTTAATGACCTGCAGCAAAGTAACCTTAAAGAATATCTGCGATCTGGTCATTCCCAGTACATATCCGGCTTCATTTTGGCCTACCGGTATTGCCTGTATGCCGCCTCTGAATAT
Organism: Bacteroidaceae bacterium; assembly: GCA_963589005.1. Taxonomy (GTDB): domain Bacteria; phylum Bacillota; class Clostridia; order Lachnospirales; family Lachnospiraceae; genus RGIG5612. The sequence continues at coordinate 127,249 of CAVAJR010000001.1, read as the reverse complement.
CTCCGAAAAATAACATGCATAATTAATAATAAATGCAACTATTGTGGCTATAAATCTTCCATGTTCACCGCTGCCCCACCAGTTATTGCCTATAATAAGACCCGGTCCGTAATATATGATCAAGAGCTGAAGCATAAGAGGTGTTCCTCTGATGACCCATATTATGAATTTAAGGACAACCTTAAGAGGCTTTATACGGCTCATAACGCCCAGACATATAATAAGCCCCAGGGGGATAGCCCCTAAGAGCGTAAGTCCAAATATTTCCAGTGTCTTCAAAAAGCCTAAGCTAAGTGAGCTCAATACACTTCCAAACATAAATTTCTAACTCCAGTTCATTTTCCCCATTCAGACAGTCAAGTGACCATGCACCATGCACAGTCACTTGACAGCTTAATAATGGCAATTTACAGCTAAATTATATTTATCATTCACCCGGTTTTAAAGGAAGTCCGTTTTCTCATGTCGGTGGTTCCTCGCCGGCTGGCTTATTCTCAGGATTTTCTGAATCATCAGAAGCTCCTTCAGCTGCTGTTTCATCAGCTTTATCTTCCTTTTCTGCGATTGATACGGCATTATCATATTTCTCAGATGTTGCCTCTAAGGTTCCATCCTCAATCCATTTTTCAAACATCTCATTCAGCTTAGCTGCTGCATCAGAGCCTGTTCTGAATCCAACAACATACTCTTCAAGTGACAGTGATACGCTGTATCCTAAGTCAGCATAGCTTGTACCCTCACCTGTCATAGCATCTGCCATGGTCTTATCGATAACGCATGCATCTGAAGTTCCTGCAGCAACCTCCATAAGTGCAGCAGACTGGCTCTGAACAGCATTTACTTCAAATCCTGCTTCTGTGGCAACAGATTCACCTGCAGAACCTGCTTCTACGGCAAAACTCAGTTCCTTCATGCTCTCAGCGTCAGGGAAATCTGCCAGCTTATCAGCCGCCATTACTACGACCTGTGCATTAATTGCATATGTATCTGTGCATTCCATTGACTTCTGAACTTCATCTGTCAATGTCATGCCGTTCCAGATGCAGTCAACTGTTCCTGCATTAAGTTCCATTATCTTGCCGTCCCAGTCAATCTCCTGAAATTCCACATCCACGCCGATCTCCTCAGCAAATAATCTGGCCAGGTCAGCGTCAAATCCTATCCACTCGCCCTTGTCATCCTTATAATCCATAGGTGCGAAATCTGTAATTCCTACTACTAATACACCTTTATCCTGGATCGCTGCAAGATCAGAATCTGCTGCCTCACCTGCAAATGCAGTAACCGATCCGGCAATCATAACCGTGCTTAAGATACCGACTGTTGTTAATAATAATTTTCTTGATTTCATTGTTGTAATTCGCCTTTCTGCAAATAACCAATCCGTCTGACAACAGGCGGCTGACTTTCGCTTTTGAATTGTAGCTTATATCTTTTTGAAAGATATTGATGGTTTTTCCATTCATTATGCTACCACTCTACTACGCTAAAGTCAACAGCATAATCCAAATATGATATAGATTTTTTCAAACATCACCTAATCCGGCTTATTTTGGTGCAGCTACGGACGACCTCGTACTTCATGATCCCGGCATCCTGCATTTATTTGCACTTCATGCCCTTTGGTCGTTTTGTGTTCATGTCTTCTAAAAAATAGCATGACCTCTTGCCATGCCAGCTTTCAGACCTTGCAAACAGTTGCACCGCAAAAATGGATTGACACATGCCTAAATCAACAGCATGCATCAACCCATTATATCCGTCAGTTCCTGTAGGTGCAGGTACCGACAATTATTTAAAACTTATGGCTGCCGCCTCCTCCGCCACCGGAGAAACCGCCGCCTCCACCGCCGCCGGAAAAGCCTCCGCCACCGGAGAAGCCGCCTCCGCCGCCGGAGAAACCACCGCCGCCTCCGTGTGGTCCTCCACCGCTCTTAGGTGTTACATGCGGAACCCTTCTGCTGGATAAAAATTTTGCATTTATGATCGGAATGAATTCCTTGACTGCCAAGCCTTCCATTATAGCAGCATATCCGGCTGACTTTTTCTTACTCTTAGCTCTTACAAGCATCAGTGATACACCCAGTCCAATAAATATGGCAAGCAATGCCGCTGTAATATATCTCATAGGCTGCGCTATCTTCTGACCGTCCAACACTCTGTATATTTCCGAAAATGCCCTCTGAGCACATTTGTAATAATCGCCGTCGCTGGCATATGTATAGCAATTATCAGTTATGGTATCAGCGATTGCCGTAGTTATAACCTTGTATGTTGTCTCGCCCGCATAAATCGTAAGTTCCCTGTCATACATATCAATAAGGAATATAACAGAATTATATCCATCCATATCTGTATTTGAGCCCAGCGATTCCAACATTCTCTTGGCATATGAAACCACGCCGTCCGAATGCTCATTTGTACTGGTTACAAATACAGCAGAGGCATACTCCGTTACCTTGCTCATATCCTCCATAAGGGAGCTTTCCTCATCGTCGGTAAGCAGATCGGCCTGATCATACAGAATAGTCATATGGCCGGTACTTTCATTAGTCTGTGTATGAATATCCCCTGAGTCTGCAAATGCATTGCCGGAAAACATCATTAAAATAACTGCTGTAATAACTGCTGCTATTAATGATGAATAAGTCAAATGCTTAGTTCTCACTTTCATCGCCTCCCCTCTTACCTAACTGTGCAGGCTTTCTGAGAGACAGCCTGTTATTGGCTCTTACAAAATCAAGAACCGTAAGTATCAGCATAACACAGCACAGTACAGCTGTAAGGTAATAGTACAGATCATGTGCCGGAGCCAGGAGTATTACAACAATTCCTATAAAAATTCCTATAAGAGGCAAAGCAACAGACCTTAATTTTATATAGAAAGGCACCTTGATCTTTTTAACCAGATCACCATCAGACTTCTTCCTGCTTGATTTTATATTAGCACTAATAATGCTGAACAATATAATGCCTGCAACAATGCCTATCGGAAATATTCCTGTTCCAAACTCTGATGTAAGCAGTAATGATATGATCGGTATTGCGACAAAACAAATCACACCTGTCATCCAGAATGCAGCATTTCCGGACTTCTTTTTAACGAAAACTTCTCCTTTGTCCTGCGAACTTTCTGAATCACGGCTCAGCCCTGCTTTTTTCTTCTGATACAGCAAGCCCTCATCATCCAGACCATTTTCCTGAATATATGTTTCTCTTATCATTTTGTTGGCGAAAAACATCATAACGCACAGCAGCAATAGCGTGATTTTCACCAGAATGTCCGGCTTCATTGTCAGAAACTGCAGCAATATAAATGCAGGTATTGCAATTATCAACGAAAGGATCAGGTACTTTTTCATGTCTACCGGAAGGTCTGCATGAATTTTGCCCGTAAGTCCGTTAATTACAGCATAACTCATCAGCCCGGTATGTTCGTTCTTATTGGACAGGAACCATACCGGAAGGAAGCCCTTCTTAACCTCGGTTATTCTGCTGTCAATGTTTGTTTTGTTTTCAACATCACTATTTGAGACTCCTTTGCTGCGCATAGTAGCATCTTTCCTAAGGTCTTCTTTGACATTTGCCTTAGCATATGCAAGAATCTCATTTTTGTATGCCTCCGGAGGCAGATTGCCGATATCCGCATAAAATCCTGCAATGTATTTATCATCAAATTTGCGGGACTTTTTCATGTCAAATGGTGATATTTCTCTCATAATACCATCAGGAAATGATGCCGATGAGTCCTCAACAAATCCCCCATATACACCGCTGCCCTTAGCTGTAACCTCATAGGTTGTATACTCATCAAATCCGCCTACGATCTTCATGCTGGTTGCTTCATATTTGCCGTCGACATCCGTCTGCACCGTATATACCCAGCATGGCATATAAATTCCGCGGAACTTGTCTATAGTGGTATCAGACTTCATAGCCTTAGGGAGAAACCAGGCAGTTTTTATCTTGTCTTTATATATTTTTTCACATTCCTCTTTTGATATTTTAAAAGGAATAATAACATCAGGCATGATATTCTCATCGCCCTTTATACGACTCTCAAGGAACGCCTGCGAACCGCAATAAGAACAAAACGTAACGCCTGTTTCTTCCGTTGCATAAATACTTGCTCCGCATTGAGAGCAGGTATATATCTTGCCATTACTATCAAAATCGTTATGTTCCTCTGCACTCCTGCGTGTTTTTTCCATATTATCATCTACAGAGAAAACCGATCCGCAATATTCGCATTTGATCTTGCCATTTTCCGGCTGATACTGTATCTCACCGCCGCAATTTGGACATTTATACATATTTCACCTCTCTAACTATTTTCTGTATCTTCTTATGGCAGCTCTCGCAGCCTCATGATCCCCCTCATAAGGATCCCTGTAATTATCAGCCTTAATAACATAAGGCTGACGCCCCTGTCCCAGCAGCAATATCATATCATCCTTCTTGGCCTTGCTGATAATATAATCAATCGCCTCACCTCTGCATTCAATAAATGAACTGCGGCAATTACTGTTATCTATTCCGTCCATTATCTGTCTTGATATTTCTGCCGGATCCTCATCCCTCGGGTCATCCTGAGTAGTTACTATCTCATCGCAGTACCTTCCTGCTATTTGACCCATTACGGGCCGTTTGGTGGTATCACGTCTTCCGGAGCTTCCGAATACTGCATATACATTTGCCTTCTCTCCTATTACTTCCTTAGCAAATTCAAATACCTTTTCAAATGCATCCGGTGTATGAGCGAAATCCACTATAACATGATAATCCTGCCCTTCATCAATTACTTCCATGCGTCCTGCCACCTGCGGTACATTCTCCAGGAGAGGAATTATCTCATCAAGTGACATGCCCATCTCACATACTGCAGCAATAACTGCCAATATATTACTGATATTATATCTGGCTATCAGATTAGTCTTAATATCATATTTTCTGCCGTCATGCAACAATTCAAATCTCGTATACCTGGCGCCTAATACAACATGTTCTGCCTTATAATCTGCAGCATGATCTATGCCATATGTCACATATCTGCAATTGCAGCATTCTTTAAGTCCGTCTATACTTACAGCATCATCAGCGTTAAGAACCGCTACTGCATCCTTTTTTATATTCCTGAACAGGAGCTTTTTCGCCTCAAAATAATTCTCCAATGTTCCGTGATAATCAAGGTGCTCATGGGTCAGCTGCGTAAAAATAGCACAGTCAACATCTACCGAATCCACCCTTTTCTGAACCAGTCCGTGTGAGCTGGCTTCAAGTGCCGCTGCCCTGATACCAGAATCATACATATCTGACAATACCTTATGTATCTCAATCTGTGAAGGAGTCGTAAGAGAGGCGTTCCTTGAATAGTCTCTGTATTCAACACCTATGGTACCCATATATCCGGATGGTGTTTTGTGAGAATAAACATATTTTATAACAGAAGCTATTGTAGTCTTGCCATTAGTTCCCGTAACAGCAAATATTGTCATCTTCTCACTTGGTTTGCCATAAAATATATTGCATATTCTGTTAAGTTCGTCCGTTGTATCTGACACAGTGATATATAATGCTCCGTCATCTGGAGAAATATCCTCACTGCAGACAACAGCAGCCGCCCCATTTAATACTGCCTGCTGCGCATATTTATGTCCGTCACTGCTGGTTCCCTTTATACAAAAGAATATATCACCGGGATTCGTACTTCGGGAATCAATGCTTATTCCATTTATTTCTACATCTTCAGCTGCTTTAATTCCATTCTTGTAAACAGCGGTCCTTAATACTTCCTCCGAAAAAAGTTCCTTAATCTTCATTTTATCAACTGCCTCACATTTTCTCGTTACATTTTTATTTATCTTTTATTATCTTGCCCTGAATAATATTTCTTGATAACAAGAGTAAATATCAATATCATTGCGATTCCCACAATCAATGGAATCCATGCGTTCTTCATTGCAGAACCTATTATGTAGCATATAAGTGTGCAGACAGCAACCACCGCACCGTATTGCAGCTGTGAATCAACATGATTTATATGCTTACAGCCTGCTCCTGTCGAGCTTAATATTGTAGTATCTGAAATCGGGCTCAGATGATCACCGCATACACTTCCTCCGAGGATTGCAGCAACTGTCATTGACATGACCTCACTGGCTCTGTCGCCGAATACAGAGACAACTATAGGTATCATAATAGCAAATGTTCCCCAGGATGTTCCGGTTGAAAATGCAAGAAGCAATGAAATAACAAAAAATACAGCCGGCATAAATGTAAGCGAAATACGATATTCATCGACAACTCCTGCCACAAAGCCTCCTGCGTCCAGATATTCTCCTCCGCAGATACCACTGAGCGACCATGCCAGTATCAGTATAAGCGTGGCCGGAACCATATTCTTAAATCCCTCTACAAGCCCATCCAGGAATTGCTTCGGGCTTACAATTTTACGTGGTAAATATAAAATTGCCACAAATATAACAGTATAAAACGCGCCCATTGCCAAAGCCATTATTGCATCACAATTGGCAAATGCGTCACCGATAGTCAATGTCTCACCGGAGAACAATCCTCCTGTATAAAGCATGGCAATAATTGAAAACAAAATAAGAGCAATAATCGGAAGAAGCAGATCAATAACCCGGCCCTTAGGTTCTTCCTCCTCTTTGGCTTCAGCTGACGCATAATCTGCCGGATTGAATGACTGCTCATACTTTCGCATCTTGCCAAAATCAACAGCTAAAATGGTCGTAAGTATAATAAGAGCCAATGAAAACCAAGTATAATAATTTGGTAAAATTGTACTGATAAATAGTCTGAAACCGTCTATGGACGAGCCGTCCGGAAGTGATGAAGTTACCGCAGCTGCCCATGAAGAAATCGGAGCAACTATGCAGACCGGCGCTGCGGTTGAGTCAATAATATATGCTAATTTTTCTCTAGATATGTGATTTCTGTCAGTTATCGGTCTCATAACTGTGCCGACAGTCAGGCAATTGAAATAGTCATCAACAAATATGACAATACCTAATGCGACAGTAGCAAGAAGCGTAGACCTCTTGGTCTTAAGTCTTTTAGATGCCCAGGCAGCATATCTATGGGTTGCCCCTGACAGGTTCATCAGATATACAACCATTCCCAATAAAACAATAAATATGAGAACACCCATATTGCCCTTGACTTTATCTGCCATGATATCGAACATGGTCGTGACAGATTGAAACGGATTGCCGCTGCAGAAAATCAGCGCTCCCGTAAATAATCCGATAAATAAAGACAGATTTACTTCCTTAGTCACAAGACTGATCACAATCGCAACCAATGGCGGTATAAGCGCCAAAAATGTCCCTCCAGTATTCATTTTTCGTCCCCTCTTTTTCTAGTTACACTTTTTAATATGATATTGTTTAAGATTATGCATTTTCATGCAAGTGCGAGCACAACCATACAAGTACCGTTTTTTCCCCCCAACATGGTACAATCATTGTATGTTTAAATGCAGCTTCATACTAATTTGTTTATCATAATAATTACAAGGCATTTCGTCAATTACATGAGCATATTTTTTCAGCGATTGTATGCCTATAGTTTCAGATTGAATCCGGAAGATTTTTCTTTACATAAATTCATCAAGCACAATTTGCGAGCACAATTTTTCCAGCAAATAAGTAATTTAATCCTGCACAACGTTCAATAGGATATTCACCATATTCACATAGAAAATACGGATAGGTTGGCGGTCAGATCAGCATCATCATCGTTCCGCCAACGATCATCACAAGACCGACAGCCGCTTTCTTTGACAATCGTTCCTTGAACACCAGCACCGAAAACCCGATAGATGCCAAAATGCTGAGCTTGTCTATTGGTACAACAACACTGGCAAGACCGTCTTGCAGTGCCTTATAATAGCACAGCCAAGATCCACCGGTAGCCAGACCAGACAAGCAGATAAAGCCGAGTTCCTTCTTCGGGACGGATTTCAGCGCATGATGCTTTCCCTTAAGAAAAACGATCATCCACGCCATGACCAACACAACACCGGTGCGAATTGCAGTGCCAAGGTTCGACTCAACACCATCAATGCCGATCTTTCCAAGGATTGATGTCAATGAAGCGAACACGGCAGAAAGAACCGCATACAGCAGCCAGCTTTTCTTCTCCTGCTTCTGACCGGAAACAGCCTTTTTCTCGATCATCAGAAAGGTGCCTGCACCGATCAGCACGACAGCCAGTCCTTTGAGCCAGGAAACAGGCTCGCCGAGAAAAATCAGTGCCAGCAGTATTGTCAGAATGGTGCTGGATTTGTCAATAGGTACGACCTTGTTGACATCTCCGAGCTGCAAAGCCCGAAAATAACATAGCCATGAGGCACCGGTGGCAAGCCCGGAAAGAATCAGGAATGCCCATGTCTTTATGCTGAGTGTCGTGATCGTCGGCACCGAACCAACAATCCAGACCATCAGCCAAGAAAAAATCAGAACCACAATGGTACGAATCGCCGTGGCCGTATCAGAATCCGTTCTCTTTATACCGCACTTGGCAAGTACCGCCGTTAACCCGGCAAACAATGCCGAGCCAAATGCAAATAGTATCCACATAACAATCGCCCTTCTTCCCTTTTTAACCTATATTCAATAAAAAACCCCGGAAAATGTTGGCTTTCCGAGGTTCTTTCGAGTTTCTTTGGTTGTAAAATCGTGCCTGATTATCTCTTTGAGAACTGTGGTGCACGACGAGCGCCTTTGAGGCCGTATTTCTTTCTTTCTTTCATACGTGGATCTCTTGTAAGATATCCTGCTTTCTTAAGTGCCGGACGGTTATCAGCATCTGCTTCAACCAGTGCTCTGGCGATACCATGTCTGATAGCACCTGCCTGACCGGTAAAACCGCCGCCGCGAACAGTAACGATAACATCGTACTTGTCGCTTGCATTAACAGCTGTAAGAGGCTGGCAAACGATAGCTTTCAGTGTTTCAAGACCGAAATAATCGTCTAATGTTCTTTTATTAACTGTGATTGTTCCGTTGCCCGGGATAAGGTATACTCTAGCGATACTCTTCTTTCTTCTGCCGGTTCCATAGAAATTTGCCATTGTTATTTCCTCCTTTCAGCTTATAATGATAATGCTTCTGGCTTCTGTGCCTGATGCTTGTGCTCTGGTCCTGCATATACGAACAGTTTCTTAATCATAGAACGTCCGAGAGGTCCCTTTGGAAGCATACCCTTAACTGCAAGTTCAATAACTCTTTCAGGCTTCTTAGCCATCATTGTCTTAAGGTCTGTTTCTTTCATTCCGCCTACATAGTCTGAATGATTGTAGTAAACCTTCTGAAGAAGCTTCTTACCTGTTACAGTAATCTTCTCAGCGTTAACGATGATAACATAATCACCTGTGTCTTCATGTGGTGTGAAAGTTGGTTTGTTCTTACCACGAAGAATGCTTGCAACCTGACTTGCGAGACGACCAAGTGTTAATCCTGTAGCATCAACTACATACCACTTTCTCTCAATGGTTGCCGGATTGGCCATATAAGTCTTCATTTAAAATCCTCCTAAATGTCTTTGGTTTAATAAATAAACCGTTATATACATTTTACTTCCGACGATGCTCTTATCTGCAGCTTATAAAAGCGCACAAAAAACACGCCGTCACGGTTGAAAATTATATAGTACAGGCTCTATGTTGTCAACAGTGAAAGTATGTTTCGCATATCTTTCTCATCTTTTTTTCAACACAGAGCCCTGTACTTTATCTCTTTATTATATTCAATTTTTATCTTGACCGGACTTTATGATCCTATCCTAAAATTGCCGCATCATTAGAAAATTCCGATCCGGCAGCTACTGCGAATTTGGCCATCAGATCGTCAACTGTAAGCTTTTGTTTTTCTTCGCCTCTAATGTCCAGTATTATATGTCCGTCATTCATCATGATAAGTCTGTTGCCGTGAGCAATGGCATCCCTCATATTGTGAGTGATCATGAGTGTTGTAAGGTGATCTCTTGATATGATCTTTTCTGTTGTCTCCAGAACCTTAGCTGCAGTCTTAGGATCAAGTGCCGCTGTATGCTCATCTAAAAGCAGGATCTTCGGTTTCTTAAGTGATGCCATAAGAAGCGTAACTGCCTGACGCTGTCCGCCTGACAGAAGTCCTACCTTGGCTGTAAGCCTATCCTCAAGACCCAGATCAAGGATCTTAAGAAGTTCCCTGTACTGATCTCTCTCAGCCTTGGTAATTCCGGGTGCCAAACCTCTGTGCTGACCTCTTCTCATGGCCAGCGCCAGATTCTCGTCTATACCCATTGTTGCTGCAGTTCCCATTCTCGGATCTTGGAATACTCGTCCTAAATATTTAGCTCTCTTGTGTTCCGGAACCTTCGTAACATCCTGACCATCAATTATGATCTTACCGGTATCAACGAACCATGAACCCGCAATAGCATTAAGAAGTGTTGATTTGCCTGCACCATTACCGCCGATTACCGTAACGAAATCGCCATCTTCAAGCGTCAGAGACAGGTTGCTTAGGGCTGTCTTCGAATTAACGGTTCCCGGATTAAATGTCTTAGAAATATTCTTTACTTCCAGCATATCATTTTACCTCCTTAACTTTGGTGAAGAAGCGGCTCTTCCAATATGGAACAGCAAGGAAGATAGCAACAACCAGAGCTGAGAGAAGCTTCAGGAGATTTGTATCGAATCCAAGCGTAATTACGATCTGAAGAACTATGTAATATATAACACCGCCAAGTACAACGCCTACCAGTTTAAGTGCAAAATTTCTGAAGATTTTGTCAAATAATACACCGCCGATAATAACCGCTGCCAGACCGATAACGATAGCACCACGACCCATATTGATATCAGCAAATCCCTGATACTGGGCAAGCAATGCGCTTGCAAATGCTACAATACCATTAGACAGCATCAGACCGATAACGATCATTATCTTAGTATTTATACCCTGTGCTCTGGCCATGTCCTGATTAGCACCTGTAGCGCGCAGCGCACATCCTACTTCTCTTCCGAAGAAACAATATATCAATGCGATCATTACAATTATGATAACAGCAGTGATAAATATAGGGTTGAACGAAACCACGCCATCCTTGATTGCTATCGGCGCGCTCTTAACATTATTCAATGATACGAGAAGATTATAATTTCTCCAGTTGATAGGCTGATTAGCCTTATCTGCCATGATCTTAAGATTGAGAGAATACAAGGACAACTGGGATAAAATTCCTGCCAGAATCGCAGGTATTCCCATGAATGCATGGAATATTCCGGTCAAAAGTCCTGCCAGCACACCGGCCGCAATAGCTGCAAGGATCGCTAGCCACATCGGCGAACCATTAAGCATGAGCATAACGCATACTGCGCCGCCTGTGCACATGGTTCCGTCGACAGTCAGATCTGCCACATCCAGCACTTTATATGAAATGTATACGCCGATGGCCATTATTCCCCAGATAAGTCCCTGTGCAACTGCGCCGGGAAGAGCACTTAAAAATGTTCCTATCATTATTTAACACCATTTCCTTTTTGCAAACGATGCTGCAGCCAGTGCCTTGCGGCCTATGACTGCAGCATAAACTTAATATGTTCCAATTGAGTGCCTCTTGATGAAGAGGCTATATTTTTATTCTTCTGAGGTTGCTATAGCAACATAATCATCAGGAACTTCTATTCCCAGGTCTGCGCAGATCTCTGCATTGTATTCCTTGGTAACCTCTGATGCAGACTGAATTTCCATGTCTGTAATGTCTGCGCCATTTGCCAGGATCTCAACTGCCATCTTGCCGGTTGTATATCCCAGATCGTAGTAGCTGATCGCAAGAACTGCAACGCCGCAGCCTGAACATGTACCTTCATCGCCGCATACAATAGGAATTCCTGCAGGACGTGCGATCTGATCAATTACACCTGCATTAGAAGCAACAGTATTATCTGTAGGTGTATAAATCACATCACAGTTATCACATGCATTCTGTGCTACTGTAGCAATATCATTTGTATCTGTAAATGTATAAGATGTAACCTCATATCCGAGAGCTTCAAGCTCTTCTGTTACGATATTGGCCTGATATACTGAATTGACCTCTGCTGTACAATAGAGAATACCAACCTTCTTGGCATCCGGGAATAATTCCTTAACCATTGCAGCCTGTTCCTTCAGCGGTGCAAGATCTGTTGTACCTGATACATTATATCCTGTCTTGCCTGTCCAATCCTTGATATCAAGAGCGCTGGCATAATCAGTTACTGATGTTCCGAGAACAGGAATATCTGCTGTTGCCTGAGCTGCTGCCTGAAGAGGTGCTGTAGCATTGGCAAGGATCAGGTCATAACCAGATGCAACGAATGCGTTAATGATGGTCGAGCATGTAGCAGAATCACCTGATGCATTCTGCAGATCAAACTCAACATTTTCTTCACCGAGTCCCTCCTTAACAGCATCCATAAAACCTTCTGTAGCGGCATCAAGTGCATCATGCTGCACTAACTGACAAATGCCGATCTCATACTTCTGTGCTTCCTGTGCAGAAGCAAATACTGTTGAACCGGCAAGTGTTGTAATAGCTAAAACAGTGCTTAAGCAAACTGCGATTTTCTTCTTCATTATCATATCCCTCCATAGCTTTAAATTATCGATCATCATCGTGTCAAAGCTTTCATGGGGTGCAGTTTAAACGCTCAGCAGATTAATGTCAACACACTATCAATTTGTTTGATAGATATAATTATTTGGTTTAATCATTCTGAACTTGGTGCTTTTGCAAGCCATATCACAGCATTATCTATAGGCCAGAATGACTTCAGTCTCTGCAAGAAAACAATCAACATAGGCGTTTCGAGTAGTGGCCGCATCCGTCTGCATTATGGTCACCAACTTATATTCATAATCCTTCGTACAGCAATGCAGCGCCGCTCCTACCGTTCATCTTCAACCTGGAAGATATAGAATTTAAGATAATAGCTCTCATCAGCAGCCCAAAGTATCGGATGATCCGGAGCCTGGGTTCTGAATTCAACCTGCCTTAACCTCTTGTGGGTGCTCTGTGCGGCCTGTCCTATTATCTTCGTGAACAGTTCCTGCGTCATAAAATGAGAGCATGAGCATGTAGCCAGATAGCCGCCGTCATTGACAAGTTTAAGACCCTTCATGTTAATCTCTCTGTAGCCTCTTATGGCATTTTTTGTTGCCTCCCTTGACTTGGTAAATGCAGGAGGATCAAGAATAACCACATCGTATCTCTCACCGGCATCATACAGGTGCGGCAGTTCATCAAGCACATTTGCCATGCGGAAATGCACCGTGCTGTCAAGACCGTTTCTTAGGGCATTTTTATTTGCCTGATTTACCGCATATTCTGAGATATCAAGTCCGGTTACCTCCTTAGCTCCCGCCAGCCCTGCATTTAATGCAAATGTTCCCATATGCGTAAAACAGTCAAGGACTCTGCTCTTGCCGCTGCATATACGCTGCATGGCCAGCCTGTTATATTTCTGATCCAGGAAGAAGCCCGTTTTCTGGCCGTTTACTACATCAACCATATATCTGATGCCGTTTTCGATTATCTCTACATTTGTATCAAATTCCGGTCCGATAAATCCCTTATATGGCTCAAGTCCTTCCTTTTTCCTTACGGGAGCATCAGAACGCTCATAAATTCCCCTTATTTTGATGCCATCCTCTGCCAGCACCTGTATAAGGCAGGACAAGACCTCCTGTTTCAGCTTATCCATGCCCAGAGCCAGACATTCAATCACCAGCACGTCATTGTATTTGTCAACAACCAGTCCTGGCAGTCTGTCAGCCTCTCCGAATATAATCCTGCAGCAATTAAGATCCCTTCTGGAAGTATTGCCGATCCCCGGTGTCTGCTCATTATGGCAAATGCTGTCATTTCCGCCATACATAACAGTCTTTCTGTAATCCCAGGCAGCTCTGACGCGTTTCATAAGGAAGTTTCGGTCTATATCTGTTTCATTCCTGGTGAGCATGCGGACTCTTATTTTGGAATTTTGATTTATAAATCCCATACCCATGGGATATCCGTCGAAGTCATGAACTCGCACTATGCTTCCATTCTTAAATGTACCGGTTATTGTCTCTATCTCATTATCATATATCCAGGCTCCTCCCGCCTTGACCGTGCGGCCCTCACCTTTTTTCAGTGTTACTATAGTATTATTTTCCATCTGTAGACCTGCATTTCTATCTTCGCCGTTATTAAAGCCGAGCTTAAAGTATATTTACACGTACGTCGTTCTGACTCGCAATGAATCTGTATTTATTTGCATGCCAAGACGGCGCATACCACTGTGAGAAAACGTCGGTGCAAGCCTTTTCAAACAGTGGCTGCACACCAAAGTTCACGGCACGCTGTAATTTACATCTGCGTTCATGTCGGGACGGCGCATCACGACCAATATTAAATCACAGCGCATATTCTCATGCAAGGATCAAATTTCAGCGGCACATAGAAGAACATCCCCCGGCAGACCCTACGCCTGCTCAGAGGATGTTTGTTCTATTGTATTCTCCTGAATTTCTGTATTGGCAGATTTTCTGTGATATAAGAATGCACATATAAGCACTGTCAGCGGTACCGACAATACCACACCGAAGCTTCCCGCCAGCCCCTGCATGATCGCAATTCCTATATTGTTGGAATTAATAATCTGCTGGTACGGAAGATCGTAGGCATAATCTAACAATAACGTGCTTACGCTGCCACCTGCAAATGCAAGGATAAGAGTATTGCTGTCCGTACCCATCATATCTCGGCCTACCCTCAGTCCCGCTCTGAACAATTCATTTCGTGACAATCTCGGATTTTGCTTATAGATCTCATCTATGGAACTGCTGACTGACATCGCCACATCCATAACTGCACCAAGACAGGAGATCAATAAACCTGAGAACAATAAGCCTCCTACCTGTATTCCATTTGTGTTCCACAGAGTCATTAGTGTCTCTATATCAGAAACATTATAGCCTGTAATTCCTGAGGCCTTACTAAAGCACCATGCAGCAATTCCTGCCAGTACAACTCCTGCCAATGTTCCCAGCGTAGCGGCAATAGTTTTCTTCGTCGAACCGCCGATCAAGTACATTGTTACAAGTGTTGTTATAAAGCAGATAAAAACCGCTGACCAAAATGGTGAAGCATGTAAATAAACAAGCGGAAGATAAACAAATATTACGCAGAAGAATGTAAATACCAGACCCAGACATCCCTTTATGCCCTGTTTTCCGCCAATTACGCACAGTGCCAGCAGATACAGTCCGGCAAATATATATATTACCCATTCTCTGTCCTGAGAATATACACTGGAAATCGTTGTCTCGCCTGCAACGCTCTGCATTACGATTACCTTCATTCCAACGGTACATCCTGCACCAAACAGATATCCTGAGCTGCTGGTCATCTCGACTTCTTCGCCGGCCAATTCGCCGGTAGTCATTCTGACCTTAACTCTCTGCTCTCCCACCCTGCTGCCGCTTGCATCCAGATTATCCCGGATGATCTCTGTTACAACACCTTTTTCAAATGTCTGCCCTGTGCGGACCACCAATTCCGTCTTTTGTACTTGATTTAATTTTACAACAAAGACAATAAACGCACAGATAAGCAGAAGTAAAATAATGTACCGGACTGCTTTTTTCCTTAAAAGCAGTCCGGTGGAAGAATTATTCCTCATTTATTTTCTGAATAATCCTTATTTTGCAGCTTCTTCTGCTGCTGCATCTGTGGTGTCTGCAGATGCTTCATCAGAAGCTGTCTTAACAATTGTGAAGGTTTCGTCGATTGATTCAACAGTGCCCTCATCTGTAATCTGATATGTATCGATACTGAATGTATCCTCTGTCATTGTGATTACTGAATAGCTTGGAAGCCAGTTCTGGCTGCGGGCTGCAACATAATCCTGCTGTGTAGAGAGAAGCTCATAGTACTTAGAACCTGAAGCTGAGTTAGCTGTCATATACAGGATACCCTGTGGATTTGTAACTGTGTTGCCTTCCACATCCTCAATTGTATAACATTTGTTATCTTCCTGGAATGCTGCAAGTGCTTCAGCTGCTTCTGTATCGCCATCCTCCGGATAAAGAGCGATCTTCTCACCTGTTGTTACATCTGATGCATTAGCCCAGTCATAATCTGTGCCCTCATCATTGAGCTTAAACTCATAGCTGCCATGTGTCTGTCCATCACCATAGAGAAGTTTGGTTCTGCTGTATGTATGATCATGTCCCTGAAGCACTACATCGATGTCATTTGCATCAAATACAGGTGTCAGCTGTGTACGAAGGATCATGCCGTCTGTTTCAGAGTGGTCAAGTCCTGAACCATAAATGTCCTGATGGATAGTTACAACTCTCCATGCTGCGTCCGGATAAGCTGCTACAGCTTCCTCGATTGTATTCTGATGCTCAGCTACATTGTAGTTGTTTGTATTAAGAACAATGAAAAGTCCTGAGCCGTAGCTGTAGTAGTAATCTCCACCTGCTGTTGTGAGTCCGTTTTCAGTAGCATTTGGATTATAGAAATGATAGAAATAGTCTTCATTCAAGGAATCGTGGTTACCGATTGTTGTTGCACAAGCAAGACCTGAGAGAACTCCTGAGCTAAGATAAGCTGCATATTCCTCTTCCTTAGGGGAACCTGTTTTGTTAACCTGGTCGCCTGCTGAAATAATGAAGTTAAGATCCGGATTTTCAGTAATTGCCATATTTAATGTACGATTCCATGCAAATCCATCGTTTTCTGCTGCAGTATTGGCTGCACCTGACTCATTGGTCAGCTGTGCGCCTGTGCTTGTCGGCTGTCCTTTAGATGCGCCAATCTGCGGGTCACCTACATAAAGGATTTTTACTGTATCAAAATTCTGAGTTGTATATTCGCAGATCTCTGTCTGCTCACCGTTCTTCTCAACAGTGTAGTAATATGTTGTATTTGCCTCAAGACCTGTTACAGTAACGTGATTGTATTCATAAGCTGTATCGCCTGTAAGTTCCTGATTTACATCACCATATGTTCCTTCAAATGTCTCAAGATTGTCCTTGTCTGTACCAAAATGTACAATCGGTGTTGCTGCACTTTCTTCCTTTACGCTGTACCATGCAAAGTTCAGCTGTGTCTCATCTGCACCTGGTGTAATAGACACCTTAGTATAATCTGCTGATGTTTCCTCCCAGCCAGCTTCCCACTCGCTCCAGCCTGATTCAGCACCTGTTACTGTGCTGTCATTGTAATGGCTTGTAGCTGCGTATGCCGGTGAACATACAGATGCCAATGCAAATACTGCTACTAATGCAGAAACGTATTTTCTTTTCATTTTTGACTCCTTTGTCTGTCATAAAACCTAAATATAAGTATTAAGTATTCTGAAAAGAAGATTGGGCCCATTTCATTTTCCAGTTTACGTTCGGCACTATATCATTGCATTTTCCCGGTGGCAATAGAGTTTACTGAGGTTTCGAGGACATTTTACAGAAGCTATATATTCATTACAGAATCTACTTTTTTCTTTCGGATTTTGTATTTTATTTATACATATTTGCCCTGCATAACATTCAATTCTTCCATGCGCCTTGTTATGGTATTCAATACCTTCTTTTTATCGCCGCTCCACTTAGGTTCGATCAGATCCCTCTTAATGCCGTCGCCTGTTAAGCGGTGAACTGTTATATCACTGCGCAGATTATCAAGGCATTTGCATACAAGATCAGCATATTCATTCAATGAAAGGGGATATCTGTTACCGGTCTGCGGCCATCGGAGCTGTCCTTCCCTATACATCTGTGCCATCCTTGTATGTTCTAGTATGTGAAGCAGCTGAAACTTCACACCTTGAATATTCTGCGAATTTATATAACGCACAGTTTCTATAATATCCTCTTGCGACTCTCCCGGAAGTCCCAGTATCAGATGAACGATAATCTCTGCACCCAGAGCATTCAGTTTCTTAACAGCCTCCTCAAATACCTGCAGCGGATATCCTCGATTAATAAGTTCTGCTGTTTCCCCATGACTGGTCTGAAGCCCCAGTTCTACCCAGACCGGTTTGATCCTTTTTAGTTCTCTTAACATTTCCAGGGCGGCTTCGTCCAGGCAGTCCGGTCTTGTAGCTATAGAAACTATTGCCACTCTTGCATCCCTTGCCGCCTCCAGGAATCGTTCTTTTAATTCCGATGTTATCTTGTATGTACTGGTATAGCTCTGAAAATATGCAATATATCTGTTTCCGGTATTTTTATTTTTCAGTCTGGCTATAGCTTCATCAATTGATCTCGCTGCGAAGCTTGCACTTCCCTCGCCACAGAATATGCATCCGCCATATCCCTTCGTTCCGTCCCTGTTAGGACAGCTGGTCCCGCCGACCAATGCCAATTTATAAATCTTTTCACCGTATTCATTCCGCAAATATGCATTCAGTGAATTATATCTATTCTCGTTCATGTGTATCTCATTTCTTGCAAATCTGACTGCAGTTCGCTGTTTATTGCCTTCCTCGTATGAGGTCGCAAAATGTGACCTTATATATTTTTCTGTGGGATCGCGACCTGCAGCTTCACGGCTTACTTATCATACATTATATACGGCAATTCAGCCACAAAATCAGGTAAACTGGTTCCGAGTCTTTTATGCGCATTTTAATGATTGTCCTTGATTTAGTATCGTACCCGTAGTCTTATTATACTTACAGCTATTTTCATTAATTCATATGTCTATATGATACTGTCATGATTCATCATGCCTTACCGCTCTTTCTTTCATCACAACATTCATTATCGTTATTATTGTTTTTTAAACATTGTGAATGACAGATAAATGTGGTAAATTTATCCGCATGTTATTTAATTTATGAACCGTCTGGAGGAGGTTTTTATGGCAGATATGAATATTGTTTGTCTGGATATGGAAGGTGTACTGGTTCCTGAAATATGGGTTGCATTTGCTGAAGCAAGTGGCATTCCGGAGCTTAAACGTACAACCAGGGACGAACCGGATTATAATAAACTTATGGATTGGAGACTTCAGATCCTTAGAAAACATGGCCTCGGTCTTAAAGAGATTCAGGAAACCATTGCTCAGATAGAGCCTATGTCGGGAGCTAAAGAATTCTTAGATGAGCTTCGTTCTGTTACACAGGTTATTATTTTAAGCGATACATTTACACAATTTGCCGGACCGCTTATCAAGAAACTGGGCATGCCGACAATATTCTGCAATACTCTTGAAGTTGCAGAAAACGGTGAGATTACAGGATTTCGTATGCGTATTGCTAACTCTAAGCTGTCAACTGTTAAGGCATTACAGTCTATTGGTTTTGAAACAATAGCAAGCGGTGACAGTTTCAATGACCTGGGTATGATCCAGGCCAGCAAGGCGGGATTCTTATTCAGAACTACAGAACAGATCAAAAAAGATTATCCGCAGTATCCGGCATTTGAGGAATATAGTGAGCTGCTTGCGGCTATTAAAAACGCACTGTAGTATGATGCCAGGTTGCTCTGCGTACCGGGACGGCGCAGTCCACTGCGAGAAAACAATCAGCGAAGGCGTTTTCGAGCAGTGGCTGCACGCCGAGGTTCACGGCGCAGAGTAACCTGCAGCATTATGCTATGTAAATTTAATTGTTGAAATCGTTCTTAAAATATGCTAACTTTATACGGCACTTGCCACTGTAGCTCACCAGGCAGAGCGCATCACTCGTAATGATGAGGTAGCCGGTCCGAGTCCGGCCTGTGGCTTGTCTGTTTTATCGGGAAGAATCGCTTAAGATAGCGGTTTTTCCCGTTTTTTTATTTAGATTAATTATCTGCAGTCAGAGTATCCTGTAATCGTTTTTTCGTTCTTTCTGCCATTCTCATTTCTACAAAATCCAATTACTCCTCCGTAAAGAAATCATAGTCTACTCTCTTCACTTCATATGTATCTGTCACTGATACGCCAAGATCAAATTTGTCAATATACATTCTTCATGACAATGTCCAGCAAATAGTGGTTAAAATGTTCGTATTGGTCCTGATCCAGCATTTTCGGTGAACTCATAATAACAAGTTCATGTCCCGCATTGCCGCGATGATAGGCAGGATGGATGTGAGAATATGGATTTTCCACAAATCCACAGCGTTCATAAAATCCCTTTCGGCGAATGGATATTGCGTCCACGGGCGGGTCTATTTCAAGGATCAAAGGAGTTGCTTGATAGGCTTTCAGTATCTTTTGCCCATAGTGCTTGTTCCGCTGGGACGGCAAAATGCAGAAATGTTCAATATAAAAAGCGCCCCCAACATCCCAATACAGTATTTCACCCACAAATACTCCATTGTCGCAAATAACATCAAAATGATAGGCATCATGCTGTAAAATGTGACGCTGTGAATTTTTTTCGCGTTGTTCGTGGGCTGGAAAACTGATTTTGTAAAGATCAATGGCCTGTTGGTATAAGGGGTCATTCGATTGTGTAATTCGATATATTTCCATTTTACAATTTCCTCCATAAATTCCGTTCCGTACAAGCATCCTCCGCATTGTTCTTGAAGTTCTGCCTCTCAAGCCGCTGCTTTTCTTCTTTACTCTCCGGCATGTCGATTCTTTCTACTTTTGAATATGACTGGTCTTGTCACGTCATTGCAGCAGGTAATCATCATACGCTCATCATTTATCCAGCCGTGGTGTCCTATTCCAGGCATTTTATCTTTATTTCTTTTTTAAAATTGTTTTTAACCATTAGTAATGTTCTCCATAATGCGCATAGTAATTTTATATCAATATATATTACACGCAAAGTGAATATATCATTTTTATCATGCAGTGTGCAATGTACTTGTTGAAACTGTACCATACCTTGCCGATGAAATGCCTTGAACTGGCGATTTTCCTGATTTTTGTCATATTTTTAGTCAATTCGCTCATATCATTTTTAATTGCATTATTGTAGTATGATGTAATCATCGGAAGTGTATTACACTATCCAAAACGCACGAGGAGGTGTTGAAATGAAAAAGACACGTATTACTATTTTTGCAATTATTCTTTGCCTTACAATGTGCTTATTCCAGACAATTTCATTTGCCGCAAGCACTCCGTATACTGTAACAGTATATGATACGGACGGCGAAGGACTGGCACTTCGGAAATCATATGACTCAAATTCTGAAAGACTGTGTACTGTCCCGAACGGTGCGTCTCTGACAATAGCACAGATTTCTGTTAACGGATGGGGATATACTGAATATAATGGTCATGACGGCTGGGTAGCCCTTGAATGGACTAAGGTATCAGGCAGCTGCAATGCTGACCAACCATCATCGGGATATACCGCGCCTATATATTACACAGTATATGGCACAGATAGTGAGGGACTCGAACTGAGAGTCAGCCCTTCTATCAGCTCCAGCACCTATGGTGCCATCCCTAACGGTACTGTTGTAGTCGTAAATGCAATTTCAGGCGACTGGGCTTATACATCCTACAACGGAAACAGCGGATGGGCTAACCTGGCTCACCTCACTACAACATCATTTGCTGCATCTATATATGGTACAGGAAATGAAGGACTGGCGCTTAAGGCCTCTGCCGATATCAACTCTCAGAGATATTTATATATACCCGAGGGTACAAATGTCACCATCAATTATACGACTAATACAGGTTGGGGATATACTTCCTACGGTGGATATTCAGGATGGGTTTCTCTGCAATATGTCAAGGTCACAGGAAGTTATCTGGCAGATAAGCCTTCTTCAGGATATATCACACCTTCGTTCTATATTGTATTAAATACTGATAATGAAGGCCTCGAATTAAGGACCAAGCCTTCTATCAGCTCATGTACCTTCGGTTACATTCCTACCGGAACCGCTGTCCTGGCTGAAGCTATATATGGCGACTGGGCTTATGTATCTTACAACGGACATAAGGGATGGGCCAATACGACATATCTCGCAACAACAGCTGCAAGCGTAACCGTATATGATACCGAAGGCGAGGGACTTGCCCTCAAGGCTTCTGCTGATGGTTCGTCTCAGAGATATTGCTTAATTCCGGAAGGAACTCAGCTTAATATCAGCAAGATCTCAAACGGCTGGGGATATACTTCCTACAATGGTCAGTCCGGCTGGGTTGCAGTCAGATATACAAGGATTCGTTATTATGCCGAGCCTGTAGCTCCTACATATGGATTTATTACATCCAAGACTTATACAGTTGTTAATGCCCCGGACGGACTGGAACTCAGAGCTTCTTCTGACGGCGAAAATATTTCTTATGCAACTGTGCCAAATGGAACAGCTCTGACCGTTACTGCGATTGAAAATAACTGGGGTTATACTTCATATAATGGATACTCCGGATGGGTATTGATGACCTATATGCAGTGATCCGGCAGGTCGCAGCTTTCTTGACATTGCTGCATCCGCGTGATATATTTTTTTAGATTTTGAATGTAATAATACTTAAGATTGATTTGGAGATTATCATTATGGAAAGAATTCATACTCTTGAAACTCGTAACCTTTGTGACAGCGCTAAGAATGGCGGATGCGGTGAGTGCCAGACATCATGCCAGTCAGCATGCAAGACAAGCTGCGGTATCGCTAATCAGCAGTGCGAAAACAAGAACGAGAAATAATTTAAAGGTTTATTGAAGGAGCCGCCTTGAAACAGGCGGCTCTTTTGCGTTAGATTTTGTTTTAAAGAGAGGTTTATTATGCTGCATCAGTACAAATCCGGCGGAATGAATATTGTTTTGGACACCTGCTCAGGCTCTGTCCATGTCGTAGATGAGGTTGCCTATGACATTATTGCCATGTATAAAGATCATAGCGAGGCTGAGATCATTTCAGCCATAATGAACAAATATTCCGACAGGGATGACGTTACGGAGGATGACATTCACATTTGCCTCGAAGATATCCGTTCACTTGAAGCAAGCGGTCAGCTATTTACTCCTGACACTTACGAGCCTATGGCTCAGACATTTAAGGAGCGAAGCGGCAATGTGATCAAGGCGCTGTGTCTTCATATCGCTCATACATGCAACCTTAACTGCTCATATTGCTTTGCCAGCCAGGGCAAATATAATGGTGAACGTGCTGTAATGAGCTTCGAAGTCGGCAAACAGGCTCTTGATTTTCTTATTGCTAATTCAGGTACCCGTCACAATCTTGAGGTAGACTTCTTCGGAGGCGAGCCGTTGATGAACTGGCAAGTCGTTAAAGACCTTGTTCTCTATGCCCGCAGCATTGAGCAGCAGCATAATAAGAATTTCCGTTTTACGCTCACTACTAACGGAATTCTTATTGATGACGATGTTATCGACTTCTGCAACAGGGAAATGAGTAATGTTGTATTAAGTCTGGATGGACGAAAAGAAATTCATGACAGGTATCGTGTTGATTATGCCGGAAACGGCAGCTGGGAGAAGGTTGTTCCAAAATTTCAGAAATTAGTTGCTGCACGAGGCGGCAGGAATTATTACATGCGCGGAACCTTTACGCATGCCAATCCGGACTTTCTTAATGACATTAAATGTATGCTGGATCTGGGCTTCACTGAACTTAGCATGGAACCTGTTGTCTGTCCTAAAGATGACCCGGAGGCTCTTACACCTGAGGACATTGAAATCATTAAGGATCAATATGACCAATTGGCTGAGCTTATGCGGCAAAGGCGTAAGGAAGGACGTCCATTTACCTTCTATCACTACATGATAGATCTTAAGGGCGGTCCGTGCATCTATAAGCGTATCTCAGGCTGTGGCTCAGGAACTGAATATATGGCAGTAACTCCATGGGGCGACCTGTATCCATGTCATCAATTTGTGGGCGATGAGTCATACAAGCTCGGTGATATCTGGAACGGTATCTCTAATCACGAGCGTCAGGAAGAATTCAGATCATGCAATGTATATGCACGTCCTGAATGTGCCGATTGCTGGGCCAAACTGTGGTGCTCCGGCGGCTGTGCTGCCAATGCCCTGCATGCATCAGGTTCTATCCGCGGCATATATGAGGCGGGCTGTGAATTATTCAGAAAGCGTATTGAATGCGCTATCATGCTGCAGGCCGAGGAGCAGATGGAAACTGACTAAATTAAAGCAACAAAAGTCAGCTGCTCGCGCGCTGGGACGGCGCAGCCACTGCGAGAAAACAATCAGCGAAGGCGTTTTCGAACAGTGGCTGCTACGCCGATATTCACGGTGCGCTGCAGCTGCCTTTATAATCAGTAACTGTTATGATGAACGATACGACATTTCCAACTCCCATATGCGACTTCGTTCACAGCTATGCCCTGTCCGGCACAGCTCGTTTTCATATGCCCGGACATAAGGGATTATATCCCCATGATATCACCGAAATAAAGGGTGCTGATTCGCTGTATGAAGCCTCCGGAGTGATCCTTGAAAGTGAAAAATATGCCTCTGAGCTGTTCGGAACTGCTGCCACCTTTTATTCTACTGAAGGATCAAGCCAATGCATAAGAGCAATGCTTGCCCTGGCGACGTGTTTTAAGTCAGATAACACCACAAATCCAGTAAAAAACATTACTAAAAGCTGCTCTGACTCAGGATATTTTCATTCTCCTTACAGACCTGTTATTCTGGCCGCAAGGAATGTACACAGGGCATTTATAACTGCAGCTGCTCTGCTGGATCTCGATATTAAATGGTTATATCCCGAGAACTCTTCATATTCTCTGTGTTCGTGTCACATTAGTGCAAGGCAGGTACAGGATGCCCTCGCTTCAATGGAGGTTAAACCTGCTGCCGTTTATATAACATCGCCTGATTATCTGGGCAATATTGCAGATATCAAGGCTATCTCGGAAGTTGTTCACGAATATGGCATCATGCTTCTGGTAGATAATGCGCACGGGGCTTATCTTCATTTTCTTGAACAGCCGCTCCATCCCATAGACCTGGGTGCAGACATGTGCTGTGATTCGGCTCATAAGACTCTGCCAGCCCTTACCGGATGTGCATATCTTCACATAAGTAATAATGCACCTGTGTCATGCATATCTAACGCACGAAGGGCATTATCAATGTTCGGCTCCACCAGCCCATCTTATCTATTGCTTCAATCACTGGATAAAGTAAATGAATATCTGTCAGGCGACTGGCCTCACAGATTATCCGAATGTATAAATAAAATCAACAAATGCAAAAAACTCATAACCGATTGCAGCTTCATTATCATGTCAGATAATCTGCCGGCAAATGATCATTGCAGGATAAACAACTCAGCCGTACGCAATTCATGCAGATCAGATTGTGCGGTCATGAACAGTCCAGGCTCACCAGATAATGATCATAATGCTTTGGACAATTATATCTTCGAGCCTTGCAAGATTACAATATACGCCCCAAGATCCGGGATGGAGGGTAAAACTCTCGCCGAGGAATTAAGAAAATATAAGATTGAATGTGAATATGCTGACCCGGACTTTGTAGTTCTAATGATTTCTCCTGATAACAGTGAAGATGATTTAGACAGATTATGCAAGGCGCTGAAAAATATTGCAGCAGCATTCAAGATTAAGACAATTCAAAGCGGCTTTAATGACATCCATACTCTGCCGATTCTTAGACCTGTTCAGGCTGTGTCTGTAAGAGAAGCCTTCCTGAGCAATTCACGCGAGGTTTCTGTAGATGAGGCTGTAGGCATGATATGCGCTGATACAGCGATCACCTGCCCTCCGGCAATTCCTGTAGTAGTCTGTGGTGAAGTCATTTCGGACTCTGCCATGCCGATCTTCAGACATTATAATATTACCCGGATCTCAGTTATTGACTGACAGCAAAAAGCTGCCACATCGTAACATATGTGACAGCTTTGTTTAAAACCATTGTCAATTATTTTTATTTTTTATCTCTTTTTCTAAGGATCAGGTTAACAACAATACCGAGAATCAGTGCAACTGCAATCTCTGTAAGCTTAACCTCACCGATCTGAAGTGCCATTCCGCCGATACCTGCAATAAAGATAACCGATGCGGTGAACAGATTGCTGTTATCATTAAGGTCAACCGGCTGCAGCATCTTAAGACCTGATACAGCGATGAAACCATACAATGTAATACATACACCTCCCATTACACAGCCAGGAATTGTTGACAGGAATGTAACGAATGGGCCCACGAATGATGCAACGATGGCCATAATAGCCGTTGCCAGGATTGTAACTACGGAAGCATTGCCTGTAATAGCAACACAGCCTACTGATTCGCCATATGTTGTATTAGGGCATCCGCCGAATATAGCACCTACGAATGAGCCGACGCCATCGCCCAGAAGAGTTCTGTGAAGACCAGGATCCTCAAGCAGTTCTCTTCCGATTACACTTGAGAGGTTCTTGTGGTCTGCCAGATGCTCTGCAAATACTACAAATGCAACCGGTACATATGCAACCGCAATAGTTGCAATATATGTTCCGCTCAGTTCATCGAATCCCTTTACTGCAGTAAGGAATGTGAAATCCGGAACCCATTGCATATTAGAGAATGCTGAAAAATCAACAACCTGAAGCGCTTCATTGCCTGTGGCATTGCCTATAAGTGTAAAGATAACTGCCAGAATGTATCCTGCACAGATTCCTATAATAAACGGGATCAGCTTCATGAGCTTCTTGCCGAATACTGAGCAAATGCATACAACCACGAGGGTTACCAGCGCACATATAAGGCTTACCCAGCCATTTGCATTCATAACATAGGCACCTGATTCATTGACTGCTCCGCCTAATGCGTCTGATACAGCATTTCCAGCCAGTGACAGACCGATGATCGCAACCGTAGGTCCTATAACTACAGGAGGCATAAGATAATCAATCCACTTTACTCCTGCACATTTGACAGCTATCGCAATGATAACATAAACCAATCCTGCCATTGCGGCACCGATTATAAGTCCCAGATATCCCAATGCCATGCTGGCTGCCCCGCCAAATGCTGCGGACATTGATCCGATAAATGCGAATGAAGAACCAAGGAATACCGGGCTCTTGAATTTGGTAAAGAGCAGATAAGTAATGGTACCTACTCCGGCTCCAAACAAGGCTGCACTCTGGCTCATGCCATTCCCTACAACAGATGGAACTGCGATAGTTGCGGCTAGAATTGCCAGAAGCTGCTGAAGAGCAAATAGCAGTACCTTGCCAAATGACGGCCTGTCATCAACATCGTAAATTAACTTCATAAAAATTTCCCTCCTATACGTTTTACACACAAAACCTTGCCTATTCTACCCCTACGGCTGTAAGTTGTAAACAAAACATTTCTAAACTTTTTATTACAATGTATCTTCCAGCATCTGAATCGCATTTTCTGTTATATCCCTGTCAAATCCGTATGACTGCATAAGCTTTATCGCATTATGCGTCATTGCAGGTCCCTTTTTGATCTTATAATCAAAATTCACATCATTGCCATTCACATACTCCTCGAAATGATAATTGTCCATCTGGTCAGAAAGCAGTGATGTAAGCTCAATGTCGTGAGTTGCTGCAAGGCACAATGCATTCCTGCCGGATAGATTTCTTAAAATCTGGCTTGATGCCGCAATCCTTTCCTTAGTATTGGTGCCCCTTAAGACCTCATCAATAAAGCACATAACAGGCACTGCCCCCTCGCTGTCATCTACTGCGTCCAATATTCTCTTAAGCGATTTGATCTCAACTATGAAATAGCTCTCATTTCCCAGAATATTATCTGTAAGAGCCATTGAAGACATAACATGGTAGAAACATGTACGAAATTCGTCTGCAAGACAGGTATATATTGTCTGTGCAAATATCTGATTGATCGCCAGCTGCTTCAGAAATGTTGATTTGCCGGAGGCATTTGAGCCTGTAAGCAATACTGACCTGCTGAAATTCATATCATTTTTAACTGTTTCGATGGTTAAAGGATGATACATACCGCAGGCTGACACGCCCTTAGTATCTCTGTCAATAGAAGGTTCACACCAGCCGTCAATACTCTCTCTGTAATCAGAGATACATATATCCGCCTCTAGTTCTCCCAGTGTGCAGAACAGTTCATCAATTATCGAAGCCTTAGTTTCTGCAATTTTGCGCATGCTGTTGAATCTTATTATATCAACATGGAACAGCATCCTGATATAATCCATCAGAACATCCACCAGCGAACCTGACACACTGTTGGTAAGAAGCCACGAGCCTCTCTTTATTGCTGCCAGCTGCTTAACGTCCCTGCTAAGCGTCTGAATTAATTCTCCAACCTCGCTGCCCGCAGGTATGTTGATCTTGCATATCTTCGTTGCTGTCTGCAGCATCCTGACTATATATTTAAAGCACATGAAGTATGCTTCTATCTGTGCTTTAAATTTAAAATATGTGGATATATTAATTGCGAACATTACAACAACTGCCAGAACGCCTGCCACCGGGTTTATAAATATAAGGGCAATTGCCGCCAGTAAGAGTATTATAAGAAGATAATGTATTAAATTGGATGCTGGCTTTATTTCATTGAATCTGAAGATGTAATCATATAAGGATATCTTCTTGGTCTTGCCCAATTCCTTGAAACACTTCCTAAGTCTGGCTTTTGTATCAGCATTTGAAGTAAGCCATTTTGCTCTTGCGGAACGTTTTTCTAACATGTTCTGATCGCATGTTGTTGTTCGCAGGATCTTCTTCAGATATTCCTGGCCTACCGAGGAGTCGGCTGAATTTATCTTCTCATAGACCTGTTCCATAGACAGGTCATTCCAGGTAATATCATCAATATAATTATTATTCTGCATCGTCCGGATTTTCTTTCTGCTTAAATGACTGAGGCGCATGATCTGCAATCTTGCCTGCCCAGTTCTTGTTCGTTTCCTGCTTATATTCTGCCTTGATCTGTGCCTTCTTTTCTTTATATGCAGCCTTGTTTTGAACCTTCTCTACCTTACGTTCAGTTTTGCTTTGCAATTTGTCGACCTTCTTCTCAGTCTTTTGCTGAACATATTCAACCTTGGCCTCAAGCTGTTCCTTGCGATGGGCTGCTTCTGCTTCTTCTATCTGCTTAGATGTACGGAAGAAGAATTTGGTTTCCTTGTGTTCCTTCAGGCGTGCAATATTCTTCCTGTGCTGGTACAGAAGAAGAAGTGCAAGAATTATAAATATCACATAGCAGTCAGCCAGCCAGCTGATATCTACTTTGATCCAGCCGACAATGGTAAATATGATAAATTCAAGGGCTGATGCACTTACCGTAAGCATCGAACCCAGGGATACGTATTTGGTGATTATTACAGTTGAGAAGAAGATAACAACACCGATCACTATCATCTGCCAGCTTCCGAGACAGCAGATAAGCGCGGCTGTTGTTGCCATGCCCTTGCCGCCCTTGAAATGAAAATAAAACGGAAAGTCATGTCCCAGCACACAGCCAAATCCTGTATAAAGTGCCAGCGCCGTCGGGTCAATATTAAAATGCAGACCTGTTATGAATATAAGCCTGGTCAGTATTACTGCGGCAACACATTTTGCGCAGTCTCCTATAAGCGTTATTATGCCGGCTCTTATTCCCATAACACGGAACATGTTGGTAGTTCCGGCATTACCGCTGCCCTTTTCTCTTATATTTACATTCTTAGCCTTAGAATAAATATGAGCGATCTGAAGAAGTCCGAAACCATATCCTATTACCAGACATGCAAGACATATCAATCTTTCATCCATTTTATTTTTCTCCTCGTTCTCTTACATAGAACTTAAGTGATGTACCTTCAAATCCAAATGCTTCACGTATCTTATTTTCCAAATATCTTAAATATGAAAAATGCATCAATTCCTTGTCATTTACAAAAAATACAAATGCAGGCGGCTTTACTGATACCTGGGTCGCATAGAAGAGCTTTAATCTCTTACCCTTGTCAGTAGGAGGCGGTGTAAGCGCCAGTGCCTCGGAGATAATTTCATTAAGAACACCGGTCTGGATTCTTCTTGTCTGATTTTCTACAATTACATCAACCAGACCATAGAGTTTTTCTAATCTCTGTCCTGTCTTGGCTGAAACGAACAGTAGTCTTGCATATGGCATGAATGCCAATGTACGTCTTATTTTCTCCGTATATTTGTAGATAGTCTTATCATCCTTGTCAATGGCATCCCATTTATTAACAACGATTATTATTCCCTTGCCTCTCTCGTGGGCAATGCCTGCTATTTTAGCATCCTGCTCTGTTACGCCCTCTACAGCATCAATTACCATCAGAACGACATCAGCTCTTTCCACAGCCGATACCGCACGGATAATGCTGTATCTTTCGAGCTCTTCTTTAATCTTAGACTTTCTTCTGAGGCCTGCTGTGTCTATAAATACATATTCCCGGCCTTCATGCTCTACAACCATGTCAATAGCGTCTCTGGTTGTACCCGGTATGTCAGAAACAATTACTCTCTGCTCTCCGGAAAGTGCATTAACGATTGAAGATTTGCCTGCATTAGGCTTACCGATGACTGCGATCTTAGGACGGCTGTCGTCTTCTTCCTCCATTGTTTCCTTGTCAAAATGCTTAGTAACTTCATCAAGAAGATCACCGAGTCCCTGCTTATTGACAGCAGAAACCGGAATCGGATCACCTAATCCCAGATTGTAGAATTCATATATATCCGCCTGCTGCTTAACGAAATTATCTACCTTATTGACGCACAAAACTATAGGCTTGTGACTTCTTCTTAACATGTCTGCAACTTTATCATCTGCATCCACAAGGCCCTGTCTTACATCTGTCATAAATATGATCACATCCGCCGTATCTATGGCGATCTGCGCCTGATCTCTCATCTGTGACAGGATAATATCTCCTGTATCCGGCTCTATACCGCCTGTATCAATCAATGTAAAATCCATATCAAGCCAATTGGCCTGGGCATATATTCTGTCTCTGGTTACGCCGGGGGTATCCTTAATAATAGAGATATTGGCCCCTGCCAGATTGTTAAATAAGGTGGACTTGCCTACATTAGGCCTGCCAACAATCGCTACTATCGGTTTGCTCATATATCTGTCTGCCTCCTATTTCTAATTCCTCTCCCAGGATTCCTCTGATAAGGGATTCCCCGTCAGACGGAACGATCACTACATTTACATGCAACTTCTCTTCTAATTCGGCGACCGTAACATCATCAAGAAAATACTTCTCGCCGCTTCTCATCATATTTACCGGAAGCAAGAGCCTGCTTCCCGGTTTTATTCCTTCAAGCTGATTTATCAGATCACAGCCGCAGATAAGCCCCGATACCGTAATCCTCTCGCCGAAGAAATCATTTCTTATCGAAACACAGTTAAGCTCAAGATCATCATCTATGATCCCTGCTGCCTTAAGCCTTATAACAGCCTCGTCTGTTAGCTGCTTTATTGTATCATATGCCAGTTTTCCTGTTGCAATTGTAACATAGCACTTATCCTCTGAACCACTGCTTTTTTTGCATAATTTTGTACCTGACGGCTGCTTACAGATAGTATCAAGAGCATAAGTGAACTCTTCCTTCAGAAGTCTTAACATTCCTACGCCATTTTCCAGCTGCATATAACCGTCATATCTGCTTTCTTCAGGAACTTCCCTTCCGGCTGTCAGGTAAAATTCATCGCTGGCATGAATAAAATGAATGTCATGCTTTGGAAAAAGTTCCCTTTGAAACTCCTCTACCATATCTATAACCTTAGCCGCATCTTCTGCCTCAATAGGCTCAAGAGGATACAGGCCTTCTCTATATTTGGTCAGACCTACAGGCACTATAGATACACTCTCCATGACTGGTGCATATTTTGACAGATCACGGATGGTCCTTCTTAATTCTTCACCGTCATTTATGCCTTTACACAGAACTATCTGTCCATTCATCGTTATGCCGGCTTCATACAGTTGATCTATATATTTCAAAACATCTCCTGCAAATCTGTTATGCAGCATCCTGCATCTAAGTTCCGGATTAGTTGTATGGACAGATATATTTATTGGTGACATATGATATTTGATGATTCTGGATATGTCATGTTCCTTCATGTTAGTAAGAGTAATATAATTGCCCTGGAGAAATGACAATCTGGAATCGTCATCCTTGAAGTACAGAGTCTCTCTCATACCCTTTGGCATCTGATCAATGAAGCAGAATATGCAGTTATTGGAGCATCTTCTGTAATCATCCATGATCCCGCTGTCGAATTCCAATCCGACCTCTTCTGTATAATCCTTCTCTATCTCATATACATCTATCTCGCCTGAAGGATCCTCGATCTCAAGCTCAATATAATCATCATCGATCTGAAATCTATAATCAAATATATCCTCTATCTGTTCTCCGTTGACGGACAGAAGCTTAGATCCGGGCTGTATCTGTAATTCCTCGGCTATAGAGCCGGGTGTGATCTTCGTAATTATCTGCATATTTATGTTGATTTAATTTGAAAGCTGCCAGGTTTTTGCCGTGTCGAAGGGGCACAGACCGCTGTTTAAAGGTTTAATAATAGAAAAATTGCTGTGCAACCGGCCGCCATATGTTAATTATGAATACAACAGGCGGGTCCGATATCAATGACACCGAACCCGCTGCATACAATATTTGCTTGAAGTATTGTTCGAACGTCCCTGTGCCGGGACGGGAGCATTTGACTTCCACATTTTATTACGCCTGCATCGACAGGCGCGCAATCAGGATAATTATCTTACTCGTCCCAGTTATGATATACTTCCTGAACATCATCATCGTCATCAAGCATATCAAGAATTCTATTAAGATCCTTGATTGCCTCCTCATCTGTCAGCTCTACATAATTCTGCGGAATCATAGATATATTGGCAGATGCCATAGGAATATTGGCCTGTTCAAGAGCCTCACGTACTGCACTGAAATCGTCCGGTGAAGTATAAACGGTATAAGCGTCCTCATCGTCCTCAAAATCCTCTGCGCCGGCATCAAGTGCCATCATCATAAGATCATCTGACTCCATGTCTTCAACTTCTTCTTTGTCGATAACGATCTCTCCCTTTTTCTCAAACATATAAGATACGCATCCAGGAGTTCCTACATTGCCATTACCCTTAGAGAAAGCATGTTTAACATTAGCAGCTGTACGATTCTTATTATCTGTAAGAGTTTCTACAATTATGGCAATTCCGCTAGGACCATATCCTTCATATGTGATCTGCTCATAGTTTACTGATCCGTCCGCGCCTGCTGCCTTCTTAATACCTCTCTCGATCGTATCATTAGGCATGTTATTAGCCTTAGCCTTGGCAATGACATCACGAAGCTTCGAATTATTCGAAGGATCAGCGCCGCCTTCCTTAACAGCGATTGCTATTTCTTTACCGATAATAGTAAACATCTTACCCTTGGCTGCATCATTTTTCTCTTTTTTGTGTTTAATATTGGCAAATTTTGAATGTCCTGACATACTAACCTCACTTACTCTTCTTTATTTTCTGTCTCAAGTATCTCGATCCTGACCAAATCTATGGTCTTGTCTTTAACTGACAGTATTTTGTACTTAATATTATTTTCAACTACTTCGGTTCCCTCGTCATTTTCCGGAATTCTGTCGAGTTTGGAAACAAGATATCCGTTAAGCGTATCATTGTCCTCATCATCATAAATAATGTTAAGTTCCTCCTCAATCTCTGACAGAGGCGTAAGTCCCTTAACATTATAAACATTATCAGAAACCTTGACTATATTGTATTCAACCTCGTCATGCTCATCAAAAATATTGCCGACAATCTCCTCAAGAATGTCTTCCATGGCGAGCAAACCTGCAGTCTGACCATATTCATCTACAACAATCTCCATATGGATCTTGCTTGACTGCATATTTTTAAATACTGAATCTATTTTAGATGTTTCCGGAATAAAATGAGCCTTCTGCATGATGCCATCTATATCCTTGATCTGCTTATCTCTGTTAGCCGGATCCATATAGAAGGTAATTGCATCCTTGATATGAAGAATACCTATAATATTGTCAATGCTCTCATGACAAACTGGAAACCTAGAGTATCTCTCGTTGATAATAAAGTCCATGGTCTCCTCAAGAGTCCAGGTACTTTCAACTGCACTTATATTCTTTCTGTGTGTCATAATCTCAGAAGCGGATGTTTCATCAAGATCAAATATATTGCTGATCATCTCAGCCTCGCTCTCCTTAATAAGACCCTGATCCTGACCTTCATCCAGCATCGAAACTATCTCATCTTCAACCTGTGCTTCATTCCTTGACTTGAACAGTCTGGAAAAAAATCCCGCTCGACTGCCATCTTCCATATAATAAAAAGTTCTCCTTTATCAACAATTGTAGTCTGCATAAATGCAGACCCGTGCAGATGATAGCAAATATTGATGCATAAATCAATGATAATGATGTTCAAACTCGTCTCTGATGCCTGACAATTTGCCGTCTGTGTAATATTTTCTGGCAACTCTTCTCGTAAGTCCGCACACAAATTCATAATTAAATGAACCTGCCAGATCAGCAATTTCCTCCGTAGTGATCCTAAGATCTCCGGACTGGCCTATTAAGACTACTTCATCGCCTCTCTTTACGTCAGGCTTTTCAGACACATCTACAATGATCTGATCCATGCATACCCGCCCGATAACCGGATATTTGCTTCCATTTACAAGTACATATCCCTTGTTAGACAAGCTTCTGAAATATCCGTCTGCATAACCTACAGAAATCGTTGCAATAACGCTCTTCTTATCAGCAGTCCAGGTGCTTCCATACCCAACCGATGTGCCTGCAGGGATGGTTTTAACCATTACTACATGGCTTTTTAATGATAATGCTGGCTTAAGCTCAATCTGATGTATATATTGCGACGGATATAATCCGTAGATTGATATGCCTAACCTGACCATATCCATATCGGCATCTCTCAAATACGTAGCTGCCGCACTGTTTGCGCAATGTTTAACGGATATATTAAGTCCATTTACTTCAAGTTCGGCAATAAATGCCTTGAAAATATCCAGCTGTTTTCTGGCTTTATCCGCTGTTTTATCATCTGAATTAGCAAAATGCGTGAATATCCCCTCGATCTCAACCCCTGAAAGATTGTTAATTTTTTGCACACATTCAGCTGATTCTGCGCTTGGTCTGAATCCTATGCGGCTCATACCTGTGTCAATCTTGATATGAACCCTGGCAGTCTTACCTGCCCCAGACGCAGCTTCAGAGATCTCCGCTGCTGTCTCATAGTCAAATACCGACAGCCTTATATCATTTTTCACAGCAATTTCGTACATTGACGGATGTACATATCCCAGTATAAGAATAGGCTTGGCGAAGCCATTTCCTCTTAATTCCATGGCTTCATCTATTGTTGCTACTGCATAAAAATCAACAATATCCTCAATTGCACGGGCCACCTCAACAGCCCCATGTCCGTATGCATCAGCCTTAATAACTGCACACGACTTTACTCCAGGCTTCAGATTAGCCTGGATATTTTGTATATTTTCACGGACTGCGCTCAAATCTATATCTGCCCACAGCCTGAAATATCTGTCACAATCCATTATTTATCCTTCTTTTCGTTACTTATTCTGTATGAAAGCTCAAGTAAGGTATCAAGAAGATGCACATCCTTGGTAATCGCGTCCTCCGGAAGTTCAAGATCCATGTTGGTAAAATTCCAGAAATATCTGATCCCTGCCTTATACAATCGGTTTGACATTTCCTTCGCCTCATCCATCGGAATCGTAAGAGCAGCAATATCTACATTTCTGCTGCCTACATACTTCTCAATTTCATCCAACGCTCTTATCCTGACGCCATTAACACTCTTGCCGCACAAGGAGGCATCTATGTCAAACAAGCTGCAGAAATTAAACCCTTGCTGAGAGAAGCCATTATATTTTACAAGGGCTCTTCCCAGATTACCTGCACCTATAACAATAATATTATGAGCTTCTTCAACTCCTAATATCTTGCCGATTTCCTTATATAAACTTTTAACATTATAGCCATAACCTTGCTGTCCGAATCCGCCAAAATGATTGAGATCCTGTCTTATCTGCGAGGCAGTTGCCTTCAGAAGATGGCTGAGTTCATCAGAGGACACCCTTTCAACTCCCTGATCCATTAATTCCCGCAGGTATCTGTAATATCTAGGCAGTCTGGTTATAACCGCTTTTGAAATATTATTGCTCATAGATGTGATTATATTATTATTTTTTAACATGTCAATTTTTTTGTATAATTATTAACAATGTGTACGAAAAATATCCATTTTCATCATACGGATGTCAGTCACTGCTGCATCCTTGCACGGCTGCGTCTGCCGGAAAAATTTATTATATTCCTTGAATTATTCTTTTGACTATACATTGTTATAATGCTAATATTGTTTGGTTAATGTTATTGATAATTTGTAACTATTCAAAGCCAAGTAAATCAGCAAAAATTGCAAGGCATGCCTGCATGAACAGGATGATTTTTGTAGATTTATCCGGCAAGATATCTGCATGATCAAAAGTAACGCTGCTCAGCAGCGATTTTACGAATGTGACTGAACAGTCACAAAAATTATTCATACAAGGAGATTTATAAAATATATGATAAGTGTAAATAACGTCACCATCAGATTCGGCAAGAAAGCCCTTTTTGAAGATGTTAATATTAAATTCGTTGAAGGCGAGTGCTATGGCCTCATCGGTGCCAACGGTGCCGGCAAATCAACATTTCTTAAGGTTCTGACAGGACAATTGGAACCTTCAAAGGGCGATGTTACTATTACAAAGGGACAGCGTCTTTCTTTCCTTGAACAGGATCATTTTAAATATGACGAACAGCCTGTTATCGATACGGTTATTCAGGGAAATGCCCGTCTTTATGCGATCATGAAGGAAAAGGAAGCCCTTTATGCCAAAGAAGATTTCACTGAGGAGGATGGCATGAAGGCCAGCGAACTGGAGACAGAATTTGCTGAAATGGATGGCTGGGAGGCTGACAGCAATGCAGCGCAGCTCCTTAATGGTCTGGGTGTGGAAACAGAGCTGCACTACTCACTGATGAAGGATCTTCCGGGTCCTCTTAAGGTTAAGGTTCTTCTCGCAAGAGCATTATTCGGCAATCCTGATATTTTGCTGCTGGACGAGCCTACTAACCATCTTGATATGGATGCAATCTCATGGCTTGAAGAATTTCTCATTAACTTCGACAATACAGTAATTGTTGTGTCCCATGACCGTTACTTTTTAAACAAAGTATGCACACAGATTGCTGATATTGACTATGCTAAGATCCAACTCTATGCCGGCAACTACGACTTCTGGGTTGAATCGTCTGCACTTATCATCAAGCAAATGAAGGAAGCCAACAAAAAGAAGGAAGAAAAGATCAAGGAACTGCAGGAATTCATCCAGAAATTCTCTGCAAATGCTTCAAAAGCTAAGCAGGCTACATCCAGAAAACGTGCCCTGGAGAAGATTGAGCTTGATGAGATCCGTCCGTCCAGCCGCAAATATCCATTCATTGATTTCAGACCTGACAGAGCCATAGGCAACGAGGTACTCCAGGTTGAAGGATTAACTAAGACAATTGACGGAGTTAAGGTTCTCGACAATGTAACATTTACATTAGGACATGATGACAAGGTTGCATTTGTAGGTTCAAACGAGCTGGCTAAGACTACTCTCTTCCAGATACTGATGGATGAAATGAAGCCTGACTCAGGTACATATAAATGGGGAGTAACTACTTCAAGGGCTTACTTCCCTCGTGATTATACCAAGGAATTTGATTCTGATATGACTATTGCGGACTGGCTTACAGGATACTCCGAAATAAAAGATGCCTCCTACGTGCGCGGATTCCTCGGACGAATGCTGTTCCAGGGTGATGACGGCGTTAAAAAGCTCAGAGTTCTGTCAGGCGGTGAAAAGGTAAGATGTCTTCTTTCTAAAATGATGATTTCAGGTTCAAATGTTTTGATATTTGATGAACCTACTAACCACCTTGATATGGAATCGATCACTGCTCTCAACAACGGACTTATCAAGTTCCCAGGTGTTGAATTATTTGCCTGCAGAGATCATCAGTTTGTGCAGACAACAGCTAACCGAATCATGGAGATTGTTGACGGCAAGTTGATTGACAAGGTAACTACCTATGATGAATATCTTGCAGCTGATGTTTCTGCAAGAAAGCGTTCTGTATATTCTGTAGAAATAACTGACGAGGAAGAATAATGGGATATATTGATTTGCATGTGCATTCCACTGCGTCTGACGGATCGCTGTCTCCCGATGAACTGGTAAAATATGCCTGTGACAAGGGGCTTGTTGCATTTGCACTTACTGACCATGACACAGTAGCCGGGATTCCCTCTGCTATTTCAGCCGCAAGGGATTATCCGATCTATGTTATACCTGGTGTTGAGATCACATCAAAAATGGGCAGCATGGAGCTGCACATCCTCGGCTACAACGTGGACTATGAGGATCCGAATTTTCAGTGGGCACTTAGAGTTATAAGGTCTCTTCGTGAAGAAAGAAATCTTAAAATCTGCTCTCAGCTGCACGCTTATGATATTAATATAGATTATGAAGCCTTTAAAAAAGAAACCAGTTGCCATATGATAACCAGACAGCATTTTGCGTCTTATCTCATAAGAAACGGATATGTGAATTCCAAGGCAGAGGCTTTCGATAAATATCTGGC
>CAVAJR010000001.1:24315-88536 GCA_963589005.1 Bacteroidaceae bacterium | reverse complement strand
ACCATGCTATGTTCCTTTGGAGCGTATTTCTGCATCAGATGCGATCCTGGTTATCCGCAATGCAGGCGGCATGGCCGTACTGGCTCATCCTAAGCAATATGCGCTTGACAGGGATAATTATCTTAAGCTTTTTACAGTCCTCAAAGGAATGGGATTAAGCGGCATTGAGGCTATATACTCTACTCACTCTTATGAGGATGAGACTTTATACAAATCGCTGGCTGATGAATTAGGATTGTTCATAACCGGCGGTTCTGATTATCATGGAGAATTAAAACCGGATATAGATCTGGGCACAGGAAAGGGTAATCTTATGATTTCGCAATCGCTGCTAGAGAATCTATATCACATGTAGATAGGAATAAAAATATGCCTGATTTATCCAAAAATTCCGTTTTATATATGCCAGACAACAACGACCCGATAGGCGTTGTACAGATCATACATGGTATGTCTGAGCATCAGGGCAGGTACAGAAACTTTGCCCAATATCTTGCCACAAACAGGCTGGCAGTTATAACAAGCGACCTGCGAGGCCATGGCAATAATGTAAATAGAACAGCTGAGCTTGGATATTTTGGAGATAATGCTGTATCAAGGCTCGTTGGTGATGTACACGAGAATACCTTATATGCCAAGGAACAGTTCCCGGGGCTTCCTTATGTAATTATCGCTCATAGCATGGGAACTCTTATTGCAACAACATATCTGAAAAAATATGATAATTTTCTGGACGGTCTGATTCTTATGGGTATGCCGGCATACCGTTCCGGATGCACAATAGGTTTCTGGGTCATAAAACTGCTGACAATTCTCAAAGGTGATTATTATCGTTCTAAATTTGCAGATTCATTGATAAACAGAGGCTATGCAAGAGCATTTTCACGAGAGGGTTCGAATTTTGCATGGCTGTCAGCAAATGAAGAGAACGTCAGACGCTACGAGAAGGATCCTAAATGCGGATTTGTATTTACATTAAACGGATATGCCACTCTGCTTGAACTCATGCAGCAAACTTATCTGAAGGGCAGCTGGATAAGAAAAAATCCTAAGCTTCCTATCCGTATATTAAGTGGTGAAGATGACCCATGCCGGATCAATAAGTCTGCCTTCATGAAATCGGTTCATCTGTTTTCAGATAACGGATATAGTAATGTTGCCTTTCTTCTCTACCCTGGTCAGCGTCATGAAATCCTTCAGGACACGAAGAAGGAAGTTGTCTACAGGGATATTTTGTCGGAGCTTTTTGCGATCTGCAAAAAAATACCATGTAGTCCAAAAGCTGCAATGGAGCAATCCAGCCATATAGTATTGGAGGATTTTATTGATCCTGAGGTGGACAAACCATTTGTCAAGGAAGAAGAACTTGACCTGGAGGAATTCATTAACAAGCACAATGATAAAAAGCCTTCCGTCCGAAAACCATCCGTCGAGGTTGTTGATTTCAAGGACATAAAAGAGCCTGAAAATGTGGATATTACCAAGATCTCCAAGATCTTCAACAGCACTATAGATGAGGACATTGCAGTTGAACTGGAATCCTCTGAGCCTGACACAGATGAAAATATTAACCCAGAAGACTTTATAGAATATTAGATTCTGGGCTTCATTTCTAAACAACCTTGATTTCGAATAGTGGCTGCACGACCGGGGTTCACGGCACGTGACAAGCTGTACTGTAGATATAAGCACTTCTTTTAATTCAGAGAACGTGAAAAGGGAGCTGATCAAAATCGTGACCAGCTCCCTTTTAGTTACGTCAATAATTATTTCAGATGTCTTTATTCAAATACTGCATTATACTGGATTGATGAAACCTTATCATTTTCAAGAATAACTGTCAGGGATGCATCTGCTTCACTTATTATATAAGCATTTACTCCATTAAATGCATCTGCGCCATATACTTCTTCAACTTTATCCTTAGAATCACCGATGCAGATTCCATCTGCTGTACTTACAGTATCATCCTTAAGAGTAAGTGAATTTACACGATCTGTATCTCCATCAGGATATGTTGTCATAATGAAGCTTGTGTATGTATAATTCTTATCCAGACCTTCAAATGCACAGCTTGTCTCCTCTGTATAACTCTTAGCTTCGCCAAGGGCCTCAATAATCGGAGCTGCATCCGCTTTCATCGAGATAACTGTGCCCTTATATGTAAATGAATATTGATCTGCTGAAGCAGTAGCTGCAGCTGCTGTTGTAGCTTCGTCTGATACTGCGGCAGCTGTTGTTGTTTCAGCTGAGGTTGAAGTATTT
This sequence comes from Bacteroidaceae bacterium, assembly GCA_963589005.1. GTDB lineage: Bacteria > Bacillota > Clostridia > Lachnospirales > Lachnospiraceae > RGIG5612. The sequence goes on along the minus strand of CAVAJR010000001.1, from coordinate 86,271 downwards.
TTTGAAGAACTTCCGCAAGCTGTAAGAGCAACGGCAGACATAACCATAGCAATTGCCAGGCAAATTTTCTTTTTCATATTGATCTCCTTCCGGTATTAAACATTATTATATATGACTTATCATGCTGCTTTGGCAAATGAGATTTCTTAAAAACCTTTACTTTGTCATCAGCGGACTTCATTCTACTACGGATTCCAGTTCCTTTTCAAGGGTTTCTTTCCGCTTCATATAAGTTTCACATTTCTCTTCCCATTTAGCTGAAATTTCAGCATCAGATCTATGATCCTGAACTCCCAACTGCTCCGACAGGATCTTACCGAAGTATCGCGATAATTTCTCAGCGCCGTATACATTAAGATGCAGTCCCTGGTCATATGTATCTGTATTCCAGTCAATTCCGACCTCATCTATCTTATCCAGGAAGTTTATATACAAAAGCCCATGCTCATTTGCATAATCAACCATCTGCTGATCCCACTCGTCATACCATATAGGCGATAATGACGGTGCCTTTATAAGCACCAGCTGCGTTCCATGCTCCTCGCATAATTCAACTATCTTGTCCAGATAGTAATATGCATTATCACCAAACGTATAATCCACCAACGGGATGACCGGATATTCATCTCCTACCGGATTAACCTTGACCTGCATTAAATATCCATTGTCAGTTACCGGTTCCCTGCTGAATAAAAACTTAAAATCTTCTGTCGTTATATCAGACCACCTGTCATGATATCTTAATATCGGGAATATATATGACCAGACTCCGTCTTTAGATTTCTCTTCCTCTGTCATTGATGCATAGATTGAATCCCACTTGTATTTAGACCATTTCATGCCATCCAATGTCATGCGGTTGTATGCCTCTCGCTGACTGGATGCACCGGTGCTGGCAGGTGTATCATACTTCATCTCAAGTACATTAAAAACCATAACCTGAGGTGTTTCGTATTTGAAGGTTTCTTCCATCAGATAATATGTCTGCCATATTAACTGCTGTGCTGAACCTCTGATATATGAAGTTATGCCATACTCCTCCCACATTGTTATAGGAGAAAAATTCTCATAAACCTCGCAGTCACCTACAAATATAACATCATTTCCGCCAGCATTTGCGTAATACTCCTGTATCATCGCGCCTTCTTTTGTCTCTGTCATATATTTAGGCATAAGAAGTTCCTGCAGGAGGTATAATATTGCAGCTGCGACTACAACTGTTATTATGGTTATTACTATTACTTTCTTTTTCTTCATTAATACATAAACCTCTGTTAGAACTGGTTGTATATGAAGCTGCTTGCATCATATCCTATGCCGTAGCTTCCGAACAGTATTACTGAAATCAGTAATGCAATAAATATCGCATACCTTGCAGCCCTTGGTATTCTCTGAAGTTTAACTCTTATACTTACATCATCTCTGCTGAAGAAGCTTACAAGGAACATTAAAATGATTCCTGCTCCCAGTATAATATAATCCGACAGGGACAATCCAAGGTTCATCATCGTACCGTCCCACAGAATATTAAAATTAAAATTATATGCAAGGGATCCCAGTCTTCTGAAATAATCGCCTACATCGTTGAACAGGTCAGTAGCACGAATAAGATTCATCAGAACAAACATCCTTATCATTTGGAATATATTATATCCTCTGGTATTAGACCATGCATACTTTCCGTGGAATTTCTCATATGCCGGTGCAAGTTCTTCGGAAATTACAATTATGACACAGTTCATCAATCCCCATACGATAAAATGAAGATTGAATCCATGCCATACACCTGTTCCCAGCCACGTAAGAAGCGAGCCAATATATACCGGCAGCCTCATTCCGAATTTGCCCAGCTTCTGCCTGCTCTTAACTGCAAGCTTAAGCATCGGTCCTGATACGGTTATAGGATAGAAGATATAACTCTTCATCCACTCATTTAAGGAGATGTGCCATCTGCGCCAATATTCCGCAATATTCTTAGAAAAATATGGTCTTATAAAGTTTTCCGGCATGGTAATGCCCAGAGTCTCTCCCACACCGATGGCAATATCGATACCGCCTGTAAAGTCGCCGTAGATCTGTACTGCATATAATGTAGTAAGCAGGAAGAATCCTACACCTGTATACTCGGTACCCTTCAATGTACCGATGGCTACAGCTATTCTGTCAGCTATTACGAGCTTCTTGAAAAATCCCCATAATACTCTCTGAAGACCAAAGGCAACCTGTCTCGTATCAAATGTATGCGGTGTAAATAAAGATGTCTTAAGCTGCTCCCATTTGCTGATAGGACCCTGTACTAACTGTGGAAAGAAGGATACAAACAAAGCCACCTTGAAGAAATTACGCTCTGCTTCTGCCTTACCTCTGTATACATCGATAACATATCCCATTGATTGGAACATGTAAAATGATATACCAAAAGGAAGACCAACTGACAGGAAGGATATCACAGACGAATCCGTCATGCCGCTCAGCGGCTCCACAAGGCAGGCCTTACAGAAAAACAGAATACCGAAGTTGGCTACTATCGTAATAACAAACCACAGCCTGTCCTTAGACTTTATAACCTTCTTGAAGGCTTTCTTCTCCTCCTTCGACATATCAGCCTTATGCTCCTTCAGATAAGCAGCCTGCAGCTGATGGTTGTTGTCCATATATATCGTAACCAGGTATGTTGTAATTGTTGTAAACAAAATAAAGGCCAGATATTTTATACCTGCAAGCAGGTAAAACGTATAACTGGCCACTAGAAGCACTATCCATTGTATTTTTTTAGGCAATGCATAGTATAGGATAATTAATATCCCGAAAAATGCTAAAAAATCAATTGATGTAAATGACATTATTTAATAATTACTCTTCGTCGAGTTTCTGAATAAGATCCCAGATTGCTTCTGCTGAATTAAAGTTATCAGGAATGAGTTCCTCTGCCGGTACGGCAACATCGAATTCTTCGTTAATCTCAGCAACAAGAGTCACTATATCGAATGAATCAAAAATCTTTCCGTCAATAAGGTTATCACAAGTTTCAAAATCTACTTCCGGATGTAATCCTTCAAGAATCTCAATTAATCTTTCCATTTATTTTCCCTCATTATATTTATTTTTCAAAAATACTCTGTCGATCTTGCCATTAGGTGTGTATGGCATATTCTCAAGCTGTGTTATAACATTTGGGAACATATACCTAGGAAGTTTTTCCTTGGTAAATGCAGCCACCTCAGCCTTGGTCGCATCGCCGACATAGTATAACACAATCTTCTTTTTATTGTCATCAAATATACAGCAATTTGTTTTTATGCCTTTATGCATATTTACAACAACTTCTATTTCCCCTAATTCGATCCTGTGTCCCATATGCTTGATCTGATAATCTTTACGAGACACATAGCACAGCTCTCCTCTGTCATTATATCTTCCCAGGTCGCCGGTCTTATATAATGTCTCCGGATACATATTATTTAAAGGATTTTGGATATAGGCCTCTCTGGTCTTCTCCGGATTGTTATAATATCCAAGCGTAAGACAGGTTCCCTTAACGCAGATCTCACCAACCTCACCAGGTTTTGTCTCTGTATTATCATCATTCAGCAATATGATCGACGTATTATGAAATGGTCTTCCTACAGGAAGTGTCTCATCAAGGTTAAAATCTCTGTCTACCTTATAATAGCAGCATACACCTGTCGTCTCTGTCGGACCGTAGAGATTAACATACATCGCATTAGGAAGCGCTTCCTGCCACATCTTAAGCTGCTTGATCGGGAATACTTCTCCTACAAATACAACTCTTTTTACATATTCAGGCTTAATCTTATCAAATGTTTTAAAGGATGAGATCATTGTCATAGCAGATGCTGCCCAGCAAATGGTATTGATCTTATGTTCGTTTAAAAATTCCACAAGCTTGATCGGGAACATAAACAATGCCTTCGGAATAATATATGTTGTAGCTCCGAATTTCATTGTAGGAATGATCTCCTTCAATGCTGCATCAAAATAAAATGGTGCCTGATTGCCATATACCGTCTCCTGGTCAAATTCAAGAACCTGTGACAAGTTTTCGATATAATCAATAACCGATCTGTGGCATGCAAGAACTCCTTTAGGCACTCCTGTAGAACCTGAAGTAAATACAGCATAAATAGGATCGATATCAGTCTGCTTGTCTCTTACAGAAGAAAGGATATTATCATCTGCACCTGCCGCAGAGATCTCTGAATAGCTGTATACCTTGCCTTCGTATCCGTATTCCCGGATCAGTTCTGTCGTTGCCGCGTCACAGATCACTGCGCCTGCATTGACAGTTCCGATTATAAGCTCAATCCTGTGTTTTGGCATCTCTTCATCAAGAGCAACATAGAAGCAGCCTGAGTAGATAACTCCCAGAAATGCAGCAATTGCTCTCGGTGTCTTCTGCATAAATACCACAACAGGTTTCTTATAGAAGCCCTCCTTGGCAAGATATGTACCTACCGAACGGCTCTCATCGTACAACTGTCTGAATGTAAGACTATGGTCATCGCATGCAAATGCAACCTTATCAGGTACTTTTGTAACAGTTTCTTCCAGGTATTCAAGAATATTTGTATATTGCATATGAGTATATCTCCGTATAATTATTACTTTATAGGTGTTCACGTGCAGCGGCCATGCCGTAAAGTCGCACCGCTGTAAAAAGCAAGCAGCGCAGGCGTTTTCAAACAGTGGCTAAATGTCGATGCTCACGGCACGCTAACAGTTAAATTTCATTCAATGCAGTGAAGCTCACTATAAGCTTTCATTTATCTGCTTATCAGTTCTTCATATTCTGCCTTTAATGTGGATCCACATGAGATTAGCGATTTCTGTGCTAATACTTCCATGGCATCTATAAATCCTGCGCCGATATTATTGTCTCGCTTAACAAGGGATAATTCGGTACAGCCCAGAATTATGGCCTCTGCACCATTTGCCTTCAGTTCATCCCCGGCACGGTTAAATCGTTCCATGTCGGCAGGCTGATTGGCTTTTACATTATCATATATAATGTACATTACATCCTTTTGTCTCTCGGGTGACGGGATGATTGCCTTCATGCCATTTGCCTCCAGTTCTCTGTTAAACAGACCTGTTCTAATGGTACCGTCTGTTGCCATAATGCCTACCTTCGTAATACCTCTTTCCTTAAGGTAATTAACAGTAGCTCTTATGATATTTACAAATGGCTTATGCAGTGACTTTTCAAGTTCCTCCTGAAAATAATGGGCAGTACAGCATGGCATAGCCAAAAATTCCACGCCCTGCTCTTCCAGCTTCTGTGCAATGCCCACAATAACCGGCAACGGATTCTGCTTCTCGTGATCTATAATATAGGCCGTTCTGTCAGGAATTGATGGTATGTTGTATATGATCATGTCCAGATGTTCCTGATCAGTCTGGGCATCGGTCATCTTAATAACAAGTTCCATGAAATAGGACGTTGCTATAGGACCCATACCGCCTATTACTCCCAAAACCTTTTTACCATTAACCATTTATCATAAAACCTTTCTTAATATGCTACATCTGAATACATTGAATAAATATCATCCGGTATGTACATGCTGTCTGCAGGAGTTGCAGGATACTGACTGCTGTCAAATATATGCGTTCCTCCGTGCTGATTTGATATTTCAGCCAGTCTTGCATCTGATATCATACACATATTCGGTCTGTAGGACCATTCTGTCCAGTTAGTTGCATCCACATGATACCAGTTAGCTCCACCATCCAAACTAACCAGATTCCAGAAATGCCTTGTATAATTTTCATCTGCCTGTATAGGCTGATTTTTTATTCCAAGTCTGTCAAGCAATAATCTGACTGATGCATAGCTTCCATAGCAGTCGCCTATATAACCGCTTAACATCTTATATCCCTCACGGATATAATTTCTTGTATAATCAGTTAATACATACGGAATATTTCGTACATATTCATAAACGGCCCATACCTTATGCAGATCATCCATATCATCTGTAATTATTTCCGCTATAATCTGATCACATAATTCATTTGCTTTCATCAGATAATACTCGTCTGTATCAGGCTCTATAACATGGAAGGTTACCGTCTTGGAGGATGAATTGCCCACACTGTCTGTTGCAGTATATGTTACCGGATATGCCCCTAAGGTATTTAAATCCACTTCACTGTTATCAACTTCGATTGTTACTTCATCTTCTATATCATCTACAGCTTCTACAAAGCTCTTATATGATACCGACTCGCCCCAAAATACATATATATCATCATCCGCATATATAACCGGTGCTGTGGTATCATGGTAGACTTCAAGATTAAGGCTCTTGTCCACGTAATTGCCGGCCTCATCTGTAAAACGTATTACAATCTGCTGCATTCCGTCTGTATCGTAATCCGGAGCATTAATGTATTCCATTGATACCTCAGTTATATCATCAATACTGTCTACAAAATCCGAGATATCATAGGTCTTGCCATTAGCAGATACTGCATTATGCACCTTGACAACAGGCGCCTGTCTGTCTCTGAGCACCACAAGCGAATGGTCAGGTGAGTTCTTAACAATATTTAAAATTCCCACTATAACCACGCACAATGCAGCTAATATAAGTATCGACATCAGCATAATATTCATTCGCTGGATGTGACGCTTTTTGGCTCTTAGCTTTTTTCGATTATTTGATATTTTATTAGTCGATTTATTAGATATATTTTCCAAAATAATTAAAAGACTACAAGACACAGAATGGCTCTCTGCCCTGTATTATTTCTCCACTTTTATATTTAATTATGTCAGCACAAGCAGCAATATCCGCTACTCTGTTACATTTATATCCGCAGGAGCTTCTGCCGAAGCCTGCGCCGGCACCTCAACTACGGGTTCCGTAACTGTATTATCCGCACTGCCGGTATTTTCCTGGGTTGTTTCATTAGGTGTCGGAAATGTTGTCTCTTCAATGCTTGTCTCAGGTTGTATATAAGTCTCGGGACTGTACCATTGTTCACTTGATGCAGTTGTTTCATCATAATAATCGTAATTATTATAATTAACAGTCCCTCCGTTGAGATAGGAATCCCAGCCGCTGTTCTCCCATACTTCATCATCAGGATCATGCTGTGGTTCTAATGATATCTCTCCATCTTCATATATAACCTCACGTTCTTCCTCCGTCCAAAAATCCTCCTCCGGAGTCGCAGGATAACTAGTCTTATCCCAGGCATGTATAAGTCTTCCGTCGCTAGTCAGATGCCTTCTGGTAAATGCTGACAGATAATTATCACTGACAAGGCATAACACGCCATCCTCACCCCAGCTCCAACAGCATGCATCAAAATGCCACCATGTGCTGCCGCCATCTATACTGACAAGACACCAGTAATGAACGTAATTATTATTGTTACGTACCTCCATTACTTCATATCCTAACCTGGTCAAAAGAAGTCTTGCTGCCGAATAATATCCGAAGCAGTCACCCTCACGATCCTGTAGCATGCCATAGGCATTTTGCATCCAGTCTTCCGAATGCACAACATCCACATAATTTATTGCATGAAGATATTTATATACTGCCAGACATTTCTGTGCATCTGTCATGTCATCCGTAATAATCGTCTCTATAATTGAATCTGCAAGGGCATAGATCGCATCCTCGTCTACTGTTTCCGTTCCTTCCAAAACAGTAAGAGTGGTTGACTCTCTTGAAACATTTCCATCCTTGTCTGTTGCCACATATGTTACTGTATATACACCGGGTGTAGTCAAATCCACTTCGTCATTTTCTATTTCAAGTGTCGGATTATCGTCTGTATCATCTACAACATATACTCCGTCTTTATATGCTACTGAACTGCCCTCGTATACAGCAATCGGTATTACACCATATATTTCCGGTGCAGCCGACAGGCTTACATTTGATAATGTTACTGTTGTCTCCGGTTCGTCTGCAATGGTCTGTGCAAGATTAAGCTTCTGCTCCTGCGGTCTGAGAAATGAAAGTCCCACGAAAACCCCTGCAATAACCACAACTATTACAGCTGCGGCAATCGCTGCAGCTGTTGCTTTATTTTTGGAATCTTTTTTTTGCTTGGTGCTGTCTATGTGGTCATAATAATCAGAGAAGCCTTCATGCGCATCACGTGTGTCATTTTCGGAGTATTCTCCTATCTCCTCTGAATAGATTCTTCTTATTCTTTTTGCTATCTTGTTAGAATACAGTCTGGCTGTTCTGCTGCCAACCTCTCTATTAAACTTAAAGTTTTTTCCCTTTTCTCTCATAAGCTTCTTTCGAGTTTCCTGTACTATGTTCCTATTTGCGATTTCACAATCAGGTATTATAACTTATTTATCCATCCAGTTCAATCGCTTATATGATCAGCTGCTGTATAGCTACTGCATAATATGGAGTGACTTGATCAATGCCTGCCTTGTTTTTATGCCTCTGAACTCATTAATTTTCGGATAGTATAAAATTGATATGTGTTTTTCCTGTGAAACCATATTCTGCAGTTCGGATATATAAGCCTCCTCGCCAAATACCATTCCCTCAATTCTGGTTCCCTCTCTATCCTCAATATCTAATTTCAGCGCATTATTATTTTTCCCTATGATCGCAGCTGAATGTACCTTTATCTCATTTTCAGCAAATACAGGCTTATCATTCTGCATTCCGAAAGGCTCTAACCTGTCTAATTCCCTTAAAAATTCCTCAGTTATGTATTTAAAAGGCAGCCTCATATCGATCCATATCGTCTTTTCTAAATCTTCATCATTAAGAGTGCATGAGGCATTTATTCTTTGTGAAAAGATTCTGACCGTTTCCTCCTTATCACCCTCTGACTTAAGAGTAAATCCGCATGCCTTAGCATGTCCTCCGTATTTTATGAACAGATCGCTGCAGCTGTTCATTCCTTCCATCATATTGTATGAATCAATAGACCTGCCTGATCCTTTTAATCCGCCCTCAGAGTCAGTAATAACAATTGATGGTCTGTTGAATTTTTCCTTTATTCTTCCGGCCACTATTCCGGCCACACTTTCATGTGCCTTCGGAAGGTATACTACCAGCACTTTATCAGGTGTTTTTCCCGATTCGATAATATTATTGATCATATCACATGCAATATTACATTGCTCAGCAGTCAGATCTTTTCTTATATCATTAAGTTCCGATAATTCATTTGCCATTTCATCGGCACTGCATTTATTTGTTTCTTCAAGCAAATTAAATGCGATCATTGCATTTTTCAATCTTCCTGCTGAATTGATGCAAGGGCCCAGTACGAACCCGATAATTCCTGAATTGATATGGGACTTTATTACGCCTCGCTTCTCTATAAGCGAATTTAGTCCCACATTTGTTGTATTTCTCAGGCGTTTTATTCCTTCTGAGGCAAATATTCTGTTTTCATCCACCAGCGGAACTATATCTGCCACTGTTGCCATACCTGCATATTGCAATAATTCATCCAAAAGATTTTCTGCATGACAATTGCTATATGAATTAAGTGCCTGCACAAATTTATATGCCACACCGGCACCGCAGATTTCTCTGAAAGGATATGTGCAATCCTCCTGTTTAGGGTCAATGATAACATCAGCATTCGGAAGGACTTCCGGCGGTTCATGATGATCGCTGATTATTACATTGATCCCAAGTTCCCTGGCCTTCTCAACAGCTGATACAGATGATATTCCATTGTCACATGTAATAATTAAAGAGATCTGATCTCTGGCAGCCTCTTCTGCCATGATCTCATTCATGCCATAACCTTCATGCATTCTGTCAGGAAGCCTCACATCTACAATTCCGCCGGCATTTTCTATAAATGCTTTTAAAATATAACTAGAGCATACACCATCTACATCATAATCACCCATAATCCTTATTTTGCCGCCATGCATGATCATATCAGCTGTTAATTGAACGCCCTCTCTCATTCCCTTAAGCAGGAAAGGATCATACATGGAAGAAACATCAGCATTAAGATATCTGTTGATCTGTTCATCTGTGACAATATCCCTGTTTCTTATAATACGCGCCAGCATTGGCGAAATATTATATTTTCTTGATATGCCGGCAAAATCTGCTTTTTTAGAATATATTAGCCATTTTTCCATACTATTTACTCTTTAATGTATTAAATCGCGTCTGCCATTGCCGCCCTTGCTGGAATTTTGATAAAAGTCAATTCTATCACGTTACTGTTTAAATCCATTTGTGCCGAGACGTCGCAGCCTAACTCATTTTGACAAGCAAAGCCAGGATAAAAATCCTGGCTTTTGCATTTGTGTGAAGTAATGAGCCTAATCAGCAATTACTGTCTGCGTTTTTTCTTTTTATGGTTAGGGTTGGCTGTTATCTTAGCCTTCGGTTCTGTGCTTGCAGCTGTAAGAACAGGTGTTGGTTCTGCCGGTTTTTCTGAGGCTTCTGCCTTAGCCGTTCCTCCTGCGATAGCTGCTCTTTCTGCTTTTGAATGGAAAGTATAGAACAATGAGCCTGCTATCAATACTGATGAATATGCACCTGCAACAATACCGATTCCAAGAGGAAGAGCAAATGCTCTCATGGACTCAACGCCCAGAATATACAGGAATAATACTGTTACAAATGTTGTCGCCGATGTCAATACACTTCTTGACATAGACTGTGAAATACTCTTGTTAATAACATATTTCAGTTCATGGTTTTCTGTAGGATCTGCAATGTTCTCCCTTATTCTGTCAAAGATAACGATCGTCGCATTGATAGAATAACCAACAATCGTAAGTATACATGCAATAAATGAGTTGCCCACTGACAGTCTGAATATCGCATAGAATGCTATAACGATCAGCACGTCATGTGCCAGACACGATACTGAAGAGATGGCAAACTTGAATTTTCTGAACCTTACCCATATGTAAAGAAGCATAAGCACTGCAGCGATAGCAAGGGAAAGATAAGCATCGCTCATAAGCTCGCTGCTTATTGTCGAACTGATAAATGTTGTCTCGAAGCTGTCATGATCTGCACCGAACTGTTCCTCCAGAAGTGTCTGCATCTCGTCACGAACCTCTATATCAAGAGACGGTGTCTTGATAACATACTGGTTAGTACCTGTAACCTTCTGTCCTTCAATATCTGTTGAGCCAATAACCTCAGCTATAGCCGGTTTGATCTCATCATTGAATTTATCAATTGAATAATCCTCAGGGAATTCAACTGTGGTGCTTACACCGCCTGCAAACTCGATGCTCTTGTTAAGAGCTCCGTTTCCGGAAGCACCATTTGCAATCATGGTTACAACACCGGCGAGAATACAAACAGCGGCGATCACGAAGAAGAGCACTCTCTTGCCGACAAAATCAAATGGCTGCTTCTTAGCCTTAAGTTTTGAAGCGTAGTGTGAAGGCTTGCCATTTCCCATCCAGAGCATACTGAAAAGTAAAACTCTTGTAACAATAAGGGATGTAATAACACTAAGTACGATACCAATTGCCAATGTCATACCAAAGCCCTGGATCGTTCCTGAGCCAAATATCATAAGAACGATGGCAACAATAAGTGTAGTGATATTTCCGTCGAGAATTGCTGATGATGATTTCTTGAAGCCGTTCTTGATCGACTGCTCAATGGTATTGCCCATGGCAATCTCTTCTCTGATACGGGCATTGATAATAACATTGCCGTCAACAGCCATACCAATCGTAAGTATAATACCGGCAATACCGGAAATCGTAAGCGTCAGATTGAAGGCATTCAGCAGAAGAAGTATTGCTGCTGTAAAGAATACCATTGAGAATGCAGCTGCAACACCAGGAATCCTGTAATAAGCAATCATAAAAATTATGATAAGCAGAAGTGCGATTATACCTGCAATAAGTGATGTGGAAATCGCATTATCACCAAGCTTAGCAGAAACCACCTTAGATGAAACTTCCTGAAGTTCAAGGCTCAGAGAACCTATACGAATCGTTGAAGCAAGATTGGTTGCTGCCTCATAAGATTCCATTCCCTCGATTACGCATTGACCATCTGAGATTACAGACTGAACAATAGGACTGCTTACTGTCTCTCCGTCATATATAATGTAGATTGGCTTCTTGAGGTTAGCTTCCGTTGCTTCGGCAAATTTCTCAGCGCCATCACTTGTAAGTGTCAGCTGAACGACAAACTGTGAAGAGCCTGTCTGAGAGTTAGTCTGACTTGCTGCCTGAGCATTGGCAACATCTGTACCTGAAACCCATACAGTCGGATTATCATAATCTGTAGAGCCATCTTCATTGGTATTATCGTAGGTTACAAACTGTAATGAGCCTGGTTTTCCCAACTCATCAATTACAGTCTGTGTATCGTATACACCAGGAATTTCAACGGTGATCTTATTAGTACCTTCCTGGTATACGCTCGCATCTGTGCTGTATTGCTGTACACGCAGCTGCAGCTTATAAATTGTATCTGCCATATCTGTTGCTGAAGGATTCTCTTCAGTAGCCTGATATGTAACACTTACACCGCCCCTCAAGTCAAGACCCAGTGTGATGTTCTTGGCTGAGCCAAGATGTCCACCGCCAATACCGAATCCGGTAACAAGGCAGCATGCAATGATAACAAGCATTGCAATAATAAAGATAATAACGTGTTTTGTTTTTTTCATTTCCATCCTCTTTTCAGATAGGTATTTTAACCAATTTATTCTAGCACAAGCAGTAAATTATTGTCCATGAACTTTTAGCTGTACATCAGCTTCTGAGCTGTGCTCCAATTTCTCCAAGCTTGCTGATGATCTTCTCCATTACAGGTGCTACATCACCATCCTCAAGAGTGCGATCCTTAGCGCGGAATCTGATGGTATAAGCCAATGATTTGTTGCCTTCTCCCACCTGTTCTCCTTCATAAATATCAAACAGTTCGAAATGTTCAACGAGCTTGCCGCCATATTTGGCGATTATTTCCTCAATGTGACCTGCAGGAATATCCTTCTTCATTACGAGACTGATATCTCTGCTGGTTGCAGGGAATTTTGGTATACCTTCATATTTTTTATCAAAATCAGCCAGTTCATATATTGCCTTTACATCAAGCTGTGCGATATATGTCTTAGCTGCCAATGAATAATTTTTAATGACAGCAGGATGAACCTCGCCTAAGAAACCTATCTCCTGCGAGTTATACCTAAGAATGGCCTGACGTCCCGGATGCAGGAAATTAAGACTTCCATTATTTTCATATTTTCTCTGTCCGTTCATTCCCATGGCATCAAGGAGTTCCTCAACTGCCCCCTTCAATTCGAAGAAGTCGCCATCGCCATAAAATCCAAAGCACAGGGTCATTCTCTCATCCGGAAGCTTCGTAAGAGGAAGTTCCTCCGGAATATAAATATTAGACAATTCAAATAAAGCTGCCTCTTTGTTTCTTCTGTTGTAATTAGTAGAAAGTGAAGTGAACATGCCATTAAGCAAAGAGGTTCGCATAATGCTGTAGTCTTCTCCCAACGGGTTGCTGATAACTATAGCCTTTCTTAATTTATCATTTGCATTAATAAGGCATTTATCAAATACCTTAGGGCTCTCAAATGAATATGTCATGGCTTCTGAATATCCATAAGACTGCATAAATGTTCTTATCTTATCATTAACCACAAATTCATGTGACAGCTTGCCGCTGGCTTCCTTAGATGCAGGCAGGGAGGCAGGAATCTTGTCATAGCCGTAAAATCTGGCAACTTCCTCGGCAATATCAGCACCTCTTAACAGATCCTGTCTGAAGGTAGGAATCGTAAGCATCTGATTCTTTTCATCATATTTGATGCCCAGTACAGGGAAATATGACAGCTGCTGCTGAACAGGAATATCAGTTCCAAGATATGCATTTATTCTGTCAGGGTCAAACTTGATCTTCTTTTCTTCAACAGGTTCCGGATAGATATCGATCATACCGTCAACAACATCACCTGCATCAAGTTCCTCAATCAGCTGACATGCACGAATAATAGCCGGAACTGTATTGTTCGGATCCAGACCCTTCTCATATTTTCCCGATGCATCGGTACGAAGACCCAGTCTCTTAGAAGAGAGACGGTTATTGGTGCCATCGAAGCACGCGCTCTCGAATACAAGCGTCTTAACATCATCTGTGATCTTAGACTCCTCGCCTCCCATGATACCGGCAATGCCGATCGGTCTTTGTGCATCGCAGATCATAAGAATATCCTTATCAAGATTACGTTCCTGACCATCAAGAGTTATAAATTTATCGCCGTCCTGAGCACGTTTTACTACGATCTTATGTCCCTTGATCGTATCATAATCAAATGCATGCATTGGCTGACCATACTCTTCCATAACATAGTTTGTGATATCAACTACATTGTTGATCGGTCTGATGCCATTGCTGGCAAGGCGCTGTCTTAACCATCTAGGTGACGGTGCAAGCCTGATATTTTTTACGACCTTGGCAGTATATCTGCGGCACAGGTCCTTATCCTGTACTTCAACATCAAGATAATCCTTGATATTGTCATCCGATTTGCATTTAATAACTGGCTCTTCATTAACGAATTCTTTTCTGAAGGTTGCCGCTGCCTCTCTGGCAATACCCATTACGCTGTAGCAGTCAACCCTGTTTGATGTGATCTCAAACTCGTAATTGGCATCATGAAGTCCCAGATATTCCGCAGCATTGGCTCCTACAGGTGCATCCTCAGGCAGAATGTATAATCCGTCCTCCGGTGCATCCGGATACATATCCCTTGTTGAACCCAGTTCTTCTATGGAGCACATCATGCCGTCAGATTCTACGCCTCTGAGCTTACCCTTTTTAATCTTAATACCACCTTCTGTGAGGCTTCCGTCATGTCCTCCTGCTACTCTTCCCCCGTCTAATACAACCGGTACTTTAGCTCCCTCAAATACATTTGATGCGCCTGTTACGATCTGGATTGTCTCAGCTCCGACATTAACCTGGCAGACAACAAGTTTAGTTGCATCCGGGTGCTTTTCTACCTTGAGAACCTGACCAATAACTATCTTATCAAGGTCTTTGTCCAATACCTTGAATTCTTCAACCTTAGTGCCGGAGAGAGTCATTGCATCTCTGAATTCCTGATATGAACATTCCAGATCCGGTACAAATGATTTTATCCATGATAATGATGCGTTCATCTTTCTCTCCTTTCTTAGAACTGTTTCAAGAACCTCATATCGTTCTCGTATAATAATCTCATGTCATCTATCTCGCATTTAAGAAGTGTAAGTCTCTCAAGACCTAATCCAAATGCAAATCCTGAATATTCATTAGGATCAATTCCGACCATCTCAAGTACATGCGGATGAACCATTCCGCAGCCGAGGATCTCGATCCAGCCCTCGCCCTTGCAAAATCTGCAGCCCTTGCCGCCGCATTTGAAGCAGCTTACATCCACCTCTGCCGATGGCTCTGTAAACGGGAAATGATGCGGCCTTAATTTGGTTTTAGTATCCGGACCGAAAAATCTCTTGGCAAATTCTTCCAATGTACCCTTGAGATCAGCAAATGTAATTCCTTTATCAATTACAAGACCTTCTATCTGATGAAATGACGGTGAATGTGTTGCATCAACTTCATCTGCACGGAATACCCTTCCCGGAGCGATCATTCTGATAGGAAGGACACCCCGTTCCATCTCATGTATCTGAACTGAGGAGGTCTGGGTTCTCAGCAAAATATCCTTATTGATATAGAAGGTATCCTGTTCATCCTTGGCCGGGTGATTTGCCGGGATATTAAGTGCCTCGAAATTATAATAATCATATTCAACTTCAGGGCCTGAAACCACTTCATATCCCATGCCGACGAATATATCCTCAACCTCCTTGAGGATCATATTATTAGGGTGAATATGACCTAGTTTTTTCTTTTTGCCCGGAAGTGTAACATCGATGACCTCTGACTTTAATTTAGCCTCAAGTCTCTTATTTTCAAAATCCTGCCTCATCTGGTCGATACGGCCTTCAATCTCGCTTCTGGTTTCATTAACCATCTGTCCGATCTTAGGTCTTTCTTCAGCGGAAACATCTTTCATACTCTTAAGTATTTCTGTAAGCTGACCCTTCTTGCCCAGATATGTAACCTTAAGGTCGTTCAATGCTTCAACAGAAGTAACATTTGCAATATTTTCCAATGCTTCCTGCTTTATTTTCGCAAGTTTATCCTTCATGTTTTTATCCCCTTCATACTAAAGCCATTGCACGCAAATACCGGCATACCTCCGGTACGCACACAAGCTAAATTCTAATACAGTTAAAATATCGTGTCAATAACGCGAAAAGCACGTTTTTCCTGTTTCATGCAAAAGAAAAGGATGCAGACATCTTCTGCATCCCTGAGAATTCTTTTAACCCCAAAACCAAATGGCTGTATTTTGATCCCTAGCAGTATGCTAGGTGGGTTTGCCGCACATTAACTTCTGAAGTCCACGTTAAAGAGGCATGTCATAGGCTAATAAATATTGGAATCCCTTATAATCGGTGTAGGTTCAAAATAACAGCCCAGTTTTGGGCAACTCAATATTAGCATTATTATATCAGAATATCAACAGCAATATTCTGACCCGGTCACATTTGCATGAACAAGTGTCTTGTGTTCACTCCTGTTGGTATCCCGACATGTGCAGTCTATAGCTGCGGTCCGGCTGAAACTAACGCCTTACCGGCTTCATTTGATGTATACTTAGCGAAGTTTTTCTGGAATCTCGCTGCAAGATCCTGCGCCTTCATCTCCCATTCTGAGGCGTCCTTATAGGTATCACGAGGATCAAGAATTCCTGAATCCACTCCCGGAAGCTCAGTCGGAACTTCAAAATTAAAAATAGGGATATTCTTAGTAGGAGCATTCTTGATGTCGCCATTTAAGATGGCATCAATTATGCCTCTTGTATCCTTAATTGTAATTCTCTTGCCCGTTCCGTTCCAGCCGGTATTTACCAGATATGCCTTGGCGCCTGATTGGTTCATCTTCTTAACAAGCTCTTCACCGTATTTTGTAGGATGAAGCTCCAAAAATGCCTGTCCAAAGCATGCTGAGAATGTAGGCGTAGGCTCTGTAATGCCTCTCTCTGTTCCTGCCAATTTAGCTGTAAATCCTGACAGGAAGTAATACTGTGTCTGCTCAGGGGTTAAAATTGATACAGGCGGCAGAACTCCAAAGGCATCAGCTGACAGGAATATAACATTATCTGCAGCCGGACCTGCTGAAACCTTATTAACATTAGATGCAATCTTCTCAATATGAGATATCGGATATGAAACACGAGTATTTTCCGTTACCGATTTATCATTAAAGTCGATCTTGCCATCAGATGATACTGTTACATTTTCGAGAAGCGCATTTCTCTTAATTGCATTATAAATATCAGGTTCAGATTCCTTGTCAAGACCTATAACCTTGGCATAGCAGCCTCCTTCAAAATTAAATACTCCGTTATCATCCCAGCCATGTTCGTCATCACCGATAAGAAGCCTCTTAGGATCTGTTGAGAGGGTAGTTTTGCCTGTTCCTGAAAGGCCGAAAAATATGGCTGTATGCTTGCCTTCCATATCGCAGTTAGCTGAGCAATGCATTGATGCAATGCCTTTAAGAGGCAGGTAATAATTCATCATTGAGAACATGCCCTTCTTCATCTCTCCGCCATACCAGGTATTGATGATCACCTGTTCACGGCTTGTGATATTGAAAGCAACGCAAGTCTCTGAATTAAGGCCTAACTCCTTATAATTCTCCACCTTAGCTTTCGATGCGTTATATACAACAAAATCCGGTTCGAAGTTTTCAAGTTCCTCATCTGTCGGAACAATAAACATGTTCTTAACAAAATGAGCCTGCCATGCAACCTCCATGATAAAACGGACGGCCATTCTTGTATCGGCATTTGCACCGCAATATGCATCTACCACAAAAAGTCTCTTGCCGCACAGTTCCTTTCTGGCAATTTCCTTGACCTGTGTCCATACTTCCTCGCTCATCGGATGATTATCATTCTTATACCCTTCAGTGGTCCACCAAACAGTATCCTTAGAATTCTCATCCATTACTATATATTTATCCTGTGGTGAACGGCCTGTATAAATACCTGTCATTACATTGACAGTATCAAGCTCTGTAATCTGTCCAACCTCGTATCCCTCCAGACCTGGTTTTGTCTCCTCTTCATACAATAATTCGTATGACGGATTGTATACTATTTCTGTTGTTCCCGTAATTTTGTACTTGGTTAGATCAACTTTTGACATTTAGTTCCTGCCTCCATTTCATTCTCTATAATTGTTCAGATACAAGTAAAACCGTGCCGTGATCCCCTGGCAGCTCGTCTCCGAACATTTCAGCATCTTCGTTTGATATTATTGCACATTTCTCTATTTCTTGGCAACAATATCTCCTTCTCCCTTGTAAATACTATTTTGTGGGACACAGCCCCTTACGGAAGAAAGCGGATAGATATTGCTGCATCTTCCTACTATTGTTCCGGGATTAATAATGCTTCCGCAGCCTACTTCAACATTATCGCCTATCATTCCGCCTATCTTCTTGCGTCCGGTCTCGTGCTCTTCACCCTCATTATGAATTACAACATTTTTCTTATCGCTCTTAACATTGGAAGTAATGGAACCGGCTCCCATGTGGGCTTTATATCCTAAGATAGAATCACCCACATAATTATAATGAGGCACCTGAACATTATCGAACAGTATTACATTCTTAAGTTCTGTAGAATTGCCTACAACACAGTCGTCTCCTACCAGAACCGATCCTCTTATGAATGCTCCCGGTCTTATTTCTGTCCTATGTCCTATAATACAAGGGCCCTTGAAATAATTAGACAGTTTATTGTAAATAACCGCATCCTTGGCAATCCATACATTTTCAGCAACCATATCATATTCATCCTGCGGAAGACTCTTACCATAAGCCTCAATAAAATCCGATATTCCCGCAAGAGCCTGCCATGGATATTCAAATTGCTGCAAATACTCGGCTGCTTTAGTATGTTCCAGATCAAATAAATCTATTGTCCTTATGTTCATATAACTGATCTCCATATATTACTGTTTGTGAAATATAATTATAAAAGTCAACTGCTGTATGCCTGGACAGCGCAGCCAGCTATCTTCTGATCTGAATCAAATGACCTGCCTGAGCCATAGCACCGATGATATAGTCAACATTTTCTTCAGCTTCCTTATCTGTTTCAGCCTCTGCCATAACTCTTAATACAGGCTCTGTTCCGCTGGCACGAAGAAGCACTCTGCCTTTGTCTCCTAACTGTTCTGTACAATGCTCCACAGCAGCCTGAACTCTCGGATCATTTAATGTGTTTTCCTTGTCATCGACCTCGACATTTTTAAGAACCTGCGGCATCATTTTGCAGCTTTTAGCAAGTATGCTTAACGGAAGCTGAGTCTTGATCATAACATTCATCAGCATAATAGCTGTCAATATTCCGTCACCTGTATGCGCATGGGATGCAAAAATAATATGACCAGACTGCTCACCGCCCAGCACATCGCCGGTCTGCTTCATTCTTTCATATACATATTTATCGCCAACATTTGTCTTTTCATAAGCAATGCCTTCTCTGTCAAGTGCCTTAAGGAGACCTAAGTTAGACATAATTGTTACAACCACCTTATTGTTCGGAAGTGTATTATGTTCTTTAAAATATTTTGCACAGATAAATATGATCTGATCACCGTTTACAACATCGCCATTTTCATCTACCGCCAGACATCTGTCGGCGTCACCGTCAAATGCAAATCCTACATCCAGCATGTTCTCTCTAACATACTTCTGAAGTCCCTCAATATGAGTTGAACCGCATCCCATGTTGATATTCGTGCCGTCCGGTGTATTATTGATCACCTGAGATTTGGCGCCTAAAGCATCAAATACAGCTCTGGCAATCATCCATGCGGAACCATTTGAACAATCAAGTGCGACCCTGCAATTTTCAAATGACTTGACCGCAAGATCAGACAGATATCCGATATATCTGTTCCTGCCAAAGTAAAAATCCTCCGTCTTGCCAATGGCATCGTCCGTTGCATAAGGAATTGTATCCTCAGCACTGTCAAGATATTCCTCGATCTGCTTAATAACCTCATCCGGCATCTTCTCACCGTCTGCATTAAGAAGCTTTATTCCATTATCATAATACGGATTATGACTTGCTGAAACCATGATACCGCAGTCAAATCCCGCATCTCTTGTTATAAAACTTACGGACGGAGTTGTTGTTACATGAAGCAGATATGCATCCGCCCCCGATGCTGTAATTCCGCCTGCCAGGGCATTTTCCAGAGAATATGAGGAACGCCTGGTATCCTTACCTATTACGATCCTCGCCCTGTTGTCCTTAGAATGTTTCTGTCCATAATACCAGCCGATAAATCTTCCGATCTTATATGCATGTTCACTTCTTAATACTTCTCCGGCCTTACCTCTGAAGCCGTCAGTACCGAAATATTTTCCCATTTCAAAGCCTCTTTTCTTTCGCTTATGTCCTTAAGTTGACGGACGTATTATACTCTATAACATTTTTACAGGCAACGTGGCATTTTATGTCATCACTGCAGAAATGATCGTGCCGGGACGACGCAGCCCTTGCGAGAAATCAATAAGCGCAGGCGATTTCGAACAACGGGTTGCAGACCTAGGTTCACGGCACGTAGTCCTTTTCGATTAATATTAAATACGCATTTATTTCGATGTCTGCTCATCAAGTGTCAGGTAATATCCCGGCATAAAATGCTCCATGTAAAAATCCACCTCCGGCATTTGCAAATTTTTGATTATTGCGGCTGTAGACTCCTTCGCCCGTTCAAAATCTTTATTGCCCATCCGCTCTTCTTCAATACATTTTATCAGCGCAGATATCTTATCTGCTGCCTTAACGTATTTCATAAGCACCATATCGGATTCCTGGTTTTCCCTCATCAAGCCCTCATATGCTCCGCGCATTTCTTCCGGAAGAGCCTCCAACATTTTGCGAATTGCCGCTTCTTCTACTTTAGAATAAGCATTTTTAATTTCCGCATCATAATACTTAACCGGCGTCGGCATATCTCCCGTTATTATTTCAGGGGCATCATGAAATGCAGCTAACAGTGCAGCCCTGCTCTCGTCTAATTTTTTTTCAAAATATATATTACCAATAACAACAAGGGCATGCGCTATTACAACTACATCCATTGTATGATCAGACAGTGACTCAGGGATAGTATTTCTCATAAGTCCCCATCTGTTAACATATTTCATTCTTGCCATCATAGCGAAAAAATTACTGTTATCCATCAATAAATGCTCCATTTCAAAATACAAGCCCGGTGCTAATTCTTTTCACAAACCAGCCCGGGCATCCTATATTTAATGTTCATGTAATTTTAGTCAAAGTTGTACTGCACAACTGCCACTCGTTGATCCCTGCCCTGCTCACACGCAATTCATGTCAAAAATATGTCAGCCCTACTTAGCCGAACAATGATATTATCCAAGGTATTGCATATGTAACAAAGCTCATTATAGCAGCTGCCAGACATATACCAATACCTATAGCCGGTGCAGATTTCTTAACAGGCATTCTGAGCAGCGATGCAAGCAAGGCTCCTGTCCAGCCTCCCGTTCCCGGAAGGGGAATACCAACGAAAATCACCAAGCCCCAGAAACCCCATTTATCGATCTGATCCCTCTTCTTCATCGTTTTGGTCTCAAGGAAGGTGACAAACCTGCCTGTAGTCTTAAATCTCTTAAGAAATGCAAATATCTTCTCTATCAACAGCAGAATAAACGGGATCGGTATGATATTGCCCAACATGCAAATGAAAATGGCCGGTATATATGGTACCTGAAGCAATGCGGCTGCGATCAATCCGCCTCGCAATTCAAGGATAGGAAACAACGATATGATAAAAATTACCAGTTCATGGTTCCATGATCCAAATGTCTGCGCAATCCAGTCAACTATTCCACTCATTTAGATACCTAAAAATCCTTTCACCTCTGTTTCCATTTTATCAATATCACATACAATATTATGTCTGATATCTGCATCCATTATTTCCTTAATGGCATTCGGGATCTCTACGCCAGATATCTTATTAAGTTCCCTTATAAGATCAAAATCTTCAAGTTTATCATATGCCGGATCAATTGATGTCATAACAGCCCTTGCGAATTTATATGGGCTGGCTGTGGAAACAATTACTGTCGGTGTCTCATCCTTCGTATCTGCATTGTACTGCCTGTATACAGCCGACGCAACGCCTGTATGAGTATCTATTACATATCCGGTTTCATCATATACCCGCTTGATTTCTTCAGCATTGGTTTTCTCATCAGCATATCCCGGAACGAAATCCTCTAATCTGGCTATCTGATTTATATTAAGTGTATATACACCTTTATTTGCCAGATCCTTCATGTATGTGCTGTTCAGTTCTGACGAATTGCCGCATACCTTATATATAAGACGTTCAAGATTACTTGAAATCAAGATATCCATAGACGGTGAGCTTGTAAGGATAAATTCTCTGTTTTTGTTATATATGCCTGTCTTAAAGAAATCATACAAGACTTTATTGTCATTTGATGCACATATCAGTTTGTTTACAGGTATACCCATAAGTTTTGCATAATATCCTGCCAAGATATTGCCGAAGTTTCCGGTAGGAACAACAAAATTGATCTTATCGCCTGCCTTAACGATGCCGTCCTTAACCAGTCTTGAATATGCCCATACATAATATGCAACCTGCGGCACTAATCTGCCTATATTGATGGAATTGGCTGATGAAAACTGATAGCCATTTGCAGCTAATTGTTCCTTAAGTGCTGCGTCATTAAACATTCTCTTGACTGCACTCTGTGCATCATCAAAATTTCCATGAACTCCGATTACACATGTGTTGTCACCCTTCTGTGTAAGCATCTGGAGTTCCTGGATACGGCTTACACCTCCCTTAGGATAAAATACAACTATCCTCGTACCCGGTACATCAGCAAATCCCGCCATTGCAGCCTTACCTGTATCACCTGATGTGGCAGTAAGAATTACAATTTCATTTGATACATTATTCTTGCGTGCAGCCTTGGTAAGAAGGTGAGGCAGAATTGAAAGTGCCATATCCTTGAACGCAATCGTAGCTCCATGGAACAGCTCCATATAATATGCCTGTCCTTTTTTTACAACCGGTGCGATCTCCTCTGTATCGAACTTGGAATCATATGCATGCTCTATGCAATCCTTCAGTTCTTCTTCTGTATAATCAGACAAAAATTTGCTCATAACAAGATAAGCTATCTGTTTATAATCCATCTCTGCAAGTGCTGATAACTCCACCCCCAGCTCCGGTATCGCATCAGGTACATACAGTCCTCCGTCCGGAGCAAGCCCCTGCAGTACAGCCTGGCTTGCTGTTATCAGCGTTCCGTCTCCTCTGGTACTCTTATACATTATACTCATTTCTATATACCTCAATTTTGCTACGGCCTGTAAGCCATAATCTTCTATCAAATAAATCGCTATCTTAATCCTGTGGTTTCAAATCTGGCCATTGAGTCCAGACATTTCATAAAATCATAATATCTGTCATCAATGTTGCCCGATGAAACTGCTATATCCAGCGTGACTGCAAAATCATCTATCATCTTATCTGTCAGCCATTCTTTTGCATATAATTTGCGTAGGATCTCCCTTTTTTCCCTGATATATCTGGAGTCCAGGAATTCTTCATATAATTTATCAGCCTGATCCCGACCCTGGTTTTGATCTATTTCCATACAGCCACCTGTCTTATCTGCAAATATCATCTTGCTGATGCAAAATATGATTTGCATTCTTCCTGATACCGGCAGGCAAATATTCCTGCCGGCAATCACTCCTGAGGGATACCTGTAAGCCGGGTTCTGTCATTTAAAATGGTCATCTATCTTGTTCAGCTGTCACCAACTGACTCTACGCGACCTACCCGATAGCCAGACGGGCCGCCATTAACACTATCTGTTTGGTCTTGCTTCGGATGGAGTTTACATTGCATCTGCCGTTACCGACAGACCGGTAGTCTCTTAAGCTGCCATTTCACCCTTACCCTTGCGGGCGGTATATTTTCTGTTGCACTTGTCCTGGGATTTCTCCCGCCAGACGTTATCTGGCATCCTGCCCTGTGAAGCCCGGACTTTCCTCACCGTGCATTATGCACGGCGCGACCATTCAGTTTCCCACGAGTTAGTATATGATACAATCAAATCAGTCATAATTCAATGACAAGTTTAAGCCCTTGATTATCCTGTACTGCTTCTTCTTATCTTCAATAATCTCATCTGAGATAATCTTGAAATCGTTTTCCTGCAGAAATTCTACTATGAGTTCCGGATTTCTGTGTGGTGACAGAATAAGTTCTCTGGCGCTCAGCGCAGTTTCCTTGCCCTCTTCTAATATGCGTCTCATAAGTATTCCGCCCATACCACATATGATTATAGATTCCGCCTCGCCAGGCTGAACGCAGGACAGTCCGTCTCCTAACCTGCAGTCCATTTTGTCTTCAAGTCCTGACCTTGCTGCATTCTCCTTAGCCTTCTGCAGCGATCCCTTACTTATATCTACTGCTATTGCATATGGTACAATGCCCTCCCGCAGCAGCATAACCGGAACATATCCATGATCCGTTCCGATATCCGCGATTCTATATCCGTTAGTCACCCTACCTGCAACCCGTTTTAATCTGTACGATATTGACATTTATTATTCACTTTCGTTATGTGTTTTCATTAGATTTATGCTGAAGCCGTATATTGCGTGCTGTGACATCGCAGCCCCGTAAGCAATTATCAACGCAGGTGATTACTAATCAGCATACTGCATGCCTGATGTTCACGGCACGCAGTTATTATCATGTTATTTGTGATCTGCATTGTCTAAGATATAGACAAAGGTTATTTGCCGCAAAATATATCAAGCTGCTTCAGCTTCTCTTGCTGCTGCTTCAAAGACAGGGTTTTCAGGATATCCTCCTCTTGAGATATCTGTTTTTCGATGGAATGTGATTTTATGTTGATCATGCATTGATTTATTTTTTTCTGCATCAAATCAATATCTTCCGTTCTGTCTGCAGGATTTAAGATATCTGCTGCTATTTCCTGCTCTGCTTCATCCGGAAATGACCCTATTATGGTGGCAACATTAACCCGGCCTGCCGACAATTGCTTAAACAAAAGTGCTGCTATATCAGAATATGGCTCGATGTCAAAATCTGAAGCATCTATTATATTTTTCACCTTGTCATATTCCGCAGGAGCTTCTGCCAAATATGACAATACTAATTTCATGCTTTCAGATATAGCTGCCTTACCCTTTTCTCTTGTCTTCGGCTTGAATGAAGAATCATCGAATTCTCTGACAGGTTTATTATCTGCGCTTAAGGCAAACCTTATCACTCTGTCTCTGAGCATCTTATAATCAATGTCAAACTCACGACTGACAGTCTGAGTATAATTATCTCTTTCGATCTCATCGGCAAATTCGCTTAATTTGCGTGCTGTCTGAGTCTGAAATTGTGTTCTTCCGTCAGGGTCACTAAGATCAAATGATTCCTTAAGAGCGTCTATTTCAAACAGGAAACTGTTTCTTGCAGTTTTTAGTCTTTCTCTGTATGCATCGGCGCCCTCTGCCTTAATAAGCTCATCCGGATCCTTGTACGGTTTCAGATTGATCACCTTTGTATTTATTCCCTGGGCTCTCAGCATGGGAATGGCTCTTAGTGCCGCATTTCTTCCGGCACCATCAGCATCATAGGATATGATTACATTTTCAGTATATCTTCTAAGTATGTTCACATGTCCAGCCGTAAGAGAAGTTCCCAACGATGCCACTGCATTTGTAAATCCTGCCTGATGCAAAGAGATTACATCCATATATCCCTCACACAGGATCAATTCCTTGTCTTTGTGTTTTTTTGCCACATTAAGACCGAAGAGAGTCTTGCTCTTCTCAAATGCAATGGTTTCCGGTGAATTAAGATATTTAGGTTCTCCGTCTCCCATAACCCTGCCGCCGAAAGCAATTACCCTGTTTCTCACATCCATTATCGGAAACATTACTCTGTTCCAGAAATAATCATGCACATCCTTTTCCTTGATTGAGAACAGGCCTGTGGCCTTAAGTATCTCGTCTGAATATCCCTTTGACTTTATATATTTGTACAGATCATCACGGTATTTATCAGAATATCCCAAACCATATTTTAATATGGTCTCATCTGTCAATTGCCTGTTCTTCAGATATTCGTAAGCCTGCTTGCCGTGTTCAGTCTTCAGCAAATGATAATAATAAACCGCTGCTTCCTTGTATACTTCAAGTACCTGTTCCTTAAGCTGATATTTAGCAGATTCCTCCTTGGAATATTGAGGCTTAGGAAGTGTGATTCCGGCCCTTTCTGCAAGCACATTCAAAGCCTCGCTATATGTATAATTCTCATATTTCATGAGAAATGTCATAACATTTCCGCCACTGTGACAGCCAAAGCAGTAAAACATCTTCCTGTCGCCGTTATCTGTAACAGAAAAAGACGGTGTCTTTTCATTATGGAAAGGACACAGTCCAAAATAAGTCGATCCCTTTTTGGTCAGCCTGACATATTGTGATATTACATCTACTATATTATTGGCTTCAAGAACCTGCTCTATTACTTCCTGCGGATAGAACATTATTTCCTCCAGAATTCAGGTATAAATAAATCTTTAAATGCTGCTACCGAATAGTAATCTGTCATGCACGAAACATAATCACAAACCGTACGTTCCAGACTCTGACCATATTTGTCCATAAGTCCCAGATACTCAGTCGGCATTTTGTCCGGATGCTCACAATAATAGTCATAAAGAGATACTATCATTGTATTTGCCTTTCCTTCCTGAGTCTTGCATTCGGAATCAAAATACAAATTGTCAAACATAAACTGTCTGAGTCTCATCATTGCATCGAAGGATCTGCCGGACATCACTATATCATCCTTGTTAATGGAATTCATAATGATATCCTTTACAAGAAAATCCAGCCGTTCCTTCCTTGACCATCCCAGAATCTCGCAAATATCATCCGGCACATCTTTCTCATTAAGTATGCCCGCTCTTATTGCGTCGTCCATGTCATGGTTTATATATGCTATCTTGTCAGAAAGCCTTACGACCCGCCCCTCCAGGGTTGCAGGCATTGTCCCCATATTGTGATTAAGGATTCCGTCTCTGACCTCCCAGGTCAGATTTAAGCCTTCTCCGTCATTTTCGATCTTCTCTACGATTCTGTGGCTTTGAATGTTATGCTTAAATGGATGCCTTGAATTAAGAGCCCTCTCCCCTTCGTGTCCGAACGGAGTATGTCCAAGATCATGCCCTAACGCAATCGCCTCTGTCAGATCTTCATTAAGCCACAATGCCCTGGAAATGGTTCTTGATATCTGGGAAACCTCTAATGTATGAGTAAGTCTCGTTCTGTAATGATCTCCCTCAGGAGCGAGAAAAACCTGGGTCTTATGCTTAAGCCTTCTGAAGGATTTGCTGTGAAGTATCCTGTCCCGGTCTCTTTGATAGCAGGTTCTGATAGGGCAAGGCTCGATATCCTGTTCCCTTCCCCTAGTCTTCGTTGACAATGCCGCATACTTACTTAAAGTACGCTCTTCAAATTCTTCCCGTTCTTCTCTTATGGTCATATTAGGCTTTCCTTTAAATGCAGAAAAATATACTTATACGAGATATTTCTTGCTATTACTGCATTTGCATACAATGACAAAGAACCGGCTATAAGCCGGTTCCATCAAGATCATTTGATCAGTCTGTTCCAAATAATCTGTCGCCGGCATCTCCAAGACCCGGCACAATATATCCTCTTTCATTAAGGTGATCATCCATTGCCGCCAGTGTAATGTCTACATCCGGATGCTCTCTCTGAATCCTTGCAACACCCTCAGGTACACCTACCAAACATACAAGCAGGATCTTCTTAGCTCCTCTTTTTTTAATATTGGTTATAGCTGCAGATGCGCTGCCGCCTGTTGCAAGCATCGGATCAGTTACTATAACAAGTGATTCTGACATACACTTAGGAAATCTTGCATAATATTCTATAGGCTCTAACGTTTCTTCATCTCTGTACATTCCTATATGTCCAATCTTAGCTATAGGAATAATATCACGGAACCCATCTACAAGACCGATTCCCGCTCTTAAAATCGGAACAAGCACTACAGGCTGAGCTATCTCATAACCTATTGTATCGCATATAGGTGTCTCTATCGGTTTCTCCTTGATAGGAACATTTCTGGTAACCTCGTATGCCATAAGTTTGGCGATTTCATCAAGATTCTGCTTAAAAATATAAGTAGATGTGTCCTTGTTGCGCATAATACTTATCTTATGCTTGATTAATGGATGATCTATAACTGTCAGCATGTATTTTATTGCCTCCTTCTTTATCGACTGAAAGTGTAACACCTGGTTATTCTCTTTTCAAGTGTCATCCTGCCGGTGATGCAACATATGTTAATTGTCCATTATCTGTCAATTGCAAATCCTCGGAAAGCACTTCTCCATTAAACAGCTGATCTAATAATGTCTGTGCATTTTCGATTGCCTCCTCGTATGGCATGTCTACTGACAGCAGTTCATAATTAGCACTCTGGCACGGCTGATACATAACATCGCCCAGCATCTGATAGCTTACAATGTGCCATGAAGGTGTATTGTTAAATTGATATCTTATCAATGACTTTATATCTTCTGCCGGCATATTGGTAATTGCAAAATTAGATATTGCATCAGCCAATGCGTTATAATTTGCCAATGTATTTGCGGATATCAGCTTATTCATCATAGCCTGAATAACCTGGATCTGGTGTCTGCCTCTGGCAAAGTCGCCATCCTCAAATGCATATCTTTCGCGAACATAATGCAGTGTATACTCCCCATCAAGATCAAGTACACCTGCAGGATAATAATATCCTCCGTGTGAGGTGAATTCCTGCTCATTTTCAATCGTTACTCCACCCATAGCATCAACGATCTCAACCATTGAAGAGAAATTCAGCCTTACATAATAATTGATTTCCCGACCCAGCAAATTCTCTACTGTTGCCAACAACTCATCCATGCCGTAAATGCCTGCATGGGTCAGCTTGTCCCTGGATCCCTCAGCCGTAATACCTGGAACCTCCACATAATAATCACGAGGTATTGTAATCATCAAGATCTGATTAGTTACTGTATTAACGCCTACCACAATATCAACATCACTTCTTCCTGTCAGGGATACTGTTCCGTCTGAATCTGTTCCGCTGATAAATGCAAGAAATGCACCGCCCAATACATCTACATCTACATTATTTATGCTGGATTCTGTTTTGATGGTATAATTACCAATTATTCTGACCTGATCTTCATAGTCAGCATATTGCTCTACTATTGTTGACGTGAACGCATCGTTGTATATTACGGCTTGCGCCTCCCCGCTAAGAAGCGCACTTGCCAGTTCCGTTGCCGACGTCATTTCTACAATTTTTACAGATTTGCCCGTATCCTTTTGTATACCTGAAACGACATACGAACGATTGCCTTCGCTTATAGAAGAATCTATTGCAAATGTATAATCCGCAGCATCTGCTACACTCTGAGCACTGTTGCTGTTCAAAACTACTACGTCATATGTCCTGATATCATATGTCCTAGATGATACATTATCCAACACTTGATTGGTCTTTATAAGATATGCCGACCCGACTGCCATTATGATACTTAAGATCATGGCAACAATCATGCCGACAGCCTGCCCTGCGTTACGCCGTTTTCGCTGCGTGAAGAAAATAATAATCCATAATATTGCCAGTCCTCCTGCGATAATTGCAAGATATTTACCGGATAAAATATTCAAATTGATCAAAAGGACTATTAAAAGGATAGAAATGGCTGCCTGCAGATACAGCATTATCTTGCCGATTATCCTCCTTGCAGCAGATGGGCCTCTGTCAGGAACACTGTAATATTCATCTTTATAATGTCTTCGTTCGCGTTTCCTATATCGTCTGGCATCATCAATATAGTCATCATATATCAGAAACTCTTCGGCTGAAAATCCGCGTTCCTCATCAAATTCTTCATAATCATGTCTGTGCTGATTGGCTTTATGATATTCATTATTTCTGTTTGCGGATTTTCTAAAATCGCTCAGAATGCGATCAAAATCCTCATCGGATATCTGATAGTTTCCAGCATTTGCATCTGCACCTTGGCTACCGTCTCTTGAATTTACAGATAAATCATCATCCATGTTTCTAGGTTTTCTATAACTCATATTTTAATCCCACTATTATTTGTGTCAAATGCCAGGTTATATCCCGAATCTCAATAAAGGCAAAATTGCAAAACGCACAATAGAAAAATGATTATCTATCACCCTTTAAAATCTTGCATTAATTTTTAAAGCATTTGCCAGAGAATTCTAGCAATTCAGTCCGTTTCTGTCAAGAAATGCTAGTTTTCAATCCCATAAATACCCTTATTACGGGAATTTTGACAAGTATTCTGCATGTAATACATGATAATATCAACACTAATATGCTAACTATTATTACCATCCAAATGTCGTAATTCATAAATTTCGACAGTATCAATATCAACAGCATCCTGTAGAAACTGTCAAGCAGCATAATCTGAAACGAGTACGCAGACGGCATTGCAAGAATTCTGTCCGGAACAGTTCCGTTAAGACTTGCCGCAATATTATACAGAATATACATTATTGAAAGGCCCATAATAAAATTAATTACATAGTCATCAATACCCAGAACCAATTCTGTATATATCATTGCCGAGGCGATTATTAACGCCGCCAATGATGATGACATTCGCTTGATATTGGATACCGGTTTACGAAATATATCATATTGTGCCAATAACATTCCTGTTACAAAAAATGGCATTTGGTATATTGCATTTTCTATTTGCAGCACATACGTAAGTTCAATATTAGAAATATTCAGAAAAACATTGACTGCCAACGAACCAATCAGCACTATCCATATACGCAGCTTTCTGTTCCACAATAATGGTGCTATTGCATACATTACAAGCAATGCATAGCAGAACCAATACAATTTACCGCATATAAAGGCATCAAATAATTGATATCCTATATCCTCTCCGTGAGCATATACAGATGAGATGAAATTGTTAAAAATCAATTTAAGACATGACATAAACAAAAAGGGAATCAAAATTCTCTGAATCTTCTTTTTACAGAAATTTCTTATATCCTGCTTATGGCATAAATATCCTGCAATCAGGAAGAATAAAGGAACATGAACATTTTCCATTACTGATTTAGCTTCTGCAGCAACCAAATCCTCCGGATTAAAAGCACATAATATATCGCAGACGGCATGATAGAACACGACCATTATGATGGCAAATGCCTTAAGATAAGTGATATTTTGTTTTTTCTTTAACGAGTCCATCATAAATTACGGCCTACCATTAATGATAAAAATATGGGATTGCTCTGCACCTATGTGTTTTGCAATCCCACTGTATTGGCAATTGATTTATTATTTATTCATAGCTTCTGCAACTGCAACCGCAACTGCTACTGTTGCGCCTACCATAGGATTATTGCCCATGCCAATCAGACCCATCATCTCTACATGAGCAGGAACTGAAGATGATCCTGCAAATTGAGCATCCGAATGCATACGACCCATTGTATCTGTCATGCCATAGGATGCCGGACCTGCTGCCATATTGTCCGGATGAAGCGTACGTCCTGTTCCGCCGCCTGATGCTACCGAGAAATATTTCTTGCCCTGCTCGATGCATTCTTTCTTGTAAGTGCCCGCAACAGGATGCTGAAAACGTGTAGGGTTAGTCGAATTGCCTGTAATCGAAACATCAACACCCTCTTTATGCATTATCGCAACGCCTTCCTGAACATCATTTGCGCCATAACAATTAACCTGGCCTCTTACTCCGTTAGAATATTTTATTCTCTGAACTTCCTTAAGTTCTCCTGTATAATAATCATATTCAGTCTGAACATATGTAAATCCATTGATTCTGGAAATGATCTTAGCAGCGTCCTTGCCCAGTCCGTTAAGAATAACCCTCAAAGGCTTCGTTCTTACACGGTTGGCCTTCTCAGCTATACCGATAGCACCCTCTGCTGCTGCAAATGATTCATGACCTGCAAGAAATGCAAAGCATTCTGTTTCTTCTTCGAGAAGCATCTTGCCAAGATTGCCATGTCCGAGACCTACCTTTCTCTGGTCTGCTACGGAGCCCGGAATGCAAAATGCCTGCAGTCCTTCTCCGAGTGTTGCAGCTATATCCGCTGCTCTTGTCTGTCCCTTCTTAATTGCAAGTGCCGCACCTACTGTATAAGCCCAGCATGCATTTTCGAAGCAAATAGGCTGGATAGCCTTAACCTGTGCATATATGTCAAGTCCCTTATCCTTAGTGATCTTTTCCGCCTCTTCAAGAGAGGAAATTCCATATTCTGCAAGCTTTTTATTGATCTGATCTATACGTCTCTCATACGATTCAAATAATGCCATAATGTGCTTCCTCCCTTCTTATTCACATCTAGGATCTACGATCTTAACTGCATCAGCTACTCGTCCGTATTGACCCTTGGCCTTCTCCCATGCAGTATTCGGATCATCGCCCTTTTTAATAAAATCAGTCATCTTGCCCAGACTTACAAACTGATATCCGATTATTTCGTCATTGGCATCAAGTGCTATTCCCGTAACATATCCTTCTGTCATTTCAAGATAACGAGGTCCTTTAGCCTTTGTGCCATACATAGTGCCGACCTGGCTTCTTAATCCCTTGCCCAGATCCTCAAGTCCTGCGCCGATCGGCAGACCGCCTTCTGAAAATGCTGTCTGTGTACGTCCATAGACGATCTGCAGGAACAGCTCTCTCATTGCTGTATTGATCGCATCACATACAAGGTCTGTATTAAGGGCTTCAAGAATTGTCTTGCCCGGAAGAATTTCAGCTGCCATTGCTGCCGAGTGTGTCATGCCTGAACATCCGATGGTTTCAACTAATGCCTCCTCGATAACTCCATCCTTAACATTTAAGGTAAGCTTACAGGCACCCTGCTGAGGTGCGCACCAACCGATGCCATGGGTGAGTCCTTTTACTTCTTTTATTTCCTTTACCTTGTTCCATTCACCCTCCTGAGGAATAGGAGCTGGTCCATGATTGGCTCCCGAGGCGATAGGACACATCAATTCAACTTCCTTTGAATAGATCATTTGAACCTCCCTTACATACTAAATTGTGTTACATCTGATACCCATTTTCATTAAATAATGACATATCAAACATCCTACTATTGTGCATTTTATCAGAATAATACCGGCTCTTCAATATTTGACAACACTACTTCTTGCCTGTACTGCCAAATCCACCTGAACCGCGCTCTGTATCCTCAAGTTCGCTGACAACATTCCACTCAGCCATTAAAAATGGCGTGATTACCATCTGTGCTACTCTTTCCCCCGGCTCGATCGTCTGAACCTGCTTCGAATGATTAAATACCGGCACCATAATCTCTCCTCTGTAATCAGCGTCTATTACACCGACCTTATTAGACGGTGCAAGACCTCTCTTCAGAGCCATGCCGCTTCTTGCAAATATTAATCCAACATATCCTTCAGGTATTTCCATCGAGATACCTATATGTACCATGTATGTATCTCCCGGATTAATTGACACCGTTTCCTTAAGGCATGCATAAAGATCAGCCCCTGCAGAATATTTGGTTCCATAAGTCGGAATGACTGCATCCTCATTTATTTTTTTTATCGCTACTGTACGGATATTATTCACATCATTCTCCTTATTATCTGAAGCCATCCTTTAATGCTACACTTCTGTTAAATACCAAGTGTCCCGGTGCAGCATCCTTATTATCGAGGCAGAAATATCCCTGTCTCATAAACTGGAAGCCCTCGCAGTCCTTGCCCTTTTCAGGCATTTTTACTTCCGCAAGGCTGGCCTCAACCTTAGAATTATTAAACACCGTCAGGCTGTCAGGATTTAATGCATCCAGGAAATTTTTATCCGGTCCGTCCGGATCAGGATCAGCAAATAAATATGAATATTGTCTGACCTCAGCATCTACTGCAGTATTTTGATCAACCCAATGTATTGTAGCACCCTTTACCTTATGTCCGTCAGCAGGATCTCCTCCCTTGCTGTCCGGCTGATACTCTGCCAGAACCTCAATAACATTGCCATTTTCATCCTTGACACAGCCGGTGCAGTTAATAACATATGCTCCCTTTAGACGCACTTCATTGCCAGGAAACAGCCTCTTATATTTCTTAGGCGGCACCTCTGCAAAGTCTTCTCTCTCTATCCACAGATTACCCGAGAAAGTAATATCCCTTGTTCCTGCGCTTTCATCCAGAGGATTATTTTCAATTGTCAGGACCTCGCTCTGTCCGGCAGGATAATTAGTGATCGTAAGCTTGATCGGATCTATTACAGCCATAACCCGCTTAGCATTTGCATTCAGATCATCTCTTAAACAGCTCTCCAGAAATGCCCAGTCAACCGTCGAATCAACCTTGGAAACTCCTATCTTTTCGCAGAAATCCCTGATGCTCTTAGATGTATATCCTCTTCTTCTGAGGCCGCATAAGGTAGGCATTCTAGGGTCATCCCAGCCTGATACATAGCCATTTTCCACCAACTGGCGCAGTTTACGTTTGCTCATAACCGTATAATTTATTCCCAGTCTGGCAAATTCTATCTGGCGCGGCTTGATGCCCGGAATAGATACATTAGAAACTACCCAATCATACAAAGGTCTGTGTGCTTCATATTCAAGTGAGCATAAAGAATGTGTAATACCCTCAAGAGCATCCTGAATAGGGTGAGCAAAATCGTACATCGGGAAGATGCACCACTTCGTTCCCTGTCTGTGATGTTCGATATATCTGATACGATAAATTACAGGATCTCTCATATTGAAATTGCCGCTGGCAAGATCAATCTTGGCACGAAGCGTATATTTGCCTTCCGGAAATTCTCCGTTTTTCATTCTTTCAAACAGATCCAGACTTTCTTCTATCGGTCTGTCCCTGTATGGGCTTCTGGCCGGCTGTCCGATATCTCCTCTGTACTCTCTAAACTCCTCTGCAGACAGTTCACATACATAAGCAAGTCCCTTTTTTATAAGTTCCACCGCATATTCGTATGTCTGATCAAAATAATCTGATCCGTAGAAAAATCTGTCGCCCCAGTCAAATCCCAGCCAATGTATATCCTCCTGGATCGCATCTACAAACTCTGTATCTTCCTTGGCAGGATTGGTATCGTCCATTCGGAGATTGCACATTCCGCCAAATTTTTCTGCCATGCCAAAATCAATTGTCAGTGCCTTGCAATGTCCTATATGAAGATATCCGTTTGGCTCAGGCGGAAAACGTGTATGTATCTTCATACCGTAGCATCTGTTCCCCTCTGCCAGATCCTGTTCGATGAAATGTTCGATAAAATTTTTAGAAATTTCTTTTGTCTCTTCCATCACATATGTTCCTTTCAGCAAATTTTCTGTTACCTTCATCCAATATATTGCCGTAACATGCAGGATGACTGTTCCAGAAAAAATAAAGCGGGCGGTGTCTTTCTCGACACGCAGCCCGCTTATTACAATTCGTAGATTACTGTAATGCTTTCTTAGCTGTTTCTGCTAACTGTGCAAAAGCTGCTGCATCGTTAACAGCAATATCTGCCAGAACCTTTCTGTTCAGATCAGATCCAGCAAGCTTTAATCCATACATAAACTTGCTGTATGAAAGGTCATTCATTCTTGCTGCTGCATTGATACGTGCAATCCACAGCTGTCTGAACTGACGCTTCTTCTGCTTTCTGCCTGCATATGATGTTGCTAATGCACGCATTACAGACTGTTTTGCAACTCTATACTGTTTTGATCTGGCACCTCTGTATCCCTTAGCCAGCTTTAAAGTTCTGTTGTGTTTTTTCTTGGCATTTAAGCCACCTTTAATTCTTGCCATTCTTCATTCCTCCGTTCTGATCTCTTACAGGTATGGTAAGATCTTCTTCATGTTCTTAACATTAGTAGCATCAGTCATTGTTGCTTTACGAAGGTTACGTTTTCTCTTCGTTGTTTTCTTTGTAAGAATGTGGCTCTTGAATGCCTTATTTCTCTTTAAATTTCCATCTGCTGTCTTTTTAAAACGCTTAGCAGCTGCTCTTTTTGTTTTTACCTTTGGCATATCTATTCCTCCTAGTAGTTAATTATTATCGTTTACTTCTTCTGTGTCAGGAACATAACCATATTCCTGCCCTCAACCTTCGGTGCTTTATCAACATTAGCCACATCTGAGAGCATCTCAGCAAAATCATCAAGATGATGCTTACTCTCCTGCATATGTGCCATCTCTCTTCCTCTGAATCTGAGAGCCACCTTGACCTTGTCACCTTTTTCAATGAACTTTCTTGCGTTATTAGCCTTGGTCCTGATATCGTTTATGTCGATATTCGGTGAAAGTCTGATCTCTTTGATCTCTACGATCTTCTGTTTCTTTTTCGCTTCCTTCTCCCTGCGCAGCTGCTCATAGCGGTATTTTCCGTAATCTATGATCCTGCAAACAGGCGGTTCTGCCTTAGGCGCAATAAGAACCAGATCCACTCCGGCCTCCTCCGCTTGAGCAAGCGCTTCCTGTAGGCTGAAAATTCCTAGCTGCTGTCCTTCCTCTCCAAGTAATCTTACTTCCTTGGCCCGTATCTGTTCATTAATTAAGTTGTCGATAATCTCACCTCCCAAGTGACAAGCACTTTTTAATAATCGAACATCTCTATCCACTCGAGCAGACAATGCCTTAATGACATACTATTTTCTGCAATAAAAAATGGATACCTGCGTATCCACCCATAAGTCCAGAACAATCCTGTGATTGTCTGAAAATATTAACCATCGTGCGCATCTCAAGCGACGTGGTGAGAGTGGAACTCTTCTTTGTTTTCAAACGACTGTGATAGTCTATCATTGCAATTGTGCCATGTCAACATAATTTTCACCGAATATAAACCATTTTCACCGAAAGCTGACGGCTGCATTCCGCACACAATTTCCGCTGAGCAGTTACTTTCATATGCTTTCATCAGTTAGGGTTTCAAGTTGATAATTTTATGATCAGCAGCTCTACTCCGATCTGATCTTCTACATCACCGGTTTTGATTTTTCTGTCTGTTTCTGATATTTCATCTAATATATCCTCGATCCTTGTACGAGGAAAATATTGCAAGCAGCTTATCATATTATTGACTACAGACGAATGTCTTCCGACTGTCTTCGATATGGCATATGATGTCAGCCCCTTTTCCGTCAGCTCAGCAACCTGCAATATAGTTCTGAACTGGCTCCTCAGCATTGCCAGAATATATAGCGGATGCTCCTTATTAGTCAGAAGATCATGATATTTTGACAGCGCCCTGCCTATATTTTTCTCACACATAGCGGTAAGCATATCGAATATCTTCGATTCAATATTTTCCGATGTTATGGCCAGTATATCAGAGTTCTCGACTTTCTTCTTGCCATAGGTATAACTTATAACCTTCTCAAATTCAGCTCTTAATCTGTCATAATCGAGTCCAATGCGTGATACCATCAGATGAATGGTTGAAGGATCAATAGTCTTATTTTCTTGTGCAAAACCTTTTTTAAGCCATTTTACAACATCATACTCTGTATCCACCTTGCATTCGCAGACAACCCCCTTGGATGCAACAAGTTTATATACCTTTTTATTCTTAGCTGCTCCATCCTCGAAGAATGCAAGACATGTGGTCTCCGGCAGATCTGTAAGAATCTTTTCCAGTATATCCGGCTCCTTAGATTTTTTTGCGGCAGGCACAGCATCTGTTTCTTCATTTTTTTTGGCTTTAAATTTATCAGAGTTTTCCACCACTATGAGCTTCTTATTTGCAAAAAACGGCATGGTCATCGCAGCATCATATATTTCCTGCCAGTCTATGTCCTTACCCGCGAACTGTGCATAATTCATCATATTGCCCGCTGTCACGGCCTCTTTCAGTTCATCCTTATAATTGCGTTTCTTGTACGCCTCCTCGCCATAGAAGAGGTATACATTTGCAATATTTCCTTTTTTCAAGTCATTAGAATTAAATTCCATATTAAGGTGATCTACCCTGCTTTCAAATATTCATCTAGGCAATCTTATATCATCCCACTGTTCAAGACAAGTGAGAATTAAGAGATGCACCCATCCTTAATTCAATTGCATGATATTTATGTTTAAACAATTTTGCTGCGTACCATCATAAATGGTCAATGCTGCAGGTACACGACCAGCCGCAATGTTTTCAATTTTCCTCATCCAATTTATATGTCAGCTCCACCCTTCCATCTTGATGAGCGGTGACATTTATCTGCCCGTTCCATGATGTACAATATACCAACGCCCCTGCATCCGTCAATCGCTGCAGTGTCTGCTCATGCGGATGTCCGTACATATTATTAACGCCTGCTGAGATAATAGCCGCCCTCGGGCTCACTTCGTTGATAAATTCAGCTGAAGAGGACGATTTCGAGCCGTGATGTGCCACATCAAGAAGTGTATAACTTCCCCTGCTTAATCCGGTTGCTCCCAGCGATAATATCTCGCTTTCGCCTGTTTCTTCAACGTCACCTGTTATCACAGCCGAAAAATCGCCATACAGCAATTCAAATACCAGAGAATATTCATTTGTATCATCTGAACTAAGTATTTCTGACGGATATATACATCTGAGTGTCATACCCGCATCGTTAATCTTCATTCCTGCATGGATATTTATTACGTTCACACCGCGTTCTGCCGCCAGCTGCACCAGCTCCTGATAGTGTTCATTATCCGGCATATAATAAAGCATGAGATTGGATATTTTTATATTATAAGATATTGGACTGGTTTCCTGATCTGTAGTTTGTACCACTGGCATTGCCTCCAGAAGCTCCATCACTGCACTCATGTGATCCGTGTCAGGATGCGTTACTATCATATAATCTATACAGCCTATGCCTTCATATTTTACGGCACCTGCGATCCTATATTTTGTCAGATTGCTTACAGATGTCGTGCCGGCATCTATCATATAATTCACACCCGACGGACTCTCAATTAGAAGGCACTCTCCCTGTCCTACATCAATCATGGAAATTTTCAGATTTTCCATCTGCCTGTTGCTGCCCAGGAAAACAACGCACATCGAAGCAGAAATTAGCAACATATACTTGAGTAATTTTACTTTGAAATCATCCTTTGTTCGTTCCTGTTCAAAATCACTACCTCTTGCTGC
The DNA here is from genome assembly GCA_963589005.1 of Bacteroidaceae bacterium. GTDB lineage: Bacteria > Bacillota > Clostridia > Lachnospirales > Lachnospiraceae > RGIG5612. The sequence goes on along the minus strand of CAVAJR010000001.1, from coordinate 46,870 downwards.
CGTAACACAATTTGCATTATTATTCACGCTCAATGACGTCCGCCGTTTTTTATTGCAAGAATATGCTGTTTTTGTTCCATTACCGTTCTTATGCTGAATCCCCGCACATATCCTCATAGCCAAAGTAAGCAATGAAAGTGCCACATAATAGATTATTATCTTCCATTCATCAGGCGAGCCGGTTACAATATTGTGAAATGGAAGCCTCTGCGACAGACTGCAGGACCATTTGATGAAATATACTATATAAACTGCCAGTCCGCACAGGAATTTCCCCATGAGAACGCTAACCATGCCCCAGATTGCCGACAATATTCCCATACCAAGCACTACGCTCATAATCGGTACTACTATCACATTGAGAAATATGGAATATATCGGAATCTCATAATAATTTGTCATGATTATGGGCATTGTAACAAATGTTATTGCTGTGCTCATATATAATCCTGACGCCAGCTTTTTCTTCACTTTGAAGAATTCATTTACAGACGGAGCAACAAATGCGGCTGCTGCAAGCGCAGCGAATGACAATTGAAATCCGGAATTAGATATATACCATGGATTGGATATAAGCAGCAATATAGCAGCCAGCGATAGTGAACAGATCATATCATAGTTTTTTCCCATCCATATAGCGGCTATCTGTACTGCAAACATTATAGTTGCCCTGACAGATGATGCAGATGCACTGCTCATTATGCAAAAGCACAGCATCAGAAATCCCGAAACGGCCGCACTGATCCCGAACCTGAATTTTTTCCGTATAATTCTGAATATAGTCATTCCGATCAATGATATATGAAGTCCTGATACCGCCAGAATATGAGCAATTCCGCTGCTTTGATATAATGTCTTAGTATCCTCTGTCAATCCAGATCTGTCCCCTGTGCATATGGCTGCAAGAATGCCTGCTGTCTCCTCATCCTGTACAGAATCATAGATTGATCTTACAAGTCCCTGTCTGAGTTCATTTAAAAACTGTGCTAAATGATCGTAGGAGGCATCAGTTATCACTGCTGATCTATTCTCAGCCTTAAGAAATATGCCGAGAGAATGATAATAATCCTCTTCATCATAATTGCCATTATTTCTTGCCCTATTGAAGGTTTTGTAACTGCACACTGAGGTTAATTTATTGCCGATTTTAATATCTATATCGTGGAAATCTTCAGCTGTCATTATTAGAATTGCTTTTTTTGCATTAATGACACTGTCAGGACTATATGCGTGACGGGACGGCGCAGCCATTGCGAGAAAACAATCAGCGCAGGCGTTTTCGAACAATGGCTGCACGCCGAGATTCACGACACGCGCAGTCTGATCTTTACTTTCATTTAGTGAAATACTGTATCCGGCGTAATCTCGACTTGCTGCAGAAACATTGCCTGGCTGCGCAGCCATTGCATTTTTCAGATAGACATATATACGATCATTTTTTTCTTCTGTTTTACAGATTGTTCCCGTCAGGACTATTTTCTCATCATTTTCCAGGGTACTCAAATCAGGCTGCCACAAGGACGGATACAGCCTGTTAAGAAATATGACCGCTATTGTTAATACAGCGGCCACTATAAATATAGGTCTTTTCAGCATTAATTTTACTGTTCGAGACTCCTGTTGCGGGCAAAAGGCATACTCAGATCAGTTACTGTGTGAAGTCTCACATCAGAGCTGCCGTCAACCATAAACTGAACGCTGCTCACATATGGAAGACTGCATAAAGAATTAACTATAGAATAAATAAGTATTTCATCACTGGCTGGCTGCTCCTGATTAAGGAAGCTGCTGTCGAAATTAACATAGCAGATACTATCCGATGTAACTATGCTGATCACCTTAGTATCGGCGCATATGGTTCTGTATGTTGCATCAATCGCAGGTCCTGCAATAAGCTGCTGCACAATGTATTCTTCAATAGAAGTATTGCTATTATTGATCGTAAAATGATATTTTGCCGGGATCAATTTGGTTCCTGTCTCATCCGTAAAATAGATAGTCAGGTCTGTCTCCTGCTTAAGCATGCCCTCTTCACTCAGCAGAACATCAACAAAATTGCTTGCATTCATCACACCTATAACGATTCCGCTGCTGTCCGTAAGCGGTGAGCCATCAACGGTAACCATAACCTGTGTTATGCCAGGCTGCTGTATCATGGTAAGTACGAGTGCAGCCCTTAGTGTGATCTCCTGAACATTAGTCATTTCAAGATAGCTTGAATCAAAATCAAATGTTATTGTGGAATCACTAATATTAAATTCATTTAATGTTACATTCTGCGGTTTTGCCGAGAAAAATCCTTCCTCACTCATATCCGTATCAAACATCTTGGTAATGAGAGTTCGGGTCAGCTCCTCTGAATTCATGGTCAGAGCATTTTCCACCTGAACAGTCCTGTATTCTATGTCATCGCGGGCAGAATTTACATAATAAATAAGATATTGCACAGATTCTGAACTATCGGCACATGAAGAAAATGTCATGACTACCAGCACGACTGTAAGCATCAATATTATTAACCTGATAAGTCTTCTGTTCTTCATTACTGCAGCGCCTTTTCGCTAAAATCAGAACCCGCAAAATGGGTCAATGGAATCTGCATGGTGAACGTGGTTCCCTTGCCTTCTTCACTATATACCTTAATATCGCCATTATGTGCCAACACGATACTCTTGGTAATAGAAAGTCCCAGACCTGAGCCTCCTGTTGCCCTGTCTCTGGCCTTATCAACTCTGTAGAATCGGTCGAAGACACGAGACAGAGAATCAGCAGGGATTCCCTTGCCGTTATCCTGAACCTTTACATAAAAATATGTCCTGTCAGCATTAAGCGATACATGCACGAATCCTTCCGGATTATTATATTTAATGCCATTCTCCACGAGATTAGATATTGCCATTGACATTTTAACCTCATCAACCTCAGCTACAATAGGTCTGTATGACTCCAGAACCAGATCTATATGCTTTTGCTCTGCCAATGGTTTTACCATCTTAAGGATCGACTCCAACAGGCCATTAATATTAACCTGGGAGATATTTATCGGTATATTTGCATTATCCAGCTTAACCAATGTCAGAAGGTCAGAGATAATAACATTCTCTCTGTTTATCTCTGTCGACAGATCAGACATGAATTCTCTGTACATTTCATTTGGCACGTTGTCCATCTGAAGAAGCGAATCACATAATACCTTCATGGAAGTCATTGGCGTCTTAAGCTCGTGGGATACATTTGACACGAACATCTGTCGGGAGTCCTCCAACTGATTTATACGATCCAGCATCTTATTAAATGAACCTGATATAGTCTCTACTTCACTGCAGCCGCTCAGCCTGATCTCCTCTGTCATGTGCCCCCGGTCAATTTTAGCAATGGTGGCATTGATATTTTTAAATGGCTTCGCTGTCATATACGACAGAAATACAGCAAAGAACAGAACTATTACCAACAGAATAACAATAATTGAAATACCGATAAGCTTTATGGAATCCATTGCTGAATATATATCAGAAATAGACGTTACAACAAAAACGACATAGTTAATATTGGAATTCTTGTCGCGAACCGGCTGAGTTATTATCAGACACTGATTTTTCTTATCAACAAATGCTGTTCCCTGACCGTTAAAACAATTATTTACATACTTAGAAATACAGATCTTTCCCTTATTGATCTGATATGTATCGCTTATTATCTTAAAATCGCGGTTAACCACCTGAATTCTGTTAAGAAACAGTCCGGATACGTCATCTATGATTTCTTCAGTCAATTTATCTGAATTCTCATTTGTATTGATTTCTTGAGAAAAATAAGCTGCAAGCATAGAAACTTGAGCACTGGCATTTTTCAATCTGGTTGAAATTACCGTGCTCTCTGCAACCCCTGTCAAGACAAATTCCAGGAAAAATATCGGAATGATACCGACTATAAGGATAATTAATAGAATCCTAAATCTTAGGCTTCGGATAAACTCCCTACTGCGCTTTAAAATAATAACCCACTCCCCACTTGGTATTTACATATTTTGGTTCTTTTGGATTCTCCTCGATCTTCTCTCTTAGTCTTCTGACATGAACATCAACTGTCCTGACATCACCGGGATATTCATATCCCCATACAATGCTTAGAAGCTGTTCTCGGGAATAAACCTTGTTTGGATTATTAACTAAAAGTTCCAGCAAATCGAATTCCTTGGCAGTAAGATTAACCTCGTTATCCTTGATCATCACTCTTCTTGCATCAACATCAAGTTTCAGATCGCCCTTTACTATCTGGCTGGCATTATCAGAAGCAGTCCTTCTGCTTCTTCTGAGAGTTGCCTTTATTCTGGCTTTAACTTCAAGAATATTAAACGGCTTAGTGATATAGTCATCGGCGCCGTAATCAAGACCTAATATTTTATCCATATCGCTGTCTTTGGCAGTCAACATGATAATAGGCACATTTGAAAATTCCCTGACGGCCTTACAGACTTCAAAGCCATCCAGTTTTGGCAGCATAACATCCAAAAGGACGATGTCGAAATCGTTTTCCTTTATTTTAGCAAGAGCTTCCTCGCCATCATAAGCACATTCAACTTCCATTCCATCGCCTTCAAGCGAAAACTTAATTCCCTTAACTATTAACTTTTCATCATCAACAACTAGTACTTTACTCATATTTATCTCCGCCGGCCTTTTGATGCACTTGTCTCTCTCAAACTGTCACAGCCATGTTACTCAGACCTTGATCATATCCTTTATTTTCTGGAAGGAATTTTCTTTTATTCCGGAAACATTCATTATGTCCTCTATCGTTTCAAATGGAGTACTTTTTCTGTACTCAATAATAGCCGATGCCTTCGAATCTCCTATTCCCGGCAATGTCTTAAGCTCCTCCAGGGAAGCGGTATTAAGATCGATCAATCCCGACTCTTCCGCTGTATATATCTCCGGCGTTCCTTCCGCAGCCTGCGAAACATTCGGAACATATATTCTCTGCCCGTCCTCTATAGGTGATGCCAGATTTAAATGTACTCTGTCTGCATCAGCTGTCATACCGCCTGCCATCTCAATGGCATCCATGATCCGTGACGATGCCTCAAGGTAATATACTCCCGGGTCTTTCACTTCACCGCAGACATATACCCAGACACCTGCTTGAGTATTTGTTTCATACGCTGTCTCAGCCTCTGACTGCACTAACGAGTCTTCATCTGCTGCATCTTCTTCTATTATTTCAACCTTGTTATCCGTATCTGCACACGAACAACAGAAGACCACACCTGCTGTCACTACAGCAAGAAGCGCCGGAAACCACTTTATTATTTTAATTTTCATTTTTCCCTGCTTGCAGGAAAAACCCTTTGACAACTATATTCTACAAAAAAGCTCTGCAATCCGCAATGTTTTGTAAATACTTTATTGCAAAAGACGATTATCAATTATAGGCATGCATTATTTCGTTTCCGGCTTCTTCCATGACATGAAATTACACTCCGGATATCCCTCACAGCCGTAATATATCCGACCCTTCTGTGTCTTTCTTACAACAAGGTCCTTGCCGCAGTCCGGACATTTAACACCGGCTTTTTCAACAAAAGGCTTCGTATTTCGACATTCCGGAAATCCCGGACAGGCCAGGAATTTGCCGTGGGGTCCGAATTTAATGACCATATTCCTTCCGCATTTATCACAGATAACATCAGTTACTTCATCTTTAACTTTTATCTTGGTAAGTTTAGCTCTTGCCTCATCTATGGAAGACTTAAGACCCGGATAGAAATCTCTTATTACTTCCTTCCATTCCTGAGTACCCTCTTCTATCTTATCAAGCTTGCTCTCGATCTTCGCTGTAAATTGTGTATCTACAATATCCTTAAATGCAGTTTCCATTATATTGTTAACAACAATTCCCAGTTCTGTTGCCAGGAGATTTTTCTTCTCCTTCTTAACATAATGTCTTGCAAGAATTGTTGTAATGGTTGGCGCATATGTACTAGGTCTTCCGATACCCAGTTCTTCCATTGCCTTTACCAGTGACGCTTCTGTAAAATGCGCCGGCGGCTGTGTAAAATGCTGGCTTCCTTCATACTCAGCTCCTGTTACCACCGAGTCCGTAGTCAGATTAGAAACAACAGTATTCTTCTCCTCCTTCTCGTCGTCACTGGAAACATATACCTTCATAAATCCGTCAAATGTCTGCTTTGACGCTGATGCCTTAAACAAATATCCGGCACAGCAGAAATTTATAGCTGTGACATCATATCTGGCATTAGTCATTCTGCTGGCGGCAAATCTCTTCCATATAAGCTGGTACAATCTGAATGCATCCTTGTCCAGTTTATTTTTTGCTTCCTCCGGAACCACATTTATATCTGTAGGTCTTATGGCCTCATGAGCATCCTGAACATTGCCTTTGCCAGACTTGGCAGCAGCGGCGAAGCTTACATATTCATTGCCATAATGAGCTGCAATGAATCCCTGCGCCATTTTAATAGCCTCATCAGCAACACGCGTAGAATCTGTACGAAGATATGTGATCATACCGCTTTCATATAGCTGCTGAGCCACTCTCATGGTCTTCTGGGTAGAGAAGTTCAGCACCTTAGATGCCTCCTGCTGCATTGTGCTTGTAACAAATGGCAGCGGTGCCTTCTTGATCCTCTCTGTCTTCTTAATATCATCAATATACATTTGCTGGCCATCAAGTGCCGCAAGGATCTGATCCAATTGTTCCTTATTCGTAATATTTATCTTCTCTGACTTGGTTCCATAGAATTTGGCAGGAACCGGCTTCTTCTCATTCTTGATGGATACCAGCGCATCCAGATTCCAATACTCCTCAGGAACGAATTCATCTATTTCCTTATCTCTGTCACAGATCATTCTGAGAGCTACCGACTGGACACGACCGGCACTCAGACCTCTTTTCACCTTTTCCCAAAGTATCGGACTGATTCCATATCCTACCAGCCTGTCAAGAACTCGCCTTGCCTGCTGAGCATCAACAAGATTCATATCAATGTCTCTGGAATTTTTAAGAGACTGAGATACCGCCGTCTTGGTGATCTCATTGAAGGTAATTCGTTTCATTTTCTTGGAATCCAGTCCCAGTGCCTGAGCCAGATGCCAGCTTATAGCCTCTCCCTCACGGTCAGGGTCAGTTGCAAGATAAACCTTAGGTGCGTCCTTGGACAGCTTCCTAAGCTCAGCCAGCATATCCCCCTTGCCTCTTATGGTAATATACTTAGGTTCAAAATCATTCTCTATATCAATTCCCATGGAACTCTTAGGAAGATCGCGTACATGTCCCTTAGAAGCTACTACATCATAATTGCTTCCTATATATTTCTTAACGGTCTTAACCTTAGCAGGCGACTCAACTATTACAAGATTTTTGGCCATACTCCACCTCCGAGTATTATTTAATAGCACTTACCATAACATTATGTCAAGCACAAGCTTTTTGCTGCAAATGCTGATGCATGCTTTCACGCGGGCTTATATTCCGGTAATATTCAAGTTCATTTCATGCCTTGGACGGTTATAGCTTGACATAAAGTCCCTGTGATATCTGGCTGCACATTCCGATCAGCTCCATTTCTGTCAGGCAAGCTGACACCTCGTCAACCGGCATCTCGCATTTCGCTGCTATCTGCTCTGTTGTCTGTGAATCGAAACTAAGCACATTCTCGATCCTGGTATATTGACTGCCCTGAACCTGTTCTTTACTGATTTTCTTGTATTCTGTTATATTATGTAACCTCGATTTACCGTAGAATTCCTCTACAATATCCTTAGGATCCAGCAATAATCCCGCACCATCTGCTATTAACCTGTTGCAGCCCTCGCTTAGAGGATCGGTTATTCTTCCCGGGACGGCATAAATGTCCTTGCCCTGAGCTAGTGCATAGGATGCTGTTGTCAGCGTTCCGCTATGCTTTCTGGCTTCTATAATAAGTAATTTGTCTGACAGCGCACTTATAAGCCGGTTTCTGTGCGGGAACTGCCATCCGATAGGTGCTGTTCCCATGGGATATTCCGATATTACACCGCCGCCATTTAGGATTATCTGGTAATACAGCTCTATATTATCCTGCGGATATATTACATCTATGCCGCTTCCTAATACCACAAATGTTTTCCCGCCTACCTCCAGCGCTCCCTTGGAAGCATAGGAATCCACACCTATTGCCATTCCGCTTATGATCTGAATTCCGTTTATTGCCAATGTCTGCGAGCATTTAAGCGCCATTTCCTTACCATACCCTGAGCAGGATCTCGCGCCTACGATACCTACCGACGGATATTCCGGATCCGGCATTTGCCCCTTCAGATAAAGTGAATATGGCTTGTCTGTCAGTGAAAGAAAAGCCTCCGGATACAGATCGCTTCCGTAATAGACAAATGTTATCCCGTCCTTTTTCAGCTTGTCTAACTTGTACATGCTTCTTAAATTGTTTTTTGACATTACTATGTCATGAGCCTGCTTTTTATCAATTACTCCGGATCTTATCAGCATATCCTCAGATGTCTTATATATTTCGGACGGATCATAAAATACCTTAAGCAATTTCCTGATTCCCTCCTGATACAATCCCTGTATATTACATAACCAAAACCAATATTCTTCCTGTGTCATATGTATTATCTCCTGTAATTTCTGCTTTAAATTATTCTGATCTGTCACATATTGTGAACCTTCAATAAGTAAGATTCCCCCACTGTTCTATGCCAGTCTGTCCGAAGCTCGATTTTTCGTTTCGCGTGATGCTTCATCCGGCATGTACTTTCTTATTTCAGTACCACATGTTGTGTTATGCTTGACTTTGTTTTTAATTCCCGGTTAGTCTCCCACCTAAATGGTACACTCCCTGCTAAATACAGAATTCATCTTACTCATGCATATTTCTATATCCTATAGCTTCCAGAATATGCCTTTTATTTATATTCTCCGTGCCATCTAAATCCGCTATTGTTCTTGAAACCTTTATGATTTTGTAATATCCCCTTGCTGTCATGTTATATTTTTCATAAGCATTATCCAGCAGCTTTCTGGCTTCCTCATCAATAACGCAGAAACGTTCTATCTCTTTTCGTCCCATCTGAGAATTGAATTTAAAATCACAATTTTTAAATCTTTCTTCCTGTATCTTCTGTGCCTTCATAATATTTGCGCGCATCTGCTCAGAACTAAGACCCTTAGTAATGGTAAATTCCCCTACCTGCAGCTTCGTTGTTCCGACACAGATATCTATCCTGTCCAGAATCGGTCCTTTAAGCTTACCAAAATACCTGTTGATATCAGCCTGCGAGCACATACAATGCTGCCTGTCCGGATAATAACCGCAAGGACACGGGTTAGCAGCCAAAACGAGCATAAAATCCGCAGGAAATACCATATTTCCTGCCATCCTCGAGATAACAACCTGCCTGTCCTCTAATGGCTGTCTCAGCATCTCTATTACATTTTTCTTGAATTCAGCCGCTTCATCAAGAAACAAGATTCCCTTATGTGCCAGAGTGATCTCTCCGGGACGGGGATTGCCCATTCCCCCTACCAGTGCCGGTGCTGTTATGCTATGATGCGGTGACCTGAAGGGCCTTGTTAAGACCAGCGATTTATCCGGGAGCAATCCCATAACGCTGTATATCTTAGATATCTCAAGACATTCTTCCTTACTGAGTCGACTTAATATTGTGGGAATTCTTCTGGCCATCATGCTTTTGCCGGAGCCGGGCGGCCCTACATACATCAAATTGTGAAATCCTGCTACCGCCACCTCTGTAGCTCTTTTAGCCTGGTCTTGTCCTCGTATATCAAGGTAATCTGTATCTCCTGCTGTATACGATTCTTCAAGTGCCTGCTCCAGATCTATATGATCCGTCTTAGTAAATGCGTTTTTGTTAAGACATTCCACTAATTCCTTAAGATTAGATACGCCGTATACATTCAGTTTTTCTATTGCAGAACCCTCGAATACATTGTCCATCGGAACCACTACAGTATTGATTCCTTCCTTTTGAGCCAACAGTGCCACCGGAAGCACACCGCATACTTTATTGATATGTCCGTCAAGACTCAGCTCACCTATAAAGAGTTTGTTTTTAAGTGCTTCTTCCTTTATCAGTCCCAATGATGTCAATATAGCAACTGCTATAGGAACATCGAAGCCCGAACCCTGCTTCCTGATGCTGGCAGGTGATAAATTAACTGTGATCTTGCGGGCAGGAAGTTCGAAACCCGAATTCAAAAAAGCCCTCTCTACCCGTTCCTTAGCCTCTCTTATTTCCGAGGACAGAAGTCCTACCATGTTAAATTGGGGAAGACCGCCTGATACATCGGCCTCGACACGTACGATACTTGCATCCACACCAGTGATATTTCCGCTAAAAACTCTGCTAAACATTTTTTCCTTTCCGACTCGTTGTATGAAATATGCACTTACATCTGGCATGATGCATATCATATTCAGCACGACAAAAAGTGCTGCCATCTTTAAGCAACGAATCATTCTAAAAAATATTGGATTTTATCAATTGATGTGATTTTCAGATTTATTTGCGGGATAGAATTTATGCCGATATCCATATAAATATGGTCACTTGGCTCATTTTTACGCAAAGAAAAACCTGTGGTTTGAAAATACCACAGGTCTCTATATTAGTCAAATACTAGTAAATAAAAATCCTAAACTGCGGGAAATATATAATTCATCACATTCCCTACCATTCAAATATTGTTACGTTTGCATTACTCACTAAACTTAATGAGACTGACTGTCTGCAAGATACCAGTCATTATTGCTGTAAACAAATACCCAGGTTGCATCAAGATCCTGATCATTATCGCTGAATTTTTCATCGGAGAAGTCCACTTGCATATGATATTTAACATCTACGCTGAAACATTCATCGGAATACTTGACATAATTTTTTATTTCCTTTGTCGTAAACTCATAATTACTGATATATTCATAGTTATACAATGATGTATCTATACCATATGAATCCTCATCACCAAAAAGAGCAATATAATAATTTGTGTCAGGAAGCATGTACGCTGCCAAATTATAACTCATATGAATAAAATATGTTGCATATTTTTCCACTGTAGCTTCAACATTTGCACTTACTGAATCTATAAATGTCTGATCTATTGTTGAGGCTGCATATGTAGTGTCGGACTGCGTCACGGTCAAATCAGTTCCTGAAACATCCTTGGCCGTAACAGTCGGCTCCGATACCAATGATACTGAATAAGTATCGTATTCCGGAACAGTTGTAAGAAATTGTTCTATATTTTTAAGAGCCTTAGGCGCTCCAGTCTCAGCAATATAAGAACTGTCAAGGGCTTCCCCGTTCAGATATACTGTACCTCCCTGTGGCACCATTATCTTGTATGTAGTCGTATCAGGAAGATATTCCGATATAGCAATCCTGCTGACCTGCCATCCGCTGAAACCCCATCCCTTGTCGGATCCTTTTTCTAACGTAACCTTGGCAATAATCTTGCCATCAGCCGTTATGTTATAACAAGGTGCATCTGTACGGAAATCACTATTCTGTACATAGGAAATCTGCTTACCTGAGGCATTAGTTACGCAAGATGTAATTGCTGCGCTGACATCACCGATAACATCCGTCTTATCCGTATTATCCTGAAGGAGCTTCGTGAGGTTATCAGATGAAGAAAAAGTCTTAGTTAATGATTCAGCCTCTTTATAAGGTCGGCTATTCTCATATGCGCCCAAATAAGTTGAGAACAATATTGATCCTACTATTAATATAAGCACAAGCAATGCTATATAAGCCAGTAATCCCTTCTTGAATCTGTTTTTCTTTCTTCTGCGAACCGGTGCACTGCCCCGTGTACCTGCAGGTCGGGAAGCCGGTCTTGTTGACTGGCTTCTTACATTAGGTCTGCCTTCTCTATCTCCTGAAGCCGCCCTTGAAGTTGAGCCTCTCTGTGCTGATGTGCGCGGCTGTGAGCTTCTCTGTGACGAAGATCTAGCTGTTCTCTGTGCTGAAGAATGTGAAGCTGCGGATGATGTCCGATGTGCAGCCCTCTGCTTTTCTGATGATACCTTATTGCGCGGGGTATAATCTTCCTGTTCATCAATGTCAGAACTATAGATTTCCGCTACCTTCTGCACCTTTGGCTTGCCATCGAAGCCGCTGTACTCAGTATATTCACTATTTGAAAAATTATCTGCCATGTTTTATTCCTTTTTCGCAACTATTAAGAGCTAATGCTCTACTCTCTTACAAGCCATGCTGTAGGGCACCTACGAGGTGTTCCTGAATAAGGATGATTCAGAATCTCGCCGTTGTATACCATCTGTGATGAAGTACCGCCATCCATAGCGCACGCATTGTATACATCGTATTCCTGAAGCAAATATATCAGATCCACGAATGTTGCTCCCAGCGAGTTGGCCTGACGGCCATCAACTACGAGAAATATGATCGCACCATCTTGTCTCTGTCCTATTACTGTACGAGGGTTAACACCGCCGCCATACACAGATGTATCAGGAACCTCTGCTATCATAGGCTGTCCATTCATGATAAGGAATGGTCCTGTCGTGATTTCGTTGGTATAAACAGCGTCTCGAATTCCCATCTCAATTGCTTCATTTGCTGTAATATTACCCAGCACCAGTTTGTTGTCTTTCGTAATGCCTGTTATATGATAATACGTATCGTAATCTCCGGACTCGCAGTATACAATCTCCCCATCAGAGATGACAAGACCGAGGGGCTGCGCCGTAAATGAGTTATTAGTACCCAGATCGACAAAGTCACCGGCATTAATTCCGCCAACAACTCCAGTATAATTATTTATCAAGTCCTTGACTACCTGACCCTGACCTTCATAGAACTCCGGCACAGTGCCCAGGAAGACCTTAGAAGGATCATGAATTATCATCATTACGCCCTTAAAGGATTCACCTGACACTTCTACTATCTCTATTTCATCTGTTGTCTGTGTAGTGTCGATTGCTTCAGTATCAGAATATTCTCCCTCCTCAACAGTCATTATCTGACTCGAATTGATGATCTTGTCAACCTCCTCGTCTGATAAAAACAATCTCGGAAGCCACTTCATTTGGCTGGTTTCATTAAACATATTAACCCACTCTACACGAGCCGTCTGCGAAGGACCTCTAAATAATATAAGCAATGCCAGTATTACTCCTACTAAAACGAAAGCCAAAGTAATTCCTATAACTGACAGGATATGCAATATTCTGCGTACTGCAGGATTCTTCTTTGATCTGCGTTTTCTACGATTCGTACTCAAAACCTCTTTATCTCCTTTTTCATACTTAACCTGCAAAAGGGCATGCCACGCATGTCCTTCCCGCAATCGCGTCATTTGGTAATGATATCCTATTATCTTGCAAAAGTAAAGAAGCGGTTGCCACTTGCTATGACAACCGCTTAACATCTGGATTTCCATATCGCTATATGCTAAAACGTTCTGGTACTTTCAGAGTATTATATCCCACAGATTCATTGCATAATTTAGCAAATCTTTAAAGTAGTCATAATTATCATCTATAAATCTCTGCATTTTAGCTACATATTCACCATCCGGTAATATTGTAAACTTTATGTTTTTTCCACAGAGGCCCTTGAATAGAATGTGACCACAAGCGATTAGATTTCAACCGTTGGTTAAATAGAAAAGTGAATTTCGTCTTTAACTGGTAAATGTGTCATTGGTGCCGCTGCTCTACAACATTATAACCTTCTTCTCATTTACCATAATCTTCTCACTATGCGTTACTAATATGATTATCTTTCCCAATCTGTTCATTTTATGAAGTATCTCTAGTACCGTCGCTGCATTTGCATCATCCAGCGAACCTGTCGGCTCATCCGCAAGTATTATGTCACATTGTTTATACATAAGCCGTGCCAAAGCCACTCTTTGTTGCTCACCGCCAGATAATTTATAGATCTTCTCCTTCTTTTTGTCCAGTATACCCAGAGCCTTCAATACCTCATCCAGGCTATATGCAGAACGAGCTTTCTTCTGAACTAGTTCCAGATTCTGCTCAACCGTCTTATCTTCAATCAAAGCAAAATTCTGGAATAAGAATCCGACCTTATATGTGAAGAATTCAGTCATATTGCGTTTCTTGTATATATCAATCCCATCAACCAGTATCTGCCCGCTGTCAGGTTTCTCAAGTCCTCCAATCATATTAAGAAGTGTTGTCTTACCACATCCGCTCTTACCTGCAAATACTACAAACTCGCCATCTTTAATGCACAGATTATAATTATTCAGAAGTATCTTGTCGCCAAACGCCTTAGATATGTTTTTTAATTCTACCATAAATTTCTTCTCGCTATTTATAAACATTCTGATAACCAAGTTTCTTAGTCAGAAATTTATGCCCCACAGATTCATTGCATAATTTAGCAAATCTTTAAAGTAGTCATAATTATCATCTATAAATCTCTGCATTTTAACTGCATATTCATCATCCGGATAATAATCATCATCCAGTACTTTTAAGTCTGAATTTATAGTTACAAAGCCTCCATTATCGCCTGCCACATCCATAATATCAAGCATTAATCTTGATTCAAGAAAGCTATATTCGACCTTTACTCCCGCAACAAATCCCTTTCCCTCAATTATATTCTCGCCAGTTTCAGGATTATAATGGCCAACTACAGAATTAGCATCTGCAACATTCAAACAAAACCCCCTAAAATTCAGATACATATTATCTGGTGCATCTATTCCCATAGAATACTCCCATGTAGTATTTTTTTGAGATAAAACTATTTGCTTATAATTATCATATGGCCATTTTATTCTTATAAACCACATCAGATTAACTATAGCAAATGCGAGAAAAATGCAGCCCATAACAGCAAGGATTGTCTTAATAGTTTTATTTTTCAACACGCAAATTCTCCCTCGTCACGAAATTATATATAGGTAGTACGTTATACTTCCTGTGTGATAGCACCAATCAGCTGAATAATCTGCCTGTCCTGTTACATGCTGCACTATGCACGAAGAATATCCTCCTGTCGTATGGTTTCCTTCATTCCAACTATTATTTCCTCCAACCTCTCGAATTCCTGACCAATATCTTTCCCAAGATGCATCAATATAATCACAAAATGCATAATCATTATTTGTATTAACATTATATCCGTAGTCAAGTGCAATTAGTCCAAACTGATACCCACTTTGATCATACCCATCTATATTCACTCCTCGATTCCAACTTGATGCAAATCTAGTACTAGGCGCGGATATAACAAACCACTGACCCGACTCCGATACAATTCCATTCGGATAATATCCTCCAGCCAAACTTATAATTACAAATATAAACGATGCCATTACTGCAGATAATAAAAATAATAAACATTTTTTCATAACTTTCCTATTAATTTTTATCAATCTGTTGCTTACATTGTATACTTCGTATTTTTTTATAACACCTTTCCCTTCAGAATTCTCGGAACACTGCGCTTTTCTATAGCTTTTATGTTTACAGCCATCACTATAATTTCCACAATCAGCAGCAACAGCCCTATAAGGAACGGATATCCTTCACTATATATTTTAAATATTGCTCCTATCATCACGCATATTATTATTCCTGATAGTGTGATGAACAAACTTGATAATATCGTAAGTGAGTTTTTCTTAAACATTGAATAACCGAGGATTTTTTTTATTGCCAATTCCTTGACATAAACCATGTACTCCAACTTTACGACCAAAATTGTCATCATTAATTCAACAATCAATATTAATAATGACAAAATGCTGTCTAATATTAATCTGCGCATATACAGATTGAAATAATTAGCACAATAGTCAACTACCGATATTGCATCTATTGATTGCAGATCGTATTTTTGCCTGACATCATACAATTCCATTCCCGAAAAATCATACATCGGATCAAGATAGTTTATCGAATACTTGACTTCGTTAATGATATTCTTGTTAATGTTCCCTCCCTTGATATTAATCACTGTCAACACAGGATTTTTCTCGATCAGAAAACCTTTATCGTATGTGCCGGCGTCAGAGAAATCAAAATACATAGCTGAACCCTGACTGTTATATTTCTGAATAGTGCACGTATATTCGCTTTCTGACAAGCCAAAGGTGTCGTACATAAGATTTGTCAGATTCAGCATCAAATAATCATCAAATGTTCCAAATACCGGATCAACAACAGCGTTTATGCCTTCTTTATAGAAAATATATACATCGTACTGCTCACTATCGATGAAATCAGTAATCTCTGGAACATCTATAAAGTCCTTGCAGATGCCATTATAGGCTGTTATCGGATGGATATTTCCGTCATCATCCTCCCAACTGCCCATAGACGTGGCCAATGCCACCCTATCCTCAGCATACATATCAAGAAACATCCTTCCAGTATTGTAGCCTTGATTTTTCTTGCTGCTCTCCAGGCTGTCATCAGAATTAGCAATAATGCCGGCGAAGCTGAATGATGATAATACACCTGTCGTATTCTTAAATGACAAGTTGTAATAACTGTCACCTAGCATTTCAAGATTTAGTGATAATAAAATAATTATTGCAATTGATATCACAATCTTAATAACAAAACAGCCAGACATCAGCTTATTATTAATGGCTGCATTCAGCAGCACTTTTTTATAGTCTGGTCTGGCTGTAAGCACATATAAGAGACTGTTACTCAGCATAAAAGCCGCAAACATGGCAATCACATAATTCTGTCCAAATGTAACTTCTGTAAATGATCTTCCAACGAAATAAAGTGCAGCAAATATCATATCAAATGCCGCGGCGTCTTCGATGATGTTCCTAACTGCTAACCGCACCGATGAAGCACCAAGTACAATGCAGACAAGGTTCTTTTTCTTGTTAAACTGTATATCATACCAGGTAAGTAATATTAAGAGACAAAATGCGATACCCCATATGGTTATGATCATCGTCACTGAATTAATGCCATTTGGTAAATACAGTCTGGAAATATCATGATCCTTCTCCAACTCTTCTTTTACCCGGCTGACATCTTCCTTTCCTCCCAGTAGATATACTATTGCACCCTCACCTGTCGCACCTATATCAGGGATTTCTTCGAAGCCATCTATTAATATGGAACATTTGCCTGTCAGAAAGCTTTCATAAACGCCCTCATGGACATGCTTTTCTGTCAGCTGACTTATACCATCATCATTCGTATAAATCTTAATCACTGTATTACCCGATGTATCTGCCATTCTTCTCATGCAGAAAACTGCCACATCATTTTCACTCCCCGCCGCAGATGCTTCACTTAAAAATTGCGTGGAATTACCTGTCAGGTCTTTATATATGTAATAACAGCTGTCAGATAACGATGTGATATACCGCTGATACATTTCATTCGTCCCGATGAAGCAGACTATGAACAATACCAGGCATATGATCCATTTTGCGAGCTTCATAGTTTTATACCCCAGGCATCAAGTCCATATGTCAGAATGTCATTCAAATAATCATAATTTTCATCGATATATTCCTGTTTTTTTGACAAATAGCTTTCATCAAAGCCTTCCGCTTCTATCACATGCAAATTTTCTGGTGCGTTAATCCCCATTGTATAGTCCCATGTTGAACTATTCGCAGCTCTAATAATCGCCTTATAGTGATCATATGGCAGCTTTATTTTTAGTAACCATATTGCATTTACTATTACAAACGCCAGGCAAAGCACAGCCATAATTATAAGCCATATTTTAAGTATACGATTTTTCAGCATTTTCTTTCTCCATAAAAATAATGCTGCAGCTGGTAGCAATAACGTTGATAATAAGAACCATTTTTTACTCGCAATATATTACCTCCTTTTATATTTAGCTAACTGTCCAGCTGTTTTTGGGAATTTTTTTTATGCTTTGCTTATAACATCTTTATTTTTTTCTGTCAACGTTATTTCCTTTCGAATTATATAATTAGTTAAAAAACACAATCGGCCTTCTTATTTCTTGTAACTTTATGTACTGGAAAAGCATTGTTGCTGCTTTGATCTGCTCTATGGAAGAAATAATAATGCAATTAGATACACCTGAAAAAATCGGACCCTAAAAATCCACAAAAAACAAAAAGCGGCTGTCACCATAAATGACAACCGCTTGAATTTCATAATATCTATGCTGAATTATGCTTCTTCCTGAGCAATAATTGTGCGCTTATTATAAGAACCACAGTTCTTGCATACTCTGTGTGGCATAACAGGTTCACCACAAGTTGAGCACTTAGCAAGAGATGGAACTACCATCTTCCAATTAGCTCTTCTCTTATCTCTTCTAGCCTTAGACATTTTATTTTTTGGGCATATTGACATATTGCGTACACCTCCTTGCTGACTTGTATATGGCGATCTGTTAGACCGACCAAATAAGTATACTCACGACCTACATTTTTGTCAAGCAAATAATTATTTTGCCAGAGCCTCTGTGTCACGAGCGATCATAAGCTCTTCGTTTGTAGGTACTACTAAAACCTTAACCTTAGAATCAGCTGTTGAGATAACTACATCCTCACCGCGGATTGAATTCTTCTCTTCATCAATATCAATGCCGAGGTATCCGAAATGTTTGCAAACTGCTGTTCTTACGCCCTTGTCGTTCTCTCCGATACCAGCTGTAAACACGATAGCATCTATGCCATTCATAACTGCAATATATCCGCCGACATAGCTTACAACTCTGTGGATAAATGCATCCTTAGCAGCCTTAGCCTGTGCATTTCCTGCCTCGATAGCATCATCAATATCTCTGAAGTCTGATGAAATGCCTGAAAGTCCCAGAACACCTGACTTCTTATTGAGAATATTCATAACGCCCTTAAGGTCTAAATTCTCCTTATTGGCAATGAATTCCATAGCGCCCGGATCAATCTCACCTGAACGAGTTCCCATGATAAGACCCATAAGAGGTGTAAGACCCATAGATGTTTCAACCGATTTGCCGCCATCAACTGCGCAGATTGAAGCACCATTTCCCAGGTGACATACAACGATCTTAGCCTTGTTATAATCAAGACCTAAGATCTCAGCAACTCTCTTAGAAACATATGAATGTGATGTTCCGTGGAAGCCATACTTTCTTACGCCATACTTTGTATAATACTCATAAGGAATACCATACAGATAAGCCTCTGCCGGCATGGTCTGATGGAATGCTGTATCAAATACTGCAACCATAGGTACGCCAGGCATAAGTTCCTTGCATGCATTGATACCAATGATATTGGCAGGGTTATGAAGTGGTGCCAGGTCGTTGCACTCTTCGATAGCCTTCATAACATCATCTGTAATAAGTGTTGATGAAGCAAACTTCTCGCCGCCATGTACAACTCTGTGTCCAACAGCACCGATCTCGCTGAGATCCTTGATAACACCATCTGTCGGATTAGTAAGTGCTTCAAGTACCAGTGATACGCTCTTCTTGTGATCCGGCTGATCAATGTCGCTTACCTGCTTAGCTCCGCCTGCAGGCTGATATGTAAACTTACCGTCAATACCGATTCTTTCGCACAGTCCCTTGGCCAGAACTGCCTCTGTTTCTGAATCAATCAGCTGATATTTAAGTGATGAGCTGCCACAGTTGATTACTAAAATTTTCATTATGATTCTCCTATTTTATATTGTATCCGTTCGGATCTTTATTAACAAAACCCATGGATAACAGTTGCAAATTTTTCATGTTTAAACAGCCATCAACCGGCAATTATTGCCGGTATGAAGGTTTAATGCATTATTATATTTATTTCCAGTTACTAAGCTGACCCTTTATTATTTGCCTGCCTGCTGTGCCTGTACTGCAGTAAGAGCAACTGTTCCTACGATATCGTCAGCATAGCATCCACGGCTTAAGTCGTTAACAGGCATTGACAATCCCTGAAGGATAGGACCATATGCATTAGCCTTGGCAAGTCTCTGAACCAGCTTGTATCCGATATTGCCTGATTCAAGGTTAGGGAATACAAGTGTATTGGCATGACCTGCTACCTTGCTGTCAGGAGCCTTAAGCTCACCAACTTCCGGAACGAGGGCTGCATCTAACTGAAGCTCGCCATCAATCTGATACTGTGGGAATCTCTCCTGAGCCTTAGCTGTAGCTTCTGCTACCATATCAACGCGCTCATGCTTAGCACTTCCCTTGGTAGAAAATGAAAGCATTGCAACCTTAGGTTCTGCACCAATAAATGTCTTGAAGCTCTCTGCTGAAAGTCCTGCTGTCTCTGCCATCTTATCAGCATCATTGTCAGGATTAACAGCACAGTCTGCAAATACAAACAGACCATTCTCACCCAGTTCACAATTCGGAACTTCGATTACGAAGAAGCCTGATACCCCACTGATTCCAGGTTTTGTCTTAAGAAGCTGAAGAGCCGGACGGATCGTATTGCCTGTTGAATGGCAGGCACCTGATACTGCACCGTCAGCATCACCGCATTTGCACATAAGACATGCATAATACATATAATCCTTTTCCATCTGCTCCTTAGCTGATTCAGGAGTTACACCCTTCTTACCACGCAGCTCAACAAACTTATCAATATACTTCTGTTTGTTCGGATCATCGAAAGGATTAACTATCTTAGCACCTGAAATATCATATCCTGCGCCGTATTTTTCGATTTCTTCCGGTGTGCCGATAATTACAAGATTAGCAATATCGAGCTTGAGTATCTTCTCTGCAGCCTCGAATGTTCTCTTGTCCATTGGTTCAGGAAGTACAATAGTTTTCTTGTCAGCTTTCGCAAGTTCAATCATCTTGTCTATGAAGCCCATTTTGATTCCTTCTTTCTTACTTAAATTATTATTATCTCCTGCTCATATGGGGTAGGAATTTCTATATCATATTTGTTCATTGCCACCATTCGATATAACATATCTGCCCTGGTGGTCTGTTCTATCATGTCCGCACCGTCATGATCCGGATCAGGCTTATAATCAGCCAGCTTCGTAACCATCTCAATGTCTGACTTTTTCTTTATCTCGCTTAGAAGCGGTTTGGCACTGGCTCTGAATCCAAGAACCTTAACAGCATTGAGATTTCTGTCATCATGCAGCTTCTCCATATACTCTGCCTTAATTCCCAGAGTTATATGCATCAGGGCTCTGCCTACCGTTGCCTTATTCATGTTCTTCGTATATACCAATTCTCTGAACTGGTTGAAGGCCTTATATTCATTTCTGAGATTCATGAATCTGTTTGCCAGATCTTCCGGAACTGCAAAATATTGCATAAGATCAGCACTTGATTCTGCAGATAACAGCTTCTCTCCCAGTATAACTGAGAAATCATCTCTGAATATAGGGAAGGTCACAAGATATCTGTCGATCAATATTTCAAGTACCTCTCTTGGCACAGTACTTGAAAGCGAATTAATATCATAATTGTTGAATATTGAATTTCTTATTGAAGTGGCAGATGAAAATCCCTGTGAAATCTGGCTGTCCTTATGCGAGCTCAGCTTTCTTGCAACAGGAACCGGCTTGATGTTGCTTTTAAGCAGCTTAAGCGCTCTTACGTACTCTACCCCTAATATGTTATTAGATGTCTCCATGAGCTCCTGGTACTCTCGTCCCAGCACTGCTCCTATTGCAGCAGATGCCGCTGCAGCATGTGAACATCCGGCCTTCATCCGTTCTCTCAGAACAGTCTTATATTCTTCAGGCTCGTCAATTATCAACTCAGCGATACTGCCGAATTTTTCTGTGAGCGTTTCAGGATCATTGCCATCCACATCCATACTCTCGGTTCCGAAGCATAAGCTGTCTATTACATTAAGCTTATTCAAAATAGCTATGCCGCCATATGCAAAATATTCTGCACTTGCTGTTGAATAACAAGATGGCAGTTCCAATACCAGGTCTGCTCCGCATTTTAATGCCATCTCTGCTCTTGAATACTTATCAATAATAGTCGGAGCGCCACGCTGAACGTAATTGCCGCTCATAACAACTACTATATAGTCACTTCCAAGGATTCTTCTTGTCTCCGCCAAATGATGCTCATGTCCCTTATGAAATGGGTTATATTCTGCGATTATTCCTGTTACTTTCATGAATTTTACCTAAAAAATATATATCGGCGTTCCGATGTCCTGCTCTGCAATATCTATTCTGAAATCTGCAGATCTGTAATTATTGCAAATGTCCCCGTCGATCTCTGCTTCTACCGTCAGCCTGGCCAATTCCTTATTATTGTTCTTCTTGCTCAAATGCCCAAGGGCAATATATTGCATATTATCATTTAATAGCCTGCTTAAGAGTCTGCCGGAACTTTCATTTGACAGATGGCCCTTATTTCCTGCAACTCTCAGCTTAAGAGGATATGGGTACGGTCCCGCCTCCAGCATTCTGATATCATGATTAGCCTCCATGATAATAGCCGACTGGTTCTGGAGATTATCGATCAGATAATCATCATATTCTCCCAGATCAGTTACCACCGCACACTCTGCACATCCGTCTGAAAACTTATAGCATACAGGCTGTGCTGCATCATGACTGGTTCTGTAT
>CAVAJR010000001.1:0-24305 GCA_963589005.1 Bacteroidaceae bacterium | reverse complement strand
CTGTATGCAGTTATGTTGATATCTCCAATAGTAAAAGGATGATCATCATATATATAGTTAAACAAGCCGCTGGTCTCATTTACGCTATTTTTCTGATGTATCTGCGTAAGAGTTCCTTCTGTTGCATAAATGGGGATCTCTCTGGTTCTTTCTAATATTCCAAGAGATGCAATATGATCTGAATGCTCATGAGTTATCAATATTGCATCCAGATCCGCAAGCGATATATCCAGCCTTTTTAATCCTTCAACTATCCTTTTCTTGCTGACTCCTGCATCGATCAGCAAATGTGTATTATCACTTCCTATATAAGTGGCATTGCCGCTGCTTCCACTTGCTATACTCATCATTCGCATAAAGCAAACTCCACTTCAGTCAAATGCTCCCGCCCGGGCAGCATTTATTGTCTATTTAAATTCATCAAAATTCAAATTAAAATCCTTGATCTCATCAGCTGAATTAACATTCATATCGGCATTGTCAGCCTCCTGAACTGTCATTGCATCATACTGCGCTGGATCACCGGAAGCTGCAGGTTCGAATGAGTTCTCAACAAAGCTGTCACCTGCCTGAGGCATCTGTGTCTGATCAGCAAATGTATCACTGTAATCATAGTGTTCTTCTGCTGCAACCCTCTGATTATTATCAGTAAATTCCTTAAGTGACTGACGATCCTTGGTAGTTACCTCAAGGCTTGACTGCAGAGATCTCATGACTCCGTCGTATTTTACAGTCATACCCTCTATTGCAGTATTTAATATATTCTGGATATTGCCCAGTGCGTCATCTGTATATTGGATAGCTGATGACCTGAGTTCGTTTGCTTCGGCTGTTGCATTTTGTACGATATCATTTGCCTTGGCAGTAGCTTCTTCTATAACAATATTGGCTTCTCTGAAAGCCTGCTGCATTATCTCGTGTTCAGATACCAATGTCGACGTCATCTCATTGGCCTTTCTGAGCATTTCATCGGCCTTGTCCTGAGCATCCTTGAGGATGGCATCCCTATTGGCAATGATTCGCTGATACTTCTTAACTTCATCCGGAATGCTCTGCTTGAGATCCTCCAGATAATCATCTAATTCGTCTTTATTAACGGTTATCTTAGTGTTGGACAGAGGCTGAAAACGACATCCATCGATGTATTCCTCTATTTCGTTTATAATCTGTTCAATTCTACTCATATCTATTCTCCGGCTCTGTATATTCGATGATACTTATTTCTCTTCTTGCTTCTTCTTTATCATTTCAACAACATAATCAGGTACAAATTTGGTTACATCTGCTCCGAATGAAGCCAGTTCCCTTACTGTACTTGAGCTCAAATATGAATACTTGAGTGCTGTTGTAAAGAACAATGTATCTATATCAGGATCAATTACCTTGTTGGTCTGAGTCATCTGCAGTTCATACTCAAAATCTGTAACTGCCCTGATGCCTCTTACAATAAATCCTGCCTTCTGCTCCTTCACAAAATCAATGAGAAGTCCGTCAAACGACAGCACCTTCACATTAGGAATATGTTTAACTGTTTCTCTTATCATGTCGATCCGCTCTTCAGTTGTGAACATGGGCACCTTTGAGTTATTTATAAGAATGCCTACTATCAGCTCATCAACTATTCTGGCGGATCTTTCTATTATGTCAATGTGGCCATATGTAATGGGATCAAATGTTCCCGGGTAGACTGCCTTCGTCATTACATATTTCTCCGTATTTGTTATTTAAGTCTTAAAAAATAGTGCTTGTTGCTCTTATATTCTTTTTCTCTGACTATCATAAAGTCAGTATCTTCAATAAAGTCAAGCTTATTATGTTTATCAGCTTCAATTATTACCTGTGTATCTGAAGTAATAATTCCGGAAGATGACAATGCTTCTAATGTATTTCGTTCGTATCCTGCATCATATGGAGGATCCATATATACGATATCGAACCTGTATCCCTTAATGGATAATTCATTAATTGCACTGAGTACATTTCTGGATATGACCAATGCATTTTTATCCAGACGGGTATGCTGCAGATTCTCATTTATGCATTTAACTGCCTTAGGATCATTTTCCGCAAATACGCACAAACGAGCACCTCTGCTCAGTGCTTCAATTCCTATGCTTCCTGACCCGCTGAATAAATCAAGAAATACTGCTCCAGGCAAATCTGGCTGCAGTATATTGAACAGGGTCTCCTTAATCTTGTCAGTTGTCGGTCGTGTATCAAAGCCAGGAGGTGACTTCAAAATCAACCTCCTGGCTTGTCCTGCAATAACTCTCATTTATTCAGCAGCCGGTTCTTCTGTAGTCTCAGCTACAGCTGCTGTCTCTTCTGCTGCCGGTTCATCCGGAACCAGATCGTCTTCAAAGTCTCTTCTGCTAAGAGAGATCTTCTTTTCTTCTTCCTTGAAGTCTACAACCTTAGCATCAATGATCTGACCCTGTTTCAGAACATCTGATGGCTTGTTGACATGCTTCTTAGAAATCTGTGAAACATGAAGTAATGCATCAAGGCCCGGCTCAAGCTCGATAAATGCGCCAAAGTCAGTCATTCTTGCTACCTTACCTGAAACAATTGTTCCTGGCTGATATTTTTCCTTTGCGATTGCCCAAGGATTCTCATCCGGGAACTTAGCGCTAAGTGCGATCTTGCCTTCTTCCTTGCTCTTAACAAATACTCTGACCTTATCGCCAACCTTGAATAATGACTTAGGTGAATCAACTCTTCCCCATGACATCTCTGAAATATGAAGAAGACCGTCAGCACCGCCCAGATCAACAAATGCACCGAAAGCTGTTACTGACTTAACTTCACCTTCAACAATGTCATTAACCTGAAGTGAATCCAGTACTTCCTTAGCTCTCTCTGCTCTTGTGTCCTGAAGATATTTTCTTCTGTTACCGATAACTCTTCTCTTGCGAGGGTTGAATTCTGTAACGATAACTTCGATTTCCTGTCCGAGATATTTATCTAAATTCTTCTCAAATGTATCTGATACAAGACTTGCCGGAACGAAGATGCTTGCGCCTTCAAATGAAGTAATAAGACCGCCTGATGTGATCTTCTCAACCTTAACGGTGATTACTTCCTGGTTTTCGAAAGCTTCTTCTACTCTCTTGTTAGCCTTCTCTTCGCTGATACGCTTGTATGAAAGCTGAACTTCGTTATCCTGAATTCTTAAAACCTTAGCTTCAATTGTGTCACCTACAGATACAGCTGTAGTAAGGTCTATGTTCTGATTATTTGAGAATTCGTCTTTTGTAATAATGCCATCATATTTGTAATGGATATTAAGCGCAATGTAATCTGGCTTAACATAAAGAACTGTGCCTTCTACAATCTCCCCCGTACGTATTGTTCTGATTGTTTCATCAATCATCTGGTCGAAATTTTTTTCTTCTGACATGTAAGAAAAACCTCCTGAATAATATTATTTGGGGTCGACGCCCCCGCTGTAATACCTACGCTAATACCGGATTGCAGATTTTGTTCATCCAAATCTTCTATGGTCTGTATATAGTAAGTATCCGTACAATACGTTTTGCAAATTTCAAACAGCTTCTGGGTATTAGAACTGAGCCTGTCTCCCACCACAAGCATAACGTCAACTTGTTTAGAGACGGACTCGGCTTCCTTCTGACGAGTAGATGTTGCATTACAAATCGTATTTATAACGCTAACACTATAACCTTTTTTCTTTATTATTTCAACTATATCGTTAAATTTTTTAACGCTAAAAGTTGTCTGGGAAACTACTGTAATCAGCTCATCCTTGCCAAATTCCAGATTCTGTGCTTCCTCTTCATTTCTGACCACAACGGCCTTGCTGCTGACCCATCCTATTATTCCCTGTACCTCCGGATGTTCTTCATTTCCTATTATTACTACGGTGTGTCCCTGTGTGCTTGCTTCATGAACAATTCCATGGATTTTCTTTACAAACGGGCATGTTGCATCAACTAATTGGATACTATTTTGCTCTGCAATATCATAGATTTCCTTTTTTACGCCGTGGGATCTGATTATAAGCACCTGCCCGCTGATCTTGGACAGCTCCTCAGGGCTTTCTATGGGATAAACACCTTTTTTCTTCAGATCATTAACCACTTCCATATTATGAATGATCGGACCATATGTGTAAATTGCGCGCTCTGAACCATGCTCCTTTATCTGCTCATAGACAGTATCTACCGCCCTTTTGACGCCGAAGCAAAATCCTGCACTTTTTGCTAATACAACGTTCATGATTTATGGCTCTTTTCAAATAATCTGATAACCTCAGACGTAACCTGCTCTATTCCCATATTTGTAGTATCTAATTCAATGGCGTCCTTTGCCATCTGCAGCGGCGAGTTGGCTCTGTGTGAATCATTATAATCCCTCTGCTCGATGTCTTTCTTTATTGACTGAAGGTCACATTCCAGACCCTTTTCCACATATTCATTAAATCGTCTTAAGGCACGAACTTCCACTGATGCTGTCATAAAGATCTTAAGGTCTGCCTTCGGAAGCACGACTGTTCCAATGTCTCTTCCGTCCATAACAACGTCGTACCTTTCGGCAAGCTCCTGCTGAAGTTTTACCAGTCTGTCTCTTACCCTTTTATACTTTGATGTATCTGATGCAGCCTTGCTTACCTGTTCAGTGCGTATCTGAGTGCTGACATCTTCATTATCAAGCATCATGTGCTGAACACCGTCGATATATTTTATATCCAGGTCCACATTTTCAGCAGTCTCTGATACCTTATCCTCATCAGATATATCTATGCCATTCTTTATGCACGCAAGAGCCAATGTCCTGTACATTGCTCCTGTATCTATATAAACAAATTTCAGCTGTTCTGCTACCTTCTTGGCTATTGTGCTTTTGCCTGCTCCTGCAGGGCCATCTAATGCTATCTGTTTCATTTGCTCTCCTTCTCACATGCCGACACTCCTGCCAGATATCCGGTAGACCATGCTATCTGCAGATTAAATCCTCCTGTATATGCATCAACATCCAATACCTCTCCGGCAAAATATACATTTTGTACTATTTTAGATTCCATCGTCGATGCATCAACTTCTCTTACGTTTACGCCGCCCTGAGTAATTACAGCCTGTTCAAAGCCCTTATTTCCTGTAATCGTAAGCGGAAATGCCTTTATTAATTCTGTCAGTCTCCTTCTTTCTTCTCTGGTAATCTCATTAACCTTTTTATCTGCACTGATCCGGCTCAGATCCACTACAACCGGAATAATCTTACTTGGAAGCAATTTATTAAGAGAATTCTTAAATGCCTTATTCTTCTCTTCTGAAAAATCCCTTAATATTCTCTGATCCAGCTGTTCCTCGGTAAGTGCCGGCTTTAGATCAATAGAAGCAGGCAAACCATTTTGCGCTGAAGATATTTTTCTGCACAATTCAGATGATGCTGTTAATACGAGAGGCCCTGATATTCCGTCTGCCGTAAACAGCATCTCTCCAAAATCGCTGAATCTGTCGATTGAAAGATTGACATTTCTAAGGGACAAGCCTTCCAAATCCTTTATATAACCTTCTTTTGCTCTTAATGGTACTAGTGAAGGCACCGTGTCCTTTATCTTATGTCCCATCCTCGCAGCAAATTTATATCCGTCACCCGTTGAGCCTGTGGACTTATAAGACAGTCCGCCGGTCGCAATGATCAGTGCATCCGCCTTTATGCTTTCTCCCTTGGAGGTAATCACTTTGGCAAAACCATTCTCATCAGTTACGACTCTGTCAATACAGGTATTTAATCTTATCTGAACATTTCTTTTCCTTAATGCCCGCTCTAATGTTTTAATTACATCTGAAGATTTGTCAGACTCCGGGAAAATTCTTTGGCCTCTTTCCTCCTTCAGCCTGAGTCCTTCACTTTCTAAAAAGCTGCATACTGCATTCTGATCAAATGTATAAATCGCACTGTACAGAAACTTAGGATTAGAAACCACATTGTCAAAAAAATCCTGTGTCGGACAGCTGTTAGTTATGTTGCATCTGCCCTTTCCTGTAATGTAGAGTTTCTTGCCTAATTTCTCGTTCTTTTCCAGCAGTATTACCTGAGCTCCTCTGTCGGCAGCTGCTATAGCTGCCATCATTCCCGCAGGCCCTGCTCCTATGATAAGAAGTTTCATTTTGACTCATCCTCCTGCTTGTCGGAGGACTCCTCGACATAACCTAATTCCTGCTCTGCCTCGTTCTTGAATATTTCTACCTTTTCTACATTTATTTCAGGAAGTTCCTCTGTGTTTTTAAGTCCAAAGCGTCTCAGAAATTCCTCTGTTGTACCGAATAAGATCGGACGTCCCGGCTGCTCCAGTCTTCCTACCTCTTCGACCAGCCCCGCATCAACCAGTTTATTAACTGCATGGTCTGATGATACGCCTCTTATTTTTTCTATTTCAAGCTTGGTAATAGGCTGCTTATATGCAATTATAGATAATGTCTCCAACTGAACATCGGTAAGTTTATACTTCTTCGGAATCTTAACCAGCTTGATCAGATACTCATATGCCTCACTGCATGTACACATCTGATATGCTCCGTCGATCTCTATGATCCTCATTCCCCTGCCGCCATTAATATATTCAGCTGACATTTCATCAATAATATTCTTTAATTCATTTTTATTTACTTCAAGAGCTGCTGCCATTCTGTCGAGTTCAACAGTATCTCCCATGGTAAATAAGATTGCTTCTATGATAGACTTTATCTGTTCTCTGCTCACAGACTATCTCCTTGCTTCAATTCTCTCTGCCTTTTTCAGCACTCTCTTATCCGTCTCTTGTTCTTCTTCCATTTCCGGCGCCTCTGACGGAAGATACATCATGATGTCATTATCATCCTTTTGTATTGCCACCAGCTGGCCTGCCTTCATAAGCTCAAGAACAGCCAGAAATGTTACGATTATATTCTCCTTCGTAACCTGATTTTCTATAAGTTTCCTGAAACTAAACTTCTTATGTCTGGCTGTATACTTTTTCAGATAATTCAGTTTGTCCGGAAGCGAAATCGACTCTCTTTTTATCTTGCCAAATTTGACAGCATCTTCATTTATTTTTTCTTTGCTTCTCTTTATAACATCATCAAAAACAGACTTAAGTTTCTCTAGTGTCACGTCCTTAAGAAAAATATCCAGATCTACCGGTGCTACATAATTTTGCACCTCCTCCGGAATATCCGGCTGTCTGAACAGAGACTTAGAGGCATTTATTTCCTTATCCTTCAGCTCATAGGACATAAATTTATATAGTTTATATTCAAGAAGCTGCCTTACCAGTTCTGCCCTAGGATCCTCTTCGAGTTCTTCTTCATCCTCTTTCTTAGGAAGAAGCATTTTGGCCTTAATATCAAGAAGTGTTGCCGCCATTACAAGGAATTCACTCATCACCTCTGCATTTTTGCCCATATGTGAGATGTATTCCATATATTGATCTGTAATGGTAGCTATAGGAATATCATAAATATCAACTTTATTTTTTTCTATAAGATGCAGAAGCAGATCCAAAGGACCCTCAAAGGCTTCCAATCTGAATGACATATCCATTTATTCTTCCCTTTTTATATCTATCAGCACTATTTCAGGTCTGTTAAATAATCTTATGTTGACAGAATGCGAGCCGATGCCTCTTGTAACAATGACCCTTGTGTCACCTTTTTTATATAATCCTCCTGCATGCTCAGGTCTGAACTTGAAATCAGGCGATATCAACGGACCAAACTTGCCTAACACAGCTACACCGCCGTGATAATGACCGCATAATACCAGATCATAATCGGATTTTACATAAGCATCAAAAAATTCCGGGGTATGTGCTGCCAATATATTGAACTTTCTTATATCCGGCTTGCCTAACTTAGCCGAGATATTGGACTGCCTTAATTTAGGCTTTTCTTCAAATTTCTTATAATATCTGATATCTATATCAAGTCCGTACAGACATATATCCTCTGTAAGGACAGATTTCTCGTCTTTAAGATAAGGAATATCCAGGCTCTCCAGCTCATGCTTCCATTCCTCATGTCTTGCCTTTTGCCGGCTGTTTATTTCTAATTTCTTCTCATGATTGCCCGGAGTGTAATAAATCGGCGCAATATTAGCAAGTCCATTTATCAGATCATATGTATTCTGGTCTTTTTCAGCATTGCCGCCTGCGGTGATCATGTCACCGCCCAACACAATAAAATCAGGCTTAGTCTTAGTTATCATTTGGATAAGCCTGATATTATTATCACCATACTTTCTTGAGTGCAGGTCTGCTATATATATTATTCTTGTCTGTTCGCTGCTTAGAAGCTTATTGGTTTTTATAGTATATCTTGTTACCTCAGGATGTTTTAACTCATACCTAACTCTAAGAACAACAACTCCTGCAGCAGCTAATATTATTAGTAATATAATCCACACTGCCATATATCTCTCTATATGCGATTATTGTATTCAAAATTAAATAAAATTATTCAGGCGCAGTTTCATATTACGCCTAAAACATTACCAGCCTCGTAGCTGCGCCAAAACAGCGCAGCCACGAACTGACAAATATATCTTATTAATCTATTTCAGCCAGCTTCTTCAGATATGCAATTCTCTGCTTTGCATCGTCTTCTGACTTGGCAAATAATTTAGCTGCCTTCTCAGGATTCATCTTCTCAAGTGCTGAATATCTTACTTCGCCGCGTAAGAAGTCGCCATATGCTGTTGAAGGATCCTTCGAATCCAATGTGAACGGATTCTTGCCTTCTGCCTTCTTTCTCGGGTCGTATCTAAGCAGCTGCCAATATCCTGATGTAACTGCCTTCTTCTCCTCTGCCTGAGCTGAACTCATGCCGCCCTTGATGCCATGGTTGATACATGGAGCATATGCAATGATCAGTGATGGACCAGGATAGCTTTCAGCCTCAGCAAATGCCTTAATACACTGGTTCATATCTGCACCCATTGCAATCTGTGCTACATATACATAACCATATGTCATAGCGATCTGTGCCAGATCCTTCTTCTTAACATCCTTGCCGCCTGCAGCAAACTGAGCTGTAGCACCTGTCGGAGTAGCCTTGGATGACTGTCCGCCTGTATTTGAATATACTTCTGTATCGAATACGAGAATATTGATATCCTTGCCGGATGCAATAACATGATCAAGTCCGCCGAAACCGATATCATATCCCCAGCCGTCGCCGCCGAATACCCATTGGCTCTTCTTAGACAGGTATTCCTTCTGATCAAGGATCTCTTTAGAATGATCACAGCCTCTTGCTTCAAGAGCTTCTACCAGTTTTTCGGTAGCCGGTCCGTTTAATGCACCATTATCGAAGGTATCCAGCCACTCCTTAGCAGCTGCTGTAAGGTCGTCATTCTTGTCTTCATTTACAAATGCTTCTACCTTGTCCTTAAGTCTTGCACGGATCGCATTCTGTGCAAGAAGCATACCATATCCGAATTCTGCTGCATCTTCGAACAGTGAGTTAGACCATGCAGGACCTTGTCCCTTCTTATTAACTGTGTAAGGTGTTGAAGGTGATGAGTTGCCCCAGATTGAGGAACAGCCTGTAGCATTTGCAATATATGCTCTGTCGCCAAATAACTGTGTCATGAGCTTAGCATAAGGTGTCTCACCGCATCCTGCACATGCACCCGAGAACTCAAGCAGCGGCTGCTTGAACTGGCTGCCCTTAACTGTTGTTTCTTTAAACTTAGCAGCAACCTCCGGCTTTTCAGAAATTGTAAGACCATATGCAAATACATCCTGCTCACTCATCTGTGTCTCAAGAGGCTTAAGTGTAAGCGTTTCAGCCTTGTTATTGCCAGGACATACATTTGTACAAGATCCGCATCCCGTGCAGTCTAAAACTGAAACTGTCATGGCAAATTTATATCCAGGAAGTCCTGTAGCATCCTTAGACTTAGTACCGTTTGGTGCCTTAGCAAGCTCATCCTCTGTCATCATGACCGGACGGATTGCTGCATGCGGACATACATATGAGCACTGGTTACACTGAATACATGATGCTGCATTCCAGCTCGGAACATCAACTGCAATACCGCGTTTCTCATATGCAGCGGTACCGGATGGTGTAACACCTGTAGCATATTTTGTAAATGTAGATACAGGAATCGAATTGCCCTCCTGAGCTGATACATGATTCTGAACAGCATTTACAAAATCTACAACTTCCTTGTTGCCCTCTGTATGGATTACGCCCAATTCTTCATATTCTGCGTTTTTCCAGTCTGCAGGAACTTCAACCTTAACTACCTGCTGTGCACCTGCATCAATGGCTGCATAGTTCATATTAACTATGTCATCGCCCTTTCTTCCATAGCTCTTCTTAGCAGCTTCCTTCATCAGTCTTGAAGCCTCATCTGCCGGAATGATATTAGCCAATTTGAAGAATGCAGACTGAAGTACAGTATTGATCTTGCCGCCCAGTCCGATCTCCTTGCCGATCTTAATACCGTCGATGGTATAAAGATTAATATTATGGTCGGCAATATATTTCTTAGCCTGTCCCGGAAGATGCTGTGAGAGTTCCTCTGTATTCCATGCGCAGTTAAGAAGGAAGGTTCCACCGTCCTTAAGATCCTGTACCATGTTGTATTTACGAACATATGACGGATTATGACATGCTACGAAGTCAGCCTGGTTAATAAGGTAAGTTGACTTAATAGGCGTCTTGCCGAATCTGAGGTGAGAAACTGTAACACCGCCTGATTTCTTAGAATCATAATCGAAATATGCCTGTGCATACTGATCTGTATTATCACCGATGATCTTAATAGAATTCTTATTTGCACCAACAGTACCATCTGCGCCCAGTCCCCAGAACTTGCAGCATACAGTGCCCTCAGGTGCTGTTACCGGCTGGTATGATGTATCAAGTGACAGATGTGTTACATCATCATTGATACCAATTGTAAATCTCTTCTTCTCAGTATTCTTAAATACTGCGATGATCTGTGCTGAGTTGGTATTCTTGGAACCAAGTCCGTAACGTCCTGAAAATACAGGAACATCCTTGAATTCCGATTCATGAAGGGCAGCAACAACATCCAGATACAGAGGCTCTCCCAAGCTTCCAGGCTCCTTAGTTCTGTCTAATACGCTGATCTGCTTAACAGTCTTTGGAATAGCATTGATAAGATGTTTTGCACTGAAAGGTCTGTATAAGCGTACCTTAACGATACCATATTTGCCGCCTTCTTTATTAAGGAAATCTACTGTCTCTTCTGCTGTCTCGCATACTGATCCCATAGCAATGATAACATGCTCTGCATCCTCAGCTCCGTAGTAGTTGAACAGACCATAGTTTGTTCCGATCTTGGCATTAACCTTATTCATGTACTCTTCTACAACTGCAGGAAGAGCTTCATATGCGCCATTACATGCTTCACGTACCTGGAAGAAAATGTCAGGATTCTGTGCTGAACCCATCTGGCAAGCTCTGTTAGGGTTAAGTGATTCAGCCTTGAACTTAGCAACTGCCTCCATGTCAACCATGTCTTTTAAATCTTCGTAATCCCAGATCTCTATCTTCTGAATCTCATGAGATGTTCTGAAGCCGTCAAAGAAGTTAACAAACGGCACCCTGCCCTTAATCGCTGAACAGTGTGATACCGGTGTAAGATCCATTACTTCCTGAACACTTGACGAACACAGCATTGCAAATCCTGTCTGGCGGCATGCATAAATATCTGAATGATCGCCAAAAATAGAGAGTGCATGTGATGCAATAGCTCTTGCAGATACGTCAATAACTGCAGGAAGCTGTTCACCTGCGATCTTATACATATTAGGGATCATCAGGAGCAATCCCTGAGATGCTGTGAATGTAGTTGTAAGTGCACCTGCTGCCAGTGAGCCGTGAACCGCACCTGCTGCACCTGCTTCTGACTGCATCTCCGTAACTGCTACTTCCTTGCCGAAGATATTCTTCAATCCCTCTGTAGCCCACTTATCAGCCAATTCAGCCATTACTGATGATGGGGTAATCGGGTAAATGGCAGCAACGTCTGAATATGCATAAGATACATGTGCAGCAGCTGTATT
Organism: Bacteroidaceae bacterium; assembly: GCA_963589005.1. Lineage (GTDB taxonomy): Bacteria > Bacillota > Clostridia > Lachnospirales > Lachnospiraceae > RGIG5612. The sequence continues at coordinate 12,259 of CAVAJR010000001.1, read as the reverse complement.
GCCATCCATGGTTTTCATTTTTCTTGCCATGATTTTATTTTCCTCCATTACGTTTGTGTATGCAAATAAGTTCCTATCCGATAATTCTAGCAAATGAATTATGCATTCACAAGTGATTTTGTTTCCCGCACACAATAAATACAATGATGGTATTTTCCAAGCTAATACGCATATCCCGCCTTATGTATTTGCAAATACTCATTAAAGCCGGCAGCAGCCTTGCCGGGACGGATAACGCATGTTTCTATTTCAAAGACTGTAAAACACACTTGCCTCAACATATAAAATGCGTTAAACTTACATTCACTTGACAAATGCGCCCGTAGCTCAATGGATAAAGCGCAGGCCTCCGGAGCCTGAAATGCGTGTTCGATTCACGTCGGGCGCAGTCTTAGCAATACATTATTATTTTATCTAGCTGTCTTGAATATATATAACAATTGCTTGACAGGAAATCCTGTTTTTGAAGCACTTCATCTGTTATTGCACGTATCATGGCATTTATATCATCAAGGCAGTCTACTAAACGGAGCGGTATCAACAGCACTTCGTGCATACTTGACGGAATAATGCAGATATCATCCTCCAGCATATCAGAGATATTTCTTAATACTCCATCCATAAAGATATTTACTGCACCATATAATTTGTAATTGTTGGTAAGGACATATATTGGCATTTGCCCCATGTCTGCCAACTCCATGCCAAGCTCATTATTCATTTTGCCCCCGCCATCTTCAGCGAAATCTTCGAGTGCCTCCTTCATTTCCTTAACATAAACACCCATCATCCTTACGGTATTTTCCCGCCCCAGTTTCAGAAGCTCCTGCGTATCAGTCTTCCATTCATTCATGATATTCGTCGGAATTCTGGCGCTCATTACATTCTTTGTTATGTCATCTATCACTGTTATTTCAAAAATTATTGTAAGTCCTAATTCTGAATAGGTTATATGCGGAACATCAGCTATAATAGCTGCATTTTCCTGCGTATTGATCAGCTTAAGTGTAATATATTTCCTGGCATACTCAAAATCACTCATTTTAGTAAATTCCACAGGTATTGCATTCTTTTGAGCAGCATTAATTGCAATTATTTTATCCGCAATCTCATCAATGGAATATCCATGCTCATACATGGAATAAAAATCCTCAAAATATAAAGTAGGTGCCGCCAGTTCTCCCTCCTCAAGAATCGTTATTCCCATCTTATGGATCGCATTTAATTTTACAACCGGATTTAATTTTACCGTACAACGCTTGTCCGTTAATTTGCTGCAGACCTTTTCTTTCACATCATTTACAAAATTCTCAACCATTATTGCCTCACCTTTCTGCCTAAAAAGCAATAGATTTGCCAGCTATTCAATGCAAATTGCTATGATTAGCTGCAAATATTCATAAAACCCGGCAGCACCAATAAACGTTCGGTTCTGACCAAACGCAGCTTGAAATATTTAGTTGATATGATGTGATTGTTATACAGAAATAATGATAGTCTCCGGCTAATGAAGTGTTGATCTAACAAGCCTCATTATCACAGATGTGTTTCCTGTGTTTTGATTCTAGTGTATTACAAAGATATATGTCAAGAATAAATCTGAGCATTTTCGTGCAGCAGAAATGAAGTTTTCCACTATGTGCAAGAATCGTCTATTTGTCATGTCCGCCCCCGCGCGGACATTTTTTCAGAAGAGCGCTGTAGGCTGTCCTTCTCATAAAGAAAAAATGCTGCCGGAAGAATCCGGCAGCGTCAATAAATACATTTTATGCTCTTGAGAGATATTCACCTGTACGGGTGTCGATCTTAATTACTTCATCCTGTTCGATGAACAGTGGTACGAGAACCTGTGCACCTGTCTCTACGATAGCTGGCTTAGTTGCGCCTGTTGCTGTATTGCCCTTGAAGCCCGGCTCTGTGTTGATAACCTTGAGCTCAACAGCTGTCGGTGGCTCAATTGAGAACACCTTGCCGTTGTATGAACATACCTTAACCAGTTCGTTTTCTTTAACGAATTTCATCTGATCGCCTGCATCCTCATGGCTTAACTGAACCTGCTCATAGGTTGTTGTATCCATGAATGTATACATATCGCCATCATCAAACAGATATTGCATTTCAGCTCTGTCAATATGTGCATTTTCGAACTTTTCTGTTGGTCTGAAAGATGTTTCTACAACACCGCCTGTAATAATCTTTTTGTATTTTGTTCTAACGAATGCAGCACCCTTGCCCGGCTTAACATGCTGAAAGTCAATGATCTGACAAACATCGCCGTCAATTTCTACTGTCATTCCATTTCTGAAGTCACCAGCTGTAACCATAAATATATCCTCCGTTTTAAATAACTGTCTGCACCTTATTCTACAAGGTATATTGCCAACTTTCAACCTTTTTTTAATCCAGCTGGTCGAACTGTGAATTATACAGTTCTGCGTAAAATCCGCCCTTTTCCATCAGCTGTTCATGATTGCCTTGTTCAATGATATCACCATCCTTCATTACAAGGATCAGATCAGCATTCTTAATAGTTGATAATCTGTGTGCAATGATAAATGATGTTCTGTTGGCCATCAATTTGTCCATGGCCACCTGGATAAGTTCTTCAGTTCTTGTATCAACCGATGATGTTGCTTCATCCAGTATAAGGAATGGTGCGTCTTCAACCATTGCACGAGCTATTGTAATCAACTGCTTCTGGCCTGCCGATACATTGGCATTTTCGTCCAGAATCGTGTCATACCCGTGAGGCATTGTCATAATGAAATGATGTATTCCCGCAGCCTTGGCAGCCTCAATAACCTTCTCGTCTGACGTTTCCTTGCTGTATTTAATATTATCCCTGATGGTTCCTTCAAACAGCCAAGTATCCTGAAGAACCATACCGAACAGTGCATGAACCTCTTCTCTTCTCATGGTCTTAATAGGAATACCATCTATGGTAATCTCTCCTGAATTAACCTCATAGAATCTCATAAGAAGATTAACCATTGTTGTTTTTCCTGCACCGGTAGGTCCTACGATGGCAACCTTTTTGCCTGCAGGCGCCAATACTGAGAAATCATTAATAATAGTCTTCTCCGGATTGTAGCCGAAATTAACATGCCTGAATTCTATATTTCCCTTAGCCTGGCCATGAGGGATTCTGATAGGAAGATTCATATCATCCGGCAAAACCTCTTCTTCAAGGAACTCAAATACACGCTTTGAAGCAGCTGCCGTTGACTGAAGCTGTGTAAAGATCTGTCCTAATTGCTGCAGCGGAGATGTAAATAACCTGATATAGATCATAAATGCAACTACCGTGCCAAATGTAATGGTGCCGCTCATAGTCATAACCGCACCTACTACGCAGACTGCTACATAACCCAGGTTGCCGACAAATCCCATAATAGGCGGCATCAGCGATCCAAAAAACTGAGATTTCCATACGCACTCTGCGAATCCGTTATTCAGGTTATCAAATTTCTGACCCTCATAATTATTGGCATTATATGCATTTACAACGTCATGACCTGCATAGATTTCCTCGATATGACCATTTAATGCACCTAAAAGCGCCTGAGATTTTACAAAGTACTTCTGAGAATTTTTCATGATTATGAAGAGCAATGCAAAACCTATAAGAGATGCCCCCAGTGCCACAAGCGACAGCTGCCAGCTTGTAAAAAGCATGATCACAAATACGCCTATAAACTGAGTTCCTGCCTGAAACAGGTTGCCTACGGAGGTTGTAAGCGTCTGTCCTATGGTATCAACGTCATTTACTACACGCGACAAAATATCGCCTATAAGGTTATTATCAAAATATCTTAGCGGAAGTATATTGATCTGTTTTACAATATCATGTCTTAACCCATATGAAGTTCTCTGGGTAACTATCGTCATCAAAAATCCCTGAGTGTAGGATAAAACCCATGCCAGGGAATATAATACCAGAAGCGTTACCGCTATGCTGACAACAGCATCAATGTCCATCTCTCCTGTAAGTCCCTTACTTATGATGTCAGCAATTTTACTAACCTGCTTCGGGCCTATTATTGTAAGTATGGTTCCGCCAATTGCGCAAATAATTGCTGCGATCAGCATTCCCAGATTTTTCTTCATATATGAAAGCAACGGTCCAAGGAACCTAAGGCTGGCCGTTTCACCATTACCTCTACGCATTTTCCAATTCCTCCTTTGACAGCTGTGAATAAGCAATCTGACGGTAAACCTCACAAGTCTTCAGCAATTCTTCATGTCTGCCGATTCCTGCCATCTTACCTTCATCAAGAACTATGATTTTGTCAGCATCCTTGACTGTTCCTATACGCTGAGCAACAATCAATATGGTTGCTCCATTTGTTTCCTTCTTAAGTTCAGCCCTGAGCTTTTTATCTGTCTTATAGTCAAGAGCTGAGAAGGAGTCGTCGAATATAAATATTTCCGGTTTCTTGCAAATTGCTCTTGCTATAGAAATTCTCTGCTTCTGTCCGCCGGAGAAGTTCGTTCCGCCTTGAGCAACTGGAGCATTTATTCCTTCAGCCGCTTTGTCTAAAATATCCTTACCCTGAGCTACCTGCATTGCATGAACTATATCTTCGTCAGATGCTCTGGTTCTATCTGTATCTCCATAGTCAACATTAGAGGCAATGGTGCCCTTAAACAATATTGCTTTCTGCGATACATATCCTATCTTATCACGAAGGTCATTCAGCACATATGATTTTACATTTTCACCGTCAACAAGGACCTCGCCCTCTGACGCATCGAAAAATCTCGGAACCAAATTAATAAGCGTACTCTTACCGGAACCTGTGGAGCCAATGAACGCTACTATCTCTCCCGGTTCTGCTTTAAATGTAATATTATCAAGAACCCGTTCCTGTGCTCCCGGATAACTGAATGATACATTTTTAAATTCTACCTGTCCCTTAACCGACTGGCCATTTTTGAGGTTTCCGTCTGAGATCTTCGTCTTCATATCCAGAACTTCTAATATTCTGCCAGCCGAAACCTGTGCCCTAGGAAGGAACATAAATATCATTGATACCATCATAAAGGCCATAATGATCTGTATAGCATATGCCATGAATACAACCAGCTTACTGAATGTATCTATCTTAGACATGACATCGGTCTGGTTCATTATTATGAATGCACCCACCCAATAAACGCACAAAGATGTCATGCTCATTACATATTGCATAGATGGCATGAGCAGAGCCATCGTTTTACCGGTAAATAAATGATTTCTGGTTATTTCAGCATTGACATTGTCAAACTTATCCTCCTGATAGCGTTCTGCATTATATGCTCTTACTACCCTTACACCTGTAAGATTTTCTCTTGTAATAAGATTCATCTTATCGGTTAACTTTTGGATAAGTTTAAACTTAGGTGTAACGAGAATAAGACATATAGCGATCACTATAACAACGACCAATACTGCAACAGCTGTTACGAGCAGCCACTGCCAGCCTTTATCCATGATCTTGAACACAGCCCAAATAGCAATAATAGGTGCCTTCAGCATCATCTGCAATCCCATGGAAATAATCTGAACAATCTGAACAATATCATTGGTGGATCTGGTAACAAGGCTGGAGGTGGAAAAGTTATTGATTTCCTCCATAGAAAATCCTACTACCTTGTCATAAAGTTGTTTTCTGAGATTCTTCGAGAAATTTGCCGCAACCTGCGAGGTGAAAAATCCGATAACTATCGTACATATAACATCTCCAAAGGCAAATGCAAGCATTATCCCGCCGGATTTCCATACCTCCGACATCTCACCACCGGTTTCAACAAGCTGGGTGATTTTTGTCATATAATCCGGCATCGTTAATGTACACCAGACTGATATTACAACAAAAACCAGTATTCCCAGCATGTAAATACAATCTCTGGTTTTCATATACCTAAATAATTTAAGCATCTAAAACTCTCCTGTCTCTTTTTTATGGTACAAAAACATTGATGAGCCCTCATGGTCTCACCAATGATTTCATTACCTTGTTCAAAAAAATATGATTAGTTACTTGTTTTATATATCGATATCCTGATATTAAAACATATTTTATGCTGATTCAACCGAAAAATTACTTTTTTTCGTACAATATTTTCAAAGAATGCAACAATATATTATGCATTTGATACAAGACAAGCCTTACACACAGCATATAAAATGTTCCATGCTTTTCATTTTCCTGCATTTCACCGACCGGCTCATTCAAAAAGGAATCGATAAAATGTAAATTAAATACATAATTCACAAAGCTTACAGCCGTCCCGGATGTTTCGATGAGTAAATCCGGTAGAAGAATTTTACGATAGCTTCTCCTAATCGTTTTAACAAAATCAGAGGCTTATGATCAATATAGATTGGCTTAATTAGTATGGATTTTATGCCTGCTTTATTCGCACCGTAAATATCTGTAAACAATTGATCTCCCAGCATCAATGTATTATTTTTGCTAGTTCCTATTTTCTTCATTCCTTCCAGATATCCTTGGGCATTAGGCTTATGCGCATCGCATATATATTGAGACTGAACCTTTTCAGCAAATGGTTTGATCCTGTTTTCATCATTATTGGAAATAATGCATACCTTCCATCCTATTTGCCTTAACATAACAAAAAGAGCTTCCGAATGCTCATCACTCGGAGCTCCATGTCTTACAAGAGTATTATCTACGTCTGTCAACAGACCTCTGTATCCCTTGTTATATAATTCTGTGAAATCAATTTTATACGCTGATTGATAAAAAACTGTCGGGTAGAATTTCTTAAACATATCTCAACAAAGCTTTTTTATTTCTTCTATAAATGTATTTACATCCTTGAACTGTCTGTAAACCGAGGCGAATCTGACATAAGCTACAGAATCAACTTCCTTTATCTTGTCCATAACTATTTCGCCAATAACGCTGCTCTTCACTTCAGAGCAGCCCAGTGAAAATATCTCATTTTCTATCTCATCTACGACCTGCTCAATTTTTTCCCTTGTAACATGTCTCTTATAGCAGGCCTGCAATATGCCCCGCTCAATCTTGCCTCTGTCATACGACTCAGTATTGCCATCTTTTTTTAATACCATAATAGGTATGGTCTCAATCTTTTCGTATGTTGTAAATCTTCGATGGCAGCTCTCACATTCACGTCTCCTTCTGATTGCAGTTTTATCATCATTAGGACGTGAATCAAGCACTTTCGTATCACAACATGAGCAAAATGGACATTTCATAATGTGTGGATTATACTTAAAAATTTTTTTTATATCAAGTAGTTTGACCGTAACTCAGTCAAATTTTTGACAAGCCCCTCCCACAGAATTCTCCAGTCAGGTGCAGTTGCCTGTGGCGCACCTGATGCTTGCAAAGGGTACATATATTTCATAGTAATTTTTTCTTATGTAAAGAAAATTTATAATCATATAAAAACAGATACCCCACTTTCATAGGATATCTGTTTATTTTTGAATTGTATTCTTGTAATACGTTTAAGCTGCTGTCTTGGAAGGTTCCGGAGCCTTGCCGCTAACCTTCTTAGCTGCATTGATAGTAGCACGTGTCTGCATCTCATCAAGAGCAACTGCGAACAGAAGAACGATACCAAGAGCAACATCCTGCCAGTACTGGTTAACGTTAAGGAAGTTGAAGCCCTGGTTAAGAACAGCGATGATAAGAGTACCAACAACCATGTTGTTGATCTTGCCGCCGCCGCCGCCCATCTTGATACCGCCGAGCATTGCCCCAGCCATAGCTGTGAACTCTGCGCCGATACCCATTGACTGAGAAGCTGATCCGATCTTACCAATGTTAACAATCTGTGCAAATGCGAAGAATAAACCTGCAAGAGCGAAGATTGCAATTCTCATCTTAGCAACACTTACACCTGAAAGAGCAACTGCATCAGGGTTTGAACCAAGAGCGTATACGTTACGTCCGAAGTGTGTCTTGTTAAGAATAAGGGCACCAACGATAACCAGAATGATCATTACGATAACACCTGATTTTACATAGCTTCCTCCTAAGAAAGGAATATTAGCACCACCGAGGAATTTGAATGCTCCTGAAAGTCCCTTATATGTCTTCTGTACACCACCTGAGAGCAGGTATGTAGCACCATTCAAAATGTACTGTGTAGCAAGTGTTATGATGAATGGGAAAACTCTCAGCCATGCATACATAACGCCGTTGAAACCAGAAATAAGAATACCACAAATGATACCAAGACCCATAGACAGAACGAAGCTGCCTGATGCAGTATCAATAAGTGCCATAAGAATACCTAATGTTGAAAGCAAGTAACCTGTTGATAAGTCCATTGCTCCGCCTAACATGATGAATGTAATACCAATACCTGTGATAAGCAGATAAGCATTCTGTCCTAAAATATTCATCATATTAGATAAAGAAAGGAAATCACGACCTGTAGATGACTTACATATTATCTGGAAAGCAATCATCAATATGACAAGTACAATATACATCATAAATTTACGTAACAGACCGGAATAATCGATTTTCTTTTTCATAAATTAATCCTCCGCTTCTCTTGGGCCGCCGGTTGAAGCCATATCAAGAATCTTCTCCTGACTGAATTCTGACTTCTCAAGTTCACCGGCAAGACACCTCTCACCAAATACAACAATTCTGTCTGACATTCCGAGCAGTTCCTCCATGTCAGATGTAATCATGATAACACACTTACCCTGCTCACACATCTGATTCATGAGTTCATAGATCTCATATTTAGCTCCAACGTCGATACCTCTTGTAGGTTCGTCGAATATAACTACATCAGACTGTGTTGCCAGTGCCTTACCAATTACGACCTTCTGCTGATTACCACCAGATAATGTCATAACTTTTGTAGCATCAAGGTTAGGTGCCTTAATTCTCATTGCCTTTCCGTAATAGTCAGCAATTTCTTTTTCTTTCTTTCTGTCTACGAAGCCGCACTTAGAAATCTTACCCAGAACATTGTATACAATATTCCATGATATGGTTTCTGACAGGAAGCAGCCTTCTCTCTTTCTGTCCTCAGGAATCAGGCATATACCATACTTATGCATTGCCTCTCTAGGACTCTTGATATTAGCAAGTTTACCATCTACATAAATCTCGCCCCACTGTTTCTTCTCAGCTCCGTACACAACCTTCATGATCTCTGTACGTCCGGCTCCTACAAGTCCTGAAACGCCCAGGATCTCTCCCTTGCGTGCCTTGAACGAAATATTCTTAACGCCATTTCCTGTAAGGTTCTTAAGTTCAAGCTTAACATCACCTATTTCAGCATTACGCGGTGGGAATGTAGCTGTCATTTCACGTCCTACCATGTACTTAATAAGCTCTGCTCTGTTAGTATCCTTAGTCATAACAGTTGTAATATACTCGCCGTCACGGAGAATAGAGATACGATCTGTCAACTCGAATACTTCATCAAGTCTGTGTGAAATGAAGATAATAGCTACACCTTCATTTCTTAGCTTATTTACAATCTTAAACAGAATATCAACTTCTGCTAATGAAAGAGGTGCTGTAGGCTCATCAAGAATAAGTACTTCGCACTTTTTAGAAACAGACTTTGCTATTTCAACAATCTGCATATGTCCAGGAGTAAGATCTCTAACCAATGTCCTTGGATTGATATCAACTCCGAAATCGTCGAAAATCTTCTGTGCAATTTCGTTCATCTTCTTCTGATTAACGAATTTACTAATCTTCTCTCCGTAGCAGATATTTTCTGCTGCTGAAAGAACATCAATCAGGTTGAATTCCTGATAAATACATTCAATACCATGAGATCTTGCGAGAGCAGGGGTCATGGCATTATATGTCTGACCATCTATACTGATAGTTCCCCCATCAGGTGCATGTGCACCTGTAATGGTCTTTATGAAGGTTGACTTTCCTGCACCGTTCTCGCCGATAAGAGCATGAACCTCGCCAGGATAAAAGTCTATAGAAACATTATTCAGAGCAACGACACCCGGGAATACTTTCCTGATGCCCTTCAATGATAATGCCGGTTGCTTATTTTCCATAAAAACCTCACAATCATCTAATACAATTTCTTAATTCCAAATATGGCGCGGAGGTGTACTCCGCGCCACCAATTACCGCCTAAACATTAATTCGACTATAATCAAATTTTAGTACATAGCATGATCTACTTCGTACTGTTCGCATGGGTTCTCATCGCCCTGCTTCCACTGATAATCATATCCGTATACGTTTGTAGCTGAGATATCATCATAGTAAGCATCGCCATATGTCCACTCATAATCACCAACGTGGCAAACACCAAGAAGGATAGCTGCAAGCTTAGCACCTGTAGCTGAGAATGTCATACCAGTGTTTGTTGCATTAGCATCTGCGAACTCTTTAACTTCTTCATCTGTAGGTGTTCCGCCGTATGTAGCGTATCCCTTGATAGCGTTAGCTGAATGATCTTCCTGAACCTCAGCCCACATCTGAAGGAATGTATCATCTACTGAGTAGCAAGGCATTACACAGAAGTCAGCAAGGTCAAGACCGTTCTGATCTGCATAGTCAGCGATAGCTGAAGCAATACCCATAGCTTCATCTGGCTCGTAAGCGATGAATACACGGCAATCTGGGTTAGCTGCTAAAACTGCCTGAGCATTGTCATAAGCATCTGTCTGAGCAGAGTCACCATATGACTGTGTTGCAGAAACAACTGTAAATGTTTCAGACTCTGTAGCTGTACCGATCATAGCGTTTGAACGATAGATACCATCTGTGATGTCATAGTAAACGTCGCAAGCGATGTCATATGTTCCGTCTTCACGTTGAGGAACATTGCCGCCTTCTGCTACTCTCTTCTGAACCCAGTCTTCAGCTGCCTGAACTGCTGCCATACCTGTGATTGAGTAAGCTGTAGCAATGTAACCAGCGATTTCATATGAAGGTGAAACGCCAAGGTATGCAACTGCGATACCAGCTTCCTTAGCCTGGTTAGCAACATCTTCAAGCATATCTGTATCCATAGCTGCGATCATGATTGCACCAACGTTGCCAGCTGCGATAGCATCTTCAACGTAAGATACCTGCTGTGATGGATCGCCCTGAGCATCCTTTGTTACATAAGTGAAGCCTTCTTTGCCCATTACATAACCAAGTGAGTCAGCGTGGATCAGAAGTCCAGGAACACCTGTTGTAGGTAAGATACACCATACTTCCTTCTGTTCGTTCCATGTGAAGTCAGATGCTGTATCTGCTTCATCTGCCATGCAAGCACCAGCCATGGAGAATGCCATAGTAGCTGCTAATACGATAGCTAAAAGTTTCTTCATTATAGTTACCTCCTATAAATTTTCTTAAGTACTGTCTCTCAGTACCATTTCTAACAGTGTAATTATATTACTCAGTTTTTTTTTAGTCAATTTATTTGTTTTCTAACTTACCAAATTTAATATTTTGTGCAACATGTTATGCACACTGTCTAAAATCTACTGAAATAATATGTTTAATTTAGCCTTATTTAGGCTGCTGAATCAGCTCAATGAGTGTACCGCTCGGATCCAAAATGAACAAAACATGATCATTGCCCATATTAACTTCATGTGCAATCTTACCACCTTCTGCAAGGAACTTCTCCTTGAATGCGTCAGCATCATCAATTGCTAATGCAAGATGCTTCGTTCCGCAAGTCTGTAAGTCAGTGTTTGGTGTAAGTCTGTCCTCCGGTGTTGGCTTCGGATCATCATATTTGAAAAGTTCGATCTGGTATCCGTTCTTATCTTCAATAAAATACAGATGAGCCTTAAGCGGCGGAACATAACCCTGATCATAAACCGGTTTAAAGCCTAACCACTTATCATACCATTTAACAGCTTCATCCATATCTCTTACACTTATACCTGTGTGTAAAGCTCTTAATACTTCTCCTGCCATAACTGCTTCTCCTTTCACTACTTTCCTTTTATGCAGGTCTTCCCCTGCGTGTCTTCATTATAGTACATATAGCTTATTAATACCTTAATATTTTTTATAGAATATTGTCATACCAACCATGTACTATAAATCCGTTTGCTTATTATACATTTGTCTCAACTTGTTGACAAGTTGTTTTTGGATTGTACGAATCAAAAGACAAAAGGGCAGAGCAAATCCGCTCCGCCCTCTCTTTTTTTACTTTTACGGGTCTTTGACAGTTCCGACACATAGTCAAGTTCTCTCGAATACCTTCAGGTACTGATAAAATCGGGATTTCCCGGTTTTTATTTTTGTCAAATTTTATTCACTTT